>DAOQAG010000005.1:0-18892 GCA_035353815.1 bacterium
TTTGGCCGGTGGGAACGAGATGTTTTGGCCGGTGGGAACGAGATGTTTTGGCCGGCGCCGACTCGGCTGAGCCGGCGCCGCCATGCGGTTACTTCACCAGGACCATCTTTTTGCCGGCCTGATACGCGGGGGTGACCAGACGGTAATAATAGACTCCGGAGGCGACTTTTTCGCCCTGATCGCCGGTTCCATCCCAGCGGACGGCATGATATCCGGCTTCCAGCTTGCCGTCCACCAGAACCCGGACCTGCTGCCCCAGGGTGTTGCACACCACCAGCTGCACCCGGTCCGCCCGCGGTAGCTGGAAGCGAATCGCCGTCGCCGGATTGAAGGGATTGGGATAGTTCTGTTCCAGACCATAGCGGTCCGGCAGCTCGAGCATAACCTCCACCGGCCCGTGTTGCATGCGCGCGCCGCTGCGGCTGAGATCCTCGAGCTTGTAAAAATAGCGTGTCCCCGTGGCTGCGCTGCTGTCGCAGAAGACGTAACAGCCATCCTCCCGTCCTGGCAGCAGCCGGGCCGTGACTTTTTGGTAGACGCCCTGCGCGCTGGTGCTGCGCAGCACATCGAATCCGAGATTGTCGCTCTCACGTGTGGTGGTCCAGCGCACGACAATCCCGGAATAGGGCTCGGCCGCCGCGGTGAAAGCGCTCAATTCCACCGCGGTGAAGGTGATCCGCCATTTTCCGGAATCGACGGTCTTGAAGCCGTCCGAGGCGAGGACCCATACCTCATGCGGGCCTTTGCCGAAACGGGCGACGGAAATCTCGATTCGCGGCCCGGTGGCGACGGCCTCGCCATCGACATACCAGGTGAAGGCGATGGGATCGTTGTCGTAATCGATCGCCGCACAGGTGAAGAGCTGGCTGGTCGAGCCGGAGGGCGACAGCAGCCGTTCGAGCGGATAAAAGGAAGTGAAGACCGGGGCGGAATCCCCGAGAACGGTCACCAGCAGTGAATCGACATCAAAACCGCCGCGCCCGTCATGGACCCGCAGGGTGAGCTGATACTGGCCCTTCTGCCGTACCGTCGGCTTCCAGGCGAACAGAGCGCCGGCGGTGGTGTCCAGGCTGGCATTGGCGACACCAGGCGAGAGCTGGGCGCTGTAGTGCAGCACATCACCATCCCGATCCTCGGCCTGGATGGGCAGGGTGAAGGACTTGTTGTACTCGATGCGCAGTGGCTGGTCCGGCAGGTTGACGAACTGGGGGAAGCTGTTGAGCACGCCCAGCGCGGTGAATTGCAGGGGACTGTTGTGCAGCCCGAGCCGGAAGGCCCTGAGGGTGTCGGTCTTGGGTTTGGCTGCCAGGATCCAGCGGCAGGCTGCCAGGCCGTTGGCATCACTGGCGATGGCGTTGGTGACCACCTGGCCGCTGCTCGCGTTGGTCATGAACTGCACGGTAGTGCCCGGGACGCGATTATTGTACTGATCCGAAACCCGGACGATCACCGGATAGTTGAGCTCGCGGCCGGCGGTCATCGACTGGTAATCGCCGGAGTATTTATCGAGGCGGTAGGCGGCGTCCGGGCCGGTCGTGATATAAAAGGCGGCGGATTGGGCGGCCAGGATCGGGGCCGTGGCGATGTAGACGTACTCGCCGGCCAGCGTCGGCAGCACGGGCTGGATTTGGGCGATGCCGTTGAGATTGGTCCGCAGCGAGTCGACCAGGGTCTGGCCGCCGCCGGAGGGATCGGCGCGTCGGAACTGCACCAGGATATTGGCGACGCCGTTGGCATAGGAATCGGTGACGCGCACCTGCAGCGGTTGGGGTACGGCCTTGCCGGCGACGCCCTCCTGATTATTCCCGGCGGCCACCTCGATCTTTTTCGCCCCCTCGCCGCTGGCATAGGCGATGAAGCTGGCCGAGAATGCCGTGCCGGCGATCTGGGCGCGGATGATCTGCGGTGGCTCGCCGGCGCGGTAGCCGAGTTGGTATCGGGCCCCGGCCAGCCCCTGGTAATCGGTCTGCACTGGATTGAGCGAGGTGATCGCCGCGCCGCTGTCCTGCGGGGTGAAGCGGATGGCGACATTGGCGACGGGATCGTTCTTGCTGTCGATCACCCGCACCTGCAGGGATGCGGGCAGTTCGCTTCCCACCTTGCCGGACTGGCTGTCACCGGCGAATTTCTGCACCAGAGCCGGGATGCCATTGACCACAGTGATGACGAAATTGACGCGGGCATTCGTCAGCTGGGCATGGCTGCTACTGGCCTGGACGACGGTGGCCTCGCCCGCCTTTTGACCCACCACCAGATGGGCGCTGGCGATACCGGCGGCGTTTGTGAGCATACTGAAAGTGGCGAGATGCGAATCGAGCAGATAGCCGCTGCCGGAGGTCATGGTGAAGGTCACCGGCACACGGGCGACCGGATTCTGCAGGGCATCGGTCACCACCACCGCAAGCGAGTCGCGCGCCAGCGTGCCGGCATTGACGGTGATCGTGCTGCTGCTGAAGGCCGCCATCTGTTTGGGCAGGCCCGCCAGGAAGGTCACCTGGGCGGTAGCGACGGTAAGCCCGCTCTCCCCCAGCTTGGCAAGCAGTGTTTTGCGTCCGGAGCGGTTCGAGTGGACCGTCCCGGTGACCTGGCCGAGGGCATTGCTGAGCTGGCCTGGCTGCTCAAAGGTAAGTCCCAGATCCGATGAGGCGAAGAGAACCGTTTTGCCCGCCACGGGATTGGCAAAGCTGTCCTTCAGGGTGACAGTGAGGCGGCTGGTGCTGAGATTGTCGGCGGTCACCGAGTCGGTCGCGGTCATGGTGCAGGCCGGGGCCCAGGGCGTGCCCGGCTCGACCGTAGCCTGGACGGTGAGGGGGGAGTTGCTCAGGCCGCCGGCGTCGATCTTTAACTTGTTGATCTGGGCGCCGGCCTTGCCGCCGAGGATCCAGCTGACCGCGGCTTCGCCGGTTCCGGCATCGGTACTCACGGTGAGCCACTTGACGCCGGCCGCGCCGATGGCGCTGTAGCTGTCGGTGACGGAGAACTGTACCGGATGGCCGCCGACCGGCTGGCCCGCACTGGTGAGCGTGCGCACCTTGATCGTGACGCGGCTTCCGGCGGCGCCGCTGACGGAGGCGGCGCCGAGCAGCTCCAGGCTCTTGGCCGGGCTGGCGAGGCCTTCGATGAGGATGTCCACCGGCGAGCCGATGAGGGCGGCGTTATTGAACCGGGCCTCCGCGCGCACATGGTTGGAGCCGCGGAGTGGACTGAGCAGGTAATAGACGGCGGCGAAACCGTTGGCATCGGTGTTCACCGTCTGGCTCAGTGCGCTGTCGGCCAGGCTGGTGACGAAGAGCTTGCCCTGCTGCCCGATGCCCGTGGGGTATTTGGCGGTGAAGAGGACCGGCTGACCGGGGACGGGATTGCCGAGGCGGTCGACGACCTTGATCTTGATCGGCCGTGGCAGCGGCTGATGCACCACTCCGGTATCATTCGCCGCGGAGACGCGCAGCAGCGTCACCGGATCCTGGGCTGCGGCGAAGGCGGTGAAGGTCAGCGGCGATCCGCGCAGCGGGCTGTGCTGCAGCTCCGCCGTTGCGGTGAGACGGTTGGAGTCGGGTTTGCTGCCGACCGTCCAGAAGGCGGCCGCGATGCCGCGGTTGTTGGTATAGATGGTCATGGAGTCACGCGGCGAGGTTGCCGCGGCGCTGCTGACCTGGCCGCTACCCCGGGTCACCCGGAAAAGGACGGGATGGCCTTCGATCAGATTGCCCGCGACGTCCTGAACAACCGCGTAGGCGGTATAATTGGCCTGGACCCGGCCGCTCCAGTTCTTCTCGCCGCCGTAGGAGAGCTGATCGGCATCGCCGGCCAGGGTCGAGGCGGTAAAGTCGACGGGCAGGATTTCGACATGGCCGCTCACGGTGACGCGGACGACGATGGTATTGACGCCGGCGGTGGTGCCGACGCGCAGCCAGGCCGAGGCACGGCCTTCGGCATCGCTGTTCTGATCCAGCTCGGTCACATCGCCGAATTTACCCTCGCCGGAAATGACCTTGAAATTGACAACGACGCTCTGGGGGGAGGGATTGCCGTGCAGGTCGCGGACCTGTACCGTCAACGGCTGCGGCAGGGTGCTGTTGATCCGGGCGCCCATCCCCGAGGCGGGGGTGATCTGGACCAGCTGCCGCGGCGGGCCGGCGACAACGGTACCGGTGAAAAGGATCGGCGAGCCGGTGAGCTGGATGGAACTGTTGGCCCGGGCCGAGGTGACGGCGATCATATTGCTGATGGCCGAATGGGTGCCCATCCGGTACTGCACGGTGGCCTGGCCGCTGCCGTTGGTCGTGATCTCGAGGTAACGCACGCCGGAGGCAAAGGCGCCATCCCCGGCATCGGTCACAGTGAAGGCCACGAGGTGGCCGGAGCGGGTATTGCCATAGGCATCCTTGACGACCACGGTGAGGGGAACCGTCGTCTCCGCCTGTTCGCTGAAGGAGATGTCCGATACCGGCTCGATGGTATCGGCCGCCCCGGGCAGCGCCGTGGCAGCAAAATCCAGCGGCGTCACCCCATAGCCCGGCAAAACCACGCGCACAACCTGCCGTTCCGGGCCCGCAAGGGTCCCGAGCGTGAGAGTGGCTTCGGCTTCGCCGCCGGCACCGCTCAGGACCTCGACAGAATCCTGGCCGCCGAACGCACCCCCGCCCTGGATGACCTTGAAACGGATCTTGACATTAGGCACAGCGGCCCCGAAGGGATTGGTCACCTTGACCTTGAACGGCTGCGCCAGGGTGGTGAGAATAAGCCCCTCCTGGCCGTTCCCCGAAACGACGCTCAGGTTGGTTGCCCGCGGTGGCAGGATCGTGATGCCGGAAAAGATCTGCGCGCCGATACCCAGCCGGGCCTCGGCTTCGGCCTTGATCTGGTGCAATCCGGTCCTGGAGGAGGCATGAAACATGGCCGAGGCGTGACCCTGCGCATCGGTGGTATCTGTTGCCGTGGCCGTGCCGGTAAAGGTGCCGCTCCCGGTTACGACCGAAAAGGTGATCTTTTGGCCCTCGCGGCCGTTCCCCAGACGATCGCTCACCTTCACCACCAGCGGCGCCGCAAGATCCTCGCCGGCATAGCCGGTCTGGTTGTCGCCGGAAACGATGGACATGACGGTCGGAGCCTCAGGCTGCGCGGAGGCGGTGAAATAGAGCGGGGCCCCGGTGAGCGGCACATTGACGCGGACGACGTTGTTGTTCGTCCCCGCGGTATCGCCCAGGGTCCAGGTGACACTAGCCTTGCCGTCGCTGTCGGTTGAATCGATCATCGTGGTGGCACTGTGATTGAGGCGGCCGTTGTTGCGGATGACCTCGTACTTGACCGGATAATGGAGCACCGGCTGGCTCTTCTCATCGAGCACCTGCACCACCAGGGGCCGAGCCAGAGTCTGCTGCACCGTGTCCACCTGGGCATCGCCGGAAAGGGCGCTGATGGAGACCGGGATGCCTTCTCCGGCCACCGCCTGGAAGGTGAGCGGCGTCAGCCCCGGCAGATCGGGCAGCGACGCGCTGATGTGATTGGTGGCCCCGGTGTAGCCGAGGGTAAAGTAGGCGCTGGCGACGCCGGCGCTGTTGGAGGAGACCAGGATGCTGTCCTGGCGCGAAAAGTTGCCGTTGCCCGCGGCCCTGCTGAAGAGAACCGGCACGCCGACGCAAAAGTTGTTGAATTGATCCTTGAGCAACACCGCAAAGGCCTTGCTCAGGGTTTGTCCGGCGGCTCCAGTCAGGACGGTCTCTGAGGCGTATTGCAGCGCCAGGGGATTGAGGGCATCGGCGTACAGGGTAAATTCAATCTCCGAATTGTTGGGAACGGCCGGAGCGGAGGCCTTGATCACCACCTGGCCGGCGGTCGAGCTGAACGAGACAAAGCTGTAGGCCGAGCCCGAAGCGTCGGTGATATTGGAAAAGCGCTGGGTCGTCAAGCCGGTACCCGCGGGCACGTAACTGGCGTTGCTGGTCAGGAGCAGCTTGTCCACGAGCAAGCCGGCTTCGCGGTTTTTTATGGTCAGCTGTACGAAACCCTTGGAGAGGGCCACCGATTTTGCGGCCGGAACCCACTCCCAGGTCTTGTAATTGGAATAGTTGATCTGAACCGTGTCACTCCCGAAGCTGTAGTAGCATGAATTCTGGTTGGCATCGGGACCATAGCCGCGCAGATAGAGGCGATAGCTGCCGGCCTTGGGAATGTAGATCTGATAGACGGCCAGGCCGGTATTGCTGTTCCCGGCTGCATAGGGGACATAGATGTACTCATTGCCCGAGGCATCGGCGCTGCTGCCGCTGACGTACGGGGCGCGCAAGTCGCCGGATTCCGCCTCGACCCAGATGTTACCATTGAAATTGACATCCAGCGAGTCGGTGCTGAGCGTGGCCTGGCCGGAGACGACACTGAACTGGACCTGGACATCGCTGACCGGCACCTTGTTGGCGTCGACCACGCGGACGGCCAGGGGCTCGGCGAGGCGCTGGGTGACGGTGCCGTGCTTGTTGTCGCCGGCGGCGATGTACATGGAATCCGCTTCAAGCGGCGGAACTTCGAGACAATACTTGTCGATGGTATTGTTCATGCCGCCATAGAGGATGATGCCCGAATAGAGCTGGGCGCTGTTGCCCTGGCGCTTGGTTTTATCGTAAACCTCATTCAAATAGACGTTGTTCAGATAGACATCAAAAGCATGGCCGGTGCTCGTGCTGGGATTGTATTTGACCTCAAGGACGTCTCCCGGTTTGGGATCGGCGGCCGCCGTGGGAAAGGCGGCGGAGGCAATATTGGTGCCGGCGACGATGCCGCTGAGGATCTCGGTCAGATAGACCGTGCGGTTACGGACACGGACGAGATAGCCGCTCGCCTGGTAGGTGGGCGCATTCAGCATCATCGCAATGCCGCTGGCGTTGATCCCGTTGGCATCGGCAATATCGGACCATGTCAAGGCGGCGCGGACGCCGCGCACGCCGCTGGTATAGCGCGCGGCCTTGTAGGTGGCGAGATAATGCCATTCGGCGATGGTGCTGCTGTTGACGAGTTCGCCGCGCGTGACATCGATGCGGTAGGCGGGGTGGAGGGCCCAGTTGGCGGCGAGCGGATCGGTAAAGTCGTCGCAATATTCGGTGCTGGCGGTATCGGCCATATCCACCGGGGGTGAGAAGGAGAGGGGCCCGCGGTTGTTCATCTCGTCATAGGTGCGGATGCCGAAAAAGTAACTGATACCAGGTACCAGGCCCGAGACGCTGGCCGATTCGATATTGCCGGAGGTTTTCGGTTTCGGCAGGGAGACGAGGATGCCCTGGTTGAAATTGGCGGTGGAGAGCTGGAAGGTGGCGTAACGCATTTCATAGAGGTTGGCCTGGCCATTGTTGCCGTCGTCGCCGACGGACTGCCAGGTTAGTCCTGCGGTATTGCCGTCGAGCGGGTCGGCGCCGAGCCAGGAATTGGCCGAGGGCGCTGAGGCGTCACCGGCGATGACACCGCGCAGGACCCGGTTGTATTCCGTGGCCATCTTGTTGTAGCCGGCGTCGGTGGGGTGGAGGGGATCGCCAAGGTCGGAGATCAGGACGGTGCTGTTCATGTCGACGATGGTGATCTTGCTGACGAGCAGGCCCGGCGCATTCTCGAAGAACATGCGCTCGACCTCGGCGTTGTATTCGGCCACCTTGGCGTCGAGCGAGCCGTTGACCAGACGCGGAATGATCTTGCAGACCAGGATGCGCTTGAGGAAATCCCCCCGGGTGCCGTTGCCCCACTGCGAGGCGTAGGCGAGCAGTTCCGCCAGCTTGCCGGCGGAGGTCTGCTGCAGGGTGATGCCTGAGTTCTCCGAGTAGGGGGCGGCGGCATCGTTGTTCATGTTGTTGGTGCCGAGGTGGATGAGAATAATATCAGGCTGGTAGGTGTTCATCGAACTGGCGATATCCCGGGTGCCGGTACCGAAGCCGCCGCTGTAGAACTCCTCGATCTTGGCGCCGGCGGTAAAGTGGCCGTTGTAGGGGGAGGCCCCATCCGGTCCGACAAAGGTGAAATTGACGCCGTTCAGCTTGTCATAGAGGTAAGGACGGAATCCCGCCTGGCTGGTGCTGCCGGTGCCTTTGGTGATCGAGTCGCCAATGGGCATGATTTTCCATTGTGCGGACACCCCGGGCGCCCAGCCCGCTATGATCATAGCTATCCCCACAACCCAGGTGCGAAGCGGCCAATTCTTGAACGAGATCAATGCACATCCTCCCATACAGCCTGCCCGCTGCTGCGGGCTCATCTTGACGTAAATAGACCTATGCCAGCCCCCGATGGCGCACGGGGGACGCTCGTTTGCTCGCAAATTTTGTACCTTATAACCGGAAAAGGGCTGAAAAACAGGCAGGAAGAGGAATATTTCTCGCGGCTGTGCGGGTCCTAACTCAATGAATAACAGTACCGATAATCCGGGGCGGCCCGGAGGGTATCGGCCGGGTCGTGAAAACGGGGCGCGACGCCTCCCGACAGGGCCCGGTATGTTTCAGGCGTAGACACTCTTGAATCAGAAGTGAACAAAAGCGCATAAATGCACGGCGGGGAGGTCAGAACAGGTAGAGCAGCTTGAAGGTTACCTTGGGTCCGCTGTAGCGGCTGGTCATGCCGATGCTCTCATCGAAATCGGCATAGAGGTACTGGTACTCCGAAGCCAGGCCCCAGTGGCGCAGGAGACGGAAGTCGATCCCGGCGCCCATATTCAGGGCGTAGCCGCGGTACTCCCATCCTGAATCTGCGCCGCCGAGCCAGGCGGCGGTGGTTTCGCGGCCATACACGGCGGCAGCGCCATAAGAGACGAAGGGGCTGACCGGAGAAGTGCCGAGGAGGTGGTATTTGAGATCCAGGGCGAGATGGCGCAGGGTAACCTGGCCGGCCAGGTCCATGAGGGCGAACTCTTGCTGCCATTGCCAGCCGCTCACGCGCAGCGCAAAGCCGCCCACCTCAGGGGTGCACAGGGATATCCCCCGGCTCCAGGTCGTGCCGGGCACGGGTTTGAAGGGTTTGCTCGGCTCCACATCGAGGACGCTCGGCTTCCAGACGCCCACCTGCAGGGAGAGGGAGCCCCGGTTTGCCGGCGCCGCGGCCGGGGAGAGGGTGGTGCCTGCCAGGAGCACGAGAAGGGTATGGCGGAGTAGCCGGGACATCAGCGGGCGACCGTCTGTTCCGGTGGGGTATCATCCGTTTCGGAATGGAAGCCCATCGGCGCATTTTCCCTGGCGGGTTCGGAATAGATCTTGATCTCGCCGAACTGGGACTCATACTTGCCGATGTTATCCTTCAAGGCGCTGAGCAGGGATTTGGCGTGCTGAGGTGTCATGATAATACGCGCATAAACCCGGGTTTTCGGCAGCCCGGGCACCATGCGGGTGAAATCGATGACAAACTCCGCCGGTGAATGGGAGATGACCGCGAGATTGGAATAGATGCCTTCGGCTTCCTTTTCGCCCAATTCAATATTCAGTTGCTGCGGGGGGATCTGGGACATGGGATCTTCTCCGTTTTTGATGTGTGCATAAGATTTAATGTAGCCTAAAAAAATAATATTCCCAACAGAAATCTCGCCGGCAATTTTTGCGTTGCAGGTTATGTGCAATTTATTTACATTCCCGTATAGGATTTACGACGGCGCAGCGGAAAGGTTCCGCTCGTCTCCGTCCCCGTCCGTTTTCCACAGGCACCTCCAAAACCGGAATCCACTATGTCTCCATCTGCCGGCCGCAAACGGCTTTTCCTGATCGATGGCGCCGCGCTCGCCTACCGCACCTATTTTGCCTTTGCCCGCAATCCCCTGGTCAATTCCCGCGGCGAGCATGTCAGCGTCATCTTTGGTTTTGCGCGGGTGCTGCTCAATCTGCTCGAGCAGGAAAAACCGGAACTCTTCGCCGTGGTCTTTGATTCGCCCGAGCCCACCTTCCGCCACGACATGTACGCCGCCTACAAGGCACAGCGCCAGCATATGCCCGAGGATATGGCCGACCAGCTGCCGCGCCTGGAGCAGCTTCTGGCAGCCCTCGACGTTCCGTTTATCCGCAAGCCGGGATTCGAAGCCGATGACATCATGGGCACCCTGGCGCGGAGGGCGGCTGCAGAGGGGCTGCTGACGGTGCTGGTGACCGGCGACAAGGATCTGATGCAACTGGTCGATGACCACACCCTGGTCTACTATCCGCATCGCGCCGGGGAAAAGATCGAGTGGCTCGATGCCGCCGCGGTCACCGAAAAGATGGGCGTTCCGCCCGGGCAGATCATTGACTATCTCGCCCTCTGCGGCGACACCTCGGACAATATCCCCGGGGTGCCCGGGATCGGGCCGGTCGGCGCCCTGGCCCTGCTGCGCCAGTATGGCTCCCTTGCGGCCTTGCTCAGCCAGACCGACCGCATCGAAGCCAAAAAGTACCGCACTCTCCTGCAAGAGCACGCCGAGACGGCGCGGCTGTCGCAAACCCTCGCCACCATCCACTGCGATGTCCCCCTGGATACCACGGTTGCCGAGCTGGCAACACGGCCGGTACCGGCCGTGAAAGCGGCGGCCTTTTTCCGCGAAATGGACCTGCCCACCCTGATGGAAAAATTCAGCAGCCGCGTCAAGGCCGAACACCGCTATAATCTTGTCACAGACCGGGCGGCACTTGAGGAGCTGGTGAAGGTGCTCCAGCAGAGCGGATCCTTCGCTCTGGATACCGAAACGACCTCGGTGGACCCGATGCGCGCCGAGCTGGTCGGACTCTCCTTCTCGTGCAGTGAAGGTGAGGCATGGTACATTCCCGTCAAGGGACCGGCTGACCTCGCCGCCGCGCACCGGCCGCTGCCGCTCCGGGAGGTCCTCTCCGCCCTGACGCCGGTGCTGACCGACCCCTCCGTGCGCAAAAGCGGTCACAATGCCAAATACGACGTCATCGTCCTCGCCCGCAACGGCATCGAGGTGGCCGGCCTGGCCTGTGATACCATGGTCGCCGACTATCTGCTCAACCCCTCGGGATTCCAGCATAACCTCGACTCCGCCAGCCTTGAGCATCTCGGCCTGCAGAAAATCCCGACCACCCAGCTTCTCGGCACCGGTAAAAACCAGCGCACCATGGACCAGGTGCCGATCGAGCAGGTGGCGGAGTATGCCTGCGAGGACGCCGATTATACCCGCCGGCTCGAGCAGGTGATGATGCCCAAGATCGATCATCTCGGGCTGCGGCCGCTCTTCGACGAGGTCGAGGTGCCGCTGATCCACGTCCTCGAGGTCATGGAACGTAACGGGGTGGCGCTCGATGAACTCTATCTGGCGGCCATGTCCCGCGAGCTTGAACAGGAACTGGGGGTGATCGAAAAGTCGATCTATGAAATCGCCGGGCACAAGTTCAATATCAACTCCCCCAAACAACTGGGCGAGATCCTCTTCAACGAACTCAAGCTGCCTTCGGCGCGCAAGACCAAGACCGGTTTTTCGACCGACGTCAGTGTGCTCGAGGAACTGGCCGGCAAGCATCCCCTGCCCCAGCGCATTCTCGATTTCCGCCAGCTGGCCAAGCTCAAATCGACCTATGTCGATGCCCTGCCGCGGCTGATCAATCCCGCCACCGGGCGGGTCCACACCTCCTTCAACCAGACGGTGGCGGCTACCGGCCGGCTCTCCTCCACCGAGCCCAATCTGCAAAACATCCCGATTCGCACCGAGGTCGGCCGGCGCATCCGCCGCGCCTTCATCACTGGCGACCCGGAGCATCTGATCCTCGATGCCGACTATTCGCAGATCGAGCTGCGGATCATGGCCCACCTCTCCGGCGACCGCACCCTGCGCGACTCTTTTCTCGCCGGCGAGGATGTGCATACGCGCACCGCGGCCCTGGTCTTCAAGGTGCCGCAAGCGGAGGTTACGCCGGAGCAGCGCCGTCGCGCCAAGGAGGTCAATTTCGGCATCATGTACGGCATGGGCGCTTATGGCCTGGCGCAGCGGCTCGGGCTGGCCAATGACGAGGCCGAGCAATTCATTCTGGCCTATTTCGCCAGCTATCCGGGGGTGCAGGAGTTCATGCTGCGCATGGTGCGGGAGGCGCGGCATAATGGCTACGTCACGACCCTGCTGGGGCGGCGGCGTATGGTGCCCGATATCGCCAGCGACAACCGGCGCATCCGTGAGTTTGCCGAGCGTACGGCGATCAATACCCCCATTCAGGGCAGCGCCGCGGATCTGATCAAGGTGGCGATGATCCGCATCCAGAGGCGTCTCGAAAAGGAAAAAAGCGCGGCGCGGATGATCCTGCAGGTGCACGATGAACTGGTCTTTGAGGTGCCGCGCGGCGAGGTGGACGCGGCGCGCGAACTGGTGCGCGCCGAGATGGAGGGGGCGATCGAACTGGAGGTGCCGATCAAGGTCGAGACCGGGTTGGGCGGCAACTGGCTGGAGGCGCACTGACCCGGCCGACGCAGGCTGCCGGAGCGCAACAGCCCTGCGGCACTTGTAGCTCGAGCAAAACGGCCGGCCGGCCCGTGCATCTGCTGCGCAGCGGCCAGCCGCAACGGGGTGGGGTTCGGGGTGGGCCACGCAAACGATTTGAACTCTCCGTACCGTGAAAGCCCGTATGGGAATCAGACGAAATATCGCCCGTTTCTATTTTACCCTCAAGCAGCTGCGCCCGCGCTGGCTGCCGGGGCGATGCATCCGCATTTCGATCAGCAGCGATCCGGTTTTTTTGCGGATTCTGCGGGCAGCGATCGACGAGATCTCGACCCTGGCCGGCTTTTCCCGCAAGGAGTGCGCCAAGATCATCCTGGCGGTGGATGAAGCCTGCTCCAACGTCATCCGTCATGCCTATCACAACGCCATCGGTCAGCCCATCTATGTCACCTGCCGGATCACGCCGATCAAGCTGGAGATCGTCGTGGTTGACCTGGGCGAGCCGGCGGATATCAAGAGCATCAAACCGCGGCCGCTGGATGAGCTGCGGCCCGGCGGATTGGGTGTGCACATCATCCGCACGGTCATGGATGAGGTGCATTACGAGAATATGGCCAGGATCGGCAATCGCCTGATCATGGCGAAATTTCTTCCCCGGGAGGAGAGGGCTTTATGAGTTTGCATCTGGATACGGAGCAACGTGGCAATGTGGCGGTCATGAGTATCCGCGGCGATGTCGACCTCTACTCCTCGCCCCAGCTGCGCAAGGAGATCCTGCGTCTGGTTGCAGAGCGCGATGTCCGGCTGGTGGTCAATCTCGACCAGGTTCACTATATGGACAGTTCAGGGCTGGCGACCCTGATCGAGGGACTGCAGCATCTCAACCGCAACAATGGCCGCATGGCGGTCACCGGACTGCGGGATGCCGTCAAGGAGGTTTTCGAACTGACGCGGCTCGACACGGTTTTTACCATCTATCCCGATCCCGCCACCGCGCTGAAATGGATGGAAACGTGACGCGCCCCCTTTTCCCGGCCCGGCGCCTGGTCCATTTCCTCGTTCATCTCGGGCGTTTCGGCCGCTTCACCGCTGCCGCCTGCTACTGGCTCTGCGTCGCACCCTTCCGCGGCCGCCGCATCCGCTGGGGCTCCTCGTTCGTTCAGATGGTGCGCATGGGGGTAGATTCCCTGCCCATTGTCGGCACCATTGCCTTTTTCGTCGGTCTGATCATCGCCATGCAATCGGCGCACCAGCTCGCGCAGTTTGGCGCCTCCCTGTATGTAGCGGACCTGGTCGGGGTCTCGATCACCCGCGAGCTGGGGCCTCTGATCACCGCCATTCTCGTCGCCGGCCGCTGCGGCTCGGCGATCACCGCCGAGATCGGCAGCATGAAGGTGGCCGAAGAGCTCGACGCGCTGGCGGTGATGGCGCTCAATCCCGTCGGATTCCTGGTGGTGCCCCGCACCCTGGCGCTGGTGATCACCTTGCCCTGCCTGACCGTCATCGCGGACCTGCTTGGGATTCTCGGCGGCGTCATCCTCGCCGTTTCGACCCTGGGGATTCCCTGGATCGCCTATTACAATGAAACCGTCACCGCCCTGGTGCTGGCCGATTTTCTCACCGGCCTCTTCAAGAGTCTGATCTTCGCACTGGTCATCGTACTCATCGGCTCCTATCAGGGCTTCAACGTCTCCGGCGGAGCCGAGGGCGTCGGCAAGGCGACAACCGCCTCGGTGGTGACCTCGATCTTCCTCATCATTCTCGCTGATTTGCTCTTCACCGCCCTCTTTTATTCCACCTTTTAGGATGCGGCGCCGCTGCGCCCGGGACGGTCATTTTTTTAATTGATTATTTCCTTGTGATATGCTACTTTAGCACGCATTGAATCGCCCCGTACCCTGTCCATCGTCTTTGGTCCCGGGATCTTGCCGCCTGTTGCGCTCCCGGTCATGCCCATTACCAGCAGAGGAGAACCACATGTCCGACGCCAAAAAGTTCAAGCCGTTCATCCCTTCTGATGCAAAAATGTCCGAATTCACCCTGCGGTCGCTGATCATCGGTCTGATCATGTGCGTGGTTCTCGGGGCGGCGAATGCCTACCTGGGCCTGAAGGCCGGCATGACCATTGCCGCGACCTATCCCGCGGCCGTCATCGGCATGGCCGTGCTGCGGCTCTTCCGCAAGAAGGGCACGATGCTCGAGCAGAATTTTGCGAGAACGGTGGGTTCGATCGGCGAATCGGTCGCGGCCGGCGCCATCTTTACCCTTCCCGCCTTTTATATTGCCGGCCTCTGGCGGCCGTTTTTTTCCAACGCCAATTATCTGACCGCGACGATCATTCTCATCATCGGCGGCGTGCTCGGCATCATGTTCGTCGCCCTGCTGCGCCGGGTGATGGTCGAGGATGAAAGCCTGCCCTATCCCGAGTCGGTCGCCGCGGCGGAGATCCACAAGGCCGGCAGCGCCTCGGGAACCGGATCCAAATTCCTGTTCAGCGCGATGTTGGGAGGTGCGCTGGTCAAAATGCTGGCGGAATTCAAGTTGTTCGCTGAAACCTGGGAGCATTTTGTCGCCTTTGCGCGCAAGACCATCACCGGCACGGCGATCCCCGGCGAGGGCGGGATTCTGCTCAGCTCGCCCGGGATCAGCCCGGCCTATATGGGCGTCGGCTATATCATCGGGCCCAAGCTCGGCGCCCTGAACTTCTCCGGCGGCCTGCTGGCCTGGGGACTGCTGACGCCGATCATCCTTTACTTCCTTACCCCCTCGTTCACGCCCGAATTCCTCACCAGCTGGGCGAATTATCTGATGGGCCTCGATTCCACGCTGACCGGCTCGGCTGCTACGGCCAAGGTGAGCGATCCGGTCTTCCAGTCGTACGCGATCTGGCGCTATATTGTCAAGCCGATCGCCATCGGCGGCATGCTGATGGCGGCCTGCTTCACCCTCTTCAAGATGCGCAAGAGTCTGGTGGCCGGCATCGGCCGCTCGATCAGCGATGTCAAAAAAGCGGCCTCGGGCAGCGCGGTGGAGTACGAGCGCACCGAAAAGGATCTCAAGTTTTCGTGGATCGTCATCGGGATCCTCTGCGCCGCTGTGGTTACCTTTATCGTCACCAAGTTCATCTTCGGCACCAGCCTGCTCATCGCCCTGGTGGCGGCCACGGTGCTGATCATCCTCGCCTTTTTCTTTGCCGCCATCTCCGGCTATCTCGTCGGCATCATGGGCTCCAGCAATAATCCCATCAGCGGTCTGACCCTGACCGCTCTGGTGGTCACCGCCCTGATCCTGGTGGCCATTGGTGTCGGCAAGAGCAATGCCGGTGTGGCCGCGGTGCTGGGTGTGGCCGCGATCGTCTGCGTCGGAGCTGCGGTCGCCGGCGAGATGCTGCAGGACCTCAAGGCCGGGCATATTCTCGGTGGTACCCCATGGAAGATGCAGATCGGCAACCTCATCGGCGTCGTTGTGGCCGGTCTGGTGATGTTCGGCGTCCTCCATTTCCTCAATCAGGCCGACATTGCCCAGGGAATCAAGGAGGGCTATGATGGCGGCTTCGGCAGCCCGAAGCTCTCGGCGCCCCAGGCGGGATTGATGGCGATGCTGGCCAAGGGGATCGTCGGCGGACAGATGTCCTGGCCGCTGATCATCTGCGGCATGCTCATGGGAGTTGCCTTCATCCTCATGCAGGTGCGCAGCCCGATGCTGGTCGCGGTCGGGATGTATCTGCCCCTTGAAACCACCTTTGCGATCTTTGTCGGCGGCGTGGTCAAGGGGATCGTCGATATGGTCGCGGAGCGGCGGAAATTCAACGCCGCGCAAAAGGCGCGGGTCGAGAATATCGGCATCCTTCTCGCCGCCGGCTTTATCGCCGGGGAGGCGCTCACCGGACTGGCCTTTGCGCCCTTCAAGATCGCCCAGATCAATCTGTGGCGGATCTTTGACAAGGCCCCGATCTCGATCGGCCTGGTGGTCTTGCTGCTCATCTCCCTGATTCTGATTCTGGTGCCGGTCCGCAACGCCGGCAAGGCGGATGAGCCCGCGCCGCCCTCCGTATCGATGTAGACGCGGTGTGATCGCGAAAGACGGAAGCCCTGCTTCCGTCTTTTTTTTTCACCGGGGCTGGCTGGCGCTCCGCCGCGAGGTGCGCAAAAGGCCTTGAATTCTAACTTCCTGCATCGTACATTTGAGCAATGCCCGAGCCCGTCATCGAAATACGTGGTCTGCACACGCGCTATGGCCGCCAGGAGGTCATCAAGGGGATCGATCTCGACATTTATCCCAACGAGACCCTGGTGATCCTTGGCCGCTCCGGCTGCGGCAAGAGCACCCTGCTGCGCCACATCATCGGCCTGCAGCGCCCCGACCGCGGCCGGATCCTGATGAAGGGGGTGGATATGGCGGCGGCGGATGAGGCGGCGGCCGGCCAGGTCCGCAAACGCATCGGCGTGCTCTTCCAGGGGGCGGCGCTCTTCAATTCCATGAGCGTCAGCGAAAATGTCGCGCTGCCGCTGCGGGAGCACACCCGGCTCGAGCCCTCCACCATCCAGATCATGACCCGGCTGAAACTGGAGATGGTCGGACTCTCCGGATTCGACCAGTTTATGCCGGCGCAGCTTTCGGGCGGCATGAAAAAACGCGCCGGGCTGGCACGCGCCCTGGCGATGGACCCCGATATCCTCCTCTGCGACGAACCCTCCGCCGGCCTCGACCCGATCGTCGCCGCCGGCATCGATGCCCTCATCCGCAAGCTGCAGCAGGCCTTCCGCATGACCATCGTCGTCGTCACCCACGAACTCGAATCGGTCTGGCTCATCGCCGACCGCATCGCCTTGATGCACGAGGGCCGCTTCCTCTTCGTCGGCGACCAGGCGGCCTTCAAGGCATCGACCATTCCGGAGGTGCGCCAGTTTCTCGAACGCCAGCCCGATGCCGGCGAGCCCGACGGCCGCAAATACCTCGCCTCCCTCGTGGGGGAAGCAGTATGAACCTGTGTGATAAGGAGCAGGATGGAGTATCATAAAAGTGAACTCAAGGCAGGCCTCTTTATCGCCATCAGCCTGCTGCTCTTCTTTGCCTTTCTCTTCGCGATCAAGGGCGTCAGCGGGTGGGAGCGCAAGGAATTCTACCGCGCCCGCTTTGCCTATGTCGGCGGCATCGAGCCGGGTTCGACGGTGCGGCTGGCCGGGGTGCCGGTCGGCAAGGTCAGCGGCCATCGGGTCCTGCCCGGGGAAGAGCCGCCGGTCGAGCTGACCCTCGAACTCGACCACGGCACCCCCATCCGCCGCGACAGCTACGCCTACATCACCTCCATCGGCCTTCTCGGCGCCTTCTATGTCGAGATCGCCCCCGGCACGGGCGGCGCCCCGCTGCTCACCTCGGGGGCGCTCATCCCCAGCCGCGAGGTCTCCAGTTTTGCCCAGATGTCAGGACCGATCGGCGGCGCGACCACCGAGGCGACGGAGCTGCTGCGCCGCCTTAATGATCTGCTCAACGACGGTAACCGGGCCAACCTCGCCGCCCTGATCACCAACCTCAATGCCATGACCGCACAGAACAGCAGCGAGCTGCGCACCCTTTTAGGCAACCTCAACGAGCTGACCGCCGCACTCAACACCACCGTGCAGAATGTCAACGGCCTGCTCGCGGCCAACGATACCACCCTGCAGCACACCATGGCCAACGCCGAGCAGCTCGTCGGCGAGGTCGGCCGGCTTACCACACAGGTCAATGCCACCCTGGGCGACCTCGATCATCTCGTCGTGCAGAACCGCGACAGCTATCGCGAGACCATGGAGAACATGCGCACCCTGAGCCGGAACCTGACCGAGTTCACCCAGACGATCAAGGAACAGCCCTGGAATCTGGTGCGCAAGAATTATCCCGCCGAACGCCAATTGCCCAAGGAGTGACCCATGCGCAACGCCCTTATATTGGCTGCCCTGGCCCTGTGCTGTGGCTGCGGCCGGGTGCCCCAGGTGCATTATTACGATCTCGTCCTCGATGCGCCGGCGCCGGCTGCGGCGCCGCAGCCGGCAACGCTGTGGGTGCAGCCCTTCAGTGCCCTGCCGCCGAGCGAGCAGGACCGCATGGTCTACCGCGATAGCGTCAGCGAGATCCAGTTCGACGCCTACCGCCGCTGGATCGCCGCACCGCCGGAACTGCTGCGCGAACGCCTGGTCGCCTGGCTGCGCGCCTCCGGCCGTTTCAGCGCCGTGGTCACAGCCCTGCCGCGCCGGGAAGCGTGTACCACCCTCGCGGTGCAGCTGGTCCGCTTCGAAGAGACGGCCGAATCCGGCCAGCGCGAGGCAGTGACGCGGTTCTGGTATGAGCTGACGGATGCAGAGGGGGGGCGGTTGGGCTCGGGCTATATCGAAGGGCGGGCGGTGATCCCGCCCGGTAGTGCGGCAGCCCTGATCGCGGCGATGCGCGATTCGGCCGCCAGGGCTTTTGCGCAGCTGCTGGAGCGGCTCTGAGCCGCCTTCGCCCTTGCTCTTGTTCCCACCCAGCGCCGCAGCGCGC
>DAOQAG010000005.1:18992-63287 GCA_035353815.1 bacterium
AAAAAAAGCCGCCGGGCTTTACGCCGGGCGGCTTTTTTTTGCTGAAGAGGGAACTACTTGGTCACCAGCGAGGCCACCATCTTGTCGAAGGCGGGCTGGAAGGCGCTCTTCATCGGCTGATAGGTATTGACAATGACGCGGAAGAACTTGTCGTTCTTGACGAAGAAGTAGACGCGGCTCGTGATGTCCTTGCCGCCGGCATAGTTCAGCCAGGTCGCCGGGACGCCATCGACGGTGGCGATGCCACGGCCGCTCTCCTTGAACTTGGCGGCATTCTGCGCGACGAGTTTGTCGAGGGTCAGTTTCTGGGCCGGCCGGACATCGATGTAGATGCCGCTGTCCTTGCGGTAGCCGTAAATGGTCAGAGCGAATTGCACCGGATCCTTGACGGTAGCCGGCGAAGGCTGGAAATTGACGGGATAGGAGATCTTGAGAAAGTTGTTCTCAAAAACGTCGAATTCCTCGGCCGGGAGGGCCGGATCGACACCCGGCGCCTGGACCTGCGCCACGGGCAGGTGGAGGCTGGCCAGGACGGTGTCGAGAGCCGCTTTGTTGCCCTCGTACATCTTGTTAAAGCCCTCATAGATGACCGTATAGAGCATGGAATCCTTGATGGCGACGACCTCGTCACCGCTGATGATGTTCTTGCCGTCAAGCGCGCCGCGGTAATGGAGCAGCTTGCCATTGAGGTCGGCGAGCTTTTTATCGACCGGGGCCGTGACGTCGAAACCGGAGGAGGTCAGATCGCTGTTGACGCTGCGGATGACCGCATCCAGGGTTTTAAGGGTGTCCATTTTGTCGAGGTTGACGATCACCCGTGCTGCATCCTTGCCTTCGATGGAATAGGGATTGAACTTGTAGAGCCCGTCGGCGGAGGAGTAAAATCCGACCTTCGGCCCGTCCTGCTGCAGTTGCCAGCCCTGGGGATGGCTGAACGAAATGCGCAGGAAGGGTTCCTGGAACTTTTCAAATGCGGAAACGGTCGTCACTTCCTGTTTTTTGCCGCAGCCGATGAGCAGCAGAAGGCCGAGAACCAGCGCCATACTTTTCTTCATGAGAGTCCCTTTCTGATTGGGTTAAGGGGCTGAACAAGTGATTTCGTCAGTTATAAAGTTGGAGAATATCCAGACCTTTCTTGGCATCCGCATTTTTGGGATCGAGGCGCAGCACCTTTTCGTACTGGGCCTTGGCCTCGTCACGGCGGTCAAGGGCGTGCAAGACCTGGGCGCGCCAGAGGTTCAGCTCGATATCGTTGGGCTTGAATTCGATGGCTTTGGTGACCGCGTTGATCGCCTGGGCGTTGTTTTTTTCGACCAGGTAGGAAAAGGTGATAAAGCTGTAGGCTTCGCCCAGTTCGTTCTTGTAATTATTTTTCAGGGTGTCGGCAAGCTGGGCCATGGTCTCATAGGCTTGACGCGCCGCCTTGAGGGAGTCGGCGCCGCGGAGCGCGCGGCCAAGGTAGAGATAGCCGGAGATATAGCTCGGACGCAGGGCGATGGCGGTGCGCAAGGCCTTGGTCGCCGGCTGGTAATCTTCCAGCGCCATCTTGCAGAGGGCGAAATTGATATAGCCATTGGGATAGGTCGAATCCGCCTTGATCCGGTTCTGGAACATCGTCGCGGCCTTTTCCCACTGCTTGGTGCGCATGTAGGAGGCGCCCATATCATTGAAGAGGTCGTCCTGTTCGGGATTTTTGGCCAGCGATTTTTCCATGTAGACCAGCGCCAGGCTGTCGTTTTTCAGGGCATAATAGCTTTTGCCAAAGCGTTTGGCGTCCTCGAAGCTGAGGGTATCGACGGCGGCCAGCCTGGTGTAGGAATCGACGGCCGGCTGGTATTGCTTGAGCATGTAATTAGCCTTGGCGGCGAGGCGCAGGGCGAGGGGATCATTGGGATTGCTTTTGAGCAGATGCTCGGCGGCGCTCAAGGCCGATTCAAACTGCCGGCTTTTATCCAGAGCCTCGCTGTACATCGTCCAGGTGGCCTGGTCCTCGGGGTGGCGCACCACGTATTTTTCCAGGTAGGTTGTGGCATTTTTATATTGTTTGGAGAGCATGTAGATGCGGCTCACCTCGAGGGCGGCCTTGTCATTCTCCGGCTGATGGACCAGGACGCTGCGGTACATTTGGGCGGCTTCATTGTAGCGGCGGTCCTTGAGGTAGAGATCGGCCATCTTGGCGCGCAATTCGACCTGGACGGAATCATGTTTGATCGACTCCTCGAACTGCATCAGGGCCACCGGTTCGGCGCCGAGCTTGAGATAGGCTTCTCCCAGCCCGCGGTAGACCTGCGCATTGTTGGGCAGCTGCTGTTTGGCCTGTGAGAAGGCCACTTCGGCCTGGTTGGTCGAATCCGCCGCCAGGTGGAGCCAGCCGAGCTGAATGAGAAGTTCCGCATTGTTTTTGGTCGGCTTCATCGCCTTGCGCAGGGAGGCATAGGCATCTGCATTGTGGTTTTGCGCCATCTGTGCCTGAACCAGGATCTGCCAGGTAGCCGGATTCTTGTCATCCACCATCAGGGCGTTTTTAGCAGTCGCTTCGGCAAGAACGGCCTTGCCGCCCTGCATCTGGGCCTTGGCCAGAGCGTTCAGGGCCGCAGTGTTGCGTGGATTCAGATCGATGGCTTTCTGGAAGAGGGCGGCGGCCTCATCGAATTTGCCCTGGTTGAGGAGCGCAAGGCCTTCGGCAACCTTATCCTGGCCGGCTGCAGGGAGGACCAGGAGCACCAGCACCAGGCAGAGCAATGCAGAAAATCGTTTCATGAGTTCAATACTCCTATCTAATCTGAACGAGACGGATGGGCATGGTGGTTGGGACCAGACCGGAATTCAGGATAATCTTTTGTCCCGGGGCGCTGGCGATAAAGGAGCAAAATCCGGCCGCGAGCTGCGATTTGCGATTGAAATAGACATAGAGCGGATAATAGAGCGGGTACTTTTTCAGATAGACGTTGGCCTGGTGCATCTTGAGGTGCACCGGGGCGCCGGTCGAGTCGGTCCCGGTGAAAGCCAGGGCGCGCACCATGCCGTCGGGCTCTTCCGTGAGAGCCTTCAGGGAATCCTCCTTGACACAGGCGAGTGAGGCGATCCCCAGCGCCTGGGAATGCCGGGCCACATACTCGACAACCTCGGATTGGGCGGCGGTCATGACGGCCGGAACAAAGTCCTCGCTGCGCCGCAGGAAATGGTACTTGAGCAGCTCATAGGCACCGGAATTTTTGCCGGGGGTGACCAGCTGAATCGGGCCCGTCAAGCCGCTTCCCGGCAGTTGTTGCCAGGAGGTCAGACGTTGATCGATGATGGCGTGCAGGTCGGCCATGGAGAGGGCTTGCAGGTCATTAACGCGGTTGACCAGCAGGGCCAGGGCATCGAGGGCCACCTGGATCGAATCGATCTCGAGTTCATCCTTGTTGATGATGCGGAGTTCTTCCGCATTCAGGGCCCGGTCGGTGAGGACCAGCCGGACGCTGTCATTGATCAGATGGACCAGACATTCGCGGGTGGAGGCGCTGTAGAGCGCAATGTACGCCTTGTTGTAGAGGCTGCAAAAGAGATCCGCCTCTTTGGCCGCCAGTGCTGCGTGGGAATCCGAGACGTAGACACCGAGACGGCCGCTGGTCGGGCTCTCCTTGGGCCGGGTGTCCACCTTGCATGAACTCCAGGCCAGCGCGCCCAGCAGGCTGACGAGCAACAGGTTACTCTTCATCGACATGGGTGTGCCTCCTGTACTTTGAGGGTTTGGGTTTCCAGAAGGTGACCAGGAAACGATAGATGCTCATCAGGATCAGCACCACACCGAAGGTATAGCGTACCTGCGGCAGGACCTGGAAGTGTAGCAGTCCGGTGACGATCGCCACGCCGGCACAGAACGTAATGCCGGCGATGGCGAATGCGAACACTTTTCCGGGTTCGAGAGACATCGTCACACGGGGATTAATTGAGCTTGAAGTTGAACGACAGGGAGATCCAGACCGAAACCGGGCCGGTTTTCATCATCGCCGGGGTAAAGATCCACTGCTTGGCGGCGTCGATGGCCGGCTGGTTAAAGATCTCCGAAGCGCTCTTGAGGATGACCACATCCTTGACCTTGCCCTCTTTGTCGACCCACAGCTTCACCCAGACCGTGCCTTCGAGGCCGGCCTTGCGCGCCAGCTCCGGATAGACCGGTTCGATGCGTTTGATGACCTGGGGTTCCTTTTCAAAGGGGACGAAGTCGGGAGGCGGCGCCTCCTCTTCATCGATGTTTTCGACGTTGACGTCCTGCTCGATCACCTGACCGCCGCCGGTGCCGGCGCCTTCACCCACGGGGCCGGTCACCGAGCTCATTTCCGTCTGGGAAGCGAAGGACTGCTCAGGGCTCACTTCCGCGTCCGGAACCGGCACGGGGATACCGACACTGGGTTTGGCCATCGGCGCCGCTGCGGAGACCGAGGGGGCGACAGCGGCACTGGCGCCCTGGATCGAGGGCGGCGGACCGAGCTCGCTGTATTTGAGGATGCGCACGGTGCGGACCGGGGCCTCCTCCTTGCCCAGCAGGGTCGCGGCCCAATAGATGCCCAGACCGAAAAACTCGATCACGGAAGCGATGATCAGGCCGTAGACCATGTACTTTTGCTTGACTTCCTTGAGCTCGGTGGCTCCATAGGGGAGTCTTGCTTTTTCCGCAAGTTCTGTCATGATACTCTCCTCCTCCAGGAAGTTAGATCGCCTTGGCGATGAGTTGGCTGTCAATCTCCTTGAACGGCGCGATCGAGAACCGGGTTATGTTGGCGAGATTCAACTCGTCCATGATATTGACCATCAATTCATAGGTGCCTTGGCGCTCCACCTTGATCAGGACGACCAGCTTGGGATTGGCCTTGCTGCGGTCGACCATCAAGGGGCGTAATTCCTTGAATTCAATGCGTTGCGGTGTCTCCATTCCCATGTTGACATAAATGGAGCCATCGGCGGTCGCGCGGATGGTGAGCAGACTGGTTTCAGCAACCTCCACCTTGACATCGGAGTCAGGCGGCAGGTTGATCTCCATTGTCTGCGGCGTATTGAAGACCGTGGTGAGCATGAAGAAGGTGATCAGAAGCATCATGATGTCCACCATCGGGGTCATGTCAATACCCACACCTACGCGTTTTTTATGTTTTTTGCCACCCTTGCCTTTCGGTTCCTTGGGGGCAACAACATCAGCTCCTGCCATACTTTAACTCCATCAGATTTTTTCGAGTTCCGTTACAAGGTTGAACCGGGTGATTTTGACCTTCTGCAGGATGTTCATCACATCCTCGATCGGACCAAATGGCGTTTCTTTGTCAGCCTTGATCACGGTGCGCAGTTTGGGATTGGCGATTCGCGCCTGAATCAGCAAATCGGCCAGCTGCTGCTTGTCCTGGAGCTGGATGCCCGAACGCAGGGCATTCTCCTCGCCAAAAAGCCGGCCGCGAAGCCGCTGGGAGTCCAGTCCGAGATAATAGCGGTCATCCTTGGTCACCGTGATGGTCATCACGTCCGACTCGGGCAGCTTGAACTGCGAATGCGACGAGGGGAGGACGACTTCGGCCTCTGCAGGTGGTTTGAAGCGTGTCGTTAACATGAAGAAGGTCAACAACAGCATCATAATGTCCACCATGGGCGTCATGTCAATCCGGATATTGCTACGCCCTTTTTTATGCTGCATGGCTGTTTACCTCATCAGTTATTTGGTGGCTTCTTTTTCGGCCAGAGTGGTGACCATGGAATAGGTGGATTCATCGATCATGTAGGTAAAGTTGTCGATGCGGGTGCTGAAGTAGTTGAACGACACGATACCCAGGATGGCCGTGATCAGACCGCCGGCGGTGTTGATCAGGGCTTCGGAGATACCCAGCGACAGGGCGATGGCATCGGGTGCACCCGACTTGGCCAGGGCCTTGAAGGACTTGATCATACCGAGGGTGGTTCCGAGCAGACCGACGAGCACACCGATCGAGGCCAGGGTCGAGATGCCCACCAGGTTTCTCTCAAGCAACGGGACTTCCAGCATCATCGATTCCTCGACGGCATGCTGCATCTCTTCCATCGTTTCCTTGGCGGAGAGATGGGCACCGGAGGCCTTCAGCAGTTTGTACTTTTCCAGACCGGCGCGGAGCACACTGGCCGGGGTGCCGCGCTGTTTGTCACAGGTGGCGATGGCGGCATCGACGTTGCCGGCTTTGATCTCTTGCTGCAGCTTGCGGTAAAAGGCAGGCAGGGAACCTTTACCTTTGGCTTTGCCGAGGGCCAGCAGACGTTCAACGATGAAGGTGAGCAGCATCAGGATCATCATGATCAGGATGGGGACCAGGACACCACCTTGTTTGATGTAATCGGGCAGAAACTGGAAAACGATGAGGCCGACGATGAACGCTACGACCATGACGATGGTGATGAAGAGACCCTGTTTCATGGTGCTTTCTCCTTTGATGTGAGGGGAATTGTGAATTAGTGGTTAATGGATTCCATGGTTTGAAAACTGGCAATGGCCTCGTCCCGGCTCTCCTCCACCTCGAAGACGCTGATGAGCTTGGTGATCACAAAGAGATTCTGGATCCCCTTGCCCATCTCGCAGAGCCGGATATGACCGCCGCCGCGTGAGTACATGGTATGCAGCCCGACCAGGGTACCAATGCCCAGGCTGTTGCAATAGGTGATTCCGCTCATGTCGATGATCAGCTTGCGATTGCCCTGCTCGAAGAGGTCGGCGATGCTCGATTTCAGCTCGTCGCACTCCTCTCCGCCGACCAGGGCACCGCGCATGCTTACCACAGCTATATCCAGATTGTTCATCGTCATCACTCTGACGGCCACGGCGGATACCTCCTCACACGGACGATCACCAGTTGCATCAGTTGCCGCCACTATTATATCAACTATTATGCCAAAATCCAGGCGGAAGCTTGTCCATAAAAAACAACAGATGGCCCGCGGCCCCGCCGGGGCATTCCTTGCAAAATGCAATTAACCGCATTCGGCGGGACGGTAAAAAAGACGCTAACCTGAAGAAATTGCATAAAATAAAACCGTATTGTAAATTGCACGATGGCTCAAAGCTGGTACTTTTTACGCTTGCGCCACAGGGTGGCCGGATCGATGCCGAGGATGCGCGCGGCCTCATCATAATCGTGGGCATGTTCCAGCACCTGGATGATGTGACGTTTTTCCATCTCTTCCAGGGAGATGGCATAGACCGGCTCATGGTCGGCGTGCTGCACCTCCGCAGGCAAATGGGAAAGCTCGATGGTGCCGCTCTTGGCCAGGAGCACGGCCCGCTCCATGACATTTTCCAGCTCGCGGACGTTCCCGAACCAGCGGTAGAGGCGCAGCGCCTTCATCGCCTCGATCGAGATGCTCAGCGGCGCCTCCTTGCCGAATTTGCGCATAAAGTGATGCACCAGCAGCGGGATGTCCTCCGGCCGCTGCCGCAAGGCGGTTGCCTTGAGGCGCACCGCGTTGAGGCGATAAAAGAGATCGTCGCGGAAACTGCCCTCGCGCAGGGCTTCATCGAGGTCGCGGTTGGTGGCGGCGATGATGCGCACATCGACCTTGCGGGTCACGCTCTCGCCGACGCGCTCGAACTCCTTGCTCTGGATGACCCGCAGCAGCTTGGCCTGGATGGCGGGCGAGATCTCCGCTACCTCGTCGAGAAAGATCGTGCCGCCGTCGGCGAGTTCGAACCGGCCCTGGCGGTCGCGCGTCGCGCCGGTGAAGGCCCCCTTGATATGGCCGAAGAGCTCGCTTTCGAGCAGTTCCTCCGGCAGCGCGGCGCAGTTGATTTTGACGAAGGGCTTGGCAGCGCGGGCGCTGCGGCTGTGGATGAACTGGGCGATCAGCTCCTTGCCCGTACCGCTTTCACCCTCGATGAGGACGCTCATAGTGCTGTCGGCCAGGCGGCCGGCGAGGTCGAGCAGGGCGAGCATCTCGGCATTGCGGGTGATGAACTCGCCGGTGGCCGGAGGCTGGGTCACCTGCTCGCGCAGGGTGCGCACCTCGCTGGTCAGCTGGTGATGCTCCCAGGCCTTTTGCGCAAAGATCTGCAGTTCCTTGAGATCGAAGGGTTTTTGCAGATAATGATAGGCGCCCTTCTTGACCGCCTCGACGGCGCTGTCAATGGTGCCATGCGCGGTGATGATCACCACGGTCAAATCCGGATCCTGGCGGCGCAGCCGCTCGAGCATCTCCATGCCGTCGATGGGCTGCATGCGCAGATCGACAAAGGCCAGATCGAAACGCTCCCGCCCGGCGATCTCGAGGGCGTCCTGGGGCCGCGAGGTCAGGGTGACAACAAAACCAATCGACTCGAGACTGATGCCGATGGTCTTGAGGATGTGCAACTCGTCATCAATGACCAGAACCCGCGCTGCGCTGCGGCTGTTCATAGGCTTCTCGTCAGGGGAAGGGTGAAATAAAAGGCGGCCCCCTGGCCCGGCTCGCTCTCGACCCAGATGCGGCCGCCGTGGGCCTCGACCACCTGCTTGGCAATGGCCAGCCCCAGGCCGACGCTGCCGGGAATGGATTCGCTCTCCTTTTTCACCTGGACGAATTTGTCAAAAATGGTCGACTGCGCTTCAGGCGGGATGCCGATGCCGGTATCGACCACGGCGATGCGGATCTCCTCGGCCTCCGCCGCGGTGGTGATCTCGACCCGTCCGCCCGCCGGGGTGTGACGCAGCGCGTTGTTGAGGAGATTGGTGATGACGTAGCTGAGCTGCAGGGGATCTCCGAAGAGCATCGGCAGTTCCTCGAGATTGCAGATCAGGGTGATGCCCTTCTCCTCGAAGGGGAGGCGCAGCGGTCCCAGGGTTTCACGGACCATTTTTTCGAAATCCAGGGGGGCCATCTGCATCTGGTAATGGCCGGTCTCGAGGCGGGAGAGGTCGAGCAGCTCGCGGATCAGTTTGGTCAGCCGGTTGCAGTCCTCCTTGGCGATCGCCAGCAGCTCGCTCTGGCGCGAGGTCACCGGACCGAGCAGCTGCTGGGAGAGGATATCGATGGTCATGTTGATCGAGGTCAGCGGGGTGCGGAACTCGTGCGAGACCGTGGCGATGAACTCGGTTTTGAGGCGTTCGAGGTCCTTGAAGCGGGTGACATCCTCGAAGAGGGTGACGATGCCCTGGTTGCGTCCCGATTCGTCGAGGATGATGGTCTGGCGCGGCCGGTAGTAGGCGGTGCTGCTGCCATTTTCCATTTTGAGGAGGAAATCGCTGTGGGCGGTCTCCTTGAGCTGGGTTTCGTTGCTCTGCAGCAGGCGGCGGAGTTTTTTGTTTTTGACGATTTCGGCCACCGGCCGGCCCTTGATCTCGCCGGGCGGGATGCCGAGCATGGCCGCTGCGGCTAGGTTCATAAGGACGAGCTTGTGGTCGGCGTCGGTGACGATGAGGGGTTCGGCGATACTGGTGACGATCGTTTCGGACTTGGTTTTTTCGGTGATGAGCTGGTGGATATTCATCTCTTCGTAGCTGCGCAGCCGTTCGGTCATTTTGTTGAATTCGCTCGAGAGTTCGGCGAATTCGTCGTTGCTGGTGATATCGATTTTCTGGTTGAGCTGGCCGCGGCTGATCAGGCGAATGGTGCGCGCCAGGGCGGAGGCGGGTTTGATGACATTGCGGGAGACCTGGGCATTGGACCAGAACGCGAAAAATAGGGCCAGGGCGGCGGAGACGCAGACGAGGATGATGCTATGGTCCATGGCATCGCGGGTCATTTCGACCGTGCGGCTGGTGAGGGACTGGTTGAGCTCGATGACGCGGAGGCACTGGCGGCGCAGCCGCTGTTCGATGGGGACGATGCTGTCCATATGGAAGGGACGGGCGAGTGCGCTGTTGTCGCGGCAGAGGCGATAAAAGGCCTCCGAATTGGTCAGATAGACGCGGTAGACGTACATGATGCTGTCGAGGACGGCGGCGTCGGGTTCCGGGAGGCTGGCATCGAGGGCATGTTGATACCAGTTGAGGAAGCGGTCGCGGCTGTTCTGGTAGCTGATGTAGGCGAGATTGAGGTCGCCGCGAAGCATCAGGGTCTGGTCCTGGATCTGTTCGTCAAGGGCCTTGAGCATGTTCTGGCTGGCGATGGCGGCCGGGATGTGCTCCGAGAGGATGGGGGTGATGGAGCGGCTCAGGCGGAAAAAGCTGACGACGGCGACGATGCTGAGCACCAGAATGATGGCGACCAGGGTATAATAACCGGCGCCTATTTTAAATCGCAGACTGGACATGATGGCCAATATACCTTTTTTTGCTTCCTTAATCAAGAATAATGTCAGGTACAAAAAACAGCCTGCTCTCCGAGATCGGGCCTTCATCCCGATGGCAGAACAGGATGACAGGAAGACTCAGCTGGGCCAGCTAACGTGAAAAAAACGGTGCTCCGGGAGCGCCGGGCTTGCGGTTTCAGGTGGGCGCCAGATTTTGCAGCGGGATACCGGGCACAAAAAATGCTTGACAATCAAATCAATATTTTGTAAAATGATGATGCAAACATGGAAGCGCTTCCTATCCTGTTCCGGACGCGGACCGGCCAGGCAGCCATTTCCACAGCTACAAATCCCCCAACCGAGCGGAGCGCGGTTTGGCAGCTACCATCTACGATGTCGCTGAAAAAGCGGGTGTGGGCATCGGCACCGTCTCCCGGGCGATCAATAACAGCCCCCATATCCATCCCCACACCAGGGAACATATCCTCCACATCGCCAAGGAACTCAACTATCAGCCCCACGCCCTGGCCCAAAGCCTCGCCCGCAAAAAAACCAACACCATCGCCAGCGTCGTCCCCTTTTTCACCAACTATTTCTACGTCGAACTCCTTAAAAGCGTCCAGCACGCCCTCTCCCGCTCGAATTTTAATCTCATCCTCTACAGCGTCGACCGCATGAACCGCCGTGACCGCACCCTCAACCGCGTCCTCACCGAACGGCGCTGCGACGGCGTCCTGGTCATCTCGCTGGGACTGATGGAGGAGTATGCGGAGAAATTTATTGAGGCGCACATGCCGGTGGTCCTGATCGACCATATGCACGAGCGCGTCGATTCGATCGCCATCGCCAACCGGGCAGGCGCCCTGACCGCCACCCGGCATCTCATCAGCCTGGGGCACCGCCGCATCGGCATGATCAACGGCCACCTCTCCAGCTATCCGGCCATGCTGCGGCAACAGGGGTTCAAGGCGGCACTGCAGGAGGCGGAGCTGCCGCTGGAGGAGCGCGCGGTGGTCATCTGCGGCGCCAGGGCCGGCGAACACGGCTTTAACGAGGCCGCCGGCTACCTGGCGATGCAGCGGCTCATCGCGCAAAACCGCCGGCTGCCCAGCGCCCTCTTCGTCGCCAGCGACGTCCAGTGCCTCGGCGTGATGCGCGCCGCCAAGGAGGCGGGCCTGCGCATTCCCGAGGATCTGGCCCTCGTGGGCTTTGACGACATCGAATTCGCCAAATTCGTCGGCCTCACCACCATGCGCCAGCCCATTGCGGATATGGGCCGCCTGGCGGTCACCCGCCTGCTCGACCGAATCCAGGGCATGGAGACCGGCGACTTTCATCGCGAGCTCGCCGCAGAACTGATCGTGCGCGAAAGCTGCGGCTCGCCCCAGACGTTCCACGTCCGGACGGAATCGACTTTGGAACATGCAGAATCCTGAAATCCATCATCCATAACAAGCTGTAAGGGAAAACTATGACGAACAAATCGCTGCAAAATTTCGTGTGCGGACTCGTGGCGTTTTGCCTGCTCATCCCCCTTCTGGCCTTTGCCGGCACCACCGGCAAAATCGTCGGCACGGTGAAGGATGACAAGACGGGCGAAACCCTCCCCGGCGTCAACGTGGTGCTGGAAGGCACCATGCTTGGCGCGGTGACGGACATGGATGGCTACATCATGATCATCAACGTCCCGCCCGGCACCTACACCATGCAGGTCAAGATGATCGGCTATCAGCCCAAATCCGTCGCCAGCGTCAGGGTCTCCGTCGACATGACCACCACGGTCAACGTTACCCTCAGCCAGACAGTGGTCGATGTCGGCGAACAGGTCACGGTCGTCGCCGAGCGGCCCATGGTGCAAAAGGACAAAACCTCGTCGATGGCCGCAGTAAGCTCCGATGAGATCAAGGCCATGCCGGTCCAGGAAGTGGCCGATGTCCTTGAACTCCAGGCCGGCCTGGTGCGCGACGGCGTCGGCGGCATCCATGTCCGCGGCGGTCGCTCCGGCGAAGTCGCTTACTGGGTCGACGGCATTGCCGCCACCGACGGCTACTCCGGCAATATCGGCGTCCAGATCGAAAACTCCTCCGTCCAGGAACTCCAGGTCATCAGCGGCACCTTTAACGCCGAGTACGGTCAGGCGATGTCGGCCGTGGTCAACATCGTCACCAAAGAGGGCGGCGAGAAGCTGCACGGCGAACTCTCCACCTACGTCGGTGACTATGTCAGCACCGATGACAAAACCTACTGGGTGCTCGAGCCCAAATCGAGCGCCCTCAGCGCGATCCGCTCGCCGCAGGAGGGGAGCTATAGCAAAACCAATGCCCTGCGCCGGTTCAATCCGATCTACAACCTCCAGGGCAGCCTCAGCGGCCCCCTCATCGGCGACAAACTTACCTTTTTTATCACCGGACGCTATTTCAGCAACGACGGCTACCTCTACGGGAAGCGCTGGTTTACGCCGCAAGGACTCAAGGGGGACGGCGAACTGGTCTCGATGAATCCCTACCAGAAATTCAGCGGCCAGGCCAAGTTCGCTTATCGCCTGCGCGGCAACATGAAGCTGACCTACGGCATCATGGGCAACCAGAATGAATTCAAGTGGTACGACAGCTATTACAAGTACAACCCGGATGCCAACTACCACCGCTTCGAAAATGCCCTCAACAATACCCTGACCTTCACCCACACGGTCAACATGCGCACCTTCTACGAGGTGAAATATACCCACTCCTCGACCGACTACAAGCATTACCTCTATGAAGATCCGCTCAACTCGGTCAGCTACGCGGCCGATACCACCGTAAATGCCGACGGCACGAACTCGATCTCCTATCATATCGTCGGCGACACCGAGGGGTATGTGCATGCCGACTCGCTCACTGCGCCCTCCAACTGGAGCTTTTCGGATGCCGGCACCCAGATGCAGCATTTCAAGCGCAATACCACCTATGATGTCGCCAAGTTCGATCTCACCAGCCAGGTGACGAATAATCATCAGCTCAAGATCGGCGCCGAGGGGCGTTTCAACAAGCTCACCCTGGATGAATATACCATCATCCCGGCTGAAGAGGGCAATGAGCAGATTATCCCCTTCAAGCCGGCGATCCCCCTGCGCAGCACCCCGGATCACAACGGCTATCTCCACAAACCCCTCGAGTTCTCCCTCTATGCACAGGACAAGATGGAATTCAAGGAGATGATCGTCAATTTCGGCCTGCGCTTCGACTATTTCAATTCCCGGGGCAAGATCCTTGCCGATCCCCGGGATCCGAACATCTATGATCCCTTCGATCCCTATCACAAATACAAGAACTACTCACCGGAAACCCCCGAGGCGGATTTGATCCCCTACACGCTGGCCGAACGCCAGGCGTTCTGGTACAAGGATGCCACGGCCAAGATGGCCCTGAGCCCGCGTTTTGGCATTGCCTATCCGATCACCGATCGCGGTGTAATCCATTTCTCCTACGGCCATTTCTTCCAGATCCCGACCTTCCGGCAGCTCTTCGGGGCCAACGACGGCACCGATACCTCCAATCCGGATCTCGAAGTGGCGACCACCTCGGGCAACTCCACCTTCCTCAGCAATGCGGACCTCAAGCCGCAGCGCACCGTGCAGTACGAGATCGGTCTTTCCCAGCAGATCACGCCCGACCTCGGCGCCGAGGTGACGATGTTCTATCGCGACGTGCGCGACTGGGTGGAGGCGGGATATCCCATTTCGACCTACCTCGCCAGCGTCGCTTATACCATGTTCGAGAACAAGGCCTATTCCAATGTCAAGGGCGTGACCCTCTCCTTGACCAAACGCTATGCCAATTATTTCGAAGCGGGACTGGATTACAGCTATATGGTCGCCGAGGGCAGCGCGTCCGATCCCAAGGATTCCTACAACGACCGTCTCAGTGACAAGGCCCCGCGCATTACGCTTTCGCCCCTGGGCTGGGACCAGCGCCACACCCTCAACGGCAATCTCAGCGTCGGCACCGCCACCTGGCGCGCCAGCCTGCTGCTTAAATACTGGACCGGAACCCCCTACACCCCGACCTTCCCGCCGGGGCTGGCTTCCGGCAGCAGTTCCTTCAGCGGCCTGGCTGAAAACAGCGCGCGCAAACCGATCGTCAACTCCACCGATCTGCGGCTCTTCAAGACCTTCCGCGTCGGCAAACAGAACGTCTCGGTCTTCGCCTATATCTATAACCTCTTCGATCAGCGCGCGGCCACCAGCGTCTGGAGCGACACCGGCAGTCCCAAGTACACCCTGCAGACCCGCAACGCCAGCTACGATGCCAACCGGGTGAGCACCCTCGAGGACAACGCCAATCATCCCGAGTGGTACATCGAACCGCGGCAGGTGCAGCTCGGCTTCTCGCTGGGCTTCTGATCCGGCCGGTCACGGGTGGATACGAGCGAAATGAGACAAAAAAAGGAAGCAAACCGCATGAAAAAAATAGTGATGTTGACGCTCATCCTGGGACTTGTGCTGCTCTGCACCGCGGCTTTCAGCCAGCCCAAGCCCCACGGCCTGTTCAGCGAAGAACGCAAGGGCTTCCATAACGGCAACCGCATTCAAACCACCTTTTACAACTCGGGTTTGATCGGCCGCGTCTCCGGTATCGAAGAGGATATCGCCGGGGAATGGCCCAAGGGCTCAGGTCACCTCTACATCGGCGATCAGGAGACGATGGTCGGTGCCGAGATCATTGACCGCGACGGCCAGATCAAGCACTCGGTCGTCACCCCGCGCGGCCCCAAGGTTGATCCGCGCATGGGCGACAAGTCCTCCGACGGCCTCACCTGGTACACCTGGGAGGCTCTGCCTGGCTATGCCGGCAAGGATACCACGGTGGTGGCGATGAGCCATATCAAAAAGTCCTGGCCGGTCTATTGGCCCGACAAGGAAGATGCCGTGGACGATCCCGGCTGGCGTAACGACGCCTTTGACAGCGATTCCAAACATGCGGCCTGGAACGGCTACTTCGGCAAGAACCAGTTCAATGCCGACCAGGAAAGCTATTTCGTCATGGATGATTATAACGACGCCCGCTACAATTTTTACCCCGATTCCACGGATCTCTCCCGTCGCGGCCTCGGTCTGAAAATTTCGGCTCGCGGCCTGCAATGGGCCCAGGTCCTTGCTCAGGATGCCCTCTTCTTCGTCTATGACATCACCAATATCGGCACCACCAGCTACGACAAGGTCGTCTTCAGCATCATCTGCGGCTACATGGCCGGTGGCGATGGCGAGGATGACAACTGCACCTTTGAGCGTTCGATCAATCTGACCTACACCTGGGACTATGACGGCATCGGCTCCGGCGGCTGGTCGCCGGTCGACATCGCCGGCTGCGCCTTCCTCGAAAGCCCCGGCAATGCCCGGGATGGCATCGACAACGACGGCGACGGCAGCAGCGGCTCGGGCAAGACCATCACCGAGGAGATGTTCAAAGCCCAGAGCCTTGTGGCCGGCCAGGATGTCGTCAAGATCAATTATGCCGATTACACTCGCAGCGTCGTCAAGATGCCGGCCGATTCCCTGGTCCTCAGCGGCCCCAAAGGCAATCGCATCGTCTTCCGGCCGGGCCAGCAGGTCGAGGAGATCCGCTTTAACGGCATCGACGACAACCTCAACGGCGTGATCGACGAGAATAACTATAACGAGATCGAGATCACCACCGGCGTCACCCAGAAAACCTATGTCTACGTCGGGCTCAAGTATGTCGATTACCTCACCGGCGAGGGATTGGACAACAAGCTCATCGACGAACGCCGCGATGACGGCATCGACAACGACGGCGACTGGAATCCGATCACCGACGATGTCGGCATGGACGGCCAGTTCAATACCATGGATACCGGCGAAGGGGACGGCCTGCCGACCTCCGGTGCCGGCACCAGCCTGCCGGGCGAGCCCCACATGGACAAGACCGACGTCAGCGAATCCGATCAGTTGGGCTTGACCAGTTTCTACTTCTTCTATCCCTTCAACAAGTTCGGCCTGAAAGAGGACGAGAAGCTCTGGAATTTTACGACTCCGGGTTCGTTCGTCAACGGCGTCGGCAACAACGTCGACGGCGACTGGATCTACGCCTCCGGTTACTTTCCGCTCAAGCCGGGTGAGACCGAGCGCATCTCCACCGCCATCCTCTACTCGGCCTGGGTGCCCGGCGATCCGCGCAGCGGCATCGTCGCCAAAAAGGAGACCGCCCAGTTCATCTACGACGAGAACTATAACTTTGCCAAGGCCCCCAATCCCCCCAAGGTCTATGCCGCGGTGGGCGAGGGCGAAGTGACGATTTACTGGGATGATACCGCCGAGTATTCCTACGATGCGGTCAGCGGTTACGACTTTGAGGGCTATCGCATCTATCGCGCCTCCGACCCCGGCTTCGAGGATGCCACGCCGGTCACCAACTATCTCGGCAGCCGCCTGATGTCGGTGCCGCTCAAGCAGTTCGACCGCGCCGATGGCATCTCGGGATTCTACCCCGAGGCCTATCCCGGCACCGGCGTCCAGTTCTACCTCGGCGACGATTCGGGCCTGGCTCATTCCTTCCGCGACACCTCGCTGGTGAACGGCTATAAATACTATTATGCCGTCACCTCCTACGACCGCGGCGATCTGGTCAACGGCTTCAATCCGGTCGAATGCCCGATCGATGTCAGCATCGACGCCGCCGGCAACGTCTCGCTCGGCTCCAACGTTGTGGCGGTTATTCCCGCCGCCAAGGCCGCCGGCTATGTGGACCGTGACCATTCCATCACGCTCACAAAACAGGCGGGCACCATTGGCACCGGCTCGGTCGTCGCCACCATCGTCGATGAGAAACGAATCCCGGAGAATCGCGACATTCTGGTGCAATTCACCGATACCGCTTCCGATGGCGTGGATAACGACGGCGACTGGAACAAGGCCACCGATGACCTCGGCGCCGATGGCATCGCTGCCACCGGAGACGCGGGCGAGGGCGATGGCGTACCGACGCGCGGCGAACCCAATCTCGACAGCAAGGACCTGCAGGAATGGGTGCCGCTGACCACCGGCTATGGCATCTATGATGTCACCAGCACCGGCTCACCCGACACCCTGGTCCAGACCACCTTCATCAAGATGGCCGAAGGATCAGCCACCCCCGATACGGTGGTCGATACCAGCGGCGACATCGACGGCGGCCGCGATTTCTTCTACGGCATGCGCCTGAACATCGAGAACGCCAGCACCATCGAGCGCATCCTTGCCCTTTCCAACTGGAACATAATTCGTTCAACGGCGCCGTTCAACTACTCGTATGTCTTCACCAAGTTCCAGTTCGGCGGCTATTATGAAACCGGCGTGGAGTATCCGGTCAATTACGCAATCGTGGCCATGGATGATTTCAGCGGCCGGTCCGCGCCCCTGACCATCCACAAAAAGAATCCCAATGGCACCATGGGCGCCGCCTACAACATTCCGGCGGTCACGACCAATTTTAAAGTGGTCGATATGAACACCAAAACGGAGATCCCCTACGCCTTCCTCGATTATGCGCAGCGGCCCTCCTTCATCCAGCCCGGCCAGCTCTCCAATTTCGACCGCCTCGTCTTTTACGAGCAGGTCGGGCCGGAGACCAAGGTGACCTGGAGCCTCTATTTCACCGGCAACGACACCACCACCTATCATCCCAAAGCGGGCGATACCTTGCGCGTCGTCACGACCCGCCCCTTCGGCAGTCACGACAGCTTCCGCTTCACCACGCAGGCGGCCACAGTCGATGCCCAAAAAGCCGCTTCCGAATTGAAGAATATCAAGGTGGTACCGAATCCCTATGTCGCGTCAGCGGGTTGGGAGCCTCTCAATCCCTACGCGACCGGGCGCGGCTCGCGCGAGATTCATTTCACCCATTTGCCGATGAAATGCACCATCCGTATTTATACCGTGCAGGGTGAGCTGATCGCGACCGTCGAGCACAACTCGAGCTTCTTCGACGGCACCCAGGCCTGGAACATGCTGACCAAGGACAATCTCGACATTGCCTACGGCGTGTATGTCTTTCACGTCGATGCCGGAGATTTGGGCAACTATGTCGGTAAATTTGCCGTGATCAAGTAGAACAATGAGATCTTTTTGGAATCGAAAACATCTTGAGGTTAACATGAAAAGAATAATCTCTTTGGGTCTCATCCTTCTCCTCCTGGTCACGGCCGGCCAAGCGCAAAATGTGACCAAGGTGGGGACCACCGCAGCCTCCTTCCTGAATGTCGGGCAGGGGGCGCGGGCGATCGCGATGGGCGGCGCCTATGTCTCGATGGCCAATGATGCCACCGCCCTTTACTGGAACCCGGCGGGCATCGCGACCATGCAGGGCAGTGAGGCGGTCTTTAACCATTCCGAGTGGATTGCCGACATCAATTTCGACTTTGCCGGGATCGCGCTGAACCTGGGCAACATCGGCTCCGTCGGCCTTTTCGGCAATTTCATGACCATCGGTGAGATGGATGTCACGACCGAACTCTACCCCGAAGGCACCGGGCAGCGCTTCAACTCCGGCTCCTATACCATGGGCCTCTCCTACGGCCGCGCGCTCACCGACCGCTTCGCCATCGGCGCCAACGTTAAATATGTCCACGAGTATATCATGAACAGCGGCGCCAGCGGCCTTGCTCTCGATATCGGCACGGTCTTCACCACCCAGTTCCGCGGCCTGCGCCTCGGCGCCGCCATCAGCAATTTCGGCACCAAGATGCGCATGTCCGGACGGGATCTGCTGGTGCAGCATGACACCGATCCCCTGCGCGAAGGCAACAACGACAAGATCAATGCCAATATGGCCACCGATTATTTCGAAATGCCCCTCTACCTGCGCGTCGGCATGTCCTACAACGTCCTCCAGGACACCAAAAAGCATGCCCTCTGGGTGGCGGTGGACGCCGTGCATCCGAGCGACAACGTCGAGTCGGTTAACCTGGGCGCCGAATATGCCTTCGACAACATGTTCTTTCTCCGCGGCGGCTACGCCTCGCTCTTTTCCAAAGACGCTGAGCAGGGATTGACCTTGGGCGGTGGCCTGCGCTATAATTTTGGCGGCAAAATGGCTCTCAAGCTCGATTATGCCTACGAGGCCTTCGGCCGCTTCGATTACGTCCAGAAATTCACCCTGGGCATCGGCTTTTAATGCCCGGACCGCGGCGCCGTACGCAGCCGCAGCTGGATTGAACGGCCTGAGAGGGGAGAGAGCCAGAACTCTCTCCCCTTTTGCCTTTTCTCTCGCAGACAAGTCGCTCATTTTTTTGGGTAAAGTATGAAAAAAGCCCTTGCCCTGATCACCCTGCTCTTCGCCTGCTCCCTTGCCCCGCTGGATGATCGCATCGCCGCGCTCGTCAATCGTGAGCCGATCTCCATCGAGGAGGTGCGCAACAATATCCACTTTATGACCCTCTATGCCCGCAACAAGAAGGGGCGGGAACTGGTCGATGCGCATCTCGATCTCCTCATCGAGAAAAAGCTCTTCGCCCAGGAGGCCCGGCGCCAGGGGCTGGAAATGAATCCCCTGGTGCGCCAGGTCGTCGACTGGGCGGAGCGCGACCAGATGATCAAGGCCCTCTATCGCGACGAGGTGCGCAACAAGGTGCAGCCCTCCGAAGCGGAGATCCGTGCCGCCTTTTTGCGCGGTCGCGAGCAGGTGCGTCTCCGCCATCTTTTCGCCCGCTCCGAGGTCGATGCCCTGCTGCTCAAGGAGCAGCTTGACAAGGGCGTTCCCTTTGAGGAGCTGGCCGCACGCACCTTTCATGACAGCACCCTGGCACACAATGGCGGTGACCTGGGGTTCATCGGTTATGACGATATCGACGAGAAGCTGGCCGAGAGCGCCTTTGCCCTGCCGCTGCATCAGATCTCGGCGCCGGTGCAGAGCCGGTATGGCTGGCATATCCTGCGCGTGGATAATCGCCGCCAGCAGCTTTTCAACAACGAGGCCGAGTATGCACAGCAGCGCGACGCCATCAGCAAGGACCTGATCCGCAAACTGGAGAAAAAGGCGGCTGGGGCTTACGTTGATAAAATGATGAGCGCCCTCGATGTCAAGATGATCAACGCGAGCTTTAACATCCTCGCGGCTAACGTCAAGGGGATTGTTCTGGGTGCGGAGCGGATGGTACCGAATTACCAGCCCATGCTCGGGGGCAGCGAAATGATGATGATGAACGACGGCATCGGCGGGCACCAGAAGGAGGTGCTGGTGGTCTGGAAGGGGGGAGCGCTGACCCTCGGGGAGTTCAGCAAACGGGTGGAATCGCTTCCGGTCAGCGAACGGCCGCGCATCGACACTCCGGCCCACCTGCGCACGGACATTGGCAAGCTCGCCATGCGCGAGCTGCTGGTGCAGCAGGCCAAACGCCAGAACCTCGACAAGGACCCCCAGGTGCAGGAGGGGGTGCGCAAATGGCGGGAGGACTATCTTTTCGGCGCGCTCTGGCAACGGGTGCGCGACACGCTCAAGGTGAGCCCGGCGGAGGAAGCAGCCTTTTTTGCCACCCATACCGGCCGCTACCGCGAATTCCTCGAGCGCCGGTCCCAGGGCCTGCTCTCGCCGGATTCGCTCGCGCTCATCCCGGAGCTGCAAAAGCAGGTGCACGAGGAGGTGCTGGGTGAAAAAAACGACGTGATCTATGCGCGCATGGCCGCGGAGCTGCGCGGCAAAGCCAGGATTCGCCGCAACGAGAAACAGCTCGAAGCCCTGGCGGCGGAGTTTCCCGCCGGCCGCGAGCGCATCGATATGATGGGCCTGCCGAACAAATGATCAAGATAGCAAGCAGCGGACCGAGCCCCCAAGGCCCGGGCTTGTGTCCTGATGGGCCTGCCGAACAAATGATCAAGATAGCAGATAGCGGACCGAGCCCCCAAGGCCCGGGCTTGTGTCCTGATGGGCCTGCCGTACCAATAAAAAAGATTGTAGGTCAGCCGGGATTTTCTTAATTTGGCGGACGCACATAATGACGAGCGCAACGCGCGCTTGTGCGCAACAAGGCCGCCTTCAGGGCGCCCGGCGGGCACAGGCGGCCGCAGCCGGCTGCACACTGGGGGGAGAGTGCCCCGAGCGGCCGCTGCAGCAGATGACTACTCCAGATACCGAGGTATCCAAGATGTCCAAACTCTCCATCCTCAAGGAATTCTGGCTCTTTATGCGGGAGCGCAAAAAATGGTGGCTGGGTCCCATCCTTTTTTTTCTGCTGCTGCTTGGGCTGCTGATCGTCTTTGCTGAAGGATCCGCGCTGGCGCCGTTCATCTATACCCTGTTCTGACTGGGCCGGCGTGAGCAAATCGACCAGCCATACCGGCCCTGCCGCGCTCTCCCGCGGCCGCAAGCGACTCTTCTGGGTCGTGCTCGTCGCATTTCCCGTGCTTCTCTTGCTGCTGCTCGAGGGCGGCCTGCGGCTGTTCCATTACGGGGTGGCGGATGATCTTGTCCTGCCGCGCCAGGAGTACGGCGAGCGCTACTACCAGATCAACCGCCAGGTGGCGCGCCGCTACTTCGGGAGCGGCGAAGCGAACGTTCCCGATGCCCGCGGCGAGGCCTTTGCCTGCGTTAAAACCCCGGCAACCTGCCGCATTTTCTGCCTCGGCGGCTCCACCACCGCCGGCTGGCCCTACCAGCACAACGCCGGCTTTCCGAGCCAGTTGCAGGCGCGCCTCAGCCTGCTCTTTCCGCAGCGCAATTTCGAAGTGATCAATGTTGGCATCTCCGCCATCAACAGCTATTCGGTGCTCGATTTTACCCGCGAACTGCTGCGCTATCAGCCTGATCTGTTTCTCATCTACATGGGGCACAATGAGTTCTACGGCGCCCTCGGCGCTGCCAGTACCCGGAGCATCGGCCTCAGCCGGCCCCTGATCAAGTTCTATATGCGTCTGGAACGGCTCAAGCTGGTGCAGCTGCTGCGCGACGGGCTCGGGCGGCTGCGCCGCGCCCCGGCGGCCGCCGGGCCGCACGAGACCCTGATGGAGAGCATGGTCGGCGACAAGAAGATCCTGCCCGACAGCCCGCGCTATCGTCGCGCCCGGGCGGATTTTTCCGCCAATCTCGACGAGATTCTGGCCATGATCCGCAAGGCCGGCGTACCTGTCCTGGTCAGTACCCTGGTCAGCAATATCGCCGACCAGCCGCCTTTCGAATCTGCCTTCACTCCGGGCTTCCAGCGCCAGGCCGAATGGCAGGCTCTCGAGCGGCAGGGCGATGCAGCCCTGGCCCGCGGCGCGCATGCGGCCGCTCTGGCGTTCTTTCGCCAGGCGGCAGCCCTGGATTCGCTCCCGGCCGCACTCAGCTACAAGATGGGGCAATGCCAGCGCTGGCTGGGGGACTCTTTGACCGCGCGCCGGCTGCTGGAACGGGCCCGCGATCTTGATGCCCTGCGCTTCCGCGCCAGTGCGGAATTCAATGCCGTGATCCGCCGGGTCTGCCGCGAGCGCGGCGTGCCGGTCGTGGAGACCGAGGCGGCCTTCATCCAGGCCGCGCCACAGGGGCTGATCGGCCATACCCTCATGCTCGACCATCTCCATCCCGGTTCTCCCGGCTATCTGCTGATGGCGGACGCCTTTTGCCGGACCATGGCGACCGACAGTCTGATCGTCCCGACCGCGCAGTGGCCCTGGTCGCGCGACCTCCCGGCGGAACAGCTGCTCGCCCGCGCCTGCATCACCCCTCTGGAAGAGGAGATCGCCGCGGAGCGGATCCGCATTCTCACCAGCCGCTACCCCTTCCGGGAAGAGCACAGGATCCAGACCGTGGATGAGCCCGAGTACGCCAGGGTCCTGCAGGGCGCGGCGCAAATGCTCTTCCAGCGCAAATGGAGCTGGAGCGAAGCGCACTACCGCGTCGCCGAGTGGCTCTCCGAGCGGCAGCGTTACAGCGAGGCGGCGCAGGAGTACCGGGCGGTCATTCGCGTTGTGCCCGGCAACTATTATCCCTATCTCTTCCTCGCCAACATGCTGACGCGGATGGAGCAGTGGGACGATGCCGAGAAGGCGCTGCGCGAGGCCGCGGTGTTGAGTCCGAATCTGCCCTTCGCCTACGCCAAGCTGGGCGTCCAGTATATGAGCCGGAATGAAACGGACAAAGCCCTGCCGGTGCTGAAGCAGGCGATCGCCCTGGCGGGCAACAGCCGTGATTTCAGCCGGACCGATCTGGCGCGGGTCCATTATTTGCTCGGGGTGGCGCTGGCGCAGCGCGGCGAGTATGCGCAAGCGCGCACGGAAGCCGGCATCGCCCTGAACCTTTCGCCGGGTGAGGCGCGGGTGCAGGCGTTGCTGGAGCAACTGAATCGAATCGGAGCGCCCTGAGACCGCGGGCAAAACCGGGGCTCCGGAATAGTGCCGTACCACTTTATACAGAGGTGAATAGTGCTTTTGCGCAGAACCGCACCGGGTCTCCGCTGTACCGTACTGTCCCTGTTTTTGCTGCTCCTGCTCGGTGCAGGCTGCGGTAAACGGGATGAGAAGCGCATTCTCGTCTGGCATTCGATGCGGCCGGTCGAGGCCGATCTGCTGCGCGCCGAGTTGGCCAAATTCGGCGCGGAGCATCCCGGATGGCAGTTCAGCGAACTCTATTACCAGAACGAGACGGCGCGCACGAATTACATCATCTCCGCGCTCGGCGGCAGCGGTCCGGAGCTGTTCTGGGGGGCCAATGACAATGTCGGCCCTCTGGTTGAGATGGGGGTGATCCAGCCGCTGGAGCCGCTGCTCGAGCCGGCGTTTCTCGACAGCTTTTTACTGGAGCCCATTCGCGCCAATACCTGGCTCAACGGCCATCTCTGGCAGATTGCCGATCGGGTCGGCAATCACCTCTGCCTGGTCTACAACAAAAAACTGATCGCCAAACCACCGCAGAGTATCAGCGAACTGATCCGCGTCGGCAAGGAGTTGACCAGGGATTTCAATGGCGATGGCAAACCCGATCAGTACGCTCTGGTCTGGAATTATACCGAACCTTTTTTTGCCGTGCCCTTCATCGGCGGCTATGGTGGCTGGATCATCGATGATTCCACCCATCAGCCCACCCTCAACACCCGAGCGGTGGCCCAGGCCTGCCAGCTGATCTATGACCTTGGCCATACCTACCGCATCATCCCGGAAGAGTGCGATTACGAGATTGCCAATGCGCTCTTCAAGGATGGGTATGCGGCGATGATCATCAATGGCAGCTGGTCGTGGGGCACCTACCTCGAAAACGGGATCGACCTCGGGATCGCGCGCATTCCGCGGATCGATGCGACCGGGCTCTGGCCGGCGCCGGCCGTATCCCCCCTCGGCTACTCGCTCAACATCAATACCACGGGCGAAAAACGCAGCATCGCCCTGGAGCTGCTGCGCCACCTGACCTCCGCCGAGGTGCAGCTCAAATTCACTGCGCTCTCGATCGCCCTGCCGTCGCGCACGGCCGCCTTCAACAGCCCCGAGGTCCAGAACAATGCCCTCGCCCTGGCCTCGCTGGAACAAATGAAGGTGGGCCGGCTGATGTCGCCGGTCACCGAGATGCGCTGGATCTGGGACGCCATGCGGCCGAGCTACCAGGCCATCTTTTCCGGGCGGGTGACCGCCTTGGAGGCGGCACGGCAAATGCAGGAACTGGCCCTCAAACTGATCAAGGAAAACCGGGAGTGATATGGCTGGGAGCGCCGGACAAGTCAAGGTGAACCGGCTGGCGTATCTCTACACGACGCCGGCCTTCATCCTCATGGGGATGATGATCGTTTATCCCTTTCTCTTCAATATCGTCATCTCTTTCTCCAACATGAATCTGACCCACTTCCGCGACTGGCATCTCGCCGGCCTGGCCAATTACGCCCAGGTGCTCTCTGATGCCAGCTTTTGGTACTACTTTTTCAAGACCGTGCTCTGGACGCTCCTCAACGTCATATTCCACGTCGGCATCGGCGTCTCCCTGGCGCTGCTCCTCAACAAGGATATCAAGGGCAAATCGATCTTTCGCACCCTGCTGATCCTGCCCTGGGCCGTGCCGCAATACATCACCGCCCTCACCTGGCGCGGGATGTTCAATTCGGAATATGGCGCGGTCAACCTGCTGCTCAATCAGCTCTTCGGGATCACCGTCCCCTGGCTGACGACTGAATGGGGGGCTTTCACCGCCTGCCTGATCACCAACATCTGGCTCGGCTTTCCCTTCATGATGATCATCGCCCTCGGGGGATTGCAGAGCATCCCTGACGAGCTCTACGAGGCGGCCGACATCGACGGCTCCAGTTGGTGGCACAAGCTGCGCCATATCACCATCCCCCTGCTCAAACCGGTGATGGTGCCGGCCATAACCCTTGGCGTGATCTGGACCTTTAATAATTTCAATGTCGTCTGGCTGGTTTCCAATGGCGGCGAGCCCTCCGACAAGACGCATATCCTCGTCTCCTGGATCTACAAGAGCGCCTTTACCTACTTCCGCATGGGCTATGCTGCGGCGTTTTCGATGGTGCTCTTTGCGATTCTGCTCATCTTTAGCTGGAATTTCATCAAAAAGACCCGCGCCACCGAGGCGGTTTATTAGAGATCTGGAACTGAACGTCTGTAAAGAGCCTAAAGTTTTCACACAGTGGCACAAAGGCACAAAGAAAGGACCACCGAACTTGGTTGATTTCTCCGCGTCCTCCGTGCCACTGTGTGAGTAAAACCAAACAGCTGCAAGGGCAAACCATGCGAAAACCGAGAGATCTGTCAACGAGCGGAAAAATATTCGCCTATGTGGTGCTGTTCCTCTTCACCCTCTTCGCCATCTGGCCGGTGCTGCAGGTCCTTTCCATCTCGCTGCGCCCCGGCGACCGCCTCCTGAGCAAATCCCTGGCGATCATCCCCGCGGACGCCAGCTTCAACTCCTATGTCCACCTCTTCACCCGCGAACCCTTCTTGCGCTGGCTGGGCAACAGTGTCGTCGTCTCCGGGGTGGTCACCCTGGTCGGCTCCCTGCTGGCCGCCTTTGCCGGCTACGCCTTCTCCCGCTACAAGTTCCGCGGGCGCGATACGGCCATGGTCGGCATCATTACCACCCAGATGTTTCCGGTCACCATGCTGCTGCTGCCGCTCTTCATTCTCCTGATCCGGATCAAGGCCTATGACAATTACCTCGGCCTGATCATCGCCTACTCCGCCACGGCCCTGCCCTTCACCATCTGGCAAATGAAGGGCTTTTACGATACCATCCCCTACAGCCTCGAGGAGGCCGCAAGCATCGACGGCTGCACCCCCTTTGCGGTATTCTGGCGCATCGTTCTGCCGCTGGCTGCGCCCGCCCTGGTCATCAACGCTCTCTTTACCTTCATGACCGCGTGGAGCGAATATCTGGTCGCGGCGGTGATCATTCAGGACAAGTCCATGTTCACCCTGCCGCTCGGCCTCAAAATGTTCCAGTCCAATATGGAGGTGGCCTGGGGCCTCTATTCCGCCGGCGCGGTCATGGTCAGCATCCCTGTGGTGCTGCTCTTCATGTTCCTGAGCCGCTGGCTGATCTCCGGGCTGACCCTGGGCAGTGTCAAGGGTTGATCCCGCGGGCGCCGCTTTTTCCCTTGAATTTATGGCCTGAGTTTCGTAACATGTGGGCCAGGGGAAGAAGAGGAGAGGCGCCATGCATAAAAAGGGACATATCGATCCTGAACTTCAGAACCTTGAGTTGAGCCAGGTTGAATCTCTGGATCGCGAGGCAACCGGCGGCAAGGGGCTGGAGTATTACGAATCCGCCCTGATTTCGCGGCCCGCTGTTTTTCACAACCACATCTACGGCCGGGTCGGCAATTACCTGGAAAATTTTGACGTCCGCATCACCTTCCACGAAGACGAAATTGCCGGATCCTGCCCCTGCCAGCGCGCACGTAAAATCTGCAAGCACGTCGTCGCCCTCCTCTATAGCTGGGTCAATGATAGCGAAGAGTTCCTCGATGTCGAGGAGGTCCTGGTCCAGGTCCGTGCCATGAAAAAAGAACAGCTGGTAGGGATCGTCGAGAACATTCTGCGCCAGAATTCGGAACTGGCGGAACTCTTTCTGCAGACGCAGCAGCCGGATTGGGACGAAATCGATCCCGGCCAGGTGAATGGCCATTGAGCCGCGATGGCGGCCGCGTTCCGGGCGCGGCACGGCGGGAAGGCAGTACGGAGCAGAACACAGCATTCATGTAAGGAACAGAATAGCAGATGGTGCATGCAAGAATGGGCAAGTACATAGGATGGATCCTGGCAGGATGGCTTCTGGCAGCGGGTAATATGCTTTTCGCGGAGGACCTTTTTCCGGTTTCACCCGATCTGCAGCATCGGGTCGATTTTTGGATCAAGGTATTCAGCAAATACGGCCGGGACCAGGTGATCATCCACGATATGGATCATATGAATGTGATCTATGATGTGGTCGATCTCACCGATGGGTCGGGGAGCCGGCGGTCGCGATTCGGCAAGGTCGAGGCCGCCCGCCGCGAAATCCGGGCTGCCCTGCAGCGGCTCAGCCACATCACCGGCCCGAGCGATACTCTCAAGCTGACCCTGCGCGAGCGGCAGATCTACGGCCTCTGGAGCTTCAGCACTGACGCCGCCAAGTTCGCCAAGGCGGATGATAATATCCATCTGCAGTTCGGGGTGCGCGAGCTTTTCATGAAAGGGCTCGAGCGCTCAGGGGTGCATCTCGACACCATGCAGGCTATTTTCAGGCAGTATGGCTTGCCCGAGGACATCTGCTACCTGCCGCATGTCGAATCTGCGTTCAACCCCCGTGCCTACTCCAAGGTCGGTGCAGCCGGCATCTGGCAGTTCACGCGCTCGACCGGACGTCTCTATCTCAAGATCGATTATGCCATAGACGAGCGCTTCGATCCCATTCTCGCCACCCATGCGGCCGCCCGGCTGATGCAGCACAATTATGCCGAACTGGGGAGCTGGCCGCTGGCGATCACCGCCTACAATCATGGCAAGGGCGGCATGCAAAAGGCGGTGGAGCAGCTCGACACCGACGATCTCGCAGCCATCATCGAGGAGTATGACGGCCGCCGTTTCGGCTTTGCCTCCAAGAATTTTTACGCCGAGTTTCTCGCGGCACGCGAGCTGGGCAAGAATTTTCGCCATTATTTCGGCGAGGTCGAGAAGGAAAAACCGGGCGCCTACCAGACCTTCGCAGTCCCCAGTTATATCACGCTCGATGCGCTCGCCCGCAAGTTCAAGCTCAATAAGGATGTCATTGCCGAACTCAATCCGGCCCTGCGCCGTCCCATCCTGAAATCTGCCCGCCGTATCCCCAAGGGCTATCCCTTGCGCCTGCCGCTGCAGCAGGATATCGACCTCGCCTCCCTCTATGCGCAGCTGCCGGCCGAGGAGAAGCATGAGGAGCAGGTCTCTGATCGCTATTATACCGTGGAGAGCGGCGACAATCTCGGCCGCATCGCCGAGGAGTTCCATACCACCGTCGAAACGCTGATGGACCTGAACGACATCAGCAACCCGCGCCGCCTGCGTGTCGGCCAGCTCCTCGAACTGCCGGGGACGGCCAAAGCCGCAACCGCGGCGGCAGCGCCATCGACGGCGCCGCCGGTGCTGATCCCACCCGCTGCGGTCACCATGCCCGCCTCCGACAAGGAGGAGGCGCCCAAACCCGCCATCGCGGAGATCTCAACCGCTGCCCCGGCCGACACCCTGCCGCGGGCTGACCTGCTGACCCTTTCGCGCAAGCACGCCGGCGCCGATGGGGCTCTCTTCGGGCCGGTCGCTCCCCGATCCACCGGCTCCCAGCCGCCGGCGCCGAGCAACTGGCGTTTTGAGGTCGACTTTAATCAGCCAGCCGACAGTACCATCCTCGTCCAGCCCGAGGAGACAGTCGGTCATCTTTCCGAATGGCTCGGCCTGGCGCCGCGGCGGCTGCGCGCTCTGAACGGCCTGGGCGCCGGTGCCAACCTGAGCGTCGGGCAAAAGATCAAGGTCTCCTTCGCGCGCACATCGGCCGCGGAGTTTCACCGCCGCCGCCTCGAATTCCACCGCGCCCTCCAGGAGGATTTCTTTTCCAATTTCCGCATCGACAGCACCAAAACCTATACCGTCAGGTCGGGCGATGCGATCTGGCAGCTCTGCAATCGGGTCTTCGAAGCCCCCTATTGGCTGCTGCTGCGCTACAATCGCGGCGAGAATCTCCTCACCCTGCATCCGGGACAGGCCATCGTCTATCCGGTGCTCTCGCCGCTTTCGGACGGCGCCGTGGTGACGCCCTGAGCGCGGCATGGTACGGGCACTGAATCCGGCGGGAGAGGCCCTGGTGGTCCCCGCTGCCGGGACCGGGATGCAGCGGTGCACAGCAGGATGCTGATTCTGAAACAGGCAGAGAGGGCATGGAGATGACTGCAACCGCGGATTTTGAAGAAGAGGAAGCCCGCCGCTGCAAGGCAGCCGGCGGCGAGGCTATCGACCGACTCGAATCCTGGTCGGATGCGGTCGTGACCGTGGTCGAGTCTATTGCCCCGGCCGTGGTCAGCCTCTATGTCGGCCGCCGTCGCCGCCGCGTGGCCGCGAACGACGCCACCGCCTCCGGTGTGGTCCTTTCCACCTCGGGATATATCCTCACCAACTGCCATGTTGTCCAGGAGGCGACGGTCATCCAGGTGGTCGCCATCGACGGCAAACGCTACGATGCCACGCTCATCGGCATGGATCCGGCCGCCGATCTCGCCGTCATCCGTGCCTGCGCCACGAGCATGGCGTGGCTGGCCCTCGAGGAGCCCGCGTCGCGCGTCGGGCAGTTCATTATCGCCATGGGCAATCCCCTCGGGTTTCAGTCGACGGTCTCTACCGGCGTCATCAGCGCGCTCGGTCGCAGCTTGCGCAGCCAGGATGGCCGTCTCATCGAGAACCTGATCCAGCACACCGCACCGCTCAACCCCGGCAATTCCGGCGGGCCGCTGCTGAATGTCCGCGGCCAGCTCATGGGGATCAATACCGCCATCATCCCGCGCACCCAGGGCCTTGGCTTCGCCATCGACCTCGGTTCCATCCGCCGCTTCGTCGGCCGGCCGGGAGCCGACCTGTAACGGGAATAGCATCCCACCCGCGCCTGTTATCCTCTTAAACATCTCAAGCCGCCAGATGGGAGAATTGCGTTTGCTACATACAAAGATCAAAAGCGTCGCCGTCCTCATGCTCCTGGCGAGCAAATGGACGGCCGGGGGAGTGGGTGGAGAGATACCGCCCGATTCGATCCGCTACCATCTCGATCCGGTGGTGGTGACGGCTGCCAAAATCGACGAATCGCAGCGGGAAATTGCCGCCAGCATCACCGTCCTTGAACAGGCCAGCCTGGCCGCCGCCCCGAGCGGCACCCTGCTCGGCGCGATCCAGCAGCGAGTTCCCGGCCTCTTTGTCACCGAACGCGCGGTGATGGGCTATGGCGTTTCCGGCGGTGCCGGCGCCTTTTCCATCCGCGGCGTCGGCGGCAGCCCGGTGACCGGCATCCTCTTCCTGCGCGATGGCCGGCCGGATATGATGGGGCTCTTCGGCCATCCCCTGCCCGACACCTATGATGGCCTCGGGGTCGAGCGCGTGGAAGTGCTGCGCGGCCCCGCTTCGTTCCTCTATGGCACCAATGCCATGGGGGGCATCATCAATCTGATCAGCCGCCGCCGGCACGAACCAGGTTTCGAGACCTCCGCCCAGGCGGCCTGGGGCGCTTTCGCCACCCGCGCCTTCTCCCTCGCCCACGGCGGCATGTCCGGCCGCTGGGATTATTATCTCACCGCCGCTACCAGTGCTACCGACGGCCACCGCGACCACTCTGGCTACCAGGGGGAACACTATACCCTGCATTCCGGATACCACTTTCGCCCCGGCATGCGCCTGGAACTGAACGCCAATCTTGCCAATATCGATCTCAGCGATCCCGGGCCCGTATCCGCGCCCGCTGTGGGCGAATGGTACGATCTGCGCCGCCGCGGCGCCGACCTCTCCTTCATTCAGGATAACGCGCTCGGCGAACTGCAGGTGAAGCTCCACGGCAACTATGGCCGCCACCGGGTCTATGACGGCTTCCGCTCGGACGATTTCACCTGGGGCATGATGGTGTATCAGTCGAGCACCCCCTGGCGCGGCATCACCGCCACCCTGGGCGTGGACTGGAAACGCTATGGCGGCAGCGCCAACAACGTCACCACCGGGATGGAGTTCGGCAGCCATGCGGTCCGCGAAATCGCTCCCTACCTGCATCTGCAGCAGCTGCTCTTCCGCTATTTTATCGTCTCGGCCGGCCTTCGTGCTGAAACCCACAGCCTCTACGGCAGCAAGGTGCTTCCCAAAGTGGGGCTGGTCTGCAATCCTTCCGAACAGGTCACCCTGCGCTTCTCCGCCGCCGCGGGATTCCGCAGCCCTACCATCCGCGAACTCTATCTCTTCCCGGCGCCGACGCCCGGACTCGAACCCGAATCGATGTGGAATTACGAGATGGCCCTGGCCTGGCGGGCCGCCGGCAAGCTGCGGTTTGAGGGCGTCCTCTTTCGCAGCGAGGGGGAGAACCTGATTCGCGTCCAGGGGCGCTGGCCGGCCTTGCAACTGCGCAACAGCGGCCGCTTCACCCATTCCGGCTATGAGATCAGCGCCAGCTGGCTTATCGCCGGCGGCGAGATTTCTGCGGCGTGGAGCAAGCTCGATCCCGATGACCAGACCATGTACAGCCCGGGCAAGAAGCTCAGCTTCGGGATCGATATGCCCTATCGCCGCCTGCACCTGACGGTGGCTGCGCAGCACATTCTCGGGCTGCACGGGGCCGATTATTATGCCGAACCGCTGGCCAATTATACTCTGGTCGATGCCGGGCTGCAGCTGCGCCTGACCCGCCATGCCGGCGTCCGGTTGCTGCTTAAAAACGCCTTCGACAGCCACTATGCCACCATGACCGGATATCCCATGCCGGGACGGCATGGCCGCATCGAGTGGAACTATACCTTGTAGCAGATCAGGGATTTCGGACGGCCGCGGCGGCCATCCGCCGCGGTGAGGTTGGACCATCTGCAGAGGGAAGCGCTATGTCGCGCCAGCATCGCCTCTATTTCAATCATGCCGCTGCGGTATGGCCGGCGCCGGGTGCGGAGGAGGAGATCCTCCAGGCTGGCCTGGCCCGGCTGGGGATTGCCTCGGGGGAGAATGTCCTAGATCTCGGCGCCGGTAAGGGGCGTCTGGCTTTGGCCCTGCGCACCCGGGTCGGTGCCCGGGGGGCGATCGTCGCCCTCGACAGCGCCGAACGGATGCTGGCCGCCGCCGCAGAGCGTCTCCAGGCCCAGCGGGCGCTGCCGCTCTGCTGCGACGCCGCCTGCATCGCCTGCCGGGGCCGCCTCTTCGACAAGGTGATTTGCCTAGGGACCTGGCCCCATTTCCTCCAGCCCGAGCGCGTCATCTGCGAGGTGTACCGGGTCCTGCGCCCGGGAGGCGAACTGCTCATCTGGCATACCTGCTGCAGCCGCGAGTTAAACCGGTTCCATGCCCGTCTCGACGGCGTGGTCGCCTGCGACAAACTGCCGCCCGCCGGCGAGCTGGCCGGGATGCTGACCGCCAACGGCTTTGAGATGCTGGCAGCCGAGGAACGGCCGCATCATTTTTGGGTGCAGGCGCTCAAGCCGGAGACAGAGCCACTCTGATCCGCATCCCTACCCGTCCCGTTTTCCATCCAGACCGGCATTGAGCGCCTGCACCTCACGATTGAAAAAGCTCCCCTTTTAGCGAATATACTGCAGCTTGCGGGTGGTGCGGAACTGCTCCACCTGCATGGTGCAAAGATAGACGCCCGCTGGCACCGCTATCCCGCGCTCATCCCGGCCATCCCACATCAGCCGGTGTTCCCCCGCCTCACGCACCTCATCCGCAAGTACCCGCACCACCTGCCCGAGCAGATTGTGGATCACGATGCGCACAGCGCCACTCTTTTGCATCGCAAACGAGATCACCGTCGAACTGTTGAAGGGATTGGGATAATTCTGCTCCAGCCTGAATTCACCCGGCGCGGCCGCCACGGTCACCTCGATCGTGGAGTGTATGGTTTCCACACCGGCGTAATCAACATCCGATATCCGGAAGTAGTAACTGCCGCCGGCGGCCGGGAGGGCATCGCTAAAGCTGTAGGAGCGCGCGGATTGACTGCTGCCGGCGCCGGGGACCATCGTCCGGGTAATCCGTTCCCAGGGGCCCTCCGCTGCGGTGCTGCGATAGAGATGAAACCCCATATTGTCGGTTTCGCTCTGCGTTGACCAGCGCAATTCCACAACGCTGCCATGGACCATGGCCGTGAAACTGCTCATTTCGACGGGCGTTTCAAAGTTGTTGTAGCCCAGATCGACATCCGTGTGGTTCTCGCCGAGATCGGTTACAGAGAGCCATTCGCCCTGGACGGTCGTCGTGGCATCCCAACCCTCGGGGAGAAAGGCGGCATCGGGCCGGACCTGATAGGTGCCGATCGGCAGTCCGAGAAACTGGTACGCGCCGCTGGCGCTGCTGGTGTCCGAAACGAGGACGTTCTGGGAGGGGCCGAGGAGATCGATCTTCATGCCGGCCATGCCGGGTTCCCCCGTGTCGTGCCGGCCGTCATGATTGCTATCCTGCCAGATCAGGCCGCTGATCGAGCCCGAGACCAACAGCTGATCGATATCGATGGCCGGGGCACTGCGCCAGGGCTGAAAGAGCAGATCCTCTCCCGTCGCGACCGCCGTGGCGTTCACGGGACTGGTGGTTTCACTGCTGATGAAGACGGTAAAGTTCTGGGTGAGGGCCGCGCCCGGCAGCAGGAGCGGCAGGGTATAGAGCCAGATTCCCGCGGTGGTAAGGCGGCCCGCGCCGGGATCGGTCACCACGAGGCCGGGGGAGAAGGTCACCGCCAACGAGCAGGCCTGGGCCGGCCCCGTGCCGGTGTTGCGCAGGGTCGCGGTATAGGTCACCAGTTCGCCCTTGCGCACCTGGGTCCGGCTGTTCTGCAGCGTTGCCGCCAGCTGCGGACTGGTGCCCGTCTCGCCCATGAACAGCGCTCCCGGAACATAAAAGGAGAACTGATTGTTGACAGCGGCGGTGAAGTGGATCGTCCACCAACCGGTCAGGGGGGTCGTGATCAAATCCCCGCCCGGCGGCGGCAGGGTCGTGCTGGTCGTGTTGTTCCAGGTGGCGTCGCCGGAGAGGGTGCCGGTGAGGCTGTCGCCTGCCGGAGAGGTGTACCAGATCGCACGGTTCGCATCCATCCCGAAATTGGCCAGACGCAACCCGGTCGCATCCGGCGGGACATAGAGGTGCAGCGCAGCGGTTTGCAGCGAGATCATCTGCAGCGCGCTCCGGCCGATGGCGAGGTTCATCTCGTCGCCGGAATTGTCAACACCATCGGGATTGTTTTCCACGATTTTGATCCGATAGGTGTTTTCGTCATCTCCGCTCATGCTGGCGAGGATCTGGTAGACGCCATGCCCGAACTGTCCGGCCGTGAATTGTGCAAAGGTGTTCCAGACGTTGGAGCTCCCCGCGGCCGGCGCGAAGGTCTGATCCGCCACCACGGTCGTGCCATCGGGAGCGATCAGCTGAAAATGTGCTGTATCCCAGGATGCTCCCTTGCGCTCGTCCAGCTCGCCATTGGTCTGATAGCATTCCGGATCGAAGAGCGCGACCTGGATGGCATAGGTGCCTGGAACGGCATCGGGGACATAGAGGTAATAACAGTGCGGCTGGTTGCCGCCGGCGCTGTTGCTCCACCAGTCGCCATGACTGAGGAGCCCCTGCGGACCGTTGGTTTGGACAACGGCCGGTGCGGCCAGCGGCGGCAGGATCACTTCACCGGCGCGTACGCTCCCCCCGGACAGCGTTAGCAGGATTCCTGCGAAAAGGGCGGACTGGACATGAAAACGATTCATTGTTGCCTCCTGATTTGCCGGTACGTCGAGCGTCCGGCAAGCCGCGGCACAGTGGAGGTCATGGGCGAAGGTGTCTGTGGGTGCAGCGGCCATGGATGGTACGGTGCCATGGGCTCAGGCCGCTGCAGTATCCCAGCGGCCTGCGTCTCTTTATTTGACCAGATTCATGATGCGCTTCTCAACATGATCCCCGGCGCGCAGCAGGTAAATGTACAGGCCGCTGGCAACCGGCAGATCGAAAGCATCGGTTCCATCCCAGCGCACTTCATGCTCGCCGGGGGACCACTCCTGGGCAAAGAGCTGTTTTACTTGCTGGCCCAGGGTATTAAAGATCGTCAACTGCGCCGAACCGGCCTCGCTCATCCTGAAGCGGATCCGGGTCTCGCTGTTGAAGGGATTGGGATAGTTCTGCGAGAGTTCGAAGCGTGCTGGCTGGGCCGCCACAGCCGCGATGGGACCATGCCAGGCGGCCTGACCGCTATAGTCGATGTCCTGCAGCTTGTAGAAATAGGAGCCGCCACCGGCGACCTCGGCATCAAGGAATTCATAACGGTGCTCCGAGGAGGTGGTGCCCGCCCCCTCGATCAGGGCGGGAGTGATCCGGGTGTAGGGCCCTGCCTCGGATGCGGCGCGCCAGATCTGGAACCCATAGTTCTCCGTTTCCGAGGCTGTGGTCCAGCGCAGCACGACCCCGCCCTGTTCGAATCGGGCGAGAAATTCCGTCAACTCGACCGGTACACTGTTGTGGAAAAGATAGGTCTGGCAGTTGTTGTCGAGGTTCGGGTCTTCCGTTGTTGCGGCCAGACAGATGGCGCCGGTGGCGTCGCCTTCATGGATGACCTGCACGGCCAGGGTAATCCGGTATTCGCTGCCCATGGCCAGTGAGGGCAGCGACCAGCGCAGGGGAGTGGCCGCGGTGTTTTCCGGAGCCGGATTGGCGGTCTGCAGTTCCAGTGCGGGATCCAGTTCCATGGTCAGCACCGGGGTGATCGAGGGATCGGGGCCGGAATTGGTGACCACGATGGTGAATTCGATATTTTGCCCGATCTGCGCCGAGTCGGAGCTGGTGGCGACATTCAGATAGAGATTGGCCGCCGGCTGGCGCGGGGGCGCGATGGGTGAGGTCATATATCCGGCATTCCAGCCGACCGCATTGGCCTGGTCGGCCAGTGCGAAGATCGGCGTCTGGCCGCTGCTGGTATCGACATCCGAATCGGTCAGGTCATCGCTGCCCCGGTCGGGCAGACTGAAATACATGCCCTGGACCTTTTCGAAGCGAAGGTAAAACTCCCCCGGCAAGAGAGTGCTCGAAACCAGAATCAGAAATGAACCGTCGCTCTGTGTCCGTAACGAGGTCAATGACTCAAAGTTCGCACCGCTGAGGCGGTGCAACAACTCGACGCGGACCCCCGAAAAGCCGCGCTCGCCTGTGCCCTGAAGGCCATCCTTGTTCAAGTCCATCCAGGCATAGCCGCTGATGGAGGCCTGCCCAAAACTTCTGCCGCTGAAGAGGATCAAAAAGAGGATGATCAGCAGACAGAACCACCACAGCCGGACCACTTCGCTGTTCCAGGTGCGGTAGCCTGAATCACTTTTGCTCTTTTTCACCATCGTTCTCCTCAAAATGCCCGATGTCCCACGCATGCCACATTGAATATCCCGGTCATGGAGAGGCGGCGCCACAAAATCAGATCGCGAACGGAGTGCACAGGATATTTCAACTAATTGTTATTAAATAAATTATTCATCTATTGGCCTGACTGGTGCATTGGCCCTTCATACCTTCCCTGTCAAAAGGCGTGCCAATCTTTCCTTTTTTTCTGTAGTTTTATTGCAGAGCAATTCGTAAATAGGGCCAGCAAGTTTTCTCGGCCATAGGTGTTCAATGGTGGGGAGAGCAAGCCGGAAGCATGTATGCCAAACCAGATGATCCAGCGTACCCTTGGACGGCCTGTGCAGAACGACCAGGAACTGATTGCCGCTTTCCAGCGTGGAGAACAGGGCGCCTTTGATGTTCTGGTGCGCCGCCATGAGCAGCGCATCCGAGCGCTCATCGCCTGCTATATCTCCGATCCCCACGACATCCAGGATGTCGCCCAGGAGACCTTTATCCGGGCCTGGCATGCCCTGCCCGCCTATCGTCCGCAGGCACAATTTTCCACCTGGCTTATCCGCATTGCCATCAACCAGAGTCTCAATCAGCTCCGCAGCTGCCGGCGCCGGCGCTGGCTCAAGCCCTTTTCCCAGCTCATGAGTGGAGAGGCGGAAATGACCGCCGGAAAGCAGGCGCCGGTCACGCCGCTGCAGGAGGTGGAGGAGGCGGAACGCAACCGTATGGTGCAGGCGGCTCTGGAAGCGCTCTCCGAGGAGCAGCGCACGGTGGTTATCCTGCATCGTTTTCAGGGGTTGAAATACCACGAGATCGCCGAGGTCACCGGTAGCAGTGTCGCGGCGGTGGAGGCGCGGCTGCACCGGGCCAAGCTCAAACTGGCGGGCCTGCTGCGCACGTATTGCGACGAATGAGGAGCGGGACGCCGCGCATCCAGCGCGGGGAATCCCGGGAATGCAGCCGCAAGATTTGTGTTGCGGCGGTGTTTAATTGATGGGAACATGCATGAACTGCCGAGAAACGCAAAAACGCATCTCCGCTTATCTCGATGGTGAGCTGGAACCGGCGCCGCACCGCGGTGTGGCGGAACATCTGGACACATGTGCGGCGTGCCGCCGACGTAAAGTGCAGCTGGAACGGCTCTATCTTCTGCTGCAGCCCGGCGAACTTCCGGCTCCGGATTCCGCCATGGTCTTCCGCGTCCGGGCTGCGCTCGGCAGGGTCGCCACGGCGGGCACGCGCAGGCTGCAAATCGTCTTCCGGCTGCTGATTCCGGTCTCGGTGGCGGCCGGATTACTGCTGGGGGTGGTTCTGGGGCAGACCCTTTCCACGCACTGGTCCGCCCCAACCCAATCAAACCAGGAAAATTTCGAGGCGAAACTGATCACGCAGGTGGCCGAAACGCCTCTCACCGCAAGTTATCTGGACCTTTCCTGGTCTGAAGGAGGTGTGCAGTGAACAAATGGCTGGTCGTATTTCTGATCTTTTCTCTGGCGGTCAATCTGGCGGTTGTGGGCACGTTGCTCTATTTTACCCGGCACCCCAGTCCACCGGTGATGATGCCGGAAGGGCCGATGGGGAGGCCCGGTATCCGCGAGAATGGCGAACCGCGCCCGGACGGGCCGGGCGCAGACCTGCCCGGCAGGATGCCGCCCGAAGTGGAAAAACTGCGCGAGAGCTTCATCGCCGGATTGCGCCCCCTGAGCCGGGATCTGCAGCAGTCGCGCCAGCAGCTGGTCCGGATGATGGACCGGCAGCCGGCGGCCGCAGATTCGATCGCCATCGTGCTGCAAAAGATCAATACCCTGCAGGGCGAGATGGAAAAACTGACGGTCGATCACCTCATGGCCATCCGTCCCTACCTCGAGAAGAGTCAGTGGCAGAATCTGACCCGCATCCTGCAGCAGCGGGTGCCCGAACCTCTGCGGATGGACCCAAAAGAGCCCCGGCCGGGTCCGGCGCCACTGGATCCAAGGCTCAACAAGGCGCCGGAATTCGTTCCGCCGCGGATCCCCCCGGAGGCGCAGCGCTGAACTGGATACGCTAACACGATACCCTTCCCCAGGTTGAAACCGTTGCCCTCAGGCAGCGGTTTTTTTTGCCCCTCTTGCCGGCTCCTGCGCCGGCGTCCTGAGGCTGCATCTGAGGCCTCCTCGCTGCGTTTTTTTTTCCAGCCGGCAAGGTAATGCTTGTTTTTTGTGCCGGAGTTTGATATAATGGTCCGGCAGTTACAGCCGGCCCCTTCTTCCCGGCCCGGCCTGCGCCATGAAAATTCAGCCGAGGATCCCCATGATGAAAAAAGTTGTGCTGCACACGATGACCCTTTTCACCCTGCTGGCCATAGCGCTCCAGGCGTCGCCCTTGCCCGCCCAAAGCCTGAGCGCGCTCGAGTCCAGCCGCGTCGCTCTTCCCAATGGCTGGAAACTGACTCCGGTCGGCCGAATGGTCCGGCTCGGGGATCTGCCCCTGAATGTGGCGGTCTCCCCCTCGAAAAAGCTGTTGGCGATCACCAACAATGGCCAGAGCGATCAATCGATCCAGCTCTTCGACCGGGGAAAGAACGTTGTGATCGATTCGGCGGCGATCGGTAAGGCCTGGGTGGGCCTCGCCTTTTCCGCGGATGAAAAGTCGCTCTATGTTTCGGGCGGCAATGACAACTGGATCATCCGCTACGATATCGTGAAGGGCAAGCTGACGCCGGCCGACACCCTGGTCCTCGGCAAACCCTGGCCGGAACTCATCTCCGTGGCCGGGATCGCTCTCGACGACGGCCGCCACCTGCTCTATGCGGTGACCCGCGAGAACAATTCCCTTTACACCCTGGATACGCGCAGCGGCCGGGTCCTGGCCCGCTTCCCCCTTGGCGGTGAGGCCTACACCTGTCTCCTGGCTCCGGATCGCGCCACGCTCTACATTTCCTGCTGGGGTGCCAACAAGGTGGTCCTCTTTGATGCGGAGCAGCAGCAATTGGCCGGGTCGATCGCGGTGGGCGACAATCCCAATGCGCTCTGTCTGTCGCAAAAGGGCGACCGGCTCTTTGTCGCCAATGCCAACGACAACAGCGTCTCGGTCATTGACACTCGCACTCGCAAGGTGGTGGAGACCCTCAACACCGCCCTTTTCCCCCAGGCCCCGAGCGGTTCGACGGCCAATGGCCTGGCCCTGAGTGCGGATGACAGAACCCTCTATGTGGCCAACGCCGATAATAACTGTCTCGCGGTTTTTGATGTGGCCGTTCCCGGTGCCAGCGTCAGCCGCGGCTTTATCCCGACCGGCTGGTATCCCACCTGCGTGCAGGTCGTCGCGCATCAGCTCTACATCGCCAACGGCAAGGGGCTCTCCTCGGCGGCCAATCCCTTCGGCCCCAATCCGGCCGGCCGGCGTGCGGAGGTCGGGTATCAGCAGGGAAGCCGGCAAAAGGAGCAGTATATTGGCGGACTCTTCCGTGGGGTGCTGGCCATCCTCGACGAGCCCGATGCGGCGCAGCTGGGGGTCTATTCCCGGGCGGTTTATGCCAACACGCCGTACACCAAGAGTACAGAGAGCGAAAGTGAGGGGGAGCCGGGCAATCCCGTGCCCATGCGCATCGGGGATTCCTCCCCGATCAAATATGTCTTTTATGTGATCAAGGAAAACCGCACCTACGATCAGGTCCTGGGTGACATGCCGGAGGGAAACGGCGATACCACCCTGGTTCTTTTTGGCGACCGGATTTCCCCGAACCATCACGCCCTGGCGCGCGAGTTCGTCCTTCTCGACAATTTTTATGTCAACGGTGAGGTGAGCGCCGACGGCCACAACTGGAGCCTGGGAGCTTATGCCACCGATTATCTCGAAAAGACCTGGCCGACCAGCTATGGCAAACGCGGCGGATTCTATACGGCCGAGGGCAACCGCGAGATCGCCAATCCCCGCGACGGCTTCCTCTGGGACTTTTGCAAGCGCTACGGGGTCAGCTACCGCACCTATGGCGAGTTCGCGGATGATTACAAACCCAACATCCCCGCGCTCAAGGACCATTTCTGCCCCTATTATACCAGCTGGGATCAGACCGTGCGCGATACCACCCGCTTTTATCAATGGAAGAAGGATTTCGACAGCCTCTATGCCGCGGGCCAGGTGCCCCAGCTCAACACGCTGCGCCTCATCAACGACCATACCGAGGGACTGGCGGTCGGGCGCCCGACGCCCTTTGCCCATGTAGCGGATAACGACCTGGCGCTCGGTCTCTTCATCGACTATCTCAGCCATCATCCGATCTGGAACCAGACGGCCGTATTTATCGTTGAGGATGACGCCCAGAACGGACCGGACCATGTCGATGCCCATCGCTCGGTCGCCCTCATTGCCGGCGGTTTTGTCAAAACGGGACTGGTCGATCATACAATGTATTCGACCACTTCGATGCTGCGGACGATCGAGTTGATCCTCGGCCTGCCGCCGATGAGCCAGTATGACGCCGCGGCGACGCCGATGTGGCGCTGTTTTGCCCACAGCGCCGGCCATGCGCCCTATTCGCTGCGGCCGATTTCAGTGGACCTGAACGACCGGAATGTCAAGGCGAGCAAATGGTCGGAGCTGAGCGGGCAATTCGACTGGTCGAAGGAAGACCGCTGCCCGGATGGGTTGTTCAACGAGGTGATCTGGCGGGCCGTCAAAGGGCTCGACAGCCCGTGCCCGCCACCGGTGCACGCGGCCTTTTTCTTGGCCTCGGGGATGGAGGAAGAAGAGGAGGATTGAACCCGGAGCCCGTAAAGCGCAAAAAGAAAGCCATGACAGAGGTCATGGCTTTCTTTTTACAGGCCCGTCAGGACGCGGGGGAGATTTTGAGCTGATTCCGGATGAAATCGCAGATGCCGTTCATGGCCCGGGTGGCTTCCGGGAAATAGGGGGCCAGTACAGGATAGCAATGGAAGAGCCCTGCGCCGACGATCAGCGTGACCGCGACGCCGGCTTGTCGAGCTTTGTCGGCGAAATGGATGGCATCGTCCCGCAGCACCTCGGCCCCGCCGGTGGTGATGAACAGCGGGGGCAGGCCCTGCAGATCGCCGTACAGGGGCGAGATCAGGGGCTGGCCTTTATCCTGACCGGCGGCATAGTGGTCGCCGAACGCGGTCCAGGTCCCCTCCGGCGACAGGCATACCGCCGCGTTGGTGACATAGGATTCGCCGCGGCTGAGCAGATCCGTCCAGGGCGAAATCGCAACGGCCCCTGCGGGCAGGGGGATCGATTGCTGGCGCAGCGCCAGCAGCAGGACCAGGGCCAGGCCGCCGCCCGCCGAATCTCCGGCGAGGAGGATCTGTTCAGGCTTGAACCCCTGGTTCAAGAGCCAGCGATAGGCCCTGACGCTGTCCTCGACGGCAGCGGGGAAGGGATGTTCAGGGGCGAGGCGGTATTCGAACAGCAGGGTGGCGACGCCGCTGCGCCGGGCCAGTTTGGCGACCACGCCGCGGTGATCCGTGATCGAACCCGAGATATAGCCGCCGCCGTGGGCGTAGAGGATGACCCGGTCTGCCGGCGCCGCGGCCGGCCGGATCCACTCCCCCGGCCGTCCGTCGACGTCGACGGAGGTGCAGGTGATGCCTTTGGGTACGCTGCCGAATCGGGCTGCGCCCTTTTCCGCCTGTTCGCGGAAGCGGTGGATCGCCGCCAGGGTCGTCCAGTCCGTCTTGACACCTTTGCTGCGGCTCCTGAACAGCCGCAGCAATACACGAGCTCGCATACTGGGCACGATGCTACTCCTTTTCATGAAAGAGCGCGCCGGATAAAGCTCCGGCGCGCTGCAGGATTCAATCTTTTAACGCTGATTTTTCAGGCTCAGATCAGCCGCTCCGAAACCGACTTGGCCTGCATGAACAGGCCGAGGTAGTCCATGCCGCCGGCCTTGGAGTCGGTGCCGCTCATGTTAAAGCCGCCGAAGGGATGGGCGCCAACCATAGCGCCCGTGCACTTGCGGTTGACATAGAGGTTGCCGACGTGGAAGGTTTTTTTGGCCTCCTCGATCTTGTAGCGGTCGCGGGTCCAGACGGCGCCGGTGAGGCCGAACTCGGTGGCATTGGCGATCCGGATCGCCTCCGCGAAGGAGGGGGCCTTGATCACCGCCAGTACCGGCCCGAAGATCTCCTCCTGGTCCAGCGGCGTGCCGGGCTGGATGTCCGCAAAGATGGTCGGCTGGATGTAATAGCCGTCGCCGGGGGCCTTGGCCCCACCGGCAACGAGCCGGCCCTCTTTTTTCCCGATCTCGATATAGCTGAGGATTTTTTCTTCCGAAGCCTTGTTGGCTACCGGCCCCATATAGGTGGCGGGATCCTCCGGTGCGCCGACGCGCAGCTTTTTCGTCCGTTCCGCCAGCATCTCGACCATCCGGTCATAGACCTCTGCGACGATGATGGCGCGGGAGCAGGCCGAGCACTTTTGTCCCTGAAATCCATAGGCAGAGGCGACGATGGCTGTCGCAGCCTCCACGAGGTCGGCATCGGCGTCGACGACGATGGTGTCCTTGCCGCCCATCTCCGCGACGACGCGCTTGACCCAGATCTGGCCAGGCGAAACCTGCGCGGCGAGATGGATGATGCGCAGCCCGACCTCTTTCGAACCGGTGAATGAGATAAAGCGCGTTTGGGGATGGGTGACGATATAGTCGCCGATCTCGCCGCCGCTGCCCGGAATGAAATTGAGCACGCCCGCCGGCAGCCCGGCCTCCTTCATGATCTCCACCAGGAGGTAACCGATGCAGGGCGTGTCCGAGGCGGGCTTGAGCAGTACGGTGTTGCCGGTGACGATGGCGGCTGAGGTCATGCCGGTCAGAATGGCCATGGGAAAGTTCCAGGGCGGAATGATGGCGCCGACGCCCAGAGGAATATAGTTCAGTTCGGGGAATTCGTTGGGAAAGGGTGTGGAGCCCTTGACTTCGCTCCAGCGCAGCATTTCGCGCGCATAGAACTCGAGAAAGTCGATCGCCTCGGAGGTGTCGGCGTCGGCCTCAGGCCAGCTTTTGCCGATTTCGGTGATCATCCAGGCGTTGACCTCGAGCTTGCGGCGGCGCATGATCGCCGCGGCCTTGAGCAGAATGATGGCGCGCTCCTTGGGCGCCACCCAGCGCCACTTCTCGAACGCCGCGAGGGCGGCCTGCATGGCGCGATCGACCTCAGCCTGCCCGGCTTTATGAAAGGTCCCGACCACTTGACTGGTATGCGACGGATTGGTCGACTGAAAGGTGCGGCCGGTGCTGACATCCTGCCCGTCGATGTACAAGGGATAGACCCGGCCGGATTGACCGGCCACCAGCTGCAAGGCTTCTTCCTGCTTCTGACGGTTTTCGGGCTGGCTGAAATCGGTGAAGGATTCGTTACGGAACGGGAACAGCATAAAGGACCTCCTGAGGAATGGTCTGTCGGTTGCGCCGGGGAGGGGCAGCCATACTGCTTTTTTTACGCCTTATTTTAGCGGATTAAAGACTGAAAGTCAAGGCAATTCTGGCAGACGCGGGGGTGGGAGCGAGCGGGCGGGGGCGAGGCCGGGTGGGAGCCAGAAGCGAGGCCGGGTGGGAGCCAGAAGCGAGGCCGGGTAGGAGCCAGAAGCGAGGCCGGGTGGGAGCCAGAAGGGGGCGGCAGCGCTTCACAGA
>DAOQAG010000005.1:63387-122839 GCA_035353815.1 bacterium
GGAGCCAGAAGCGAGGCCGGGTGGGAGCCAGAAGGGGGCGGCAGCGCTTCACAGATTGAGCAGGCGGATGCGCTCCATGTCGACATAGAAGGAGTGAAAGGCGACCTGGATGAGCGCCGCGAGCAGTTCCTCCTCGATATTCTGCATCATCTGCTGCAGCATCCGGTCCTCGCTGTCGGCGATGGCATAAAGCAGCATCAATCCCATGGCCGGGCGCAGCGGCAGCAGGGGGATGAGCTGCTGCAGGGCGCTCGCGGCGATCTGCTCGCCCTCGAGTCCCAGATTCCCGGCGAACTGGCGGAGATGCTCGAGCTGCATGGCCATGATCAGCCGCGCCAGCTCGGCCCAGTTGCCCGCCTCCAGGTGCTTGAGGCTCTCCAGCCCGAAGCGGGCATCCTCTTCGCTGGCCGCGAAATCCTGCAGAATGCGCTGCAGACGCTCTGCGGCACCCTGGGGCACAAAGGTCTCCCCCGGCGCCAGAATGCGGACCAGGGAGGCGGCGCGCTGCTGCCGTTTCTCAGCGCGCGAAGCGGTATACAGCTCATAGACCGGCATGTTGATCGCGAACCAACGGTTGCGCGGCCGGGGATTGCCGGCTTGCACCATCTCCTGGGCGTCGAGATAGATTTGCTCCAGATCATGGTACTCGCTGCGCTCCAGGGCATGCTCGATGACCACCTCCAGTGGCGCCTCTTCATCCCATTCCGCCGCGCTCTTGACCATGCGGGCGAGCAGCTCCAGACAGTCGCGCATGCGGCCGCAGCTGTAGGCGCACACGGCGGCCAGGAGCGCGGTCTCGGCGGGGGGGGGCGATTTGAGGAGCGGCATCAGGAGGTTCAAGCTGGCGCGCGGCTGCCCGAGGATCAGGGCCGCTTCGGCGCGGGCGGCGGGGGAGAAGGATTTTTCCTGCTGCAGGAGAAAGGAGTAGATCTTGCCGGCAGCGGCGTGCTGGTGCAGCGCCATATCACAACGCGCCTGCAGCAGCAGGGCGGCTTCGTTCAGGCTGTTTTCGGCCACCACCGGCACGAGGAGTTCGATCGCGCGGGCATACTCTTTGCGGGCCATGGCGTGCTGTGCTGCAGCAAAGGCGTCGGTGTTCATGGTTCACTCTGTATTTTGGCCGTGCTTCTGCAGCAGGGAGAGGATTTCGCCGGCTGCGGGAAAGCGTCCACTCTTCAGTTTGGAAAAGATCAACTCCCCGTCGCGGCGCACCTCGAAGACGCCACCCGAGGAGGGGATCAACTCCACCTTGAGGTTGAATGTATTCTCAATCTCGGCGGCCGAACTGACCGCTCTGGGCGTATAGTCTCAAACAACGCAATATTCGATGGAGATATGCATGACTTTGGTCTCCTGGTTTCATCCGAATAAAAATTCGGGGTTCAGCCCTTGCAGATCCTCCGGAACGAAGCGGCCGTCACAGCGCACCAGCTGGTCATCGAACCAGATCGAGCCGCCGCCGTACTCCTGGGTTTGAATACAGACCATGTCCCAATGGATCCCCGAGTTGTTGCCGTTCGGCGTATTGTCGAGGCAGCTGCCGGGCGTGAGATGGAACGATCCGGCGATCTTTTCGTCGAAGAGGATGTCGAGCATCGGCCGTGTCACATACGGATTGACCCCCAGGGCAAATTCCCCGATGAAGCGGGCCCCCGCATCCGAGTCGAGCACCTGGTTCAACACGCCGCTCTGGCTGGACTGCGCGTCAACGATGCGCCCTTGGCGGAACTCGAGCTCGATCCCCTCGTGAATCGTCCCGCGGAAGATGCTGCGTGCGGTGAAACGGACCCGGCCCTCCACCGAATGCTTCACCGGTGCCGTGTAAACCTCGCCATCGGGCAGATTATACTGGCCGGCACAGGCGATGGCCGGCATGCCCTTGATGGAAAAGGTCAGCTCGCTGCCCGGCCCAGCGATGCGCACTTGGTCGGTTTTTTCCATGAGCCGAACCAGCGGCACCATCGCCGCGGCCATGCGGCCATAGTCCAGGGTGCAGACGGCGAAATAAAACTGCTCAAAGGCCTCGGTGCTCATCTGAGCCTGCTGCGCCATCGCCGGGTGCGGCCAGCGCAGCACAACCCATCGCGTCCTGGGGATGCGGATGGCCTGGTGCACGGGCTGCCACCAGAGCTGCTGATAGAGCCGCATCTGCGCATCCGGCACATCGGAGAGTTCGGTGATATTGTGCGCACCGCGCAAGCCGATGTAGGCCTGGACCTCGGCGAGCTGCGCCGCTTCGTGACGGCCCAGCAGTTCCATCCCGGCGTGGTCGCTGCTGCGGTAGAGCTCGCGCAACACCGCGGTTTGCCGCAGCGTCACCAGCGGCCGCGCGCCGGCCGCGCGGATCTCCCGGATCAAGGCGTTGACCATCTCCGCGGGGATGTCGGTGGCTTCGAGATAGACTTTTTCATCGCGCCGCAGCTGCAGGGAATGGCGGACGATGGTCCGGGCCAGGCTTTCGAGACGTGGATCCAACATGAACACTTCCGGCAAGATCGGGATTGCAAGTCCATTGAATGGCTTAATATACGCAAATGGCGTTCCATTGTCAACAGCCGCGGCGGGGAGGCCGCACTTTCACCTTGATATTTAAGCGGTGGTTTAATACCTTAAGGTAAGCCGGCGCGGTGCTCCGGCCTGATGTGTACCTGTGCCTGACGATGCTTATCAACCTACGGAGCGCTCTCATGGGAAAACAAATCGCTTTGATCCTCCTGGTGGCCGGAACGGTATGGGCGGCGGATCTGGAGAGCCGCATAGTCAGGGTTACCGTCTATCCCGGAATGGCGCTGGTGGAGCGGCAGGCGAGCACAACGGTGGCGGCCGGAACCAACAAACTCGTCCTGACCGGCCTGCCCGCGGGGCTGGCCGATGAGTCGGTTCATGCCCGGATCACCAGCGGCAGCGACCTGGCGCTGGAAGATGTGACGGTCCAGAAATGGTTCCTCGCCCGCGCCGAGGAGGGCCAGGTCCAAAAGCTGGAAGAGGCCATCCGCGATCTCGAGCGGCAGCTGCGCTTGCAGGAGGGGGAGCAGAAAAATCTCGCCACCCGGGAAAAGTTCCTCCAGTCCATCCAGGCGACCGCCACGGCGGCGAACGGCCAGTCCACCGCCCTGATGCGGCCGGATGCCGCCTCCTGGAGTGCCACCCTCTCCTATCTCGACACCCATCTGCAAACCCTCTATACGGGGATGGTCGATGCCGAGTTCAGGATCAGGGAGCTCAAGGCGGAAAAAGAGGCCCTCGAAAAGCAGCTCGCCGAGCAGCAGTCGGCCCTTCCTCATGAGGACAAGTCGGTTGAGGTGAGCCTGCGGGCCGAACGGGCCACCACGGCCGTGCTCGTCGTCTCCTACCTGGTCCATAATGTGACCTGGTGGCCGACCTATGAATTCCGCGCCCGGCCCGCCGAAACAAGTCTGGAACTGATCTATTCAGGAATGGTGCGCCAGAAAACCGGCGAGGACTGGAACGATGTCGAGCTTGCGCTCTCCACCGCCCAGCCCGCCCGCGGTGCCGCTGCGCCCGAGCCCCTGCCCTGGGATGTGCGCCTCCGGGAACCGGTGCGCGCCGCACTGCAAAAGGCCGGCTATGCCGAGCTCGAGAGCGCCAGTCTGAAGCTGGACCAGACGAATGAGGCGGTTGCTCCGGCTCCGGCCATGGTGGAGGAGCGCTCGACCTCCGTCCTCTTCGCCATTCCCGGCGTGCGCCGCATCGCCAGCGGTGACGAACCGGGCAAGGTGCTGATCGCCCAGACCACCCTCAAGGCGCAAATGAACTACTTCACCCTCCCCCGGCTTTCTCCCTTCGTCTACCTCCAGGGCCGGATCACGCATACGGAACTCTATCCCCTGCTGGGCGGCGAGGCGATGATCTATGTCGACGGCGACTATATCGGCAAGACGGTCATCAAGCCGCTCGCTTCCGGCGAGAGCACGGATCTCTCCCTCGGGATCGATGAAGGGATAAAGGTCAAGCGCGAGCTGGTGAAAAAGTACGAGCGCGACACAGGGATGCTCAGCAAGAAGCGCGAGATCGAATATGAGTTCCGGATTACGGTCGAGAATTTCAAGAAAGAGGCGGTGGAGATCAAGGTGCTGGATCATTTGCCGAGATCGCAGCAGGGGGAAATCGCCGTCAGCGATGTCAAGCTGCTCCCGGAGCCCGGGGAGTGGGACAAGCAGAAGCAGCAGCTGACCTGGGCGGTGGCGCTCAAGTCCGGCGAAAAGAAGGAACTGAGCGTGCACTTTACCGTCGCCGGTCCGCGCGGCGCCCGGGTGATCGGACTCGAATAGCTGATCTTTGCCGCCGCCGCTCCGTGCGGCGCCCGGGTGGCCGGACTAGAATAAGCAGAAGGGAGGCGGGCCTGTCAACGGACGGGCCCCGGCCTTATCTCCCCCTCCGGCGTCAGCTCGGGAACTGTTTTTACTGCCGCTGCAGGATGATCATGGTGATGTCGTCATGGGTCGGCGCCTCGGCGGCGAAGATCTGCAGGCGGCTGATGAGTTTCTCCCCCATCTGTTCAGCGCTGCCCTTGGTCATGGCCGCCAGGCTGGCGCGCAGGCGTTCCTCGCCCCAGAACTCGCCGGCCAGGTTGCGCGCCTCCACCAGCCCGTCGGAGTAGAAGAAGAGGGTTTCGCCTGGTTCGAGGGTCACAGACTGGGTGGTATAGACGGCCTTGGGCTGGATACCGAGCGCGGGATCCCCCTTGGGCCACTCCGTCACCTCATCGCCCTGAATGCGCAGGGGCGGCTGATGCCCGGCGTTGAAAAAGCGCACCAAACCCTCCTCGGATGTGATCTCGAAGTAGATCATCGAAGCAAAACGGTTGGCCATCGTATCCCGGATATAGATCCGGTTCATCTTGCGGCCGAGATCCGAGGGATCATCGCATTCCGGAGCCAGGGCGCGCAAGGTGGCCTGGAGCTTGGCCATGAGCAAGGCGGCCCCGAGCCCCTTGTCGGAGATGTCCCCGAGCGCGAACCCGTGGCGGTGGCTGTTGATCGGCATGTAATCGAGGAGATCGCCGCCCACCTCATTGGCGGGATGATAATAGAGCCAGACCGACCAGCCGGCGATCACCGGAGGTTGATCGGGAATGAGGGCTTTTTGCACGATCCGGCCCGCCTGGAGTTCGCTGCGGGCCAGCATTTTGTCCTTGACCTCGAGCATGAGGATGAATACCAGGAGGATCACGCCGGCGAGGCTGGTGTCGTTGCTGGCCTGAAAGCTGTTGGTGCTATACTCGCAGTGGGGCGAGACGGTCAGGAGCAGGGCGATGATCAGCATCAGCCTGCGGAAGCTGCTCATATGCAGCAGGAGACTGCGCATCAGCCAGAAGGTGGCGGCGAAAAACCGGCGCACGGCGCTCATGGTGCGCAAGCGGCTGCGCTGCTCATCGCTGAGATAGAACTGTTTCAGCTCGGCGTTCTCCCGGCGGATCTGGGCCAGATATCCTCCCTTGCGCAGATCATCGCGGAGCACCTTGCGCAGGTGCGGGCCAGCGGTCGATTCATGTCCGGTCATGATGGGCTCCCTTTGCGAGAATTCACTTTTTTGTACGCAGTTCTGGCGAAAAAGTAACATCCCTTCGCGGCGCTGTTCATTTCCATTGCCTTTTTCCGGGGAATGGCGTAACTTGAGCGTCGCAACAGAGGCTCACAGGAGGAAACGAATGTCCATGTCACGCAAGGAATTTATGAAAACAGCGGGAAAGGGCCTGATCGCGGCCGGAGCGGCGGCCGCAGCGCCGGCGCTGGCGAAGAACAAACGGAAAAGCAGCCCGGGCAGCGGCGGTTTCAAAATGGAGATCAAGACCCGGCGTCTCGACCTCCGCCATGCCTGGACCATCGCCCGCAACACCAGCACCTTCAAGGAGTATGCATTTGTCCGGTTGGAAAAGGACGGGATCTCCGGCATGGGCGAGGCCGCCCATAACGTCCGTTATGGCGAGTCGCTCGAGTCGATCCTCGCCACCCTGGAAAAGGCCCGGCCGATCCTCGAACACGCCGATCCCTGGCAATTCGTCGACCTCAACGCAGCGGTGCAGGCCGTCTGCGCGGGCCAGACGGCGGCAAAGGCGGCCATCGATATCGCCCTGATGGACTGGATCGGCAAGTCGCTCGAGATCCCGCTCTACCAGCTTTGGGGGCTGGATCCCAAAAAGGCGCCGCAGACCACCTTTTCGATCGGCATAGATACCATGGAGATGGTCAAACAAAAGGTCGAGGAGGCCGCGCCCTATCCGCTGCTCAAGATCAAGATGGGCAAGGAAAATGATGAGGAGATCCTCGCTGCGGTGCGCAGCGTCACCAGCAAGGTTCTGCGCGTCGATGCCAATGAGGGATGGAAGGAGAAGGAACTGGCCCTGCGCAAGGTGGAGTGGCTGGCGGCCAATGGCGTCGATCTCGTGGAACAGCCGATGCCCAGCCACATGCTCGAGGAGACCGCCTGGGTCAAGGAGCGGGCCTCGATCCCCCTTATCGCTGATGAATCGGTCAAAACCAGTGCGGATATCCCCAAACTGGCTGAGGCGTTCGACGGCATCAACATCAAGGTGGACAAGGCCGGCGGCTTGCAGGAATCGCTGCGCATGATCTGGATGGCGCGCTCGCTCGGCCTCAAGATCATGCTCGGCTGCATGGTCTCGAGCTCGCTCTCGATCACGGCCGCGGCACACCTTTCGCCGCTGACCGACTATCCCGATCTCGATGGCAATCTGCTGCTGGCCAAGGATCCCTTCCGCGGCGTGACGGTCAGGGAGGGGTGGCTGATCCTGCCTGCGGGGCCGGGCCTGGGCGTGGAAGGAGACTTTTGATTGAAGCTGCTGCTCTTTGATATTGACGGCACCCTGGTTCTCTCTGGCGGGGCAGGCCTTCGCGCCATGAACCGGGCTTTTCTGGAATTGTACGACATTCCGCAAGCCTTTGCGGGGATTCAGCTCGCGGGCCGCACCGACCGCGCCATTCTGCAGGATGTTCTGGCCCGGTTCGAGCAGCCCTGGTCGGAGGAGGTGGAGGAGATCTTTAAGCAGCGTTACTTTGAGCGGATGGAGGAGGAGATGCCCCTGCCGGTGCCGGGCAAGCGGATCATGCCCGGCATTCTGCCGCTGCTCGAGGCGCTCGCGGCGCGGCCGGGGCTGCATCTCGGCTTGCTGACCGGCAACTGGCGCACCAGTGGCTATCTCAAGCTGGCCGAGTTCGGGCTGGAGCGTTTTTTCCCCTTCGGGGCGTTTGCGGATGACTCGGGTGTGCGGGATGAGCTGCTCCCCTTCGCGGTAGCGCGCTTTGCGGCGTCACACGGCCGCCGGCCGCGGCCGCGGGAGGTTTATGTCATCGGCGACACCCCGCATGACATCCAGTGCGCCCGGCCGCATGGGGCGATTGCCGTGGGCGTCGCTGCAGCGGCCCATACGCCCGCCGACCTGGCGGCGCACCACCCCGATTATCTCTTCAGCGATTTTACCGATACCACTGCCGCGCTGCTCGTCCTTGGCTAGGCGGCGCTCAGGCCAGCATGCTCCTGATCTCCCCGACCATGGTCGCGCGGGAGACGGTAACCTGACCGACCTTTTTTTTCACCCACTCACCGCGATCCTTGATTTCAGGCTCGGCGCGCATGGCGCGGAGATCCTTGATCGAAACCTGTCCGGCGGCGAATTCATCCGAGCCGCAGATGACTGCGACCGGAATCATCTGGAGATCGGCGTATTTGAGCTGCTTGCCCAGCCCCTTCTCCTTGCCCATGTAGAGTTCGGTTTTGATGCCGGCGGCACGCAGTTCCGTGGCGATCCGCTGATAGTCCATGAGCCGCTCGCGGTCCATGATGGTGACCAGGACCTCGGCGGTGGAGGGCCGGGCGGGAACGCTGCCGATTTTTTGCAGGGCGGAGAGCAGCCGGTCCACGCCGATCGAGGCGCCGGTGGCGGGGATCTCCTCGCCGAGGAATTTGCCGATCAGCCGGTCATAGCGTCCGCCGCCCATCACCGAGCCGAAACTGCCGAGCTGTTCGTCGATGAGGATGGCCTCAAAGATGGGCCCGGTATAGTAATCGAGCCCCCGGGCGATGGTGGGATCGATGACCACCTGGCTGTCGGGGATTCCCATGGCCTCGAGGTAGTGATGGATCTCCTCCAGCTCCCGCAAGCCCTCGCTCGCGGCGTCGACACCCTGGAAGAGGGTGTTCAGCGTGGCTAGCGTCGCGACCCGAGTGGACTCTGAAATGGAGAGGAAGCGGATGATGCGCGCGATCTGCTCCTCGTGCAAATGCAGCCCGGGGATGGGATCGCCCGAGGCGTCGATACGGCCGGGCCCAAGCTCTTTTTTAACGTTGTCCAGCCCCTGTTTTTCGAGCTTGTCTATGACCCGGAACAGGGCATGAGCCCGCTCCGCCGCGATGCCGGCGTAGGCCAGGAGGCCATTGAGCAGCTTGCGGCTGCTGTACCGGATACGGTAGTTCAGTCCGAGCCGGGTCAGGCATTCATGCATCGCGGCGATGATCTCGGTGTCGGCCAGGAGCGAGTCGGAGCCGACGGTGTCGATGTCGAACTGGGAGAATTCACGGAAGCGGCCGGGATCGGGCTTGTCGTAGCGCCAGACCGGCTGAAACTGATAGCGCTTGAACGGCCTGGGCAGCTCGGGATGGTCCGCGACAAAACGCGAGAGCGGCACCGTCAGGTCGAAGCGCAGTCCCACCGTATGGCCTTCAGGCTCCTGGAAGAGATAGACCTGTTTGTCCGCCATGACGCGGCTGACGATCCGTTCGAGGCAGGCGCTGCCGAGAGCGGTCTGCTGCTGGACCGAGAGGTCGCTGACGCGGATCCGGATGATGCCGTTCTCTTCGCGCAGCAAGGGGAGCAGCACGGCGCGGGCCTGGGGAAACTCGAGCAGCAGCCGGTCGAATTCATCCCGGGTGAGTTCGGCGGTGGCATCGCTGTAGGCGAGCAGCACGCGCTTGTATTCGAGGGCTGGCGTGGCAATGGGGACAAAACCGTAGGACTCGTAAACCTCCTTGATCAGCGCCACCATCCGGTCCCGGGCGATCATATCGGCGGGCAGCAAATCCCTGAAGCCTTTGAGCGACAACTCCATGACCTTCTCCGTTTAAAAGTAAAAAAGCTCATTAACAAGAGGAGACTGGTAATGAGCCTGAATACCACAGGGTGTATGTGCAGATAAAAGTGTGTACCGATGATGGGGCTCGAACCCATGACCTCCTGATCCACAGTCAGGCACTCTAGCCAGCTGAGCTACATCGGCAGGGTTCCTGCCAAGTGGCAGGTCCGGAATGCGAACATAAGTATACTATTTTTTTACCTCAAAGTCAAGGTCTTATTTTTTGCTTGTTTCATACCGCGGGATTGTCTACCTTGCCTGCTAAAAAGCAGAACCAGCCTGTATTTCTCGAAGGGGATGTTCGAATCGTGATCGACAATATCATCTTTAATTTTGACTCTACGCTCATCCATGCCGAAGGGGTGGAGCTGATACTCGAGCAGGCCTTGCAGCGGCAAAAGTCGCGGCAGCGCGCGGCCCTGCTGGAGCGGCTGGCGCAAATCTCGATGCTGGCCGATCTCGGCGAAACATCGGTAGCCGATGCCCTGCACCAGTGTTTCGCGCTGGCGCGCGTGACCCGGGCGGATGTCACTGCGGTTGCCGCGCGGGTACTCGAAACGCTCAATCCCCGTGTGATCGAATCGGTTACGGCATTGCAGCAGGCGGGCAAGCACATTTTTATCTTCAGCACGGGGTTTGAGGAGCTCGTCCGTCCGGTCACCCGGGCCTTGCACGTTGACGACGACCATGTGTTCACCAATCAGCTGATCTATGATTTCAAGGGAGAGGTGGTCGGCTTTAATGAGAAGAATCCCCTCTTTCTCAGCGCCGGCAAGGGCTTTCTCATCGAACAGCTCAGGAATGACGGGCGTTTGCCCGGCGGTACCGCGATCGTCGGGCGGAGCGCTTCGGACCTGGCCATCCGCAAGAACAACATCGCCCGGATCTTTGTCTATTTCGCCAATGCCCGCATTCACGAGGAGATCCGGCGCCAGGCCGATTATGTGGTCGACCGCTTCGATCATCTGCTCCCGCTCTTTTTTTCGGAGGAGGAGCTTTCAAACGAGGGGATCCAGCTCTTTTACGCGCAGAACGGCCATGTGGAGGCGGCCGCACAGCCGACGATTCTGCTGCTGGAAAATGTGCACGAGGAGGCGGTGCGGCGCTTTCGCAGCGAGGGACTGGAGCCGCGGATGCTCAAGGGGGCATTACGCAACGACGAGCTCTGCACCGGCGCCGGCGACATCCATATCCTCGGCATCCGCTCGCAGACCCGGGTGACGGCCCGGGTGCTCGCCGCGATGCCCGAGCTCTGGGCCATCGGCGCCTTTTGCATCGGCACCAACCAGATCGATCTCGCCCAGGCGGCGAAAAGCGGCATCCCGGTCTTCAATGCGCCCTACAGCAATACGCGCAGTGTGGCGGAGCTCGTCGTGGGTGAGATCATCATGCTGATGCGGCGCATCCCGGAGAAGAGCCAGGCGGCCCATGCCGGGTCATGGCTGAAAAGTTCGGCGGGCTGCTCGGAGATTCGCGGCAAAACGGTCGGCATCATCGGCTATGGCCATATCGGCTCGCAGGTGTCGGTGCTGCTCGAGAGCCTCGGCATGTCGGTCTGCTTCCATGACATCGTCGACAAGCTGCCGCTGGGCAATGCCCACAAGTCCGCGAGCCTGGAGGAGCTGCTGAGCCGCGCCGATGTCGTCACCCTGCATGTGCCGGATACTCCGGCGACCCGCAACCTGATCGGAGCGGCCCAGCTGCGGCGTATGAAAAAAGGCGCCATTTTGCTCAATTCGAGCCGGGGACGGGTCGTCGATCTCGCCGCTCTCCGGGCGGCGCTGGACAAGGGGGTCCTTGCCGGTGCCGCCGTGGATGTCTTTCCTGAAGAACCGGATCAGACGAACGAAAGCTTTAGTACGCCGCTGCAGGGTGCGGCCAATACCATTTTGACACCGCATATCGGCGGCAGCACAGAGGAGGCCCAGGTCAGCATCGCGCGGTATGTCAGCGAAAAACTCCTGCGTTTCATTCAGACGGGAGCGACCACCGGCGCCATCAATTTTCCGGAAGTGGAGCTGCCGCGGGTCGCCCAAACCCACCGCATCCTGCATGTCCACTATAATGTGCCCGGGGTACTGGCCAAGATCAATAATCTCTTTGCGCGCCGCAGCATCAACGTCGCGGGCCAGCTGCTGCAGACGCGGGGGGAGATCGGCTACCTGATCGTCGATGTCGACCAGCAGGTCTCCGGCCAGGTCCTCGACCTGATGGGGCATATCGCCGAAACCATCAAGGTGCGCAAGATCGCCTGAGGCTTCAGCCGGTACCGCTGTAAAAAAAAGCCCGTGCATCCGGAGAGGTGCACGGGCTTGGCCGCTTTAGGGGATCGCAAAACCGGACGCCGGCGCCCGATTGACAGCCAGCATGGCCGCCGTGAGTAACAGTTTTTCGGGCATCACCAGCCCTTAAAACCGGACACTGGCGCCCAGTTTAAGGAGCAGCAGATCGGTCCGGGATTGGCTTACATCATAGCTGACCTTGCCATTCTCGCGGCGGATCGAACCCTTTTTAAGATATTCCGCCTCGCCCCCGCGCAGATAGTGGCCCTGCAGATCGACTAGAACCTGTACCTTGCCCGTGGCCTCCTGCCAAACCGGGATCATGCAGCCGCCGCCGAATCCCCAGCTGAAAGCGCTGTCGTCGAAATTGGTGGTGCTGAAGACACCCTGATCCTCATCATGCCAGTCATCATCCTTGATGCTGGTCTCGGTAAAGAGGTAATCGAATCCGACGAGAGCGTCCACATAGGGCTGCACCGGGCCCTGCCGGGTCTGGGCGCGGAGAAAAAGATGACCCAGCACGATCGAATTGGTGGTCGTGACATCCACTTCGACATCGGGAATGGAGCTGGAAAAGGGCTCCGTACGCGTCTCGGAGCCATAGATGAGATAGTTCAACGAGACCCCCACGGCGAGGGGCCCGGCTGCGGGAGCCCAGAGAAACTCGCCCCCAAATCCACCGCCCGTGTTGACCTGGTCTGCAAACTCTTTCTGCGGGACCCCAACCAGAAATCCCAGATTGCCTTCCAGACCGGTCTGGGCCGGCACAGCGCCGGCCTGCAGCAGCAGAATAACCAGCAAAAGTATCGGGTACATTCGATTAGTGTGCATCTGCAACCTCCTTGCTCCGGGTTGTAACGATGAATGAGAGCAGCAAAGCGGCCAGCAAGGCCATGCCGCCGCCAAATCCGAATGCAGCCAGGGGCGATACCCGCTGCCAGAGCACCCCCATGATCGCGCTGGCCGGGAAAGCGCCGAGCCCGATGGCCAGATTATAGATGCCGAACGCGGTGCCGCGCAGTTCCGGCCGGACCATATCGGCCACCAGCGCCTTTTCCGCCCCTTCCGTGAGGGCGAAGAACAGCCCGTATACCGCGAAAAGGCCCCAGATCTGCCAGCTCTTGGCCGCGAGGCCGAACCCCAGATAGACCAGGGCATAGAGGAGCCACCCCATGATGATGACACGCTTGCGCTCGATGCGATCGGAGAGGGTGCCGCCCGCTGTAGCAAAGAGCATCTTGACGACATGGAAAAAAGCCCAGAGCAGCGGAATCAGCGCCGGTGCCACCCCCAGATCACGTGCCCGCAAGAGCAGAAAAGCATCGCTGGAGTTGCCGAGGGTGAATAGCAATAGTACGGCCAAATAGGCGTGAAAGTTTCGATCGAAGAGGCCAAGCCGGAAGGAGGGCGGTGCATCCGCGCGTTCCGGCCTGATTTCGCGGGCGCCGAAGATGAGGATGGCGACGCCGATGACCGCCGGCAACAGCGCCAGCCAGAAGACCAGCCGATAGCTGCCGGAGGGCGACGCCAGAACCGCCATCGCCGCCAGGGGACCGACGACAGCCCCGGCGTGGTCCATGGCGCGATGAAAACCGTAGGCGCGGCCGCGGTTGGCCGGATCGGTCGAATCGGCGATGAGGGCATCGCGGGGGGCGGTGCGGACCCCTTTGCCGACGCGGTCGCCAAAACGCACCAGGAGCACATGCCAGCCCGCCGTGGCGATCGCGATGAACGGGCGCATAGCCGCGGAGAGGGAGTAGCCGGCCACCGTCAACGCCTTGCGCTTGCCGAGGCGGTCGGAGAGCCAACCCGAAAAGAGCTTGAGCACGGCAGCGGTGCTCTCGGCGATGCCCTCGATCAGCCCGAGCAGTTCCGCCGAGGCGCCGAGGGTAGTGGTGAGAAACAGCGGCAGCAGCGGGTAGATCATTTCGCTGCTGGCATCGTTGCACAGGCTGACCAGGCCGAGGACGATCACATTGTGGGAGAGGCGGCGTTTGCCACGGTTCATGAATTCCTCTTGGGCCGGGCGGCAGGACGGGCCGCGGTCCGGCTTCGCATGGATGAGGTTGCGGAGCGCAGCGATCACCGGGCCAGGGGCGGGACCGGATAGGCCCGGCGGAAGAGCTGGCTCTTGCCGTTGTCAAATTCCAGGCGCAGGGAGATCAGCACCATCCCGGCGCGGGGCGCACCGGCGGCGTCATAGGGCGCCAGGAAAATGCCATAGCGGATCTGTTTACCCGCTCCCGGAGGCAGTGCCTGCCGCAGTTCCGCCGCCGCAAGATCTCCGCCCCAGCGTTCCTTCAGCAGCCGCGGGTTCTCCTGGTACTCCTGGAGGGGACGATCGAGCAGGAAAAGGCGGGCATGGAGGTCGGACGCCGCGACGTTTTGCCCTTGCAGGGCGACCAGCCAGCCGGATCCGGCATCGGCTTTGGCCAGGCGCGTCAGCACCACCGCCGGGCCGCCGGAATTGGTCACCTGCAGCTCGCCCAGGATGAGAAATCCATACTGGCTATGCTCTTCGTCGTAGACCGGGAAGGTCAGAGATTCCCCCTCATCGACCTGGAGCGTGGTGAGTGCCAGCTGACGGCTTTCACGGGCGATCATCAGCGCTGCGGTGGCGACGATCAAGGCGATCAAGGCGATCAGGAGGGTTAAAATCGGCAACGGGGCTCTGTTGTGCATGGGCGGCCTTTCCTTGTTCGCAAAAAAAAGATGCGCAAAAGCGGAAATAATATGAGAAAATATTTACTTTTTTCCAATTTTATTTTATATTTCGGGGAGGAATCCGCTGTTGAAAAGCGGACCGCCTAAAAACCGCCGTTACGGGAATCTTTCCGGCTTTTGAAAGGGCGCTGTGCATACCACCGAATCAGCCATTGTATCGACACTCCTTTACTTTGATATTTTTGAATATCCGCTCAGCAGGGAGCAGCTCTACTGTTTTTTGATGCATGTCAAGCCGGAGCGCGCGGAATTCGACCGCGCCCTCGACCGGCTGCTCCTCGACAAGCAGGTGAGCATGACAGCGGGCTGGCATTTTATCGCCGGACGCGACCTGTTGATCCGTAAACGCCAGGAGGGTGAATCGCATGCCCGCCGCCTCTGGAGCCAGGCCTACCTGGCTGCCGGCCGCATGCGTCACCTGCCCTTCGTTCGCGGGATTTATCTCTCGGGAGATCTCTCCAAGGGCGTCGCCGGCGCCGAGAGCGACATCGATTTTTTCATCATCACCGCCCGGCACCGGGTATGGATCTGCAAGCTCTTCCTCGCCCTGTTTCGCAGGGTCAGCCGCTGCAACCGCGACAAACTGCTCTGCTTCAACTACCTCCTTTCAGAAAGCCACCTCGAACTCAGCGAACGCGACCTCTTCACCGCCGCCGAGGTGATCGGCCTGGCCCCGCTCTATGGGTTGCGCCTGTTCCGGCGCTTTCTCGCCCAGAACGAATGGGTGGCCGAATATTTTCCCCGCTACCGCCGCGCCGCCAATCAATCCTGTTGCGTCTATCACGGCCACAGCCGCCGCCAGCGCTTTTGCGAACTTTTCTTCCGCAATCCCCTTGCTGATGGTCTGGAATTCCTGCTGCCGCGCCTGTGGCGCCTCGCCTGGGGGTGGAAATATCGCCGCGCGCCCCAGACGCGCTCGGCGCTGCTCAAGGGCATCCATCGCAGCTACAGCAAGGCGCATGGCTATCCCACCGACCGGGAGATTCTCCAGGAATATTCCCGCCGCCTCGAGGAGGCCTGTTGAGGATGACCACGGCCGAGGAAAGAGCCGGCTATTACGCGGAAGTGGCGCGTTATTTCGACCAGGAAGCCCCCGAGTTCGAGAACCACTATCTCAACAATCCGGTGCTGCAGCGCCTCCGCGCCGATTTTCGCCGCATTACGACCACGGCGACCTTTGCATCCGGACTGGAGATCGGTTGCGGCCCGGGCATCGACATCGCCTGGTTTGCCGCGCAGTACCCGCAGCAGCGCTGGCGCGCCATCGATATCGCCCCGCGCATGGTCGCGCAGGCGCAGGCCAAGTTGCGCCGCCTCAACGGCGTTGATGCCCGGGCGGTGGTCGGCGCGCCCGAGGATCTCGCGGCGCTGTTTCCGGACGAAACTTTCGATCTGATCTATTGCTATTTCGGGGCGCTGAATACCGTGCCCGATCTCCCCGCGGCCGCCGCGGCGCTCGGCCGCGCCCTGACGCCCCAGGGCACCCTGGTGCTGACCTTCGTCAACCGCTGGTTTCTCCTCGACATGCTCTGGAATCTGCTGCGGCTGCGGCCGCGCCGGGCCCTGGCGCGGGTGACCGGCGCCTGGGCGGGCTATTCCCCCGGAAGGCCGCTGGCCAGTTCGGCTCGCTCCGCACGCGAGGTGCAGCGTGCCTTTGCCCCTGCCTTCACCGCGGTGCGGCGCAAGGGCTATTCGATCGTCTATCCCGCCTGGTACCGGCACCGCTTTCTGCCGGTCGAGGGCCCGCTCGGGACCCTGTTGTGGCGTGCCGATGCGCTGCTCAACCGCACGCCCTTCTGGAACCTGGGTGAATACAGCCTCTATTTCTTCAAACGCCGCGGCTGAGCGCGCGGAAATCCTGCGGTCCCGGAGAGAGTACCTCCCGTGAATCCTGAACATCATTTTTTTCGGCCCGCCTGGGTCGAGGTGGATCTGGATGCCATCGCGGCCAACTACCGGCAGATCCATGCCGCCCTGGGCCGGGTGCAGCTGTGCGCGGTGGTCAAGGCCGATGCCTATGGCGGCGGAGCGGTGATGGTGGCGCGACACCTCGAAACCCTGGGCGTGGCGCGCATGGCCGTCGTCTCTCTCGATGAGGCGGCCGAGCTGCGCCGGGCGGGCATCCGCTCACCGCTGCTCAATATGGGGCCCGTATTCCCGCATCAGGCGGAGGCGGTGCTCGATCTCGAGCTCGAACAGATGGTTTTCCAGCCGGAAGTGCTTGAGGCACTGGCGCAGGCGGCGCAGCGCTCGGGCCGCAAGGCGCGAATCCACCTCAAGGTTGATACCGGCATGAGCCGCTATGGCCTCTCCCTGGCGGAGGCCGGCGCGCTGCTCGGCCGGCTGGCTGCCTGGCCCGGTCTGGACTGCTGCGGCGTGATGACCCATTTCCCCATCTCGGACGGCCTTGACAAGAGCTTTGCGCTGCTGCAGATCGCCGGGTTCACCGCCCTGCATGATGCGGCGGAAGCGCAGGGAATCAGGATTCCGCTCTGGCATATGTGTAACAGCGGCGGGGTGCTGGATCTGCCCCAGGCGCATTTCGATATGGTGCGCGTCGGCCTGATGTTGCACGGGTACTACCCCTCGCGTGAAGTGCGCCGCCCTTTCACACTGCAGCCGGCCATGCAGGTCAAGTGCCGCATTGCCGCCGTGCGCACCCTCGGCCGCGGCGATACGGTCGGCTATGGCCGCCGCTGGATGGCGGAGAAGCCGGAGCGGATCGCCGTGCTGCCGATCGGTTATGCCGATGGCTACGATCGCAAGCTGCGCAATATCGGCGAGGTGCTGCTGGCGGGGCGCCGGGCGCCGATCGTCGGCGGGCTGTGCATGGATGCCTGTTTCATCCGGGTGACAGAGATCCCTGAAGCGCAGGTGGGGATGGACGTGACGATCATGGGGCGCGAGGGGGAGCAGGAAATTTCGCCGCATGATATTGCGGCGCGCATCGACTCGGTCTCCTACGAGGTCATGGCGCGCTGGGGACGGCGGCTGCCGCGCCTCTATCGCCGCGATGGCACGGTTGTGGCGGTCCGGCACGATCTCGGGACGTCGATATTATCCATTTGAAAAGTCCGGATTTTGGCGTATTTTATTGCACGACAATGCCATTCGAACAGGAGGTTTGCCTATGTCACTCCAATCCATCCGCCGTGTCGGCGTGCTCACGGCGGGGGGGGATTGCCCCGGCCTGAACGCCGTCATCCGCGCCGTCGCCAAATCGCTGATGCTCAAGGCGAACGTCGAGGTGATCGGCATCGAAGATGGCTTTGAAGGATTGATTCAGAACCGTATGCGCAAACTCAGCTATGAGGATGTCTCCGGCATATTGCAGCGCGGCGGCACGATTCTTGGCACCTCGAACAAGGCCGATCCCTTCGCCCAGGCCACGGTGATCGGTAATGAGGTGGTAAAAGAAGATGTTTCGGCGCAGACGATCGCCCATATCGACGAGTGGCAACTCGACGCCCTGGTCTGCATTGGCGGGGATGGTTCGATGTCCATTTCGCGCAAGCTGGTGGAAAAGGGGGTGCCGGTCGTGGGCGTGCCCAAGACCATCGATAACGACCTCTACGGGACGGATGTCACTTTTGGTTTCGATACCGCCGTTTCCATCGCCGCGGATGCGATCGACCGCATCCATACCACGGCGCAATCCCACCACCGCGTCATGCTGGTGGAGATCATGGGCCGCTATGCCGGCTGGCTGACCATTTCCGCGGGCATCGCTGGCGGGGCAGACGTGATCATTCTCCCGGAAATGGAGTACGACCTGAACTATATCTGCGAACGGGTTGTGGAGCGCAGCCGCTATGGCAAGCGATTCAGCATCGTTGCCGTCTCGGAGGGGGCCAAACCCAAAGGGGGGGAGGTGGTGGTCAGCCGCGTCGTCAAGGACAGCCACGAATCGATCCGCCTCGGCGGGGTCTCGATCAAACTGGGCAATGATATCGAGGATCTCACCGGCCTGGAGACGCGGGCGACGGTGTTGGGTCATCTGCAGCGCGGCGGACCGCCCACGGCCAACGATCGCATCCTGGCCACCCGCTTTGGCGTGGGCGCAGCCACCCTGGTCGCCTCGGGCCAGTTCAACCGCATGGTCGCCTTGCGCGGCACCGAGATCGTCTCCGTGCCCATCACTGAGGTGGGCGGCCGCTCGCGCACCGTCCCGGCCGATTGCCCGCTTCTCGATGTGGCCGAGTCGGTCGGCACCGCGCTTGGCGCTAAACGATAAACCCGGCGTCACGCCGGGATGACTTTTGCCAGAATGGCATCCCGCTGTATCCGCATCCTTTTTCCTGCATTGCATCCCCGGCTTCCCGGCCCGGCGCATCTTAGGTGATCTGCTGGACCGGGGGGCGCTGAACCGGCTCCCTCTGCATCGTTTGGTATGGACTTTGCTTCGTGAATACCATGGAGAGTGAAAAGCACGGCCGCGAACCACGTGCGCCGTTGCGCTTTTCTCAAATATAACTGCAGTATTTCCATCAGTACAGCTGCTGCAAGATTTGCCCGCATGGATCGGGAGGGTGAGGATTGGGCGGAAAATGAGTTGCTGCAGTACAATGTATCATGGTGGTGCAAATTCATACGGGCCTTATGAAAAAGCAATCAAGAATATGGACGATCGAGCATGAAGAGCATGTCATCGGTCCGATGAGTTCCTATGCGCTGGCTTTGTGGGGGATGCAGGGCCTGCTTTATCCCAACGACGTCCTTAAAGATCGCGAGGAACACCGCTGTCAGGCGGGGTATCTGGAGGGGATGCAGCCCTTCATCCGCAACAACGGTCATCTCCGTCGCGCCAAGCTCTGGGCGATCGCGGGTGGCAAGGGCGGGGTGGGGAAATCGGTGCTGACGACCTTGCTGGGCGTCGCCCTGGCCCGGCGCGGCAAGCGGGTGGTGATCGTCGATGCCGATTTTGACGGCGCCAACCAGCGCCAGCTCTTCGCCCTGCGCCAGGCCTCCCCGAACATCTGGCGGCTGGTCGATGAGCATCATTCCCTGGCCCCGGCGGCGCTGCCGACCAGCGTGCCCAATTTGCGGCTGATCACTGCGCCGGAAACGGCCCATGATGCCGATCAGGCGACCATCCTACGGCGCATCCAGTTCATCCGCGCCCTGCGCCATCTCGATGCGGAATATGTACTGCTCGATTTTGGACCGCGCACCGATTTGCGCGAACTGAACTATTTCTCGACGGCGGACCTGAATCTGGTGGTCTCCACGGCGGAACCGACCGCCCTGGAGAATCTGGCCAAGTTCGTCAAAGCGATGGCCAAGCAGAAACTCCAGTTGGCCCTCGACAGCCTGAGCGCCAGCGGCAGCGCAGAGCCGTTTGACGACGCTGATACCGCGACCCTGGTGGAGCAAGCCGCTGCGCGCATCGAGGCGCTCGGCATCCCGGCCGCGGAGCTGATGCGCCGGATCTCCGGCAGCTTTACCCTGCGTGTGCTCTTCAATCAGGTGACCGATGACCACTACCGCAAGGATATGAATCTGCTCAACAGCTACCTCGCGCACGAGGTTGGCCTGGGCGCGGAGATCGGTGGTGCCATCCCCTTTGATCCGGCGATCCGCGCCGCCATTCGTGCCAACCGCCTCTTTGCCCTCGACCCCGCCACGCCGGTGATGCGCCACATGGATGCGATCATCCACACCCTCAGCCAGATCAAGAACCATGCCCCCGAGCAGTATGAATTCAAGCCGGCGCCGGCGCGCGACATCGACGGTTCGGCGCTGATCTGCGGCACCTGGTGCGCAGCCTGGGGCGAGTGCAATTTTCAGAATCCCGGCGATGTCTGTCCGGTGAAGAATCTCAACTGAGGGAAGCGAAGCGATCAAGTTCTGATCCCGGCGCACCGCGCAAGCCTCGCCCCCGGTTCGGCGCCGCTGCAGGGCAGGAGCAAAAAAAAATCCCGATCCTTACGGACCGGGATTTTTTTTGTCTTTATGTCAAGCTTACAGTTTGGTGACCTTTTCAGCCTGCAGACCCTTGGCGCCCTGGGTGACTTCAAACTCGACCTTGTCGCCCTCATCAAGGGTCCGGTAGCCGGTGCCCTGAATGGCGTTGAAATGGACGAAGACATCTCCGCCTTGTTCACGAGTGATGAAGCCGTAGCCTTTGGAGGCATTGAACCACTTGACAGTTCCTGTTTCCATCTGGAAACTCCTTGCTTAAAAAAGTTGAACAACCACGTACCACTTTACTCGTCTCGCCAGGGCATAAAAAAATCGCGTGAACAGCCTCTGTTTGCCATTCTACACGATTCTTTGGATCTGTCGTACAACAAACTCCATTACCGATTTAGAAAGGCGGGCACAAGCGTACATTTATGGTGCTTTATTATACGACTTTATCATCTGAAATGCAAGTGTTTTCTGAATTATTTTCAGTATGCCGGGGCTATGGCCGTCTGGCGGCAGAATAAGCCCTGCAGGGGCGAGGCGCGATTTACCTGCAGGGGCGAGGCGAGATTTACCTGCAGGAGCGAGGCGAGATACGCCCGCAGCGAGGCCCTGCGAATTATTGCCTTGCTTTTTGATCCGCAACCGCTTATTTTATCTGCAGGGTTGCTGACTGAACGCGGTCAGGGGCGGATACTCCTGCCGGGCCAGGGGCGGTGCCCTCCGTTCAGAACCGCTGCCGCGTCCCCTCTTTACTCCTGATCAGAGGCCTACTATGTTACATGACCTATTACCCCTGCTGCTCCTTTTTGCGGTGGCCGCTTTCCTCGGCGGTGCTATTCTCCTCCTGACCCATCTTTTCGGCCCCAGCCGTCCCAATCCGCTCAAACTTTCCGCCTACGAGTCGGGCAAGATCCCCATCGGCGGCCCGCGCATCCGCTTTTCGATCCGCTTCTACATCATCGCCATGCTCTTTGTCCTGTTTGATATCGAACTGGTCTTCTTCTATCCCTGGGCCGTGGTCTTCCGCCAGTACCTCTCCCTGGGGGGATTTATCTTCGTGGAGATGATCGTTTTCATCGGATTGCTTTTGGCCGGATATCTCTACGCCTGGAAAAAAGGAGCCCTGGAATGGGAATAGAGAGCAAACTGCCCGAGGGGGTGCTCACCACCACCCTCGATGCCGTCATTAACTGGGGCCGCAAGAACTCCCTCTGGCCCATGCCCTTCGGAACCGCCTGCTGCGCCATCGAGTTCATGTGCGTTCTCGGTCCCAAATATGATATGGGCCGCTTTGGCGCCGAGGCGATGCGCTTTTCGCCGCGCCAGTCCGACCTGCTGATCGTCGCCGGGCGCGTCAATATCAAGATGATCCGTATCCTGCAGCAGATCTACCGGCAAATGCCCGACCCCAAGTGGGTGATCTCGATGGGGGCCTGCGCCTCTAGCGGCGGCGTCTTCGATACCTACTCGACGATCCAGGGTATCGATAATTTTATCCCCGTCGATGCCTATGTTCCCGGCTGCCCGCCGCGGCCCGAGACGGTCATTGATGCGGTGATGAAGATCCAGCAGAAAATCGAAAAAGAGCGGTCGCGCGAATACCGCTGATGCTTGCAATCCTTTGTGGATGGAACGCTATGGCCACCAATCAGGAGATCGCGGACAGACTCGGCGCCCAATTCGGCGCACGCGTCCTTGTCAGCGCCGCCGTAGACGGGCAGCTGCTCGTCAGCACCCGCCGCGAGGAACAACCCGCGCTGCTCCGCTTCCTCAAGGAGGAGGCGGGGCTGGAATTCAATATGATCATGGACCTTTTCGGCGTCGATTATCTGGAGATGGGAGGGGAGGAGCGCTACGGTGTGGTCTACAACCTCTACTCGCTGCCGCATAACCACCGCCTGCGCGTGCGCGTCTGGGTCCCGGAAAACGATCCGCGCCTGGAGAGCGCCGTCAATCTGTGGGCCGCGGCTGACTGGGCGGAACGCGAGGTCTTTGATATGTACGGGATCACCTTCACCGGTCACCCTAATATGACCCGCATCCTTTGCCCGGATGATTTTTCCGGATTTCCGTTGCGCAAGGATTTCCCGCTCCAGGGGGTCGGGTATCGTGAGAATTTTGAAAAAATTGAAAATCCCAAGACCCAATAAGCTGTGGGCAAGCCAACCGTCATCGGGAAGAGCATGAACAGCCAAGAGAGATCTTTCGACACCCCGGAAACCGATTTTTACGATTTCGTCTACCAGCCCCAGGAGGAGCGGCTCTTCCTCAATTTCGGGCCCTCTCATCCCGCCACCCACGGCACCCTGCGCCTGCTGCTCGAGCTGGATGGGGAGCACATCGTCAATTGCACCCCCGAAATCGGCTACCTCCACCATGGCTTCGAAAAGCTCGGCGAGTACCGCACCTATAATCAGGTGGTGACGATCACCGACCGGATGAACTACGTCTCGCCCTTCAATAACAATCTCGCCTATATCCTCCCGGTCGAGGCGCTTTTCGGCATCCAGGTGAGCAAGCGCGCGCAATACTTTCGCATCATCCTCGCCGAACTCGGCCGCATCATGGACCACGCCATCTGCATCGGCACCCACGCGATGGACCTCGGGGCCTTTACGGCACTGCTCTACTTCGTGCGCGAACGCGAAAATATCTACAACCTCTTCGAACTGCTCACCGGCACCCGCCTGACCGTCAGCTATGCCCGCGTCGGCGGCTTCGCCCGCGACCGCGGCATCCCGGACACCTTTTTCCCCCTCCTGCAAACCGTCCTCGACGGCTTGCCCAAGGCCATCGATGAGGTCGACAAGCTCCTCTCCCATAACTCGATCTATCTCGGCCGCACCCGCGAGGTCGGCATCATTACCCCCGAGGCCGCCGCCTCCTATGGCATCACCGGCCCCTGCCTGCGCGGCAGCGGCGTCCCCTTCGACCTGCGCAAGGCGGCGCCCTACTCCAGCTATGAGGACTTTGATTTTGATATCCCGGTCGGCAACACCGGCGATGTCTGGGACCGCTATATGGTGCGCCTCGAGGAGATGCGCCAGTCGATCCGGATCATTCAGCAGGCGGTGGATCACTTTCCCGAGGGCGACCTCTACGTCGATTCGGACTCGAAGGTGATCCTGCCAACCAAAAACGAGGTCTACGGCTCTATCGAGGGTTTGATCCATCAGTTCGAGATCATCATGCTCAACCGGGGCGCCCGGGCCGTCAAGGGGGAGGCCTATATCCCCACCGAAGCGCCCAATGGCGAACTCGGCTATCACGTCATCAGCAACGAGGGTAACGGCCCCTACCGTTTCCGGGTCCGCCCCCCCTCGTTCTATAATTTCCAGATCATTCCCAGCCTGCTGCGCGGCCGACTGCTCCCGGATACCGTCGCCGTGCTTAGCAGCCTGAATATCATCGCGGGCGAACTTGACCGCTAATTCTCAAGGACCAGCAGAGATGAGCATAGCATTCAGCGACGCGGGCCGGGCCAGGGTCACGGAAATTCTCGGCCATTACCCCGACAAGGAGGCGGCGCTCCTTCAGGTGCTTCACATCGCTCGGGCGGAATTCAGGACCATCACCCCCGAGGTCATGGAGTATATCGCCGGGCTGCTGGAGATCCCGCCCCTCCGGGTGATGGATGTGGTCTCTTTTTACACGCTTTACCCGCGCCAGGAAGAGGGACGGCATGTGATTCAGGTTTGCGCGACCCTTTCCTGTGCCCTGCTCGGAGCCGAATCGCTGGTCGATCATCTCGAGAACAAGCTCGGCATCAAGGCCGGGGAGACCACACCGGACAAAAAAATCACCCTGCGCAAGGTGGAGTGCCTCGGATCCTGCGGCACGGCTCCGGTGATGCAGATCAACGAAACCTATTATGAAAATCTGACACCGCAAAAGGTGGACGAAATTTTGGCGAATTTGCCCTGATCAGGCAGGATAGAGGTGCATGAGCGAACACTATCTCCTTCATAATGCCGACAAGCCGGAATCGCGGGAGTTGGCCTTCTATTTGGCCAACCAGGGCTGGTCGGCCTGGAAAAAGGTGCTGCAGCAGGGCCAGCCGGCCGCGGTGATCGAGGAGGTGAAGAAATCGGGCCTGCGCGGCCGCGGCGGCGCCGGATTCCCGACCGGGATGAAATGGAGCTTTGTGCCGCGGGATTCGGAAAAGCCCAAGTATCTGGTCTGCAATGCCGACGAATCCGAGCCCGGCACCTTCAAGGACCGTTACCTCATCGAACATGAACCCCATATGCTGCTCGAGGGCATCGCTATCGCCTCCTTTGCCATCGACGCCCGCCGCGCCTACATCTACATCCGCGGCGAATTCGCCTACGGGGCGCACGTGCTCGAGCAGGCCATTGCCGAAGCCGAAGCCGGCCATCTCCTCGGGAACAACATCCAGGGGAGCGGCTACGATCTGCAGGTGACCGTCCATCGCGGCGCCGGCGCCTATATCTGCGGCGAGGAGACCGGCCTGCTGGAATCGCTCGAGGGCAAACGCGGCTGGCCGCGCCTCAAGCCGCCCTTTCCGGCGGTCGTCGGTGCGTTCAAAAGCCCGACGGTGGTCAACAACGTCGAAACCCTCGCCAATCTGCCGCTCATTTTCAACCGTGGCGCCGAGTGGTTCGCCGCCATCGGGCCCAATCCCAAGAATACCGGCCCCAAGCTCTACTGCGTCTCCGGCCATGTCAACAGACCCGGCCTCTACGAATTTCCGATGGGCAAGAACCTCAAGGAACTCATTTATGACGACTGCGGCGGCATCCGCGGCGGCAAAAAGCTGAAAGCCGTCATCCCCGGCGGCTCCTCGGTCCCGGTGCTCCGCGCCGACCAGATCGATGTCAGCATGGACTATGAGTCGCTGGCCGCAGCCGGCTCGATGCTCGGCTCCGCCGGCGTCATCGTCATGGATGAGGAGACCTGCATGGTCAATGCCCTCTATAATCTCGAACGCTTTTACGCCCACGAATCCTGCGGCCAGTGCACCCCCTGCCGCGAGGGCACAACCTGGATGGCCAAGATCCTCGGCCGCCTCGAAAAGGGCGGCGGCCGGCCCGAAGACCTGCCGCTGCTCGAGGACATCGCCCGGCATATCAATTTTCGCACCATCTGCCCGCTCGGCGACGCCGCCGCCATGCCGGCCGCCAGCTTTCTCAAACAATTCCGCGACGAGTTCAGCGCCCACGCCCAACTTGGCCGCTGTCCGTACCGCCACTAACCCGACCCCTAACGATAGAATACGTCCATGCCCACTTTTACGATAGACGGTAAAGAAATAGAAGCTGCCGCCGGGACCTCCATCCTCAAAGCTGCTCTGGCCCATGGCATCGAAATTCCCCATTACTGCTACCATCCAGCCCTGACCATCGCCGGCAGCTGCCGCATGTGCCTGGTCGAACTGGAGGGAAGCCCCAAGCTCGTTCTCTCCTGCGCCACGGAGATCAAGGAGGGCATGGTCGTCCTGACCCAGACCGAGCAGGTTAAGGACGCCCGGCGCAGCATGCTCGAGTTCTTCCTCATCAACCATCCCCTGGATTGCCCTATTTGCGACAAGGCCGGCGAGTGCCTGCTCCAGGATTATACCTTCAAATATGGCTCCTCCCACAGCCGCATGGTGGAGGATAAACGCGTCCGCCCCACCAAAGATCTGGGCGGGAACATCCTTCTCTACCGCAACCGCTGCGTGCTCTGCACCCGCTGCGTCCGCTTCTACACGGATGTGGTCGGCGAACCCTGGCTGACCGTCGAAAACCGCGGCTATCACAGCGATATCTCGATCTTTCCCGGCCGCGGCCTGACCCACAAGATGACCGGCAATATCGTCGAGATCTGTCCGGTCGGCTGCCTGATCGACAAGGATTTCCTTTTCAATGCCCGGGTCTGGAACCTTAACCGCACCCGCAGCATCTGCAGCAGCTGCAGCAGCGGCTGCAACATCTCGATCGAACACAAGGAGAACGCCATTTACCGCATCCGCGCGCGTGAGAATGCCGCGGTCAACGGCCCGTGGATCTGCGACGACGGCCGTTACAGCTACCGTGCCGGCGAGAACCAGGTGCGCCTGCTCGCGCCGCGCGATAAAACGGGCGCAGTGTTGAGCATCGACGCGGCGCTGCAACAGCTATCGGCCCATTTGCGCCGGCTGGCCGCGGAGAACCGCCTCGCCGAAGTGGCCATCGCCGGATCGGCGCATGCCACTGTCGAGGATAACTATGTGCTGCGCCGGCTCCTCGGTGAAGACCTGGGCGTGAAGACCATCCTCCTCAACGCCCCCGCTCCCGAGGGCAGCGACATTACCTATAAGAGCGGTTTCACCATCCGCGCGGACAAAAGCCCCAACCGCCGCGGCGCACAACTCGCCCTCAGCAGCAGCCAGGATCTCTGGGCGGAACTGCAGCAGGGGCGGATCCGTACCCTCCTGATGATCGGCGCCCCGTATGCCGCGCCCGCCGCCGCACAGTTGCAGCTGCTCGATGGACTGGAGATGCTGGTGGTCTGGTCCCTGACGGAGAATGACCTCGCCCGCCAGGCGGACATCGCCCTGCCCATGGCCGGCTATGCTGAGCAGGAGGGAACCTTTGTCAATGCCCAGGGCCGTCTGCAACGCCTCCATGCTGCGCTGGAGCCACCCGCCGGGATTCGCCCGGTCTGGAGCACCCTGGGCAGCCTGGGCAGGTTGCTCGGCCAGCCGCTGCCTCTGAATTCAGCCGCCGATGTTTTCAATGACCTCGCCAGCCGCCTCCCGGGCTTCGCGGGCCTCTCCTATTTCAGGATTGCAGATGTTGGCATTCAATTGAGCTAAGGAACCGGTATGAACGAGTTGGGCTTCACCTGGATCGATACGGGCATCATTTTGGCCAAGATTGTCATTGTCATCGTGGTCAATCTGCTCATCCTGATGATCATGGAACTGGCCGAACGCCGCGTCAGCGCCTTCATTCAGGACCGCCTCGGCCCCAACCGCGTCGGCCCGGAGGGGCTCTTCCAGGCCGTCGCCGATGGCATCAAGTTCTTCTTCAAGGAGGAGATCTTTCCGGCCGGTGCAGACAAGGTGCTCTATACCCTGGCCCCGTTGCTCGTGCTCGTCCCCGCGCTGATGACCTTCGCCGCCATCCCCTTCGGTCACGCGGCCGAACTCTTTGGCCGCACGATCCCGCTGCAGATCGTCGATCTCAACGTCGGCATCCTCTTCATCTTTGCCCTGGTCTCACTCGGGGTCTACGGCGTGGTCCTGGGCGGCTGGGCCTCGAACAGCAAATACCCCTTCCTCGGCGGCCTGCGCGCCTCGGCACAGATGATCAGCTACGAGCTTTCGCTCGGCATGTCGATCATCGGCATCATCATGATCACCGGATCGCTGCGCCTCAGCAGCATCGTCGAATATCAGAGCGGCATGCTCTTCGGGTTCCTGCCGCGCTGGAACATCTTTCTTCAGCCGCTTGCTTTTGTTACCTTTCTCGTCGCCTCCTTCGCGGAGGCCAACCGTCTCCCCTTTGATCTGGCCGAATCCGAGCCTGAGCTGGTCGGGGGCTACCATACCGAGTACAGCTCGATGAAGTTTGCGATGTTTTTCATGGGGGAATATGTCGCCCTGATCACGACCTCAGCGGTTCTGGCCACGCTCTTCTTCGGCGGCTGGGACTTTCCCTGGGTGGACGAGGCCGCCCTGGGCGGCTGGGGTGTGCTGCTGTCGCTGCTGGCGTTTGCGCTCAAGACCGGTTTTTTTCTCTTTTTGTTTCTCTGGGTGCGCTGGACCATCCCCCGATTCCGGTTTGACCAGCTGATGCGGCTCGGTTGGAAGATCCTGATCCCGCTGGCCCTGGTGAACATCCTCCTCACCGGTGCCGGCTTGCTGCTGGTGCACTAGCGCCGGGGCGCGGCAGACCTTGGCGGGGCGCAGAGAGGTTCAGGAAACCAATAATCAAGGATAGATATGGGCGTTAAAAATGTCGGGTACCGGCCGAAGCGGTGGGATCGCTCCTACTTTCCGGGCATTCTTGCAGGGATGTGGATCACGATCAAGCATTTCTTCAGCAAAAAGTACACGGTCTCCTATCCGGAAGAAAGGTGGCCGGTTCCACCGGGGCATCGTGGTGCCATCCGCCTTAACAAGGATGAGCAGGGCCGGATCAAATGTGTCGCCTGCGAAATGTGCTCCACCGCGTGCCCGGCGAAGTGCATCAGCATGAAGGCCGGCGTTGCGCCCTGGCCGGACCGTGAGAAATACCCGGTCGAATTTACGATCGATATGCTGCGCTGCATCCTTTGCGGCATGTGCGAAGAAGCCTGCCCGGAAGAGGCGATCCAACTCACCGAGATCTATGATTTTTCAGCCTATACGCGGGAGGATCTGATCTGGGACAAGGAGCGGCTCCTGCGCAACTATGATCTTACCGCGGACGGCAAGTACTTTGATCGCAGCAAGGAGGAGACCGGGTTGTAGCCGGGCGTGCCTTATGGCTTCCGGCGTCTTGACCCCATCGACATCGACGCCAGAGGGCGGAGGTACCCGGCAGCTCCTCCTTTGGCCATGTTTTTCAGAATCCTCGCGCGCTGCACGCTCTTCGTCCGCAGGCGCTGCACCTTTCGCGGGGATTGAGGTCTTACCCAGGTGTGCGGTTTTTTTGCTGTACAGCTTATCCATCCAAGGGAATGCGCATGATTCCAGTACTTTTTTTTCTCTTTGCCGGACTGGCCATCGCCGGCGCCGTGCTGATGGTGACCCACAAAAATCCGGTCTACAGCGCCGTATTTCTGATCCTCACCTTCTTCGCCCTGGCGGGCCTCTATTTTCTTCTCGGAGCTCAATTTCTCAGTATCGTCCAGGTGATCGTTTACGCCGGTGCCATCATGGTCCTTTTCCTCTTTGTGATCATGCTGCTCAATCTGGCCGATGAGGTGCAATTGCCGCTGGGTCAGCGGCGCTCCATCGCCCTCGGCGTCCTCATGGCGGTAGTCCTGGCCGTCCAGCTGCTGGTGTTTGTGGCCGCCGGCCATGCCCTCTTCGGCCGGCTGACCGGGCAATATGGCGTTTTTGGCGGAGTCGAAAGTCTCGGCAAGGGGCTTTTCAGCACCTACCTCTATCCCTTTGAAATCGCCTCGGTGCTGCTGCTCACCGGCATCGTCGGCGCCATCATTCTCGGCAGCCGTAAACTGCCCAAAGAGCAGTGAGGAGGATGCAGCCATGTCGACCATTCCACTCGATTATTTTCTGATCGTCGCAGCCCTGCTTTTCGGCATCGGGGTAGCCGGGGTGCTGATACGCCGCAATGCCCTGGTCATTTTTATGAGCATCGAGCTGATGCTCAACGCGGTCAATCTCACCTTTATCACCTTTTCAGAACGCTGGCAAGCCCTGGATGGGCAGCTCTTCGTCTTTTTTATCATGACGGTGGCCGCGGCCGAGGTGGCTGTCGGGCTGGCGATCATTATTTCCGTTTTCCGTCTGCGCGGGACGGTACATGTGGATGAGATCAATCTGCTGAAGGGATGAATCGCCCCCCGGCGGGGGAGGAAACGGGCCGGCTGCCGGGTGTGCCGGGAAAACAGAGATATTCAGGATAGCGCCCGGAAATCCGATTCGGCCGGGCGATGAGTGATCCGGCGGTATACGCAAGAGAATGAGAGTATGGAGCGTCCATGTTCGATCTGGTTTGGTTGATACCCCTTTTCCCTCTGCTGGGCCTGCTCATCAATGCCCTGACCGGATGGAAGAGTGCCGGCAACAGGCCGGGCATTATTGCCAGTGGCGCAGTGGGGCTGGCTTTCGCGGTCGCGGTCGCCCTCTTTTTTGATCTGCTGCGCCTGCCGGCGTCGGATCGCCTGGTCGAGGTGCATCTCTTCAAGTGGATCGCCACCGCCGCCCTGAGCACGGAAATCGGCTTTCAGATCGATCCGCTCTCGATGGTGATGATCCTGGTCGTCACCGGCGTTTCGTTCATTATCCATATCTATGCCATCGGCTACATGCACGGCGACCGCAGCTTCAACCGCTTCTTCATTTTCCTCAACCTCTTTGTCTTTGCGATGCTGCTTCTGGTGATGGCCAACAATTTCCTGATGATGTTCATCGGCTGGGAGGGGGTTGGCCTTTGCTCCTATCTGCTGATCGGGTTCTGGTATGAGGAGGAGGGGAACGCCTCTGCCGGGCGCAAGGCCTTCATTGTCAACCGCATCGGCGATTTCGGTTTTCTCCTTGCGATCTTTTTGATCTTCGCCACCTTCCACACCCTCGATTTCACCGAGGTCTTTACCCGGGCTGCAGGGATGACGATGGGCAGCGCCACCCTGACCGCCATCGCCCTGCTCCTCTTCGTCGGGGCGGCCGGCAAGTCCGCGCAACTGCCCCTCTATGTCTGGCTGCCGGATGCCATGGCCGGTCCCACGCCGGTCAGTGCCCTGATCCATGCCGCCACCATGGTCACCGCCGGAGTCTACATGGTGGCCCGCGCCAATATCCTCTACACCCTGGCCCCGGCCGCCGCTACCGTCGTCGCCAGCGTCGGCGCCCTGACCGCCCTCTACGCCGCGACGATCGGCCTGACCCAGTTCGATATCAAACGGGTGCTCGCCTATTCCACCATCAGCCAGCTCGGCTACATGTTCATCGGCGTCGGCGTCGGGGCATTCGCCGCGGGGATTTTTCATCTGATGACCCATGCCTTTTTCAAGGCCCTGCTCTTTATGGCCGCCGGCAGCGTCATGCATGCCCTGTCCAATGAAACCGACATGCGCCGCATGGGCGGGCTGAAGGACAAAATGCCGCGTACCTTCTGGACCATGCTGCTCGCCACCCTGGCCATCGCCGGTATACCCGGTTTTTCCGGCTTTTTCAGCAAGGATGAGATCCTCTGGCAGGCCTGGTCCGGTGTCCATGGCGCGCCCTGGCTCTGGCTCATCGGCGCCGTTGCGGCGGCGCTCACCACCTTTTACATGTTCCGGCTGATCTTCATGACCTTCTCCGGCACCCTGCGCGCCGATGCGCAAACGGCGCACCATGTGCACGAATCGCCGGGCGTGATGACCTGGCCGCTGATCATTCTCGCGATCCTCTCGGTCGGCGGCGGCTGGATCGGCATCCCGGCCGTGCTCGGAGGCGGTCAGCACTTTGAGCACTTTCTCGCCCCCGTCTTCGCGGCCAGCACGACGATCCAGGACGGCGCCGCGGCGAGCCCTGCAGAAGCCGGACATGGACTCGAGCTGATGCTGATGGGGATCGTGCTCCTGGCGGTCCTGGCCAGCCTCTGGCTTGCCTGGCGTTTTTACGGCCGTAAGAGCGACCTGCCCGAGCGCACCGCCAAAAGGCTCGGCGGCCTCTATACCCTGGTGTTCAACAAGTACTACATCGACGAACTTTATGATGCTGCGATCACCCGGCCCTTGCGCCGCTTCTCCGAATCCGCGCTGTGGCGTTTCATTGATACCCGGGTGATCGACGGTTCCCTCAATGGCGTGGCCGCGCTGATCGGGGCCGGATCGCGGGCGCTGAGCAGCGTCCAGACCGGCATGGTGCAGAATTACGCCCTGCTCTTCGTTTTTGGCGTTGTGGCGCTGTTGTTCTACCTCCTGTTCTAGCCGGTGTGCGGCTGCACCTTATTCTGGAGTCCCTTCATGATCGACCTGAGTAGCGTCCCCATATTGAGCCTGCTCACCTTTTTGCCCCTGGCCGGGGCCCTGCTGCTCCTCTTCGTGCCGCGGCAGTACGAGCAGTTCATCCGGCGCTTTACGCTGACCCTGACCCTGGTGGTCTTTCTGCTCGCCCTGCCTCTGTTCGGCGGATTTGACGGCGCCAATCCCGGATTCCAGTTTGAGGAACTGCGCAGCTGGATTCCCTCGGCCGGCATCGGCTACCATCTCGGCATTGACGGCATCAGCCTGCTGATGGTGATGCTCACCGCCTTTCTCACGCCGCTGGTGATTCTCGGCAGCTGGAGCGCGGTGACCAAACGGGTCAAGGAATACATGATGATGTTCCTGGTACTCGAGACGGCGATGCTCGGGGTGTTTCTCAGCCTGGATCTGATCCTTTTTTACATTTTTTGGGAGGGGATGCTCATCCCGATGTATTTTATCATCGGCGTCTGGGGCGGCGAGCGGCGACTCTATGCGGCGATCAAATTCTTCCTCTTTACGATGTTCGGCGGCGTCCTGATGTTGGTGGCGATCCTCGCCCTCTGTTTCCTCAACGGCAGCCAGACCGGCACCTACACCTTCGATTATCTCGCCCTGAGCCGGCTGCTGATCGCCGGCAAGGCGCAGGTCTGGCTCTTTTTCGCCTTCAGCCTGGCCTTTGCCATCAAGGTGCCGATGTTCCCGCTGCACACCTGGCTGCCCGATGCCCATGTCGAGGCCCCGACCGGCGGCAGTGTCATTCTCGCCGGCATCCTCCTTAAAATGGGCACCTACGGATTTTTGCGTTTCTGCATTCCCTTGTTCCCGAATGCCACTGCAAACTATGGCGGCTGGATTATGGCCCTGGCGGTGATCGGGATCCTCTATGGCGCCCTGGTCAGCTGGGTGCAACCGGATCTGAAAAAACTGGTGGCCTTTTCCTCGGTGAGCCATCTCGGCTTTGTCATGCTGGGCATCTTTGCCCTGACGCTGCCCGCGCTGCAGGGGGGGATCCTCCAGATGGTCAACCATGGCCTCTCCACCGGCGCCCTCTTTTTGCTGGTGGGAATGATCTACGAGCGCCGTCACACGCGCCTGATCGCTGACTTTGGCGGGCTGGCCCGGCAAATGCCGGTCTTCGTGACCTTTTTTGCCATCTTCACCCTCTCCTCGATCGGCTTGCCCGGCCTGAACGGCTTCGTCGGCGAGTTTCTGGTGCTGGTCGGCACCTTCCAGGTGCAGCGGATGTATGCCATCCTGGCTGCCGCCGGGGTGATCCTTTCGGCGGTCTATATGCTGACCATGTTCCAGCGCATGAATTTCGGCAAGCTCGACAAAGCAGAAAACCAGGTGCTCAAGGACCTTAATCGCCGCGAGATCGCCACCCTGGTGCCGATCGTCCTGCTCTGCCTGTGGATCGGCCTCTATCCCGCCCCCTTCCTCGACAAGAGCCAGGCGGCGGCGCAAAAGCTGCTCACAGACGCCCGGAGCAAACAGGACCGGATCGCCCTCATCGAGGCCATCTCCACCAGCCCGACGGCCATGGACCCGGTAAAATAAGCGAAGAGCGCCGGACAGGCTCCGGCACAAGGCACCCGCCCGGCGCAGCAAAGGCGGACCACGCTCGGGTCCGCCGGCAAAACCAAAGAGATCCATTTACTCAAGAGGACCATCATGGCGGTCTCTGTTCCGCAAATCCAGCTGCACCTGATCGCGCCCCAGCTCATTTTGCTCGCAGCCGCCCTCCTGCTCCTGCTGCTGCCCCTCTTCTGGCGCCAGGTGCGTCGTGAGCTGCTCGCCGCTCTCGCCCTGCTCGGCCTGGCCGCCGCCTTCGTCGCCGTTGCCGGACTCTGGGCCCGGCCGGAGTCCGGCTTTGACGGCACGGTCACGGTCGACCGGCTGGCACTGGCCTTCCAGGGGATTTTCCTGATCGGCGGCTTGCTGACCGTACTGATCTCCCTCAACCGGATCGAGGACGAATACCTCCAGTACGGCGATTTCTTCGGGCTGCTGCTGCTGGCCATCACCGGCATGACCATCATGACCGCGACACAACACCTCCTCGTCATCTTTCTCGGACTGGAGCTTCTCTCCATCGCCCTCTATGTGATGGTCGGTTTCCGCAAAATGCGCGTCGATGCCACCGAGGCCGCCCTCAAGTACTTCCTCCTCGGCTCCTTTGCCACCGGATTCCTCCTCTATGGCATGGCGCTGATTTATGGCGCCACCGGCCTTCTCGGCTTGCAGCAGATCGGCGCCAGCCTCGCGGCCAGCGGGGGCGGCCTGATGCTGCGCGCCGGCGGGCTGCTCGTCCTCATCGGCTTTGCCTTCAAGGCGGCGCTCGTGCCCTTTCACATGTGGACCCCGGATGTCTACCAGGGGGCGCCGACGCCGGTCACGGCCTTTATGGCGACGGCCACCAAAGCCGCCGCCTTTGCGGTGCTGATCCGCATTGTCTTCATTGCCATGCCCTTCACTGCCTTCAACTGGAATGCGATTCTGCCGCTCCTGGCGGTCCTGACCATGACCATCGGCAACCTTCTGGCGATCACACAGAACAACATCAAGCGCATGCTCGCCTATTCGAGCATCGCCCATGCCGGCTATCTCCTCGTCGCCCTGAGCGCGGGCAATGCCGCCGGGCAGAGCGCCATTCTCTACTATCTGGTCGTCTATACCCTGATGAACGCGGGGGCATTTGGTGTTCTGACCTGGTTTGGCCGCAACAGCCGCGAGGAGCGGCTCACCTTTGCGAGTTACCGGGGCCTGGGCTACCGCGCCCCCTTTGCCAGCCTGGCCATGGCGGTTTTCATGTTCAGCCTGGCGGGCATTCCGCCCACCGGCGGGTTCCTCGGCAAGTTTTATTTGTTCGCTGCTGCCGTCAAGGCCGGCCTCATTCCCCTGGCCGTCATCGCCGTGCTCAATGCCGTGATGTCGGTCTTTTATTACACCCGTCTGGTGGTGCAGCTCTACATGCGCGAGGCGGAGGAGCCCCTGGCGACGGACAAGCCGCATCCCGCGGTGGTTGTGGCGCTGGTGATCGCGCTGGTCGGTGTGCTCTGGCTGGGCCTGGCCCCAAACAGCCTGATGGAGGTGTTCGCGGCGGCAGCCTTGCCGGCGATGTAGTCGCCGCCCGGCTGCTGATGCGGCTGCAGCCGTGCCGGTGGTGTAGCCGCTGCGGTGCCGGTGGTGTAGCCGCCGCCCGGCCGGCGATCTGGCCCCGCGCGCCCTGCGCTTTCCCTGCCCGCTCTGCCGGGCCGCCGCAGGGGGCCGATGGTATAGCCTGGTTTATGGTCCATTTAGCTCGGTCCTGGTGATCGGGCTTTTTTTTTTCCGGTGCCGGCCGCCGGGGGTGTCACACTCTGGTGACGGCCGCTCCCGCACGAAATGTACAGAAAGACACTAATATATTACAAAATGTCTCAAAAATATCAAAACAGAGCATTTTTTCCTTGACATTGAATCCGGAATTTCGTATATATATACAGAGAGAGCGATGAACCAGAAAGAGCAACCGCTCCCGCTGCTACCAGCCCCCGCACCCCTTGCCCGACTCCCTGCAGTTTTGCCCGGCTTCCGTTTTCACCCTGCTACCTTGAGCAAGTTTGCGATCCAGAAAATTCGGGAAGTGCATCCGCTTCCCGGTGCATTTAACCAACGCATCACTCATCCAGCAGGCCGGAAAAGAGCCTGAAGTCATTCAAGAAAGGAGCACGCCATGTTTAATCCCATCGCTGTTATCCGCAATTTCTTCCGTCAGGAAGAGGGACAGACCCTGTCCGAGTACGCCCTGATCCTGGTCCTGATTGCCGTTGTGGCGATCATCGCGGTCACCCTTCTCGGCAACCAGATCACGACGGTTCTGACCCAGATCGCCAACGCCCTCTAAGCCGCCCGCCGATGTCTGCGACGGCGGCTCAGGATGGGCCAGGTCAGGTGTCGGTGAGGCTGTCTGCTGTGAGGAGAACGCAGCTTCCCGGTTTTATCAATGGTTTTGCCAAGGGCTAATCACCTGCAACAGCAGGTCCGGACTACTGATCGAGGATCGGTGTCGGTGCGCGGGTCACGTGGTGTGTAGGTGAAGAACCGGACCAGAACGCGCAGGTGGTTAGCCCTTTATTTATTGGGTGGAATATGCCGCTATTAGCCTATTATCTGATGCCTCTGCTGCTGGTTGCCGGCTGCTACGATCTCGGCTGGCGCCGCATCCCCAATGCCCTGACTCTGCCCCTGGCGGGGACGGGGCTTGTGCTGCAGGGATTGTGCGGAGCCGGATGGGTGCAGGCGCTCCTCAGCCTGGCGCTCGGCGGCGGCATTTTTTTTCTGTTCTATCTGGGCGGGATGATTGGAGCGGGCGATGTGAAACTGATGGCTGGGGCTGCGGTTTGGCTTGATCCCGCGGCCGCGGCGGGCGCTCTGGTGTGGACCGCTGCAAGCGGTGGATTTTTGGCCCTGGTGATGATGGCGCTGCAGGCCCTGCGCATTCGGCGCGGTACTGCACCGGCCGGGAAGGAGAGCGGCCTCGCGACCGCCACCTTGCCCTACGGTGTGGCCATCGCTCTGGGCACGATGCTTTCATTTTGTCAAATCAGGTAGGGTGGGCGCCATGATCAACAGAATGAAAAGGTTTCCTCACAGCGTATCCGGGCAGTCCGCAGTCGAGTTCGCCCTGGTGCTGCCACTGCTGATCCTGATGGTCGTGACCATCGTCGAATTCGGCCGGCTGTGGATGACGGTCAACGTCATGACCAGCGCAGCGCGCGAGGGTGCCCGGGTCGCGGCCATCTCGAGTCCGGATTATTCCCAGGTCAACACGGCGGCGCAGACGGTGCTCACCGCCAGCCAGATCAGCGGAGCCACGGTCACCCTTTCCGGTCCCAATTCCAGCGGTGACGTGCGCGTGACGGTCAGTCTGGTTTACGCCTCGATCACGGGCAACATCATCCCCCGTTTACGCTCTTTACAGCTCGTACGCAGTTCAACCATGCATTGGGAAGACTAGGTCCGGGAGATCCCATGTTCCTCATGAAGCAGAAAATAGTCATGCCCTTGACCCTGGTCGTCAGCCTGCTGGCCACCCTGGCGGTCTACCGTTATCTGCAGGGGCAGCAGCTGCGCACGCCGTCCCGCGGCGACGCGCCCCAGCAGGTGCTGGTCGCAACGCAGGACCTGGCGGTGGGGGTCAAGATCACGGGAATGCATCTCAAGGCCATGGCGTGGCCGAAAGAGCTGCTGCCCGCCGGCACCTTCAGCGACACGGCCCAGGTGGCCGGGCGCATCACCCGGGTGCCGGTGGTGGCCGGGGAGCCGATCCTGGACTCCAAGCTTGCTCCTTCGGGATCGGGCAGCGGCTTTTCCAGCCTGATTCCGCCGGGGATGCGGGCCCTGACGGTCTCGGTCAATGTCGTCAGCGGCGTCAGCGGCTTTATCCTTCCCGATGCGCGGGTGGATGTGCTGGTGACCGTCGCCGCCCTGAACAACAAGGAAGAATCCAAGACCAAGATCATCCTCGAGGATGTGCTCGTGCTGGCCGTCGACCAGACCTTTGAACGCGAGGACGACGATCCGGTCAAGGTGCAATCGGTGACCCTGCTGGTCGATCCCACTCAGGCTGAAAAGCTCGCCCTGGCTGCGAGCGAAGGCAAGCTGCAGTTGGTGCTGCGCAATTCGGCCGACCGCGATGCGCAGGCCACGCGCGGCGTGCAGCTGCGCGAGCTGATCAGCGGAGCCGGCGGGGGCGAGGTACGGCCGCTCCAGCGGCCGCGTGAGGTGGCCAGTGCGCCCGCAGCGGCGCCCCGGCCGGCGTCCCATACCGTCGAGGTCCTCCGCTCCAGCAAGCGTGAAGAAGTCACCTTTGTCCAGCCCGAAAAGCAGGCGGACGGTAATCAACCCTGAGGCGTTTAGCGAGGCGAGGATTCTATGACACGGAGCATGCAAAACGTAGTGACGCAAAAACCGGCTGTTGCGGCCCGGTTGTGCTCAAGCCGTACAAGCGGGCGGGGCAGGAGGGCCATAAAGAGCGGGTGGTGGAGTACGATCGCCCTGCTTCTGCTGATATGGATGCCGTCGCTCAATGCCGCCAGCCGCGGTGAGGTCAAGGTCCTCTTGGGCCAGTCCGAGGTTCTTTCGTTTGCCGCTCCGATCAAGCGCATTTCGATCGCCAACCCCGATGTCGCCGATGCGACCGTGGTGACGCCGAGCCAGGTGCTGATCAATGGCAAGCTGGCCGGGGCGACCAGCCTGGTGGTCTGGGACGAAAATGAGGTCTTTGCGATCTACCGGGTCGAAGTAGGGGAGGAGCGGCTGCCGCAGCAGATCCTGCTCAAGGTGCGCTTTACGGAGATCAACGATAACGCCCTGAAGGAACTCGGTCTCGATTTCTGGAAAAAGAATATCGATCTGGGCGGCAAAAAGGCCGATTTGGGCCTCTTCAGCGGCAAGGTCAATACGCCCAGCGATCCGCTCGGTCTCGCCGATGCCGTCGACATCTTTTTTTCCATCCCCGAGCTTGATTTTTCCACCATCATGCGCGCCCTGGAGGAAAAGAGCCTGTTGACCGTGCTGGCCAAGCCCAACCTCTGCGCAGTCAACGGCGCGGAGGCGAGTTTTCTCGCCGGCGGTGAGTTTCCGGTGCCCATCGTTTCCGGGGCTGCGGGTACCCAGTCGGTGACGATCCAGTTCAAGGAGTTCGGCGTGCGTTTGCGCTTCCTGCCGCGGATCATCGATTCGACCCGCATCAATCTCAAGATCGCCGCCGAGGTCAGCAGCCTTGATTTCGATAACGGCATCACCCTCAGCGGCTTCAATGTTCCGGCGCTGAGCGCGCGCAAGGCCGAGACTACCGTGGAGATGGAGCAGGGCCGGTTTCTCGCCATCGGCGGCCTGCTTTCCCGGGAGATGGCTCGGCATGTCAGCCAGATTCCCCTGCTTGGTAGCATCCCGGTGCTCGGTCAGCTCTTCAAGAGCACGCGTTTTCAGCATAAAGAGAGCGAACTGCTCATTGTCGTCACCCCCGAGATTGTCGGCAGCTCGTTGACCGAGCCGCCGTTGGATGAAAAACTGCTGTCACGCTGAAAGTAACCGTGAGGATCCCTATGCTCTCCTTCAGAGGTGATGAACGCGGTGAGGTCCTGGTCTTTACCGCTACGATTTTTCTGACCCTGCTCCTCTTTGCCGCGATGGTGACCGATTTGGGCTATGTCCTGACCGCGCGCAACCAGCTGCAGAGTGCTGTGGACTGCGCCGCCCTGGCCGGGGCCGCGGGCCTGATGACCAGCAGCGACCGGGCGACGGCGATGGCCATCCGCTACGCTTCGAAAAACGACTGCATCCAGCAGCCGGTCGCGATCTCGAACGAAAATGTCACCTTCCCCACGGCCAATCGGGTCCAGGTATCGGCCAGCCGCACCCTCCAGCTCTTTTTCCTGCCGCTGATCGGCCTCAATAACCGCGTGATTCGCGCCACCGCCACCGCCGAATTGGGATACGTCACCTCGACCAGCGGGCTCGCCCCCTGGGCTGTCCCCAAAGAGGCCTGGACGCCCGGCGACCGGGTGGTGATCAAGGCGGGACAACTGGGTGAAGTCGGTACCAATCCCAGTTTCTTTTATCCGGTGGACTTTCCCGCGGTCAACCGCGGCGATCCGATCAGCGGTGCCAGCGCTTATGAGGAGAATATCCGCACCGGCTGCGATGAGACCGTGGATATCGGCGACATCCTCCAGGTCGAACCCGGGATCATGCAGGGCGCGACGCGTCAGGGCGTGGACTATCTCATCGATTGCGATCATTGTGCCTATTGGGATGGCGAACGGCTGGCTGGTTCGAACTTTACCAGCTTCAGCTCGCCGCGCGTCGTCAAGGTGCCCCTCTACGATCCGACCAAGCCGCCGGATTCCGGCCGCAATGCCATCGAGGTGATCGGATTTGCCGCGTTCTTTGTCGAGGGCATGGTCGGCAAAACCGTCATTGGCGTCTTCATCGAGATCACCTCTCCCGGCGCTTCCGGCCAAGGCTATTCCCTGCTGCGTTGCGTGCACCTGGTTTGAGAACTGAGGCGGCCATGTACGGATCCAGTGAAATATTGCTCATCGATGCCAATCCCTTTACGCGCGAGGCCCTGGCCGAGCTGCTGCGGGGCAGCGAAGGCTATTCGTGCGAAACGCTCGAGGCGTGTGATGCGGAGGCGCTGGAAGCCGCAGCGCGCGTCCAGCCGCGCCTGGTGATCCTCAATCTTCATCCGGCCTCGGCTGAGCTGCTCGACTTCGCCGCTCAGGTGATGCAGAGGCTGCCCGATGCGGCCCTGGTAGTGACTGCTGCGCACATGGAACCCGGGCTCATCCGCCAGGCCATGCGCCAGGGCGCGCGAGAGTTCCTGCCGCAGCCCTTCCAACCCGAAGAGGTCCATACCGCCCTGGCCTCGATTCTGGCGATGCACAAGTCCGCCAGCCGGCCGGAAGAACATGCCGCCCGGGTCATCACCCTGTTCGGTGCCAAGGGCGGCGTGGGCGCCACAACCCTGACGACGAACCTGGCCGTGCAGCTGGCGAGAGCACAAGCGGCGGAGGTGCTCGTGCTCGATCTCAACCTGCAGTTCGGCAACGACGCCCTCTACCTCAATCTCAAGTCGCGCTATTCGCTGGGCGATGTGACCCGGAATCTCGATGGCCTCGATATCGATGTGCTCAAGCGCAGCCTGCCGCATCACGCTTCGGGGGTGACCCTGCTGCCGGCGCCCCTGCGCATCGAGGAGGCCGAGGGTATCAACGGTGCCCAGATCGCCCGAATTTTGCAGATCCTGCGCAGCCACTTCGACTGGATTCTCATCGACAGCCACCCCTACTTCAATGAGGTTTCGATTCAAGCCCTCGATGAAGCGGATCGCATCCTGCTGATCTCGGTGCTCGATCTGCCGACCATCTTCAATACCAAACGCTGTCTGGACCTCTTTCAGAAAATGGGATATTCACGGGAAAAGGCCCTGCTGGTGCTCAATCGCTATCAGCCCTACGAGGGGAGCGATTCCGGGGAAATGGAGCAGCTGCTGGATTATCCGGTGCTGGCGCGTATCCCCAATCAGGATTTCGCCACCGCCATTGCCTGTGTCAATCAGGGGGTGCCGGTGAGCATCAAGGCGCCCGGTGCCCGCATGAGCCAGGGGATCGGCGAGCTGCTGCAACTGCTCGGCGGCCGGAACAACGGCCGGGAGGAGCCGCCGGCGGCACGGGGCGGTCTTCTTGCACGCTGGAAAAAAGTGAGATGAACCTATGGGACTAATCGACCGCCTCAAACAGCAGGAGAGCACGCCGGCTGCGGCAGAAACCGCCGCTGTGCTCACCCGGCGGGTGCAGCCGCGCGAAGGCGCACCCACCCCGGCCTTTCAGCCGGATAATCCCTACCATGACCTCAAGGAAAAGATCCATCGCCGTCTCATCGACAAGATCGATCTGGCCATGCTGGACTCCATCCCCAAGGAGGCGCTGCGCAGCCAGGTGCGCGAGGTGGTCGAGGCCATGCTCGTCGAGGAGCGCGGCGTCGCCGCCGACTGGAATCATGACCGGCTCATCGAGGAGATCCTCGATGAGACCTTCGGTCTTGGTCCCCTCGAGCCGCTGCTTGCGGATCCGACCATCTCCGATATTCTGGTTAACACCCATCGCAAGGCCTATGTCGAGCGCTTTGGCAAGCTCGAGCTGACCGGCACCGTCTTCAAGGATGATGCCCATCTCCTCAACATTATCGATCGCATCGTTTCGCGCGTAGGCCGGCGCATCGACGAATCCAGCCCGATGGTCGACGCCCGTCTCATGGACGGCTCCCGCGTCAATGCCATCATTCCCCCGCTGGCCATCGACGGACCGGTGCTCTCGATCCGCAAGTTCGGCATCCGCAAGCTCGGGGTTGAGGACCTGCTCAAGACCAGCTCGATCACCCAGGGCATCGCCCTGCTTTGTCAGGCCGCTGTCAAGGCGCGGCTCAACATCCTGATCTCGGGCGGAACCGGCTCGGGCAAAACCACCTTGCTCAACATTATGTCCAGCTTCATCCCCCCCACCGAGCGCATCGTCACCATCGAGGATGCGGCGGAGCTGCAGCTGCAGCAGGAACACGTCGTCCGCCTCGAGACCCGCCCCGCCAATCTCGAGGGCAAGGGCCAGGTGACCCAGCGCGACCTGGTGCGCAATGCCCTGCGTATGCGTCCGGACCGCATCATCGTCGGCGAGGTCCGCGGCGGCGAGGCTCTGGATATGCTCCAGGCGATGAACACCGGGCATGACGGCTCGCTGGCCACGCTGCACGCCAACTCGCCCCGCGACGCCCTGCGCCGCCTCGAGACGATGATCCTCATGGCCGGCATGAATCTCGGCGACAAGGCGATGCGCGAGCAGATCGCCTCGGCCATCAATGTGATCATCCAGGCCGCGCGCCTCTCCGATGGCTCGCGCAAGATCATCAAAATATCCGAGATCACCGGCATGGAAGGGGAAACGGTGACGTTGCAGGACATCTTTATCTATGAAAAGCTCGGTGTGCGCGAAGACGGCCGCGTCATCGGCGGCTTTCGCACCACCGGCATCCGGCCCAAGTTTGCCGAGCAGCTCGAGGCCTCCGGCATTCAGCTGCCCGTCGATATGTTCGAACCGAAAATGGAGCCCACTCTCCAGGAGAACTGAAGTATGCTGATCGTGGCCATCATCCTCATCTTCGCCGCCTTCGTCCTGATCTCCCTGACGGTCTATCTTTCGATCCAGCGGCAGCACCGCGATGCCAGGGTGATCCGCAAGCGGCTGAACGAGCTGGTCCGTGAGGAAAAACAGGCGCCCGCGGAGATCCCCTTCATCATCCGGGACGATCATCTCAGCCGTATTCCGCTGCTCAACCAGGTGCTGGAGCGGCTCAACGTCTCCCGGGTGCTCGCCCGGATCATCCGCCAGGCCGATGTCCACCTCAAGGTCGGCGAGCTGGTGCTGCTGATGGGGGTCCTCGGAGCGATCGGCGTGCTGATCCCGCTGCAGTTCGGCAAGCCGGCCATGGCACCGCTCACCGGCATGGGCGCCGCGCTGGTGCCGCTGCTCTTCCTGATGATGCAGCGCGGCAAGCGGCTCAAGGCCTTTATCCGTGAATTTCCCGATGCGATTGACATGATGACCAGTGCCCTGCGCGCCGGCCATGCCTTCACCCGGGCGATGCAGCTGGTGGCGGAGGAGGCCCCCGATCCCGTCGGCATCGAGTTCCGCCGTACCTTCGAGGAATACAACCTCGGCGTGCAGCTGCGCGATGTGCTGCTCAACATGACCGGGCGGGTCGAAAGCCTCGATCTCAAGCTCTTCGTCACCGCGGTGCTGTTGCAGAAAGAAACAGGCGGTAACCTCACCGAGATCCTTGAAAAAATCGGCTATACCATCCGCGAGCGCTTCAAGCTGATGGGGCAGCTGCGAACCTATACGGCGCAGGGGAGGATGTCGGCCTGGATCATTGGCTCCCTGCCGATCGCGTTTGTCGTCATCATCTCCTCGATGAGCCCAGGGTACATGACGCCCCTGATAGCCAATCCCGGCGGTCATTTTATGCTCGGACTGGCCATTTCATTGCAGCTGGTGGGTATCGTCGTCATTCGCAAGATCGTTGCGGTGCGGTATCAATAAGGAGCCACGGCCATGGATATTCTCCTCATACTCGCGCTGGTCTTCAGCGCAACCTTTTTGCTGCTTTCCGGGCTGCAGCGCTTTTTGCAGCGGCGCATGGATCCCACCTTCAAGCGCATGCAGGAGATTGCCGGCACGGCGGATGCCGCGGCTGCGGCGCCCGCGGTGGCGAAGAAGCGCGGCGCGGCCCAGGCCATGGCGGGCATGGCACGGCTGCTGGAGGCCGCCGGCTCGCGCAAGCGGGGGGCCGGACGGACACTGGGCAAGCTGCAAAAGAGCCTGATGAGCGCCGGCCATTACCACGAGGCCGCCCTGGGCAAATTCATGGGCAGCAAGCGCGTCTGCGCACTGGCCAGTTTTCTCCTCTTTCTCTTTCTCGGCCACGTCGGCCGCCAGCCGCTGGCCATGACCTTCCTGCTCAGCCTGACCGGTGCCGCCGTGTTTTACACGGTCCCCGATATGGTCCTCAACGGTCAAGTCAAGCGCCGCCAGCACGCCATTGCCGGCGGCCTCCCCGATGCGCTCGATCTGATGGTCATTTGTGTCGAGGCGGGACTGGGGCTCAATGCGGCAATCCTGAGGGTGGGGCAGGATCTGGCGCTGCGCTGCCGGCCCCTGAGCGAGGAGCTGCTGCGCACGACTCAGGACCTCCGCACCGGAGTAGCGCGCGAGGCGGCGCTGCGCTCGATGAGCCAGCGGAATCAGGTTGAGGATCTGAAAATCCTCGTCGGCGCCCTGGTGCTCGCCGACAAGCTGGGGACGAGCATTGCTGATACCCTGCGCTGCCAGGCCGATTCCCTGCGCACGCGCATCAAGCACAAGGCCGAGGAACAGGCGGCCAAGGCGGGCGTCAAGATGCTGCTGCCGCTGGTCCTTTTCATCCTGCCCGCCCTCTTCATCATCCTGCTCGGTCCGGCGGCGCTGATGATGCTGGAAACCCTTGCCAAGTAGGAGCCCATTATGTCACTGTTGCATGTGCGTATGCAGAGAATTGTGCCGGTTCGTGTGCTCACGGCCAGTCATTTTTTCAGCCGCCTCGCCGGGTGGCTGGGTCGGCGCTACCCGGTTGAGGATGAGCTTTTGCAGTTGAAGCCCTGCCGCGCCGTGCATACCTGGGGGATGTCGTTTCCCATCGACATCCTCTTCCTCAATCCCGACAGCCGGGTCCTCGAGGCCCTGCCTTCCGTGCCGCCCAATCGTGTGACCTCTCCTCAGGCCAAGGCGGTCAGTGTCGTCGAGGCCCCGGCTGGATTTATTCAGCGGGAGGGAATCCGTCTCGGCGACAAGCTGCTGATCCGCAGCGACGGGGAGCACAAGCCCGGTGCCACCGCGTGGGGGTTTATCCTGCACTGGCCGCTCAATCTTTTCATCGCGATCCTGTGGGCGCAACTGCTCTACTACATCCTCGGCCGCAGCTGGGACGGTTTCTCCATCATGAGCCTGGGCGTATTGGTTCACAACTCGGTGCTCCTGGTTCTTTTTCTGCTGCGCCGGCCGAGCCTGGATACCTCACGCCGCTGGAGCGACTGGCTGGTTGCCCTGGCCACGATGGCGTGCGCGATGATCTTGCGTCCGATCTCCGAAGTCTGGCAGCCTGGCGCACCCTACTCCGCTGCCCTGCAGCTGGCGGGGATCGCCGGAATCCTGGTCTCCCTTTTCAGTCTTGGCCGCAGCTTCGGCATCATTCCCGCCAACCGCCGCGTCCAGGTGGGCGGGGCCTATCGCCTCGTCCGCCACCCCCTCTATGCCAGCGAACTGCTCTTTTACAGCGGCTTTTTGCTCGGCAATCCCTCCGTGCGCAATACCCTGCTCGTCCTCCTCATCCTGATTGGTCAAATCTGGCGTACTTTGGCCGAAGAGAGTTTGCTGATGCGCGATCCGGCCTACCAGCAGTACGCTCAAAACGTGCGCAGCCGTTTCATCCCCTTCCTCCTCTGAGACGGCTGCGGCAGGCCGATCAATTCGTCATATTTGACTAATAATAGTACAAAACGTGAAAAAATTGGAAAATAATTAATATTTTACTTGAACTTGATGTACAAATATTGTACATTTCATTGAACGGGCGCTGGCCGCCCGTGTGGTTTGTTGCCTATTGCGGTGCAGGTATTTACACAACGGGTGCTTATGAGAAACAGCATGGCATACAGGCTTGGGATATTGGGGCTTCTCCTGCTCTGCGGCGTGCTCGCTGCACCGGCCCAGGAGATGGCGGTCCCGGTCGAAAAGCAGCTCGATTATTTCCTCAAGGTGCTGGAATTTGACCGGATGCTGCCGCGCCACCAGGTGGATGAGCTGAGGATCGCCGTGCTCTATCAGGAGGCCTTTCAGCCCTCCGTGGCCGCACGTAACGATTTCTTCCGCGCCTGCAAGGCCTATAATACCCTGCAAGTCTCCGGCCTCCCCCTACGCGTCGTCTATATCAGCTGGCAGGGTCTGGCGGATCTCGACACCCGTTTTGCGCGCCTCGAGATCGCCGCGCTTTATGTTACACCGCTGCGCGGGGTGGCGATCGGCACCATTCGTCAGCTTTGCCGGCTGCACCAGGTGACCACCCTGACCGGTGTGCCGGACTATGTCAAGGCCGGTCTTTCCGTGGGCATCGGCGTGGCCCTCGAGCGGCCCAAGGTGCTGATCAACCTGACGACCGCCCGGGCTGAAGGCGCCGACTTTAGCTCGCAGCTTCTCCGACTCTCCTCCGTGGTCCATTAGCGGGGATGCTATACTGGGCAGCCCCGATGAGCACAGCCAAAAAGCAATGGTCCATTCGTGCCAAACTCACCCTCTTCCTTACTCTCCTGATCGGGTTCATCGCAACCTTCATCAATTTTTATTTTCCTGATTTTTACGCGCGCCAGGGACTCGATGCCCAGAAGGCCAAGAGCCGTTCTATCGCGATGATGACGGCCTACAGCATCAGTCCCGCGGTGATCTTTGAAGATACCCCCGCCATTCAGGAGGTGGCTTACTCCGCCCTGCAGAATCGCGACCTCCTTTACCTGGCCGTCCGCGATGCCCGGGGCAAGCTCCTCCTCTCGATCGACAAGGCCGGGCGCATGCCCGCCGATATCCGCCAATTCGCTCCTGACTCTTTGCTCGAACAGGAGCGCATCCTGCAGACCAAAGCGGCCATTTTGCAGAAGGACCGGGTGGTCGGGCAGCTGCTGATCGGAATGGGGCTGGATGGCGTCTATGACGCCACCCGGCGCGCCCGGCAGAATATCGCCCTGCTCGCGGCTATGATCTTTCTCATCGGCGTGGTGGCCATCTTGGTCAGCAGCAAGATCATCATCGATCCCCTCGACCATATGATCCGCATCGCCGGCGCGATCTCCGCCGAAAAACTCGAAGAACGCGCGCCTGACTTTTCCAGCCGCGAGGCGGCGATCCTCTCGCAAAGCTTCAACCAGATGCTCGACCGCATCGCCATCGCCCATGAAGAGCTCAAGATGGTCAACAGTGAACTCGAGGCCCGGGTGGAACGGCGCACCAGCGAACTGCGCGAGGAGATCAACGAGCGCCACAAGGTGGAGGAGAACCTGCGCACCTCCCTGGCCGAGAAGGAGGTCCTGCTCAAAGAGATCCACCACCGCGTCAAGAACAACATGCAGGTCATCACCAGTCTGCTCAACATGCAGGCCCGCACCATCGAGGATCCCCAGGTGCGCAGCTTGTTCACCGAGAGCCAGAACCGGGTCAAGTCGATGGCCCTGATCCACGAAAAGCTCTATCAGTCGCAGGATCTCACCCATATCCCCTTCAGCGCCTATCTTGACAGCTTGACGGCGCACCTGCGCAACTCCTTCAACAACAATCAGGTCGAGATAACCATTGCCGCCGGCGAGATCTCCCTGGGGATCGACCAGGCCATCCCGTGCGGGCTGATCATCAACGAACTGGTCTGCAACGCCCTCAAGTATGCCTTTCCTGCCGGGCGTACGGGCCGGATCGATATCCGGCTGCACCCGCTTGACGGGAACCGCCTCGAACTGGAGGTGGTGGATGACGGCATCGGACTGCCGGCAGGATTCGATCCGGCGGCCGTCAAATCCCTGGGCTACCAGCTCGTCTCCGCCCTGACCCGGCAGATGCACGGTGAACTACAGGTGACCGGAACACCCGGCACCCGCGTCACGATCCATTTCGCACACCCCTCTCTGTAAAGGGAACCGGCATGTCCAAAGGCAGAATTTATATCGTTGAGGATGAGGCGATCATCGCCATGGATCTGCGGGACCGCCTCCAGGCCCAGGATTGGGAGGTCGTCGGTCTCGCCTTTTCCGCCGAGCAGGCGCTCCCCGAAATCGCCGCGCTGCAGCCGGACCTGGTGCTGATGGATATCATCCTCGCCGGCGGCATGGACGGCATCGAGGCGGCAGCCCTCATCGCCGCCCGGCACGAAATCCCCACCATTTATATCACCGCCAACGCGGATCCGGCCACGCTGCAACGCGCCAAGCTTACCGAACCGCTCAATTATGTGATCAAGCCCATCGACGAAAAAGAGCTGCAGATCAATCTCGAGATGGCCCTCTACCGCCATGCCGCCCAGAAAAAGATCCGCGAGAGCGAACGCTGGCTGCAGCGCCTGCTCTCCAGCATCGGCGAGGGCGTCATCGCCATCGATCTGGAGGACCGGCTCACCTACGTTAATGCCACCGCCGCCTCGCTCACCGGCTACCGGGAGAACGAGGTGCTGGGGCAACCCCTGGCGGCGCTGCTGCGCTGGCAGGAGCACCCCGGCGCTGCGGCCCGTCCGGTGAGTTCGCGCGAATTCCTGCAGCGCGAGCTGGCCGAAGAGGGGTTCTTTTATCTGCAAGCCCGTGACGGCGGCAGCATTGCCGTCGATGAAAATGTCTCGCCCCTCCTCAGCGACCAGGGCGAGATCGCCGGCATGGTGCTGACCCTGCGTTCACAGGGCGAGCGCCAGGCTGCCGGGGAGCGCGGCGGCGCCACGCCCGATCAGTACGCCGCTCTGGTCGAGAATGCCCTCGAAGGTATTGCCATTGTGCGGGATCGGCATTGCCTCTATGCCAACCGTGCCTTGACGCGCATGACCGGGTTCAGCGCCGAGGAGATGAACGGCCGCCCTCTGGCTGCTTTCTTTCTGCCGGAATACCGGGAGCGCATCGAGCAGCTGTCGGAAATGCTCACCGCCGGCTTCAAGACCCCGCGGCAGTACGAAGCCCGGCTGCTCTCCCGCGAAGGGCAGATCGCCGACGTCGAGATTACCGCCACTACCATTCCCTATCAGGATGGCGCGGCGGAGATGGTCGTGCTGCGCCGTCAGCGTGCTCCCGAGCCGGCCACACCGGCAGCACCCGGACAGAAGACGCAGCCGCTGCGGGGCATGGCCCTGGTGAGTCTCGCGGGTTTGCTGACCTATGGCGATCCGGCTTTCCGGACGATATGGGGATTTGCCAGGGATGCCGATCTGCTTGGCGCCCCCTTGACAGGGCTCTGGCAGGAGAGCGGGGAAGGGGAGAAGATGTGGCGCGCCCTGCAGAAGCGGGGACGCTGGAAGGGTGAGGTGGCCGCCCGGCTGAGCGATGAGACCATCCGGATGCTGCGGGCCAGTGCCCGCCTCTTGCGGGACAGCGCGGGCCAGCCTATCGCCTATCTTCTGGTCTGTTCGGACAGTGGCGCCCTGCAGCAGCTGCGCGCCAGTCTGAAACACGAACACCGCGTCGGCGATCTGATCTGCACGAGCCCGCGCATGCAGACCGTCCTCGAAGAGATCCGCATGGTCGCCGGCACCAGCGCCCCCGTCCTGATCCAGGGCGAGGCCGGAAGCGGCAAGGCCCTGATCGCGGAGACGATCCATCGTCTCAGTCGTCAGGCGGACGCGCCGCTGCTGACTCTCGACTGCGCCGCTTATTCCGAACGCGCCCTGGCCGTGGAGCTCTTTGGCCAGGCCGCCGTTGCGGCGACGGGCGGGACGGCCCCGGAGTGCGCGCTGCAGCGCGCCCGCGGCGGGACCCTGGTGCTGGAAAATGTCACCGCCCTGGCGCCGCCGCTGCAGCTGCGCCTGGTGCGTCTGCTCCAGGAAGGCCTGTTCGAGCCGGAGGGGGGCCATACCCCGCTGCGGGCGGAGGTGCGGATCATCGCCACGACCTCTCTGGATCCGCGGCTGGAGAAAAGCGCCGGCCGGCTGCGCCAGGATCTCTTTTTCCAGCTCAGCGGCATGGTGATCCGCATTCCGGCGCTGCGCGAACGCCCCGAAGACCTCAAGCCCCTGATCGCCTGGTATTTGCCGCGTCTGGCGGAACAGCTGGGCATGGCCGTGGTGGAGATCACCGCCGCGGCGCAATACGCCCTGCGCAGCTACAGCTGGCCGGGCAATGTCGAAGAGCTGCGCAGCGCCCTGCAGCATGCCCTCTTCCACTGCCAGGGGCAGCCGATCGGGGTCGAGCATTTGCCCTCCACCGTCGAGGCCGCCTACACCCTGGGCATGACCGGAACGCGGCGGGTCGGCCGGGCGCGCAAACTCAGCCAGGACGCCGTGCGTCTGGCGATGCAGCAGGCGCACGACAACAAGGCCCGGGCGGCGGAGATTCTCGGGGTCTCCCGCGCCACCCTGTACCGCTACCTGGAAGAAACCGACTGAACCGCAGCGCCCGGCTCTGCGGCGCAGGAATCTGCCGGCCGGCTCACTGTTTGAGGGCCGCCTTGCTAAAGATCCATTCCGGGATCGGCTGATCGAAGGTGATCTTGCTGACGGTCAATTCTGTCCCTTGTCCCTGCTTGAGCACATCCCGGTACCGTACCTGCCGCGGATACCATCGCCCCTCCACCCGCGTCGCTTCTGCATAGGTCACCTCCTTCAACAGCTTGCCGCTTTTGGCGTAGAGTTCCTGGCGTAGCGGGACATCCCGTTCCCGGTCGACCCATATCTTTTGGCGGGGATAGGCGGCGTCCGCCACCCTGGCGACGAGTTCCAGGACCCATGCCCGCCGGCCGGCGATCTCCTCCTCCCCGGCGATCCGGCCCTCGTAAATCTCGGCGAGCTTGCGGTCGTCCATCAGGTCCTCGTAGGAAAGGTCACTGCCCATCACCGGCTGGCGCAGCAGATGCCCCGAAATCTGGATAGTGCGGTCTGTTGCCGGCGAATAGAGCCACAGCTGTCGGGCCAGCTTGAGCATCTTGGTCCCCTTTTCTGCGGTCGGGGCGAGGTACTCGGTGAAGGATTTGCGTGTGCCTTCCGCGTAGCTCCGGGCGGTAAGGGTGCGGCTGCCGCGGCGGCTGTGTATGGTCATGGAGGATTCCGCGATGCGGGTGCGGGCGGAGAGGTTGCGGTCGACGCGGGCGAGGATGGCCGCGGCCTCCTCGCCGTGCGAGTGTGGCGCGGCCAGCAGGAGCAGCGCCAGGGCGGGCATGCGGATTTTCATGCATCCAGCTCCTTGAATAGCTGAGCGGTATTGCGTTTATAAATGCCGAGGCCGGAGAGGGCGCTGCCGAGGGTCATCGACAAGAGTCCGGGGATAAAGCCGATATACCAGTCGGCGGTGGTGATCCGCGCCCGCATGATGGCGGGCATCATCATGGTGGAGGTTTTGCTGGCATAGCCGATATCGAGCCCCGAGGATTGGAGATACCAGGCCAGGCCCAGGCCGATGAGAGTGCCGGCGGCCGAACCGATCATGCCGATGAGCAGTGCCTCGAGGATCAGGGTTTTGTAGAGGTGGTTTTTTCCTTCGCCGAGAGCGAGGCGCACGCCGAACTCGCCGTAGCGGCGCAGGCCGCCGATGAGGCCGGTGTTCCAGAGCACGACCGACATCGCCAGCAGAAAGATGGTGACGAGGATCAGGGCCACGAGATGGGCATAGTCGAGGAGCCGGGCCATGCCCTCCTGTTCGCGCATTGTGACCATGAAGGGTGAGAACTCGTCGTCGGCGCGGCTGTGGCGGGCGTTGAAGGCCGCGGCCAGGGCATCGGCGCGGCGCTGGCTGTAACGATCATCGCGGAAGAAACCGAGGATTTCGCCGGCGGCATCCGGCATCGCCAGGGCTTGACGGCCGGCGCTGAGATCGATGATGAAAGCCCCATGGTCCAGCGCCGCGATGCCGAAGCGCACGGTGCCGGCCACGGTCAGGTTGTGGAAGGCCATGCTGCCCTCCATGGTGCTGCCAATAAAGGTAAAGGTGTCGCCCGGCTGGACCGCAAATTTTTCCGCAAAATCCTGGGTGAGCAGGGCCTCCTCCGGGTGGAGCGGCAGACGTCCTGTGAGCAAGGCGGAGGCGAGGTTGAAGCGTGCGGCCTCCGCCGCGCCCGGGGTCAGCAGATCGATGGCATATCCTGCCGCCGGACCCTGGGCGCGCGTGGCGCCGCTGCTGTCCGGGAAATCGATGAGGCCGCCAAAGCGGATGCGCGGCGCCCAGTCGACCCCGGGCACCTCCCGCCGTAGTTCGTCGAGCAAAGCCGTGGCGCCGCTGAGGGCGAGATCGAGCGGTATTTGCGCCTGCTCCCCGGCATAGGCGCGCGTCATCACCTTGAGATGGCCGGTGCTGAAACGGGCGCTCATGTCGATCGATTCCCCCATCACCCCGGTGACCCAGGCGTGTCCGAGAACGGTCAGGGCGACGCCGATGCAGATGACGATGAGCGGCAGGAGCGAGCGGTGGCGGTCCTGGAGGATCCCCTTGAGCAGAAACCGGATCACATGGCCCTTCCTTTCAGCGCCTCGGTAGGTTTCATTTGCGCGATGCGGCGGGCCGGCAGGTAGCTGACGATGGCCGCCGAAACGATGACCAGGGCGACGGAGACAAGCAGCAGGCTGAGGCTGTAGACCGGGATCAGGGTGGCGGAGATGGTCATACCGGTGGCATCGGCGACCTCGGGCATGGTGATGCCATGGCGGCCGAGCCAGGCGAGCAGGGGCAGGCCGTACAGGGCGGCGAGAAAAAGGGCGAGCAGGCTGTGGACACTCCCCTCGACGGTGAAGAGGCGGATGACCTGGCCGCGGGTCATTCCCAGGGCCATCAAGGTGCCGATCTCGCGCTGGCGGCGGAAGATGGCGAGGACCTGGGTATCGAAAATCGCGAGAAGGGCGATGGCGAAGAGCAGACCGTAAAGGATGCCCGAGCCGGCCTTTTTGGCCTGAATCACCTCTTCATACTCCTTGAGGAGCAGCGCCGGCGGTCGCCAGTTCCAGCCGGGCAGGGGCGGTGCGGGCTGTTCCGCGGCGGCGATCAGCAGCGTGCACTGGTTTTCCAGTCCGGTCAGGGCCTGCAGCCTGTCCAGGGGCAGCCAAATCTGGCCGTTGTCGATCGCCGGGACGTTGGCGGAAAAAATGTGCGCGATGGTGATCTCGCGGGCATCGAAGACCCCATTGCGGTCGCGCCAGCGCACCAGCATCTCGTCGCCGCTCTTCAGCTTCAGGCTGGCGGCCATACGCCGGCCGATCAGGGCGGGCAGTTCAGCCGAATCGCTGCGGAAGAATCCGGTCGGCAGTGCGAGGATGCGCTGGTCCGCGGCTATGCCTTTCAGCTGCACATTGATCATGCGGCCATCCGGGTAAGCGGTGGCCGGAACGATCAATACCGGAGCGAGTTCTCCGGCCGCCACGCGCTGCTGCACCGGTGGTGCGAGCAGTGCGTGGGCCTCCTGGAGCGAGAAGGGATCGAAGCGGTCGTATTGGGGGTGCCAGTACTGGCCGCCCCCGATCTCCCAGGCGCGGGTGTCGTTGCGCGCCTGCAGGTTCCAGCCATCGAGCAGGCCGTTATAAAAGACCATCACAACAAAGGCGATGGAGAGCACCGCCGCGGCCAGCCAGGTGCGCAGTCCGGCGGCCCGGAGATTTTTAAAGGCCAGTCTGATCGCGAGCATGATCGTCCTCCGCAGGGGTGCCGGCCGCCAGGTCACGATGCGAGGGATCTGCTGCAGCCGGACCGTTCTCCCCGCCGCCGCTCCACTCATCCCGCGCCACCCTGCCGTCTTCGAGGTAGATGATGCGGTCGAGGTACTGCATCACCTTTTCATCATGGGTGGCAAAGAGAAAAGTGGTGCCGAGCTCGCGGTTGAGTTTTTTCATCGTCGCCAGGATATGGTGCGAATTGGCCGCATCGAGGTTGGCGGAGGGCTCGTCGGCGAGGACCAGCTCCGGGCGTTTGACCATCGCCCGGGCAATGGAGACCCGCTGGCACTCGCCGCCGGAGAGCCGGTTGGGCCTGGAGCGAGCCTTGTCCGCCAGGCCGACCCATTCCAGTGCGGCCATCACCGCCTTGCGGCGGGCGGCCCCACTGCTCTTCTGCAGCAGCAGGGGAAACTCGACGTTATCGAAGACGGAAAAGACGGGGAGCAGGTTGTAGGTCTGGAAAATAAAGCCGATGTGATGATTGCGCAGTTCGGCGGCGGCTTTGGGGGTAAGCCGGGCCATATCGTTCCCGAGCACCGCGACCTGGCCCTCGCTGGGTCCGTCCAGGCTGCCGATGATATTGAGCAGCGTGGTCTTGCCGGAGCCGCTCGGGCCGACCAGACCGGCAAACTCGCCGGGTGCAAAGGTCAGGGTGATGCCGCGCAAGGCGGTAAAGTCGCCTTCGCCGCTGGGGAAACGCTTGATCAGATCGCGGATGTCGATCAGGGGATGATTTTGCATCGGTCTTCTCTCAGTGGGTGTAGACGATCATGATCTGGCCGCCCCGGCCGCTGTAAGCGGAGGCGCCGCCTCCAGGCCGGGCGTGCAGGAGCAGCGTGTGCGGATTCCAGAAAGCGATCAGATGGAGAGCCAGATCGCCGGATTCGCTCCGCCATTGCAGGAAGCGGTAGATCGTATCCTGCTCCCGGTCGGCATACAGAATGACGCTGAGCCGGGAGTTTACGCCCGGCGCGTAGGCGAGAGAGAGGGCAGCCAGGGTTCGGGCGCCGCTCAGGCCGGGACCCGCCGAGGCCGTGGCATACCAGAGGTTCTCCAGCACCGCCGTCAGGCCGCTGCCGATTCCGAAGGTATAATCGGCGCCGAGGGTCAACAGGGTTTCGCCGCTTGAAAGATCCGGGCCGCGGCGCTGCCGGATCCAGACCCCCTCGAACCAGAATCCCGCTATCCAGTCCCAGCGCCCGTCGAGTCCGATGCGGCTTTCCGGGAAGGAGACCACCTCCGCTGCGCCCGGCCGACGCGCCTCGGCGCTGCGGAAGTGGGTGGTCAGGCCGATCTCGCCTTTCGGGACCGGGAGCTGCAGCCGGCCGCCTGCTTCAGGATGACCGCGGCGGGAGTGATATATCTCCCAGCTCTTCAATTCCTCAGAGGGCCGGAGCAGCCAGAACCATAAATTGGCGTTATTGAGGGCGTAATAGCGCCCGAGCAGCGCCCAGACGCCTGTGGTCAGCTGCAAGGGATCGCGGGGATCAACCTGATCGAACCACATCAGCGGCCGGATCAGTACCGCGGAGCCGAAGTTGATCTTTTGCAGTCCCAGCCGGATTTCCAGCTGCGGTGCGGAATACCGCACCCAGAGACGATAGGCCCGGAGATCGCCGCTGCTCTCGACCGGCCAGCCGGTGGTCCGTTGCAGAAACAAGCGGAGGTTGGCTGACGCCTCGATATCGGCCAGGCGGCTGCCATAGGCGTGCTGGATGTGAAGCTGGGGGATGTAGCGGCACCCTGCTTCGAGCACCTTGCCCTCGGACTGGCGATAATTGGTCCAGAGGGAGGCCTGCCCCTGGAGCTGCAGGCCCGTTTGGGCACTCAGCCCGGCGAGCGGCCCCACTCCGAGAAGAAACAGCAGGAGAGCTTTATTCATGTCCAACCATGTCCGCAGCCGGCCCCAAATAATCCTTGCCCTCTTGATCCGGGCTATGTATATTGAAGATAGATGTTTTTTTTAATTTTCGCAATGAACATTTGGGCCATCCTGCCGGGGAGGCGATCATGCATACCGTACGGTTGACCGACGCGGAGCGGGATCTGCTGCGCGAGATCCTGGAAAGCCATCTCAAGGAGATGCACACCGAGATTCACCACACCTGGAAAGCCGAATTCAAGGCCATGCTCAAGGAAAAACAGCATCTGCTGGCGCAGCTCATCGACAAGCTGCAGGCAGATCTGGCCTCAGCACATCGGGGAGAGTCCAACTGAACGTCACTCCAGCATACAGAAAGGCCGCTCCGTGATCGGGCATCCCGTCCTGCAGACCGAAAGAATTTTACTCCGTCCTTTCCAGCTCGCCGATGCCGCGGAGGTACAGCGTCTGGCCGGGGATTTCGCCATCGCCGACACCACTGCCAGCATCCCCCATCCCTATCCGGATGGGGCCGCAGAAAAATGGATCGAGGGTTACCGTACTCGCTTTGAAGAGGGCAAGGAAGTCGTCTTCGCCATCGTTCTCCGTGAGGGCCAATTGCTGGCCGGTGCCATCGGCTTGCATCATCTCGACAACCCGGGAGAAGTGGGAGAACTCGGCTACTGGATTGGCGTGCCCTATTGGGGCCGGGGTTATTGCACCGAGGCGGCGGCAGCGGTTATCGCCTATGGCTTTGCGCAGTTGCAGTTGCAGCGGATCTACGCCTGTCATTTTCGCCGCAATCCCGCTTCCGGGCGGGTCATGGCGAAAAATGGCATGGCCATGGAGGGCTGCCTGCGCCGCCATTTCAAACGCCACGACACATTCGAGGATCTGGTCTATTATGGCATTTTAAGAGAGGAGTGGCTCACGCGCCGGAATGACCGGTCCCTATGATTCTGATGTATAATGCCACGGAAAGCATCTCTTTGCAGGGCATGCAGCGCTCCTTGAGGCCATCGGGCCCGCCGCATTGTCCTGATCCGTGACCGCCACGGGTATCAGCGCCAGCCAGGAACGCCACAGCAGAGGGGAAATGTGATGAAGGATACGACCAAAGCGGTAATTCGGACATTCATGTTCCTGATCGGAGCATATTTTTGCTACCAGGCCAAAACCAATCCACCGGTGGAAGGAAAATTGTATTTAGCTCTGGGCCTGGTACTGGTAGCGGCTGCCTTAATGGCAAAATGGACCGGCATTATTTTTGTCCTGTCCGGACTGGTTTTATGCGCCTTCAATTATAACAAGCTGGAAGCTTCCGGGCCTTTCATGAACTTGTATCCCGGGGGATTCGGGTCCGGTCTGATCGCCATCATCGCCGGGGGCTTCTTCCTGGCGGTTGCACCCCACAAAAAGAAAAAAGACAAGGATGGGGGCAAGTCCTGATCGCCGTAATGCAACCTGCCCATCTCTACTCTCACTCGAGACGTTTCGGCCACCCCTAACTGATATCTCTCTTGCCGGACCGGTCAGCGCAGGGTCCTTGATCTGGATCGTGTGCTGCGGCTGATCCCCCAGCGCTGGCCGCAGAAACGGCATTCGCGGGTTTCGGTAAAACTGTGGGTGTCGATCGTGTCGGTTTCCACGGTACGGTGCCCATCCTGGTAATACCGGGTTGTGGTGTCGGTCTGCCGGGTCGTGCCGGCGTCGTGCATGCCGGCGATGCGGCCGGCACCGATGCGGTGGCATTTGGGGCAGCGATCCTCGGTGACGCGGTCGAGCGCCCCGATGATCACACCGATCAGCATTGCGCCGGCGAGGAACTGGGCCAGCGTCCGGGAAAATCCGCCAAGAAACGGGGGAATGGTCGGGATGAAGCTGCCGATGAAGGCCAGCCCCGTCATGATCACCGCCATGGCGATGAGGAATTTGAGCAGGCCATTGTTCAGCGCCCGCACCCGGCCGAGGCTGCGGTAGAGCAGGGCGAAGACCGCCACGCCCGGCAGGAGCAGGAGGCCCAGCCACTGGATCGCAAGGATCAACAGGCTGACGATGGGGTGGAGGGCGCGGAGATCATCCAGCTTTTTGAAGATGCGGTACAAGAGGATATGGTTGGCCGCTGACGGCACGCCGTCACCATGCTGCAAAAAAGCCTGCCAGACCCATCCCTCATCGCCCTGGCTGCTCCTAATCTTGCCCCAGCGGGTGGTGCGGATCAGCTGGATCACCTTTTCCCCCCTGGCGATGCGGATCTTGCCGGGTGAGTCGGGGAGCCGGTTCACGGTATCGGGGAGCAGGTAAAGGGAGCGGTCGGCGCGGATCTCCTCCGTGATCGCGGGTTCGACGCGGCTCTCGTGCACCCAGCCGCTGGTGCCATCCGCCAGCCGGATCCGGTAGGAGGCACCCTGGATCAACAGCCGCTGCGCCCGCATACCACGACGCAGCCGCCCGCTCTTGGCTCCGCTGGTGTCCGCCTGGCGATACGCAGCACCGCGCTCTTGCATCAGCGGCCAGTCCCGGGAGATGGTGACACTGTCCGGGCTCGGGATCTGCAACAGATCGCGGCGCACCCAGCCGCACCGCTTGCTTTTCAGGGCCACCTTGACCCATTCGGCATCGACCTGGAGCACGGGATAGAGTTGTCCGGATTTGAAGGTGGCGAGTACGCTGTCCGGTGCCGCGGGGCGGGCCACCACCTGTCCGGATGCGGCGGCCGTTACGGTTCCGGGGGTTGCGGCGTCCACAAGGCCGGGCAGCAGAAGGGCCGCGAGGGCCAGGAGGCAGGTTCGCAGGGTCATAGTCTTTCCTCGAATGATCGTCTCTGTCAGCGGATGATGCGGTGGAATAGGGCTGGAGCGGAAGGCTTCAGGCCGGGTCTAGTTCTCCTTGTGCGTGTAAAGGACATGGCGCGCGGCCAGATCGGCCAGGATGCGCTCGAAACAGCCTGCTGCGGCGCCGATATATTCCGGCGGGCAAATTCCCTTGCGGTTAAAGTGGCCCTCCAGCACCAGGCGCGCTGCGGCGGTAGCGGTGTACCCGGTCGTGCGCGCCATCGAGGAGGTGCGGCTCGGCTCGTCGTAAACGTCGTAAAGCGAATAGAGATGAATGCTTCGGCCAGCGGGGGTCGAACCCTCGAGGAGGATCCGCATGACCGTGAACTCTTTCTCGCCCTCCTCCAGATGCCAGAGCGGCAACAGCAGCCGGCTGGTCACCTCCCGCGGTGCCACCATGGTCCCCTGGACGGAGACGGGGGTGTCGGAGAAAAAGCCGGTCTCGCGCAGGATCTTCATCAGCTGGATGTGCCCCGGATAGCGCAGGGTCTTTTCCTTCATGTTGGGGATGCCCGCTGTTTTGAGCAGGGTGCGCAGGCCGTCGGTATTGAAGGCCTCGAGGGTGCCGGCAGGGGGGAAGGTCACCAGTTCGGGCTCGGAGAGGGCCGGTCGGGTGACGATCTGTCCGTTCTCGACCAGGCGGGCCGGGCGCAGGTATTCCTCAATGACGTCGAGCGGGGAGAAGGGCGCCTTGTATTCGAAGGGCCAATCGCGCTGCATCGGCAGTCCTCCGACCAGGCATTCGAAGCGGTCGATGGTCATGGAGCGCTGGTGATAGCCGATGATCAGGTTGCTCATACCCGGGGCCACGCCGCAATCGACGACCGCAGTGACCCCTTTCTCCTGAGCCAGGGCATCAAGGCCGAAGGGATCTTCCGGAAAGAAGGAGATGTCTACGCAGTCCACCCCGGCGGCGATGACGGTTTGAAGGGTCCGGTAGCCCATAAAGCCGGGCACGGCCCCGATGACCAGGTCCTGACCGGCGACGAGAGCGGCGATGCGGCCTGTATCGGCCAGATCGGCGGTGATGGTTTCCAGGGGAGATCCGGTTTTCAGGGCCGCGAGGGCGGCCGGATCCTTGTCCACGGCCGTGACCGCGGACTCGCGGCAAAGATCGATGGCCATCGCTTTGCCGACCATCCCGGCGCCGAGCACCATGATTTTTTTCATGAGTTCTCCAGACCTTGAAAGAGGCGGTTGCGTGATTTTTTTCAAGGAAAAGTTAGTTTATTTTCCGATATTAACCAACGAATTTAATGGCTGTGACGGGGATTTTTCTTTGCACGGGGCGCAGGTATCATGAACGGGAGGAACGGAATCTGATGCGACACGATGAATTGCACCGTTCGGAACGGATCGGCTGGCTGCGCGCCGCAGTTCTCGGCGCCAATGATGGCATTGTCTCCACCGCCAGCCTCATCCTGGGTGTTGCTGCGGCGGGCGGCGGCCGCGCGGAGGTGGCTGTTGCCGGCATCGCCGGACTGGTAGCCGGCGCCATGTCCATGGCGGCAGGCGAACCATCCCTGAAGGAACTTGCGGCGGCGGCCGGCGTCCACGCCATGACCGCCTCGCGCGCCCTGCGCAACACGGGGCGCATGCGTCCCGAGACGCGTCAACGGGTGCTCG
>DAOQAG010000006.1:0-110845 GCA_035353815.1 bacterium
GAGATCACCCGCCCGATCCCCTTCGAGGGCAAGGGCTCCAAAAATCCCCTGGCCTTCAAATATTATAATAAAGAGCAAAAGGTCGCCGGCAAAACCATGGCCGAGCATCTGCGCTTCTCCGTCGCCTACTGGCATACCATGATGGCCGATGGCACCGACATGTTCGGCGGATCGAGCTATGACCGCGCCTGGCGCTCCGCGGCCGATCCCATCGATCGCGCTAAAGAGACCATGGATGCCGCCTTCGAGTTCTTCGCCAAACTGGGCGTCGACTATTACTGCTTTCACGACCGCGACATCGCCCCGATGGGGGAAACCTTCGCAGCGTCCTGCCGCAACCTCGAAACCATGGTCCGCTACGCGCAAACCCTGCAGCAGCAGAGCGGCGTAAAACTGCTCTGGGGTACGGCGAACCTCTTCGGCCACCGCATATTTACCGCCGGCGCTGCCACCAACCCGGATGCCCACGTCTTCGCCCTGGCCGCCGCGCAGGTCAAAAACGCTCTCGATGCCACGCTCGCCCTGGGCGGCGAAAATTATGTCTTCTGGGGTGGACGCGAAGGCTATGAGTCCCTGCTCAACACCGATCTTAAACATGAACAGGAACAGCTCGCACGTTTCCTCCACATGGCTGTCGATTATGCCAAACAGATCGGCTTCAAGGGACAGTTCCTCATCGAGCCCAAACCTTGCGAACCGACCAAACACCAATACGACACCGATACCGCAACCACCCTCGCGTTCCTGCGTCAGTATGATCTCATCGATTACTTCAAGATCAACGTCGAAGCCAACCATGCCACCCTGGCCGGGCACTCCTTCGAACACGAGCTTACCGCGGCCTCCATCGCCGGAAAACTCGGCAGCGTCGATGCCAATCGCGGTGACCTGCTCCTCGGCTGGGACACCGACCAGTTCCCCACAGATCTCTACAGCACGACCCTGGCGATGCTGGTCATTCTCAAGCAGAACGGCCTGAGCAGCGGCGGCCTCAATTTCGATGCCCACGTACGCCGCAGCTCCATCGAACCGGTCGACCTCTTCCACGCTCACATCGGCGGCATGGATGCCTTCGCCCGCGGCCTGCTGATCGCCGACAGGTTGATCCAGGACAAGGCGCTCAGCACTTTCGTTGCTGAACGCTATGCGAGCTATACGACGGGAATCGGCGCCCGGATCATGAAGGGTGAGGTGGGGTTGGTCGAACTGGAGAAATATATCCTCGAGCAGGGCATGCCTGTGATGAAAAGCGGCCGCCTGGAATTGCTCGAAAACATCCTCAATGAGTATATCTGAGCCGTCGGCTTTTGAGCAGCCCCGGAAGAGTGTGGAAAGGACAGGTCCATATCACGCCGGCTGCAACCCTTCTCCGCACGCAGCCCGTATAGGTCGTGGGTTCGAATCCCATCTGCTCCACACAAAATATCACGCTGGGTGCAGCCCTTCTTCGCACGCAGCCCCCTTTCCGGCGTCAGCCGGCAACCGGGTTCTTTTTTTGTTGATTTTACGGAGGCCATTGCCTATTTTTATCGCATAAATGTACCGGCCCGGCAGCGTGCAGGGCAGCTCCGTGCCGGTCTCTGAACATTCCAGGATGGCCCTCTTCAGGACCATGATGCTCTTCACGCCTGTGCTAAACGGAGGATTCACAGATGAGATACGCACGCTTCGCAGTACTCATGACCCTGGTCCTGGCAGCGGCTGTATGGGCCCAATCCCGCAGCACCCTGGGGTTCAACATCGACTACGCCTACCGGACTGCCGGGGATCCGACCATCCCCAGCAAGATGGGCGTGGGTATGGGGGTGACTGGCAAGCTCGCTACACCGATCCCTCTTCTGACCTTCACATTGGGCGGAAGATATCTCTTTTTCCCCGAGAGCAATCAGGTGACCGCAACCGGCAACGTCGCCCTCAACTCCTACGATCTCTGGACGCCGTTTTTGGGCATTCAGCTGGGAAAGTATAAAGGTCCTTACCTCCTCGTTGCCGAAACCGGCGAGTTCAGGGATAAGGGCACCCGTTTCGGCCTCGATGCCGGTGTGGGGTACATGGTCTGGAACGATGAAGGCAAGGCCAAAGTGGACTTTTCCCTGAAATACGCTCTCAACAACCTGATGGGAAAAGACCCGGACGAAGCCACACGGAGCTATCTGCTTTTCGGCATGGGCCTGGCGTTCTAGGCCGGTTCGGAGACCTTTTCTCCCATACCCGCTTGGGCACAGGACTCTCCTCCGCCCCCGGTAATCAGGCATAAATAAAAAAGCCCTGCAGGACCAGACAGATCCTGCGGGGCTTTTTTTATCTCGTCGTGGTCTATTTGATCAGGGTCATTCTCCGCGTTACCCTGAAATGATCGCTCTTCAGGGTGTAAAGGTAGCTCCCCGACTCGAGTGCACTGCCGTCGAAGTGCAGCTGGTGGGTTCCCGCCGCAAGACGCCCATGGAAAAGGGTAGCCACTTCCCGGCCGAGAAGATCAAAGATACAAAGGTCGACCTTGGCATCGGCCGCCAGGCGGAAGGCGACGGTTGTAACCGGATTGAAGGGATTGGGGTAATTCTGCTCCAGCGTGAAATCCGCTGGCGCGCTCTCCGCAGGGTCGATCACCCCGCTGGTGGTGCCGGTGGTGAAAAAGGCGACCGCGGAGAAATCGCTCTCTCCCTTATCATTACGGGCGCTGACGCGCCAATAGTAGCGGCCGTTGGCATCCAGCTTGCCCAGCTGCAGCGAGGTATCGGCGAGGGTTGTATCCAGAAGGGTGGTGTTGAAGGCCCGCGCCGTTGTCAGCTGGAGACGATAGGCTGTCGCCAGCGGGGCGGTGTTCCAGACGAGGCGGGGATTGCGCACCTCTGCATTTGATCCGTTCGGGCTGAGAGCAAGTGGCGGCAGCGGCATCAGCACATAATTACGCAGCCAGGGGACTACAGCGCGCTCGCTGCCGTTGGCCTTGAGCAGGTACGTGTAGGGGTGGGAGGTCCAGACGTCGCCTTCAATATAACCCCAGAAGGTGATGCCCTTCACCGCGGGCTGGTTCCACAAGAGCTTGAAGTAAATCTTGTATTGCTCCAGTTGCACGGCATCGTCCGGCTCGTCAACATCGAATTCGGTGATATAGATCGGCAGCCCGAGGGCCGCGATGCGGTCAAGGTTGCCTTTCAGGGTGGTGAGGCTGTAGGCATACTGGTTGGCACTGCGGGTGTCACTGCGGAATTCGAAATAGTGGCCCTGGATGCCGATGCCGTCGATCAAGCCCCGCTGTCGCAGCAGGTTGATCAAGGCGATATAGCTGTCGGTCATCGCGTTGTCCTGGAGTATGTTGTATTCATTGAGGAGCAGCTTCACGCCGGGGGTGCAGTATTTTCGTGCGAGCTCGAAGGCGGTGATCACCCAATCCCAGCCGGTGGCGCCGTCCCCGCCGAGCGCCTGCTTGTACGCGGCCGGCGCCCGGATGGGCTCGTTGACGACATCGATGAAATTCATCTTGGGATAACGTTGCCCGACCGCCTTGATCCAGTTTTCCACCGCCTGCCGTTGGCCGGCTGAGTCGAGCGAGGTGATCCATCCGGGTTGCTGCTGTCCCCAAACCAGGGTGTGGTGCTTGTAAAGCAGGCCCCGGGTGGTCACATAATTGTAGATTTTATCGAGGTTGGTCCAGTAGTAGGTGCCCTGGGCGAACTCTACGGAGCCCCACTTCCCGTCATTGCCCGGGGTCACCTGGTTCCAGTATTTAATCAGGTACCTGGAGATATCGGCGCTGGTGCCGCCACCGAGAAATCGATCCAGACCTTGCGCCAAGGGCTGGGCGCCGAGGGGCCTTACCCCGGCGCCAGCCAGCAGGAGGAAGAACAGGATCAGGAAGGCAACGACGCAAGGGCTTGGCCGCTGCGGATGAGAGCTTTTGTACATAAAACAGGTCCTTTCCAAACAGAGAGGCATTGAGTTAACGCGCCACCGGCCAGGCGCCGGGATAATGAATTCTGGACTGGGCCGGCCGGAACGCCTTGAGAACCGCGGCGGGCGGCTGGATTCCGGCCGTCACGCCCGGGAACTCGGGAGCGAGTTCAAACCGGCCCAGTTCGCGGCTCTTGAACAGCGGACCGTCCCAGGCGGTATATTCCGAGCTGCCCCCGGCGAACTCGGGATTGGCTTGCCGCAGCGCCTCGAGATCGGCCAGGAGAGCCTGGCACGAGGGGGCGTCAGCCGGGCTCCAGAGCAGGAGGGGGGCGACGCCCTTGGCGCCGGCGCGCACAAAGACATTATGACCGGCCTGCTTCAGCATCGGCTGCGGCAGACGCGTGCACAACGCGGCCGGCTGCCAGACAAAAACCAGAGGGCGGGTGTAGCCAGCCGTCGCCGTGAACAGATTGTTGACGAGAAGATGATCCTGGCGCTGATCGACATCGGGCCCTGTGCTGGGATGCCAGCCGAAATGATCCCCCTGAGCGCTTCGGCCATCGCGGCCGATGCAAGCCATGCTGTTGACAAAGGTGTTATTGAAGATCTGTACATCCCGGCTGTTGAGCACCATCAGACCATGATCGCAGTTGAGGAAGAGATTGCCGGCACAGATGGCCCCCTTCGAGATCTCGAAAAAGAAGCCATTGTCGCTGGGCCAGAGCTGGTCGGTGCGCATCGCGCCGCCGCTGCGGCCGACGCCCTCGACCCAGTTGTTGACGAAGACGCCATCCACATTGCCGACATCGTACCAGATGCCATTGGACCAGGGCAAGTCGGTGATCAGGTTATCGCGGCAGGTGACCCGGTAGCACTGATTGAAAATTTTAACCGCGGCGGGGTAATAGCCGGTGATCCGCTCGATATTGTTGCGGGAGAAGATGTTCTTCTCGAGCAGGACATCGTTCGAGGCGATGATATAGACGCCCTCGGTGCTGGTGTCGCTCACCCGGCAGTGGCGCAGGGTCAGCCGGTCCCCGCGAAAGTAGCCGGCCACGCGGGAGCAGAAGGAGATGGTGCAATTTTCCAGCGTGGTGCCCACGACCATTTTGCCATGGCTGCTTTCCGGCGAGATCCCCTCCGGTTCAGTGCCTTCGATCTCAAGGGCGCGATAGGCATACTGGGTGAAGGTGATGCCGCGCAGGGTGTAGCCCTTGCCGTCTGAAGGGACGCCGTTCAGCACGCCACTGGTCCGCAGCAGTGCGCAATCCCAGGCGGTGATCTCTATCTGATGCCGGGCGGGATTGATGCCGATGTATACCGTGCCGGATTCGTAATTGATGTAATAGCTGGTGGAATCGACTTCGCCCTCCCAACCCACCGACTGAAGAAACCGGCCGTCCGCAAAGACCATGTCGTTATTGAAGCGCCAGGGCGGCGTGGATTTGCCCTCGCGGTTGCGGCGCCACCAGTCGGCCGCCCGGGCGGGAAAGAGGTGCGTCCATTGGGTCGTCCAGAGGCCATTGCCCAGGTTTTGCCACTGCTCCGCGATCAGCGTGCCTTTGAGGACGGGCTGTTCCTCTTCCCAGGGCTGCAGCGTGATGCCCTGGTTGGTTTTCAACCCCCCGGTGCGGTAGGTGCCGCCGCGGAGGATGATGGCATCCCCGCTGCGGGCGGCGCTGACCGCCTCCTCGAGACGCATGGGTGCGGCCAATGAACGTCCTTCCTGGCCGGACGGAGCATCAGGCGCCACAAAGAAAATCCGGCCCGCCGCCGGCAAAGAATATTTTTGCCGGACCGGTCCATAGGGGCCGCCGGACGGCTGGGCCACGGCAGCCAGTGCAAGCGCGCACCACCACCCGATCAGCATGGCTAGATGCATCCCTCTCATGGTTGGACTCCTTTTATTTGAACCCTGGCCTTAGACCATTGCGGCCTCATTGGAGCAGCGTCATCCGCCGGGTCATCACCTCGCGGCCGGCTTTGAGCTGGTAGAAATAGGTGCCCGATTCCAGCCCGGCGGCCTGGATCTGCACGCTGTGCGCTCCGGCGCCGAGGTATGCGTCGACCGGGCAAAGCACCTCACGGCCGAGCAGGTCGTAGATGCGCAGTTCGACCTGGCTCCCGGCGGGTAGTGTAAAATCGATCCTGGTCTCGGGATTGAAGGGATTGGGATAATTCTGGCAAAGGGTGAACTGTGGTGCGGCCAGGCTGCGGACGGGATCTGCGCCGCTGCTGATACGGGTCAATCCCAGCAAGCCCGCCTGGAGCATTTCCACGCCCTTCCTGAGACTGTCGGCTGCCGAAAGAGCGGCTGAATACTGGGCTGTCAGCGTGTGCTCTCCATAAGCCGCGGCGCCGGCCAATCCGGCCCAGCTGGCAGTGGTATAGTCACTTTCCTGCAGGGTTTGGACCGCCAGCAGGAGGGAATCCAGCACATTGAAATAACGGCCCACATCGACGGCCGCATAAAAAGCGGGCTTGCACTTGTTTTTAGCGTCCCAGAGGGAAGAGGATTGATTGGTCTTGAAGGTATACTGGTCATTAAGGCCATCCTTCGAGACGCTGATGATCTTGCCGCGCCCGGAAAAGTAACTGCGTTCGACGAAACATTTGAAGAGCTGGCCGTATTGATAAGCCTGTGTCTGGAGAACCGCTGCGGCGGGCGTGGCGCTGCCGGTAGTGACATCCAGCTCCGTCACCGCCATCTCGGTGCAGATCGGGAAAAACTTGTCATAGGTTTCAATCCACTGTCGGGCGGAGGGCGAGGAATTGCTGTCATGTTCCTGCATGCCGAGGCCATCGAGATAGCCGGCCTGGAAAATCGGCGTGCATACCCGGACGATTCCGTCCGCCTTGGCCGCGAGGTGGGTATTATAGTCGTTGTAATAAAGCTTGATCTGGCCTTCGCCCAGCGCGAGGGTGTGCTTACGGGTCAGCTCAAAGGCCTTCATCAGATACGTGTTATCGCCAAAGGTCAGATACCACTCGCTGTCGGTGCGGTCCAGGCCCGCATCGGTGATCGCCTCGTTGACCACATCCATGGCACTGAGCAGCCCCGGCCAGTTTTCGTGAATCAGCCGGATCACGCTGCCGATATAGTGATCCATCCGCTCGATCATCTTCTCCCGGGAGAGACGCGCGCCGCTGGTAGTATAGCCGGAGCGGAACAGCTCAGCGGGGGTCTGCGAATGCCAGACCAGTGTATGGCCGCGGAAGGTGAATCCCTGACGCTGCGCCCAGTTGAGCTGGGCGATCAAATCAGCGCTGAAGCGGATCACGGGGTGCGTGTCCACCGAGTCCTTTTGCGCTGCTGTGGCCGATTTAAAGGCCGCTGCGCTGGCCGCAATATCCACGGTGTAGAGCGGCTTCATGTTGTTGCCGGGAGACATGCTGTTCATGTGATAGTTGATCAAGTTTCCGCCATTGGGGGCGACCACAGCCGATTGCCCCGGGATCTGGGGATCTGTGGTAAAACCGACATGGCGGTAGGAGAGCAAACAGCCGATATAAAAATCGTGCGCATAGACCGTCTTGAGCGCCGGCACATCGCTCTGGATGGCATCGGACTGGGCGGACAAAGCGCCTGCCATCATCAGGGCAAGCCCCAGTGCCGGCAGGCAGGCGTACTTGAAAAAGCAAGTTTTCATACTATAATCCTGACAGGTCGTGACCTCTTGAAAAAACAGCCTGCCCGGTACTTCCGGACAGGCTGTTTTTCAATCTTCATGCTATTTGAAGCGAGATTCTCCGAAAGAATCCGCAACCGGAAAAACAGCGCGGTTATTTCAGGAGCATCAGCTTCTTGGTGGACGAGAACTCACCTGCCGTCAGCTTGTAGAAATAGAGGCCGGAGGGGAGATTAATGGCATTGAAGTTGATCTTGTGGACGCCGGCATTGAGCGAGCCGTTGACCAGTTCCGCCACCACCTTGCCGAGGGCATCGTACACCACCAGGTTGACCTGGCAGCTCTTCGGCAGCGAGATTTCCATGGTGGTTGTCGGGTTGAAGGGGTTCGGGTAGTTCTGGCCGAGCGCAAACTCGTCCGGAATCACTGCAGTAACCTGCGGCATTTCCACCGCGACCACCCAATCCGGCAGTTCGATCGGAGCGCCCAGGTCGATCTGAACCTCTTCGAGCTTCATCGAAGTCGCCGTGGCAGACTTGAGTGCGAAATCGAGTGCGCTGAACTTGGTGGTGACGTTGGGGGCGTGGAAATCGATCGTCTTCGCGGCCCAGGCATAGGTATTGTCGCTCTTGATCAGCTTGACGCGGATCTCTTGCGTGCCATTGCCCAGCGGCTGGACCGAGATCGCAAAATCATAGGTCCCGGCGCCACCCACGGCGGTCGCAGGATTCTGCAGGATGCTGCCAAGAACATAGTTGCTGGCGCCACTGGTCTTGTGCCAGAAATCGTTGACGACCGCTCCATAGCTGCCCTGTTGGCTGATCCCGCTCCAGTCGGTCACGGCGTTGCTGCCGCTCACCGGGATGAAGAGATAGCCGTTGTGCTTGGGATCAGCACCGGACCAGCGTGTGGAATCGGGATTTTTATTGATAATGCTGCCGGAAGCGGTAGCATCCATCAGACCGAAGCGCAGGCTGCCCGCAGATTCAAAACCGCCGCCTTCCAGCGTGATCTTGCCGGTGATCTTGAGGGCTTTGTCGGTCTTGGGCGTCACCGGGGTATCGAAAGCGCCCTCGATGGCGGTCCAGGAAGCGGACGGTGCGGCGCCGGAGATGGTGACATCACCCTCAAACTCGCCGGGGGTGTATTTCCAGCCGCCGATATAGCCGCCGATGAAGCCCCAATTGGAGACGTAATAGGGCTCCCAGGGGGCTTCGGGAACGGTGATGGGCTCGCCCATGTCGACCTGAACGGCCATGAGATTGACCTGGGTGGCTTCCATATCACTGCCGAAGCCGAAGCAGATGCCGTTGAACTTGGTGGTGACACCGGAGGTGTCGATGACCGTGCCGCCGAACCAGTACTTGTTGTTCTCGGCGACCAGGTACCAGCGGACTTCATTGTCACCGTTGGCCAGGGGCTGCACCGAAATGGCCCAGTTGTAGATGCCGGCCTCCATGATGGCGTTGGTCGGGGCCTGTTTGATGCTGGCCAGGGCCGGGCCGCCGTTGGAGTTGGTGCTGTTCCAGTTGCCGTTCTTGATGACGCCCATGGTGCCGACGCCCCAGGCGCCATTGGAAATGGTGCCGGTGCCGGTGCGCGGGCAGAACTCATAGCCGTAGTGTTTCTTGGTGCTGACCCAGAGCGCCGAGTCGGTGTACTGCGAGCTGAGCGTGGCGCTGTCGAGATAGGTCAGGGCATAGCGGAGGTGGGTATAGGCGCTGGCGCCGCCGCCGCCGAGGAATTCAACCTGGCCGCTGATCACCAGCGCTTTGTCCAGGGTCGCCTCGATCGGGGTGAAACCGCCGCGGATGGTCGCCCATCCGGTCGGTTTGGCACCGTTGCCAATGCCTGCGGAGCCCGCCGGAGTGGTGGCGGTATTGAGAATCGGCCAGGCCTTGCCATTGCTGGTCTTGCCCCAATCCACGACATCGACGGGGACTTGAGCCTGAATCGCAACGGCGCCGAGAAGCACAAGGGCCGTTGCGATTACCCAAAACGTATACATCCTTTTTTTCATAATTCTCCTTCTCCTGTGAACGTTTCGCTGTAATGAAGTTGAATTATTACCGTGCAAATTGTTCTGGAACCAAACGATGGATGACTGAACCACCTCCTTTTCCTTGGCTTTGGCAAAAAACGGGTTTGCCCCGGCAGCGATGATCGGGATATTTTTCGCTGCCGGGGCAAGGTTCATTATTCACGCTTATTTCATCAAAACAAGCTTTCTGGTGATGGAGACATTCTCGGCCTGCAGTCTGTAAAAGTAGACGCCGCCTGTCAGCTGGGTTGCGTTGAAAGTGACGATCCCGATCCCGGCCGGCTGGACGCCGTCGAGCAAGGTGGCTACTTCCTGCCCCAGACTGTTGTACACCTTGAGGGTGACATGGCCAGTCTGCGGCAGCGAGAACTGGATCCGCGTCGTCGGATTGAAGGGATTCGGGTAGTTCTGTCCGAGCGCATAGCGGGAGGGCAGAGTCGTCGAAGGCACACGCTCGATGCCGGTCAACGGATCCTTGCCGGACTCCAGCCAGGAGGCAATCCGCGTGCGCTCGGCATCGGCCTGAGCCCGCCAGGCAGAATAGCGGTCGGTCGCGCCTTCACGAACAGCGGGGTTAAACCAGTTGTAGAGATCGCCCAGCGGGAAGCCGCCCATGCCGGCGGTCTTGAGAGTGTCGTTGGCATAGCCGAGATTCTCCGGCAGCGGCCACTGCTGGTTCTGGCCCGCCTCCGGCATATAGGCCCACATCGTATCCTTGTTGGCATCCCATTTCTGATAGAGGAAATACTTGAGCGGATCGACATTGAGCGGGGGGTTGATGAAGCGGGGATTGGTTTTCTCTCTCAGGGTTTCAACCTCATAAAGCTCGGCGCGATTGATGTAGGGATAGAGTTTGACCTGTTTGCCGGTGCCATCCGTATAGGTCGAATCGAAGTAGACCAGCGAGGTGCTGTCGATCATCGGCCGCGGGTAGGGGATGGCATTGAACAACCGGGCTTTGTACTGGGCGACGCTGAAGGGATTACCGACCGAGGTGATTTTGGGATTGGGACGCCAGGCGGTGTTGCTATAGTTTTTGTCCCATCCGCCGCGCATCCATTCGATCAGCCAGTTGTCGATGTAATAGGCGCTGTGCGTGAAGAGGATGTGGCGATCCTGGTCGGTGAAGGGCACGTCAAAGGCGATCGAATCGGCAGGCTGAATGGTGACCGTCGCACTGCTGGCGCCCTGCTGCGGGATATAGCCCATCATCCAGGCATTGACGAAGAGACAGTTATTGACGTTAAGCTTCCACCACCAGCCGGATTCGAAGGTGAACTGCACGGTGTTGTAAAAGGTGCAATGGTTAAAATGGACGTTATCGGCGTAATTGGTCCCTTCCTGCATATAGACATAGCCCATATTGGCGAAGGTGCAGTTTTCGAAGGAAATGGACTCGGTGTGATACCCGGGCACGTCAAAGGGGAAAGAGACGGCTCTGCCGTAGTACATGTAATGGCGATCGACACAGTTGCGGAAATAGCAGTTGATAAAGCTCCCGTGGAAATACTTGGAGCGGACGCAAACAGAGCCGGATGCGGTCTGGGCCGGGCACGGCATGAATTCAAAGATACAGCCATCGAAGGTGCCATAATCACCCTGCGCGCCCGGGCCGCTTTCATCATTGCCCTCGAAAACAATGGGCGTGCCGGTCTGGACACCAGCCGCATCGGCGAACCGGACCCAGATATTCTTCATGATCAGGTCCCCATAAACCGCAATGAGGAAATTCTTGGTTACACTGCTGCTCGCGGTCCACAGGATCTGCGGCGGCGCGGTCTGCTGCGTCGCACCTGGCTTGGGTGCGACGATCTCGAGGGTTTGCCCCTTGGGTACCTCGATCGTGCCGTTGATCACGTACCAGTCGTACGCATTGAGTTTGAAGACGGTCTTGGAAAGATTGCCGGCATCGGCAACGGCTTTGATGGCTTCGTTAAGACCGCCCTCAGCGCCGCCGCTGTACAAGCCGTTGACATAGGTGGTGTCCTTCTGCTGGGCAAAGAGAGTAACCGACAGCAGCAGCACACAGATCAGACAACATACCAAACGATTCATGGTGCGTTCCTCCTCACGGATATGAATAGTGAATTAGGGTGGATTGCTCTTGATTGCTGCATCCCTCCCCGCCACCCTCGCGGCCGGCAGGGAGAGATAGGGAAGCAGCAGGACAACTCGGAACTGCGGCCGGACCTCAACAGGGCCCAGGCGCGCTTGGTATTACCGGTAGCGTATGCCAAAGTTGGCTGTCATGCCATAGTTTTTGACATTGGTGAAGCCGTCGATCGAGCGTTGCGCCGAAGAATTCTGCTCATCGTTGAGGTTGTTGAAGTCCAGAAAGATCTCCATGCCGTGGATGGGCAGGGCCTGGCGCACCGAGGCATCGATCCTAAAATAATCCCGGGTATAGCCATCCTGTTCCTTAAAGGCACCGACATAACTGACCGAATTGCCCTGGAAGAGGAATGAAACGCGCGCCGAGAAGCCCTTGAAATCATAACCGACATAGGCGTTCACCAGATCGTTCGGCTGATAGATCAAACGACCGACGCGTGTGCTGTCGTAGGTCGTCGTCACTGGCGGGCGGGTGGTGTAATTGGTGACGTTATCCCGCAGCGGGTAGGTCGCTTCGGACTCGATCTTGGTATAGTTCACCCCGAGAACGATCCCGCTCAGCTGCCAGGGAAGATACCAGAGACGGGTCTGAAAATCGAGTTCCAAACCCTTCACGTAAGCGGCCTCGTTGCTGTTGATGTAGGTATAGAGCGTCGCGCCGTCCGCCGGTTTGGTGCCCATAATATCGAAATCATTGATCGTCTTGATGCTCTTGGTGGCGGCGGTTTTGTGCAGAGTGTAGGTGGTGTAATAGGTAAATCCGTTAATCGTCTTGTAAAATCCGCCGAGAGACAAGAGCCCCAGCTTGTTGCTGTGGAACGTCAGGGTGACATCATGGTTGTAGGCGCGCGCCGGTTTGAGTTCGGGGTTGCCGGCACGGATGTTCATCCGTGGACTGTCATAGGTGACCTTGGGTGACATCTGATGGTAGTCGGGACGGGCCAGGGTTTGCGTGTAGGCATAGCGCAGATCCACCCAGCGCAGGGGCGAATATTTGGCTTGCACCATCGGCAGCCAGTACTCACTCTTCGGACGGGCCGTAACGGTATCGCAGTTCTGCGAATCCGGGTTGCGCATGTCGAACATATTATAGGCGGTGAATTTGGACTCGGAATTTTCGTAGCGGACACCGCCGGTCACCATCAGGTTCTGGAAATTGATCTCGGACATGAGATAGGAGGCATAGTAATCTTCTGAATAATCATAGGTGTTCGCCAGGTTCTGGAACATGCCGTTGTACCAGCCTCCGGTCTGGTCGGCGCCGCCGGTGGCTTTGCCGCGCCACTCCGGGGTGGCGGCCAGGTATCGGGCCATGGCAGTCAGAAGGCTCGGATCGCAAGCCCAGTAGATCTGGCCAAACTGATTATCCAGAAAGATGCGCGTCAGGTCCGACGGCCCGGTAAAATTGGAGGCGGCGAATTTGGCCGTCGAAGGATCAACGGCGATATCGAAACGATCCGATAGCGCATTCACCATCGCGGTCTGGAACGTACCGCTCGAGCGAATACTGGCATAGGGCGTTTTCTGATCGTTGCTGTTCTTCTGGTGCCGGTAGGTGCCGCCGATCTTGAGGAAACCGGTCAGTGACGAACCGAAGCGGAACGGGAAATTGATGTACGGGGTGACCGTGGTATTGTTCTCTTTATAGAGAGAACTGAAGAGATTGATGTTGTCCAGATAGACCTGGCTGGCGCCCGGATAGGCCCACAGTTTCTTCAGGCTGTCGGGGACGGTATCATCGGTGACCGGCCCGGTCGTTACAGGCCCGGTTTTCAGCTCGATGAAGGGCGATTGCGGCAGGTTGTTTTTGGAGGAGGTATTGGCGAACTTCAGACCGGTCTGTATCCAGTGAAAATCGTTCTTCCATTCCAGCGAATTCACGGTGAGATCGGTCTTGTTGAGCCCTTCACGATAGTTGAAATTCAGCTGCTTGTCAAAATAGTTGAGGATGGTGGTGTTGTCCTGATAATCGGAACTCAGCCGCGTAAACATGTTGACGGACTTGAGGGAGCCGAAGGGCAGTTTGTAATCGAGGATGAGGTTGCCGCCGAAACGCTGCCGGGTCTCAATGTGGCGCAGAAGCTGGACGTTCCGCACCTTGACCGGACGATATTCGCCGGAGGCGTTGAGTTTGGTGCTGGTGGTGTAGTACGAGGCATTCATGTTGTCGGCATCACGGTCGTATTGCTCGACATTGCCCAAAACGTAGATGCCCAGCTTGTCGCTGAAAAAGCGCCGGCTGAGGGAGGCGACACCACGATAGTTCGCGCTGTTCTTGGTTTTCGCCGTGTAGCCCTGCTGCCACAGCAGATCGTAATGCAGTTCGGTGGGGGCTTCGCGCAGCTCCATGTTCACGGTGCCGCCGATGGCGTTGGCATCGAGGTCGGGGGTCAGCGCCTTGTAGACCGAGATCGATTTGATCATGTAAGGCGAGACCATCGAAAGGTCGACGCTGCGGTCGTTATTGATCGAGCCCGAGGTGTTGCCCAGGGCCGAGACACCCATCTGCGAGCTGCCGGTTGAAGCCAGCTTGACACCCTCGACGGAGACCATGTTGTACTGCGGTGCCAGACCGCGGATGACGATCTTGTTGGCTTCACCCGAACTTTCCAGGCTCGAAACACCGGGCAAGCGGCTGATGGCTGCGGCCGCATTAAAATCCGGAAGCTCCTGGATCTTGGCTTCGGAGACGACACTGGAAATGCGGGTTTCTGCCAGCTGCTGATTGATCGCCTGCACCTGGCCCTGCGCCTGCGCCGTGATGATGTACTCCTTGCCCTTGATGGCCTCAGCCCTGAGGGCAAAATCGCGTTTGACCACGACGTTTTCCTGAACGGTGAGCGGCACACTCACCGAGCCATAGCCGATGTAGGTGACCACGAGGGTAAGCTCGCCGCTCGGGGCGTTGGGAATGGAAAAGTTGCCGTTCAGGTCCGCCGTCGTCCCGATCCGGGTGCCCCGGATCATGATGTTGGCGGAGGGCAATCCTTCCTTGGTATCCCGGTCAAAGACCTTGCCCTTGATCATGCCGGTGCCAGCCTGCAGGAGGCCAGGCAGGAGCAGGAGCAAAGCGATGACGGCGACGAAAGAGCTGACTCGGCGCATCCCCATGGCGGATGCGGCCGTTCCTTTGAGACCATGAGCAAGTGTCATAGGCATTTCCTTATGTTTGCGCCCCCGGGGTTTTGCAGGCCGGCGGCAGCTGGCGATGCGTGCTGGTGCGGCCTGCCTTTTTCTCGGTTTCATTCCGCTCTAATAAAGGGCTGATACAGGATGCAGGCAGAGAGGTTACCGGAAAATAAAAAAAGCGTATTCCCGGGCTCAAACCCCGGATGGCGGGGCCTAAGGATCTCCAGTAAATGCGCTTTGACAGCAGAGGAAATCATCCGAATCTTCTCTTTCCTATCCTGTTGGTAAATATAAAGATGGATTCTGAGATGATTGATTCAAGAGACTTGAATCAATGCAATATTACATATAATCGCCGCCATTGTCAAGAGAAAAGCACCCTCGACGGGAGGGCCTCCGCTCAGATGCCGGCTTAATACTGGTAGCTTTTGCGCCGTTCGGCCAATTCGTCCTGGATCTGCAGGCTCAGTTTTTTACTGATGCCATAAAACGCGAGGGCGGCAGCGCCCAGCGCGAAGGTGATGGCCGGATAGATGCTGGCGGTCATTTTGATGCCCCGGAGCGCGTGTTCACTCTGAGCCACATTGGGCACATAGCCGTAGAGCGCCAGCAGCCAGCCGCAGATCGCGCCGCCGAATCCCAAGCCGGCCTTGAGGGCGAAGACGATGCCGGCGAAAATAAAGCCGGTGGAACGGCGCGCGGTTTTCCATTCCGAATAGTCCGCGACATCGGCCATCATCGCCCAGAGCAGCGGGATGGTGAAACTGTAGGCCAGGGATTTGAGGAGGTTCAGGACGAAAGTGGCCCCGACCGCGGTCGGGGAGAGCAGGAAAAACATCGCCGTAAAGAGGACCGTCAGTAGCAGACCGGTCATAAAAACGCTCTTTTTGCTGAAGCGGATGGTCAGGCGCTTGGAAAGCACGATGCCGATCAGACTGAGAATGGTGCCCAGCATATTGAAGAGACTGAAGCCGATGATCGCTGTATTGCTGAGGTCCGCTTTGGCGATGAGGCCCATCGCATCGAGCGCCTTCTGCACACCCGTCAGAGTGATCGTTCCGTCCGCTGCAGGAGAAGCGGCCATACCGAGCGAGTGTAAAAAGTTGAAGAGGTGGGGCTTGCTGATGTAGTAATTGAAATAGTAGTACATCGCGCTGCCCCAGAGGGCCAGGGTGATGAAGACGAACATGGTCAGTCCGAACATCGACAGCCAGGGCTTGTTTTTTGCCAGGCCGGTGATATCCTCTTTCAGGGAGGCTTTCTGTTCGGGATTAGGCTTGATGCGCTCGCGGACGCTCAGGAAGGTGATGACGAAAAAGCCGATGCACAGCAGGGAGAGCAGGCCGATGCTGCGGGACCAGCCCGCCTGGGGATTGCCCTTGCCCATGGAGGCCACCATCAACAGCAGAAAACCCTGCACCAGAATCGTGGCGCACTGGGCGAAGATGAAACGCCACGAGGAGAGACTGGTGCGCTCATTGACATCCCCCGTCATGACGCCATTGAGGGCGGAGTAGGGGGTATTGTTCATCGAGTAAACCGTCATCAGGAGGATATAGGTGATATAGGCGTAGACCAGTTTGCCCGAAGGTGAAAAGTTGGGTGTGTGGAAGGTAAGGAAGAACATCAGGGCGAAGGGAATGGCCGTCCACAGCAGCCAGGGCCTGAATTTGCCCCAACGCGTGTTTGTGCGGTCGGCGAGAGAGCCCATAAAGGGATCGAAGATGGCATCCCAGAAGCGGCCCACCAGGAGCAGGGTTCCGGCGGCGGCAGCAGTAATGCCAAAGACATCGGTATAGAATCCCACCTGGAACATCACCATGATCTGAAACACGAAATTGGCCGAGGCATCCGAGAAACCATAGCCGATCTTTTCGTACAAGGGCAGTCTGCCACTCTGGTCATTCTTCATCTGTTTTCTCCACAATCGTACTACCTGGCCGGGCCCGTTCTCCGGGGCGGCCTCCTAGTTCACGGTCAGCTGCAGCCGGATGAGATCCGCATCCTGCGACGAGTTGCCCACCATGATCTCGAACTCGCCCGGCTCCACTTTGTGCACCATATCCACGGCTGTAAAGGCAAGATCGTCCGGAGTGATCGCCAGGGCGACCGAGCGGGTCTCCCCGGGCGCCAGTTCGATCTTGCAGAAGCCGCGCAGCTCCTTGACCGGACGAGTGACCGAACTGAAGAGGTCGCGGATATACATCTGCACGACCTCGGTCCCGGCACGCTGGCCGGTATTGGTGACATCGACATGCAGGGTCGTGGATTCGCCCACGGCAATGATGCTTTTTTCAAGACGGGCGCGGCTGAAGGCGAAGGTGGTGTAACTCTTGCCAAACCCGAAGGGGTAGAGCGGCGAGATATCATCAAAAACATAGCCGCGCCGGGCGGAAGGCTTGTGGTTATAAAAGCAGGGGAGATGGCCCACCGAACGCGGGATGGTCACCGGCAGTTTGCCGCCGGGATTGTAATCGCCGAACAGCACATCGGCCACAGCGTATCCGGTCTCCTGGCCGAGGTACCAGCATTCGAGAATGGCCGGAATCTCCCGGGAGATCGTCGTAATCGAATTGGGACGGCCGTTGAAGAGAAGCACGACGACCGGCTTGCCGGTGGCCTGGATGGCCTGCACCAGCTCGTTTTGCTGGCCAGGGAGATCGAGGCTGGTGCGGTCACCGAGATGGTTCTTCGCCCAGGCTTCGCGTGAGGTCTGCTCATTGCCACCCAACACCAGCAGCACCAGGTCCGCCTGACGTGCCACGGTCGCCGCCTCGGCAATCGCCTGACGGTTCTCCTCCGGGTCGGGCAGGACGATTTCATCCTGGTTCCAGGAGCCGCCGACGGTGAGCTTGCATCCCTCGCTGTAAAGGACGCGGGTCGTCTTGCCCACCTTTTCGATGATGCCTTCAAGGACTGAGCGGTAGTAATGGGGTTCGCCACTGTAACCGCCCAGCATTTTGCGGTCGGCATTGGGGCCGATGACCGCCATCGTCGCGATCCGCCCCGCATCGAGCGGCAAAAGATCGCCCTCGTTCTTCAGCAGGATCATGGTCTCCTGGGCGGCACGCAAGGCGAGGCCGCGCTCCCGCAGGAGCCGTTCTTCGTTGCGGATTTGCATAGGATCGACATAGGGATCGTCGAACAGACCCAGCTTGAACTTGTAATACAGCAGCGGGCGCACCAGGGCGTCGATCTCCGCCTCGGCAAGACGGCCGGCATGGACAAGCTCGATCAGATGAGGATAACAATCCAGATCCGGCAGCTCGATGTTGACCCCGGCTTTCGCCGCCAGCAGGGCGGCTTCAAGCTTGTTTACGGCCACCCCGTGGCTGACGCTGATGGGATTTTCGTAAAGTTCGGTGATGGCGAAATAATCCGACACCAGCATGCCCGTATACCCCCACTCCTCGCGCAACACCTTTTTCAGGAGCCAGGTATTGGCGTGGGAGGGCAGACCATCGATCTCGTTGTAGGAGGGCATGATGGCTGCGGGCCGGGCCTTTTTGATGACCTGGCGGAAGGGATAGAAAAAGATATCGCGCAGCACGCGCTCGGAGATATTGGCCGGTCCGATATTGGAGCCTGATTCCGGCTCGCCATGACCGGTGAAATGCTTCAGGGTGGCGAGCATATGTTTTTTATCCCTGAACTCCCCATCTCCCTGGAATCCCTTGACGGCGGCGGTGCCGAGTTGGGCCGTCAGGTAGGGATCCTCGCCATAGGTCTCCTCGACGCGGCCCCAGCGCGGTTCGCGCACCACGTCCACAACGGGGGTCAGGGCCTGATGGGCGCCGCGGCTGCGGGCGGCTTCGGCTATGGCGCTGTAGATTTCTTCGACGATTTGGGGATTGAAGGTGGAGGCGAGACCGATGGGCTGGGGGTAGCTGGTGGCTTCTTTGGCAGCAAGGCCGTGAAGACACTCTTCGTGAAAAATGACCGGGATACCGAGGCGGGTGTGTTCGACGAACCATCGTTGCAGGGCGTTCGTCACTTCGACCGTCGCCTCGGGAGTGAGGCCGCCGTTGAGATCGCTTGGCCGGGTGATCTGCCCCATCCCGTGGCTACAAAGCTCCTCGAGCCCCTGCAGATTGAGCTCGGTGGTGTCGGGCTGGAGGATCCGGCTGCGCTGTTTCCACAGGGAAAGCATCTGCGCCACCTTCTCTTCAAGCGTCATTCGCGCGAGAAGATCGGCGACCCGCACCTCGATCGGCCGCTGTGGATTCTTATATTCAGGGGTAATGTCAACCGGATAGACGGGTGACACCATTTTGGAGCGGACCATGGGGGAGGCCTCAATGCAGGGTGATGGGCGAGTATTGGATAATTAAATGGGTTTTGATTTTATTGAACCGTTTCAAATATAAACAGTACCTCTTACAAAATCAAGAAAAAAATAAAATAATTTCAGCTAAACGCCCGGCTTGACGAATTATTGGAGCAGGGTCAGACGCACGATCTGACGGCTCTCCTCACCTTCCAGCGTACAGAAATAGATGCCGGAAGCAAAGGAAGAAGCCTCCCAGAGCACCCGATGCTCCCCCGCCTCAAGTTGCTGGTCCAGCAACGTGGCAACGCACGCACCCTGCAGATTGTAAATCTTCACGCTGACCTTTCCGGCTCGGGCGAGGGCGAAGGGGATCGTCGTTCCGGTATTGAAGGGATTCGGATAATTCTGATGCAGCTGCAAGGAAACAGGTGCAGCGGCATGCGCAACCACCCGGGTCGAAGCACCGACCCGCGCATAGCTCAGGCCGTCATACCAGGTGCGGACCCGATCGCCGCTGAGCGTAGTGGTCTGCCCGGCGGCGACCGCCTCATCATCCACGAATACCGTGATCCCGCCGCCCGCAGCCACCTGAATACGTCCGAGATAGGCCTGATAGAGAAAGACATTGTTTTGGCCCGCGAGGACCAGCGCCCCGTCGTGTTCTCCGGCTTCCACCTGCCGGCAGGCCATGGAACGGAAGATCTGGAGGGCATTGGCGTCCACTCCCGCCTTGATGCGCCAATCCGCCGCCGGATTTCCCCAGAAATCAATCCAGACATCATAGGCGCCGGCCGCTACGGGCACCACCGTGGTTTTAAGGGCCGGGGCATTCTCCCCGTCCGCCTCGGCGGAAGTCAGCACATTGGATCCGTTGCCATAGCCGGTGCGCGTATGCCAGCGGCCGTCTGCGGCGCCCTGAGCGCCATCAGGTCCGGTCGTCGCGAGGGCCGCGCCGGCGGCGGTGGTGGTATTGGCGGCGGTGGCATCAACATAATGCTTCGGCTGCACGATTTCATCCCGGCGTTCGATCAGCCCGACTACGGCAGCGTCAAAGCTCTGCGCCGAGGTATAGGTGCCGCGCCACCACAGCAGCGCGGTATGGACGCTGTCCCATGCCGGCACGATCGGCCGGAAATTGTCGCGTACCGACTTCCAGGTCACCGGCGTCCACGACCAGCTCAGGCCGGCATCGGTGGTCGTGCCCTTAAAAATTTCACGGATCCCCAGTTCGGCATCATCGCGGGGATCGATCGGCGTGGAGATGTAGATCGTGTTGGGATCGTCCGGACAGAGCGCGGCCAGTCCGGTATAATCCGCTTCACTGCTATACATTTTAACCCCGGCCCGGCCCAGCCAGGTTGACCGCCAGCTCTTGCCGTCGTAGCGGCAATAGACAAAGGCATGGCCAGGATTGATGGCTGCATCGGAGCCGCTGTATTGATCGGTGCGCGCCGTTATAATAGTGGCGATGGTGCCGTCCGCATAGCGCACGACATCGGTATTCCAGCAGCGCTGCAGCTGGACCCCATGCAGGATAGTCCCGTTGGCGAAGACCCGGGTAAAATTCCGGAAGGTCGGGATCGCGGAGGAATCGTAGATGTCCGCGTCCGCCAGGGTGCCATCCGAGGCGAAGTCCTTGCCGCCCTGGATATAGCCGTGATAGATGCTGGTGAGGGTATCGCGCGGGTGCTGCTCGGTGAAGATAAAATCGATGCGATCGCGGCCGTTGCCCCAGTACTTGTAGTAGCCCTTGTTGTAGGTGTTGCTCGAGTTGGTGGTGAGCTGGCCGCCGAAGTGCCAGGTATCACCCTGATCATCGGAGTAGATGAAATTGGGAGCGCGGTGATTGGCGCGGGCGAAGCAATAGAGACGGCTCTCCGCGGCCAGGTAACAGAGATTTGAATAAGCGATGGTATAATCCGTGCCGCCGGGGATGGTGGTCCAGTCAAAGCGCTTCTCACCGCCCCAAGCTGCGCCGTCAAAGAGCTGATAGCGGCTGTAGTATTTGTCGTAATGCTCGGCATAGACCGCCAGGACCTTGCCATCGGGCCGCGCGAACAGCGCCGGGGCATTGTGGTCGTCGGTATAGCTGGCCTTGTAGAGAGTGCGGCGCTGCAGAGCCCCGCTCTCGAGATCATAGACGACCGCCTCGACCCCGGCAGTACGGCCCGAACCGCCGGTGCCCGAGCTGCTTGCCACCGAGCCGAGCACCAGCCGGCCGCGGCCGGCGTCGACGATGGCACGTTCGTCCTGGTACCAGCACCAGGCGCCGTTGTCATTAAACTGGATCAGATTGCCGCGTACCAGATCGCGCGCTTCCTGGGCAAGAAGCGCAGTTGCGAAAAAAAGTACCCCGGCCATGACGAGACTGCGCAGAGGCAACGAACATCTCCTTTCCATCCAGATCACTTGCAGCCGCGCAGGAACGCGGCGATTTGGGCGGAGCTGACTCCGGGCGGCATGCCGCCGCCGCAGGAAAGCAGGATCCGGCTGCGGTCGCTCAATCCGGCCACAAGGGCCTGCGTGGCAGCGGTGATCACCGCCGGCGTGCCGGAAGCCAGGACATCCCGAGGCGGCAGGTTGCCGACGAGGGCTACCTGATGGCGGGTCAGATTCTGCAGCTCGTTGAGCGGAATATCGAATCCCATGTTGAAGAGGTTGACTCCCATCTCCGGCAAATAGGGGGCGGAAACCCGGCAGGGGGCATCATTATGGAGAAATTTGACGGTGACCGGCAGGCTGTACAGCTCCTTGAAACAGGGCAAGCCGAAGGTGCGGAACTCGTTTTCGCCGATGAAGCCGATGATATCATCAAGCATGAAAATGCCGTCGATGCTCGGAAAGGTCTCCATCTGCAGCTGCAGCCAGGACTTGAGGAAGGCGGTTATTTTTTGCAGCAGCTTTTCGACCTTCTCCGGCTCGAGCATCATCGCCATGAGAAACTCGGTGGAGCCCATCAGATAGCTGGCGATGTTGAGGGGCCCGCGCGCCACGGCAAATCGGATTCTGTGCCCTGCGGCCTCAATCGCCGGCCGGGCCAGTTGGAGCCGGTTCAGGACAAAGGGGAGCAATCCGTCGGTGGCGGGATTGGGCACCGGCAGATCGGCGATCTCGGCGGTGGACCGGATCACGCGGTGGGCGTGGGGGAACTCGTTGGCCGGGAAATAGGTGCGCGCGCCGAAGGCGGAGGGCTCGGTACACATGCCAAACTCCGACCAGAAGCCCGGCAGGAACAGGATTTCCGGAAACTCCGCGATCGCCTTGAGATTGGCCTTGAGCCAGAGCTCGTCATTGGTAAAATAATCGAGGATGCGGATGCCATACCAGTTCGGCAGCCAGGGGCAGTCGATGATGAAACCGGCGGGCAGCGGCTCGACCTGCTCGCCGCGGATGAGCTTGAGCAAGAGTTCCCATTGTGGATCGGTCATGATCTATACCTTTCACTGTTTTTTGGGCTCGTTATGTTGCAGACGGCCCCCCGGGCGCCATGCGATCGTGGCCGGATGCCGGCTGTGGCGCTTCGCCACACCGGGCTTCGCTCAGGGCCGGCTTGGGCCGGCCTGATCGGGCGCATACAGGGTCTCGGGCGGGCCGAGATAGCTGGGCTGGGCACCGCTGGTCTCGACCACCAGACGCTGGAGCACGACGCCGGGATCGACCGCCCAAAACCTGAGCACCTGTACTCCCGGCTCTTTGATCCGGTGGGTCGAGCTTGTCACGGCGATGTTGTCCCGCACCCAACTTTCCCAATCCATCCCTGTGTGCATTTGGACCAGCTGCGGCGGTTCGTCGTTGCAGGAGACGGCATAACGCAGCCCGCCGCTGTTGTGAAAATCGAGTGTAGGCGACAGAAAGGCCTTGACGGTCACGGTGCCGCTGCTGAAGAGATAGAGACGGTATTCGAGACAGGGGAGGCTGTCCGGCAGTGGGCCGTTTGCTGCCGGCTGCTGCGGTGACGGTGCCGCAGCCCCGGATGCTTCCGCCCGTGTGGCGATGCCAGGATTTGTTGGAGCGGCGGTCGCTCGTCCGGGATCCGTAGGGTCCACTCGCGCGGTCACCGGAAAAATCGTCATAGCCGAAGCCGTGCGCCCCAGCCCGGGGATTTCTTCCCAGTGCATGTCGGCCGCATTCACGATGCGGGTATAGTGTGCGGCTTCAAGGACAGCACAGCCGTTGCTTTCGAGAAAAGCGCCGCGCAGGGCGCTCTCCGCGGTCGCCGGCTGGTGGATGGGCACGGTGACGGTCACGCGGCAGCCATCTGATCCGGTGAGGGTGAGGGGAATGCGGTGATGCCCGGCGGGGACCTTGCGCCAATCCACGCCGATCAGAATCCGCTGCTCCGCGCCGACCGCCACTTCCCGGGCATCGACCTTCAGCCACTTTTTACCCGGGGCGAGGGTGCAGGTCAGCGGCGCCTGGCCGCGATTAAAGATCTCAATCCAGCCGGAGGTCTTGATGCGGGGATCGAGTTCGGGGAGCACCGCCGCTTCCGCAGCCTGCGGCCACCATGACGCCGACCCTTCGACCGCCACCCCCATCTCCGCCGCAGCGGGCACGCTGATCCGCTGCACGGCCGGCATGGCGTTTGCGTCGGGCTGCTGCCAGTAGGTATAGCCGATGTGGGTCTGGTCCATCATATGGCTCCACTTGCCCCCGGCCAGCTCGGTATTGTAGTAGCGGGTAATTCGTGCATCTTCGGCAAAGAGCGCCTCGGCCCGATCGGCCAGAGCATTGGTCCGGGCACGGCCCTGTTGTGCGTAGCGGCGGTTTTTCGCGACTGTTAAATAGAGCGCGTTAAGGTTGGCACAGGCGGTGACAGGGTGGAGGACGATCTGGTAAAAGGCATCGCGCTGCTCCGGCGCAAGCGCGTCGTACAGCTCCTGCGCCTTGCCGGCCAGCGCGGTGTACTCGGTCACCACGCGCTCCCATTCCTGATAGTTGCTCAGACTATAGGTGTCCGGCTCGAGCAGCTCGGGCTTGCGGCGGCTGTTGAACCGGGTGTAGGCCTCGAGCAGCGCGGCGATTTCGGTACTGTGTTCGGGACCGAACTGGCGGGCGGCCCATTCGCGGGTATATTCAGGCAGGCGCGAGGCCGGCCAGGCCTCCGGATCCCAGGCGTAATCGAGAAAGAACTCGGTCGGCAGCTCCATCGGCTTGATGTCGCCGACGTTGACGATCCAGACCTGCCGAACCCCCGATTCCCAGGCCAGATGCATTTGCTCCCAGACCCGCTCGATCTGATTGGTGTTGAGCCATTTGTAGTTGCGCGGCCCGCCGACATAGTCAAAATGGTAATAGATACCATATCCTCCCGGACGGGGAGGATCGTCCGGCCGCGGCAGTTTGCGAAGGTTGCCCCAGTTGTCATCGCAGAGCAGCAAGGTGACATCTTCCGGCACGCGCATCCCCTTGTCGTAATACTCCTGCACCTCTTTGTACAGGGCCCAGACCTGCGGCGTCTCTTCCGCCGGCTTGCCGGTCTCCTCGGCAATGATGTGGCGCTGGTCGGCGACGATGCGCTCCAACAGGGCGATGTTTGCCGCTTCGGTCATTGGCTCGTCCCCGTCGCCGCGCATGCCAATGGTCACGACACTTTCGTGGCGCCCCATGCGGCGGATGCCCTCGCGCCAGAATTTCTGCAGCACCTCCGAATTGGCCTCATAGTTCCAGGGCCCCTTGCCGAAGCGGGCCCATTCGGCATGAGCGCGCATCATCGGTTCGTGATGCGAGGTGGCGATGACCACGCCATATTCGTCCGCCAGCACGGGATTGAGGGTGTCCTCGACGCAGAACATCCGGCCCCACATGGCCGGCCAGAGATAGTTGCCCTTCATGCGCAGGATGAGATCGAAGACGTGCGCGTACATCTTGTTGTTGAAGCCGCCGAATTTTTCAAAGGCCCAGCCGCTGAGCGCGGGGGCTTCATCATTGATAAAAATGCCGCGGTATTTGACTTTAGGCTCGCCGAGGGTATGGCGGCCGGGCGTGACATAGAGGGCGTCGCGATGGCGGGGCGGCACGTCGCTCCAGTACTGCCAGGCCGAGATGCCGATCTGGCTGGAAAGGTCGTAGAGGCCATAGATGGTGCCGCGCTTGTCGCTGCCGGCGATGACCAGGGCACGGTTGACGCCGGGCAGGGGATTAGCGATGATCTGGATGACGAAAGTCTCCCATTTCCCCGCCAGATTCGCGGGATCGAGCCTGTGCTCGGCAACCAGCCGGTCGATCAATGGACTCCGGCCGAGCGTGCCGGCCAAAACCATTTCGCCCCCTGCCGGCTGGATGTCGATGCAGAGCTCCGGCGCAGCGCCCGTCACCTTGCGCAGATCCTCGGCGACTTGATGCATCACCCGCAGGACTCCAGGGTGCTCAGCGCTGCTGGCCAGAAAGGACGCGCAGCGGCCCGACTCGGCCAGGCCGAAATCGCCGGGCTGTTTTTCAAAACGGATATAGGAGGGCGCGGCGGCAAGCGTCACGGCAAAAATGAAGAGGAGGAGCAGCGCACTGCAGGGATGCAAGCGCTCAGAGCGATGATGGATCATGCGCACCTCGAAGGTTGGATGTGGAAAAGCGGACAGGGCCATACGGGCCACCGCAGGGGCATGGCATATCCGCGGCGCAGTCCCCGGCCTGGCCGGGCAGAAGGGCCGCTGCCGTGCAGCCTGCTGCCGCTCGTAGCGCTGTGGAATGCCGAAGGAGGCGCAGCGTTCAGGGCGTGTAGATCCGGAAGCGGCCGCTGATCTGCAGCAGCGCCAGCAAATAGAGCAGGCCGTCGTAATAGCGCCCTGGACCCGAAGGAATGGGCATCTCCCAGACCGCCCGGACAAACTCCGTCCGGAGCGGGGTCGTCGCCGCGAGAGCGGTGGTGCCGTTCATGGCGACCAGACCGGGATTCTGCTCATTCGCGAGCTTGCGGCCGTCCAGGGTATAGAGACCGCCGTAGGTGGTCATGCCCTGGCTATGGAAAAATTCCAGGAGGCGATTGGATTGCGCCACCGCCCTGGCATCGCGGCCAAACCAGAGCCAGTCGACGGCGATGTTGGCGGCTGTGCGCCAGGCATCGTAGCGAAAATCGGCATGACCGCCGCCCCAGGGTGCATCCGTGGCCGAGCCGTCAAAATTGGCGTAATCGGGGGCCAGACCCGTCCGCGGATGGACTGTTCGGTAGAGGAAGGCGCGGCTGCTGTCGGCGGCCTGGCGCCAGAACTCCTGCTCTTTGTCCGCCCAGCGCGCCCAGAGTTCATAGTAATGCGGCAGATGGTAGGAAGGATCGGTGAAATCGTCCGCCTCGCCGTTGGGCACAAAAACCACCATCTTGTGGTCGCGGTTGAACATGTTGGTGATGACCCGCTGTTCGTCTGACCGGGGTGTTTTGCCGAGCATGGCATCGAGGATGGTCTGCGCCTGCTGCCGGTACTTCTCTTGCCCCTTACCGTCACCCCAGCGGCTGGCCGCGAAAAAGAGGGCGGTCACGATCCATTCTTCGCCGTCCGAGGCGGAGCTGTAGCTGAGCTGTTCGCCGCTGGTCCGGCAGTGCCAGGCGAAGAAACCCTGGCCGAGCCCACTGTGGTGTTGCATATGGGTTTGGGCCCAGTTCCACAGGCGGTCGAATTCTTCCTTTTTGTTCAGCTGGACGGCGATCATCATGCCGTAGGAGATGCCCTCTGTGCGCACATCGTTGTTGAGGATATCCTTGATATAGGCCTGGTCCGGACCGGCCGGGTAATAGACGCGCTGGGTGCTATCGTTCCCGTAAAAGAGCTGCTGGAATGCCGAGTCGATTCGGGCCTGCACCCGGGCGGGCTCGATGTGGAGCAGCTCCGAGAAGAGGTCGGGATATCGGGCCGGGACAGGACGTGCGCCGGAGGGGTGGATAGCGCAAAAGCAGAGGCAAAAGAGGCTGAGCAGGGAGAGGAACCAGAGACAGCAGCGTGGCAGTTTCATCGGCACCCTCGCGGCAAATGAGTAAATGTCATTTTGAACCGATTCAAATATAAAAAAGGAGGTGAACAAAGTCAAGGGAAAACTCGGCAAGGTAAGCGCCAGAGCTGCAGCGCAGCAGCCGCTGCGGCGAGGAGGAGGGTGGGGAGCAGGCAGAGGGAGACGAAAGATAGGAACTGCGGCCGCGACCTGCCCACAGCCGGGGATGTGCGGCAGGATGTCAGCGGCCAGAACGATGAAATCGATCTCGCGCAAGAAAGTTGTTGATTTTACGTTCAAAAAAAAGTATATTGCCGAACCAAAATTTAACCGTTTCAATTGGCAATTTTGCGGCTGAATGCGACCGGAAGCGCCGGAGATGAGATGAAGAGAATTACCATAGAGGATGTCGCCACCCATGCCGGGGTCTCCAAGGGTACGGTATCCGCAGTCCTGAACGGCAAGAATTCGGTCAAGCCGCGCACGCGCGAACGCATCCTGGAGGTGATGAAGGAACTCAACTTTCGCCCACGCGGCATGGCGCGCAACCTCAAGAATGGCAGCGAGGACCGCACCATCGGGGTCATCATCAAGGACCTCAACTATCCCTTTTATACCTCCATCGCTACCGGCGTGCGCGAATATGCCTCCCAGAAGGGGTATCAACTCGTCATTACCAGCTCGGAAAATAACCACGAGTGCGAGAAAAAGTTTACCCATCTCTTTTCCACCAAGGACATCAAGGGCGCCATCATCGCCCCCATTGTTGAGGGGGAAGCGGAGATCGAACATCTCTTCAAGCTCAAGATGATCAATTATCCCTTCGTCCTGCTCGAGGAGGTCAAGGGAATTCAAGCCAACGCGGTGGTGATCGACAACATGAAGGCCATCCGCCAGGCCGTTCAATATCTGATCGACGGCGGCCATCGCAAGATCGTCCATTTCGCCGGCCCCCCCCAGTCCTCTCATACCCAGGAACGTATCGAGGGCTTTCGCTACGCCTTCAGCGAAACCACCCTGGCGTTCAACAGCGAGATGATCATCTCCATCGGCTCCCGACATGAAGAGAGCTTTCACAATGCCCTCGCCTGGTTCAAGGAGCTGGAACGCAGCGCCTATCCAACGGCGATCGTCTGCTTTAACGATCAACAAGCCATGGCGGTGATGTCGGCGCTGAGGGAACTCGAAATCCGCGTTCCCGAGGACATCTCCATCATCGGCAATGACGATATCGATTATGCCAAGCTCTATCCGGTGCCATTGACGACCATCCGCGCACCGCAAAAGGAGATCGGCCGCCGCGCCGCTGAAATCCTCATCCGCAATATCGAATCCCCGGCGATCCTGCCGCCCGAGCAGGTGCTGCTGCCAACAGAACTCGTCGTCCGGGAGTCTTCAAGAAACCTCTGATGCAGGCCCGCGCCTCGCGCTCCGGCCCAGTGGCGGCCCGGCGGAACGCAACGCCGCAGGCACGACACCCATCATGACAGGAAGTCCATCATGCCGATTCTCTCCGTGGGGAACAGCGGTTCCAGCAGCGGAACAGCCCGCATCCGGCGCTATGCCGCCATCCGCACAGGCCTCTGCCTCGCGGCCCTGCTTGTGGGCGGCGCACCCGGCAGGATTACGCCGCTGCAGGCCCAAACCACCGGTGTCGCGCTGACCAGCTCCAACCTGCCGATCATCCTCATCGACACGGGCGGCAAGGAGATTCCCGATCTGACGCGCATCCGCGCCACAATGAAAATTATCTATAACGGCAAGGGCAAGCGCAATGCCCTCACCGATCCGCCGAATCATTACGACGGCCTCATCGACATCGAGCTGCGCGGCAGCTCGTCGATGGCCTATCCCCAAAAGAGCTACCGGCTCGAGACCATCGACGCCACCGGCAACAACCGCAATGTCGCTCTCCTGGGAATGCCCAAGGAGAACGACTGGATCCTCTATGCTCCCTATGACGACCAGTCCCTGATGCGTAATGTTCTGGCCTATCGCATCTCCAATACCATCGGCCGCTATGCCCCCCGCGTCCACTATTGCGAGCTGGTGCTCAACAACAATTATCGCGGCATCTACGTCTTCCTCGAAAAGATCAAGCAGGATAAGAATCGCGTCAATATCACCGAGATGTCTCCGGCCGATGTGACGGGCGACGCGGTCACCGGCGGCTATCTCTGGAAATTCGACAAAGTGGAGGGAGAGGAGACTGCGGGCTGGACCTCCATGCAGGGACTCTATTACCAATACCATGATCCGAAAGCGGACGACCTGGTTGCGGCGCAAAAGAGCTACCTCAAGGGTTGGATGAATGTCTTCGAATCGGTCATGCTCATGCCGGAGCGCGGCGATACCACCTTCGGATATCCCCACTATATCGACGTCGCCTCCTTCGTTGACCACTTCATCCTCAGCGAGTTTTTCAAGAATATTGATGCCTATCGCATCAGCACCTTCATGTACAAGGATCGCGACAGCAAGGGAGGCCGGCTGAACGCGGGACCGATCTGGGATTTCAACCTCAGCCTCGGCAAGACCTGGTACGCGGAGGATGCCGGCCGGGTGGATGAGTGGGAGATCGACCACGATTCCTACCATCCCGGCGACTGGCCGTCGGTCCCATTCTGGTGGAACTTTCTCGGGCATGACCGCTATTTTGCCGCCAGGGTGAAAATCCGCTGGGCAGAGTTGAGTCGGACGGTCCTGCAGCCCGACAGCCTCGACCGGCGTATGGATCTGATCGCCGACTCGCTGACCGAAGCACGCGCGCGGGATGTCAAGCGCTGGCCCGAAGTCTCGGCGGACCACTCCTATGCCGAAGAACTCATCCGCATGAAATCGTGGGTCCGTGGCCGCACACTCTGGATCAACAACCACCTCTGGAGTCTGGCGGGCGTGGAGGTGGCAGCGGAGGCCGGAAGCCCGGACGGATTCACCCTGCAACAAAACTATCCCAACCCCTTCAATGCCACCACCACCATCCGCTATGCGCTCGCGGCCCCCGCGATGGTCTCGCTGCGCATCCTCAACGAGGCCGGGCAGGTCGTGACCACCCTGGCCGCAGGCGCGCAGCAGGCCGGAGAGCACATCGTCACCTGGGACGGCACCGGCATGGCCAGTGGCGTCTATATCTGCCGCCTCGCGTCCGGAGGACACGTGGAGACACGGCGCCTCAGCTTGCTGCGCTGAGCCGGTTAGTTGTGCAAAAGTTGCACAGCATCGCCTGATTTCTATCTATTGTGATCTGCTTCATAAAAAACATCTATATTTGCCGGAAAGCAAAAAAAAGCTTGTCTTGTTGCCCCGAAATGACTAAATTATTAACAGTATATGCGCCCATAGCTCAGCTGGATAGAGCAACGGACTTCTAATCCGTAGGTCGAGCGTTCGAATCGCTCTGGGCGTGCCCAGGGTCCCCGACGCGGCGCTTTACATGGACCAAAAGGACCAAGACTTCATCAGCCCGGCTCCGTAGTAGCGAATTCTGCAGGATTAGTGTGAAGGACGATTGATGGTACGATTCAGACTGTGGTGGGTGGCTGTGGCGGTGGGGCTTGTGTGTGGTGTTTCTGCTGGTTTTGCTGCAAACGAATCCGCTCTCGCTGCGAAATTCCTCAAACGCTCCCATACCTTCAAGACAACGCTCCCGTACCGGTTGTTTGTCCCGGAAAAATACGATGCGAGTAAAACCTATCCGCTGATCCTGGCGCTCCATGGTGCCGGCGAGCGCGGCAGGGATAACGAGCTGCCGCTCAAGGCCAATGCCCTGGGTCTGGCCTGGGCCGACAGCGCTGTGCAGGCCAAAAATCCCTGTTTCATCGTCCTGCCCCAGTGCCCCGCCGACCGCCAATGGGTCAACACCGACTGGAGCAAGGGGAGCTATAGCCTCGCGGCCGTGGGTATCAGCGACGAACTGCAGACCGTGAGTAATCTCCTCGATTCGCTCACACGCGAGTTTGCCATTAATACCGATCGCCTCTATGTCGTCGGACTCTCGATGGGCGGCTATGGCACCTGGGATCTGATCGCTCGTTTTCCCAACCGGTTTGCCGCTGCCGTGCCGATCTGCGGTGGTGCGGACACTTCTCACGCCAGCAGCTTGCGCAGCATGCCCCTGTGGATTTTTCATGGCAGTGAGGATGCCGCCGTGCCGGTGGCTGCCTCGCGCGAGATGGTCGAGGCGCTGATCCACTCCGATCGCGCCTGCGTTTTTCCGGAATTCAATTATCGCACCGGCGGCAATGCGCGCATGGCCGACAGTGTTCTCACCGACAAGGTCAACCTCAATGCGCCGCTGCTTTACACCGAATATGCCGGCAAGGGTCATGCGGTCTGGCCGCAGGCGCTGGCGTTGCCGCAGCTGCCCAAGTGGCTGCTGGCGCAGAAACGCACGGTTGAGGTGAGCCAGGCGAAAGTGCCGCAGATCGATATCATGGAGATCGCCTTCAATTATCCCAATCCCTTTAATCCCTCGACGACGATCGAGTATTCGCTGAAAAAATCGACCCTGGTGGCCATCGATATTCTCAATCTGGCCGGACAAAAGATTGTGCAGCTGGCCTCCGGGAGGCAGGAGGCGGGGCGCCATTTTGTCCGCTTTGATGCCAAGGATCTGCCCTCGGGGAACTATTTCTTCCGGATTATCACTCCCGACTGGGTGCAGCACGGAAATATGATTCTGCTGAAATAAGGCCAAATGAGCTGCGCTTGATCCGCCCATCCCGGTGTTCCGGGATGGGCTTTTTTTATACGCTGCCGCGGACCGGCCGGCGCGCGCGCGACCAGCCCGGATTGCTGTTTTTCTTGATTGCGGCGTTAACCGGTTTTACGCTGTGCGTCCGTCGCCACCAGCCATGTTTTGGGCCTGGAGAAGCAAAAAATAGTCGATTTTACTGTTGATTTTTCCGCAAAATATCCTTAGCTTGATCGCGGTAAGTTTTTATACAAAAAAAACCAATCGCGGCCCGCGCCGTCCCCCGGCGGCCTCGCCACCGCACTGGTTACGTGCCTCGTGCTCCGACCTGCGGCTCCTTCCCGCTTGCCCCGCGGGCCGCACGCTGCGCACATCTGTGAAAATCCTGTTCCCACTCCTGGTTCACCTGAATGTGAGGTAAGGTCATGGGTTTCCGCAAATCCCCGCTGCTCCTGCTCATTCTACTCCTTTGCACCTCTGCCTGGACGCAAACCACCGGCAAGATCACCGGCCGCATCACCGATGCGGTCAAGGGCGAACCCCTCTACGGTGCCAATATCATCCTCGAGGGCACCAGCCTCGGTGCAGTCAGCGATCTCAACGGCGATTTTTACATCATCAATGTCAGCCCGGGCAAATACACCATGCTCGTCCGCATGGTCGGCTATGAATCCGCCCGTGTCGAAGCCCAGGTCTCCACCAACCGTACTTTCGATGTCCCCATCCGCCTGCATGAGACCGTGATCCAGGGCCAGGAGGTCGTCGTAACCGCCTCCAAGATCTCGATCAAGAAGGACCAGACCAGCTCCATTAAAAACGTCTCCTCCGACCAGATCTCGATGATGCCGGTGCAGGAGGTCTCCCAGGTGATCGAACTGCAGGCCGGCGTCGTCGGCGGCCACTTCCGCGGCGGCCGCTCCAATGAGGTCTCCTACCTCATCGACGGCATGCAGGTCGACGAAACCCTCTACGGCGAGGGCAGCACCATCCAGCTCGAAAAGGAAGTGGTCCAGGACCTCGAGGTCATCACCGGCACCTTTAACGCCGAATACGGCAAGGCGATGAGCGGCATCGTCAATATGGTCACCAAGGACGGCGCCGATCAGTTCCATGGTTCGATCAGTGCCAACCTCGGCAACTATTTGCCCAAGTCCGATGGTATCTATGTGGGCCTGAAAAGCTCGGACCTCGATCGCATCCAGGATTACAAGGCCCAGCTCGAAGGGCCGATCTGGAAAGGCAAGATCAATTTCCTCGCCAACGTGCGCTATCAGAACGATCAGGGCTATCTCAACGGTATCCGCCGCTTCAATATCGACAATTACAGCAATATGGCGGAAAGCGACGTTGCCGGCGCCGACATCACCCCCTGGGATGTCTGGATCAATGGCGTGCGCTTTTACTCCGAACACACCGGCGACAGCGCCATCGTCCCGATGAGCGAAAGCGAGAATTACTCCCTCTTCGGCAAGCTCTCCTTCAATCTCATCAAGAACGTGCGCATGGCAGCCACCTATACCCTCGAAAAGAGCGAAGGTCAGGGCTACAGCCACAGCATGAAGTACAATCCCGATGGCTACGGCAAGAGCCACAGCCGTAATGCCATGTACTCCTTCAAGATCAACCATGCCATCAGCCGCAGCGCCTTCCAGGAGCTTAAATTCTCGTTCACCGACAACTGGGGCGGCTATTACCTCTACAAGGATCCCTTCGATTCCCGCTATCTCAGCACCCAGTACGGCGGCAGCGTCGGCGGTTTTTCCGCCGGCGGCCAGGACCGCAGCCACTCGGAGAATTTCACCCAGCTGATGACCACCAAGTACGATTTTACCTGGCAGGCCACCAAGCATCACAGCCTCAAGAGCGGCGTGCAGTACACTCAACAGTATATCAAGAATTGGCCGGTGCCGACCCGGGATGTCAAATGGGACTCACCGCTGCTGCAGGCGCGCTGGTATGATCCGGCCAAACAAAAAATGCAGTTCTACCCCTACGAAGCGGAGTACGTGCCGGAAGAGTCGATCTCGATGGACCGGTATATCAAGGAACCCTACGATTATTCACTCTACCTGCAAGACAAGATGGAATACGAGAGCCTGGTGATGAACTTCGGCCTGCGCTATGACTATTTCAGTTCCAATACCTATTATCCCTCCAACCGCCGTAATCCCTCGAACCAGGGGCTCTATGAAGATCCGAACATGATGTCGCATATGATCAAGGCGCCCGCCCAGACCCAGCTCAGCCCGCGCTTCGGGCTATCCTATACCCTCGGCACTGCCGCGGTGCTCCATTTCAGCTACGGCCACTTTTTCCAGATGCCGCCGATGTATTCCCTTTACACCAACTACCGCTTCATCGTGCCGACCACCGATTTCGGCACCACCCACGGCAATCCGCTGATGAAAGCCCAGAAGACCGTCAAGTACGAGATGGGCCTGTGGCAGCAGCTGATGCCCGGACTGGGGATGGATGTCTCGGTCTACTACAGCGACATCTACGATCTCCAGAGCGCGGTGGTCTGGACCACCTACAACGAGACCCGCTACGGCGTCTATGACAACAAGGATTATGGCAACACCAAGGGACTGGAGCTCAAGTTTGATTATCAAACCGGTCCGCTTTTTGCCAACCTGAACTATACCCTGCAGTATACGCGCGGCAATGCGGACAATCCCAGCTCCACCTACAGCCGTCTTGCGGTCAACATCGATCCGGTCCCCAAGCTCATCCCGATGAGCTGGGATCAGCGCCATACCCTGAACACCACCGTCGGCTTTAACCGCCGCAACCTTTCGCTGAGCGTCACCGGGTCGTACAATTCGGGCTTCCCCTACGATTATACGCCGATCCCGACCAGCCGGCTGGCACGGCAGAGCCTGCTCCCCAACAATGGTAAAAAGCCGGCTAACGTGAATTTCGATCTGCAGGGGCAGTACGATATTCCCCTGAACCGCGGCGTCAGGATGCGTCTCTTCGGCTATGTGCGCAATCTCTTCGACACCCGCAACGAGATGTCCGTCTACGGCTATACCGGTCACGCCTATGAGACGATCATCTATCCGGCCCAGTATCTTTCGTTCCGCTCGAACTTTAACACGATCGACGATCAGTATCAAAATCCGGCGATGTACTCCGCCCCGCGCGAGGTCAAGCTGGGCGTCGGGTTCATCTTCTAAACCTTATCCGGAGAATAGTCATGATCAGCCGAAATATCCCCTTATTTGCCTTGATCCTGCTGCTCCTTGCAGCCCCGCTTTTTGCCCAGTCCGATTCGCGGGTGGGCACGACGGCGGCCAATTTTCTCGAATTGGGTTTTGGCGGCGCCGGTAATGCGATGGGAGATGCCTATGTCAGCATGGGGCGCGATCTCAGCTCGGTCTACTGGAATCCGGCCGGACTGGGCTACATGGAGCGCAACCAGATCATCCTCAATTACCAGCCCTGGATTCTCGACATCAATACCTCCGCGGTGAGCGCCGCCTTCGCCAACGAACGTCTCGGGGCCGTCGCGTTGACCCTGTATCAGACCTCCTATGGCGAGGAGAAGGTGACCAACACCGATATGCAGACTGGAACCGGTGAGACCTTTGATGGACAGGATATCGCCGTCAGCGCGACCTACGGACGCAAGCTGGCGCAGTGGTTCTCCTTTGGCGCCACGGCGAAGTATGTCACCTCGCGCATCTGGCATGAGCGCGCCGGCGCGGTGGCGGTGGATCTGGGTGCGATCGTCAACACGCCCTTTTTCGCCTGGTCGGACAAGCCCGGCGATGGTTTGAATATCGGCATGAGCATCAGCAACTACGGCACCAAGATGTCCTACAACGGTATCGATCTCAAGGAGACGGTGGACATCGAGCCGGATGAGAATGGCAATTATGCCTATATCCCGACCCGGTTCGAGACCGAAGGGTGGGAGCTGCCCCTGGTGGCGCGCATCGGTGCAAGCATTCATCCCCTCATCAGCGGCGGTCATCGTCTGACCGTGGCGGTGGATTTCCTCCACGCCAACAACAATTCGGAATCGATGAATGTCGGCGCCCAGTACAGCCTGGCCATCCCCGCCGTGGGCGAGTTCTACCTGCGCGGCGGCTACAAGGGGGCCTTCATGACCGATTCGCACTATGGTCTTACCGCCGGCGGCGGGATGCGCCTGGACTACCTGCACAATCAGAGCCTGATGATCGACTATGCCTTCCGCGATGTCGATCTCCTCGGCGGAATGCATACCTATACCCTGAGTTTTCTCTTTTAACCGGTCACTATCGTGGAGAGTATGGCATGAGACGGATCGTATCTCTGCTTTTTATAATCATCCTGCTGGCAGGCTTGGCAAGCGGCGTATGGGCCCAATATGGCAAGCAATATGAGGGACCTGATGATCCGGCCGGCGACAAGGAAGCGGAAAGAACCGGCATAATGAATGGCAATAATGTGCTCCTCTTTTTCCGCAACACCACGGAGCTCTCGGATTGCTGCAACCTCGGCTATTGGGTTTCGCACTGGCCCAACGACTATAGCGGCTCCAAAATGACCGATGGCATTTGCACCCTCTTCGGCGCCCGGGTCTACGTCGAGAATGATTCCATCCCGGTGACCGATATCAATCAGATCCGCACCCGCAAGGATCTCGACACCCTCTATTTCTGCCAGGGCAGTTATCGCGAATACATGGATACGAGCCCCGACGGCAACGTTGAGTGGGGCCTTTATCCGGTCTTTGGCTATTTCAATGTTTCGGAAGACAATCCCAATCCGGCCATGAGCAACAAGCCCAACTCCTGGCCACCTGCGGGCTGGCCAGCCAGCGGCAACCAGACCAAATGGCCGGGCGTCTGGAACGGCCGCTTCGGACTTGGCATCATGAAAGCCGATCTCGAAAGCTATTTTGTCGCCAATGACGCCCAGGATCAGGAGTATCTTGGACCGGAGGACAAGGTCCGGTATTATCCCCGCCCGGGCCGCTGGATCGGCGACAAGGGCCCGATGCCCTCCATCCAGTACGGCCTGCCCTGGGGCGGCATCGGCCTGCGCGTTGAGGTACGCGGCTTCCAGTGGAAGAATCCCGAGGCCGCCGATTGTATCTTTTGGGAATACACCATCGCCAACACATCGAACTATGACCTGCCCGAGATGTATTTCGGCTATCATATCGATATGGCGGTCGGCGGCGAAGAGTCCGAGCCGGCCGACGATGTCGCCTATTACAACACCGACCTGGATATGGCGTTCACCTGGGACTATGACGGCGAGATGGTCGGCGGCGGCGGCGTGCCCGGCTGCATGGGCATCGCTTTCCTCGAAAGCCCCGGCGTTTCAACCGACGGCAAGGATAATGATAGCGACGGCCTGATCGATGAGCAGCGCGATAATGTCGCCACCCGCCTTATCGGTCCGCGCGAAGGGATTGCCAACATCAACGATTTCATCGCCTTTTACGGCAGCGACGACGACGGCGACGGCGTCCTGACCTACGATTTCCACGATCACTGGGATGCCGACGAAGACGGCGACTGGCGCGATGGCGTCGATACCAATGGCGATGGCCTCTACCAGAAGAACGAATTCCCCGGCGATGACGTCGGCACCGACGGCTCCGGCCCCTTTGATCTCGACTATCCCGGCCCCGACGCCAACGGCACCGAATGCAACCACCGCCCCGACCTCATCGAAGGCCTGGGCAGCGAACCCAACTTCGGCTTCACCGATGTCGGCGAATCGGACATGCTCGGCTTGACCAGCTTTCGCTACAACATGAACTGGTCGATCTATCTGCTGCGCAACGACAAGGCGGAATGGGATTTCCTCACCCAGGGCATCTTCGACGAAGCCCAAACCACCCCCACCAACTTTTGCGAGCAGTTCGCCACCGGCGTATTTACCCTCTTTCAAGGCCGCACCGAACGCATCTCCATGTCCGAGCTCCACGCTATGGAGCGCCTGCACGAGCAGAGCGCCCCGCCTTATGACGCGCCGGCCCTGTTCAAGCTCAAAGAGGTCGTGCAGTTCATTTACGAGACCGATTACCAGTTCGCCCAGCCGCCGCTCATGCCGACCCTCAAGGCCCTCCCCGGCGACGGCAAGGTCTACCTCTCCTGGGATGATATCGCCCAGAAATACACCTATGAGCCGCTGTTGAACAACGTCAACGACTTTGAGGGCTACAAGCTCTACAAATCGACCGATCCCTACATGTCGGACGACAAGATCATCACCGACGGCTTTGGCACGCCGACCCTGATCAAACCGGTTTTTGAGTGCGACGTTGTGGATGGCAAAAAGAATTTCACCGACTTTGGCCTCGTCAACGGCGCGGGCTATTATCTCGGCTCGGACAAGGGTATCACCAACTATTTCACCGATACCGATGTCATCAACGGCCAAACCTACTATTACGTTCTCGTCGCCTACGATTACGGCATCAAGACCGGTGATGTCAAGGTCGGGCCCTCCTTCAATACCTATACCCTCAACGTCGGCCGCGACGAAACCGTGGAAGAGGTCTCCAAAAACGTGGCGATTGTCGTGCCGCACCAGAACGCCGCAGGCTATGCCTCCCCGGCGATCAAGGATGTCCATGCCAACAACGCCTTTGGCAAGAATGTCATCATTCCCAATGTGGTCTTTCCACCCTTTGTCAAACCCGACAACACCTACAAGGTGAAATTCGGCTCCGAGATCACCCTCAAGCAGCCGGCCAATACCAGCCATGGCCTCTGCTATGTCAACAACAGCATCAATATCTACGATGTCACCGGCGGCGACTCGCTGATCTATACCGAGAATGACAGCAATTTCGCCGGCGACAATTTTGAGTTCTGGCGCCTCGACACCCAGTTCGGCGAATACAAGGAGGGCTACCGCTTCCGCATCGACGATGATCTTAGTACGGCGGAGTTCGACGGCCTGACCCTGACTTTCCGGCTGCCGGCGCGCGAGCCGGAGATCAATTATGTCGAATCCGGCTGGATCAAGGGCAGTGCGCCGATCCGGCTCACCGAGCCCACCGATTCGACCACACGGGTTTTCCCCTACGATTACAACATCGTCTGGACCGACAATCCCGCCGCCTATACCGGCAAGGCCAAAGCGGCGACGATGAAGGACGAGAACTTTGGCCGTCTCGATGCCAAGGAACTGCTCCTCAAACACAATTTTGATTTCTACGTCGAGACGCCCAACCTCAAGGACTCCACCGGCGCGAACCTCAAGGCCGACCTCGTGGTCCACGACGTCGACCGCGATGGCGTTTTTAACTGGCTCGTCGACCGGGTCCTGGTCGGGTTTGTGACCGATCAGGGCGCAGCCAACCGCCGCAACCTCTGGGCGGGACTGGCCTTCATCATCGATTTCCAGCAGGCCGCCAATGAAAGCCAGCTTCCCAAAGCGGGCGATGTCTTTCATATCGCCTATGACCGCGGCTACTTCCCCAGCGATTCACTGACCTTCACCACCGTCGGCGAGCTGATGGTGCAAAAGGAGCAGATCCGGGAGGATATGGAAAAAATCATGGTAGTGCCCAACCCCTATGTGGTCACCAATGTGATGGAACCGGCGATCGGCAACTGGGAGCGCAACCAGCCGCGCCGCATTATGTTCACCAACGTGCCGGCGCAATGCTCGATCAAGATCTTCACGGTCAGCGGCTTGCTGGTCGACGAGATCACCGTCAACAATGCCGTGAATGCGCGCACCTCCTCCTTCGACTCCAACAGCGAATCCAATGGCACCGCCTTCTGGGATTTGCGCAGCAAGGAGGGACTCGACATCGCCGCGGGCTATTACCTCTACCGCGTCGAGTCGACCCTCACCGGCGATGTCAAGATGGGCAAATTTGCCATTATCAAATAATATCTTCCGCAGGCGGCACTCATGCCGCCCCGGTATGCTACGGGATGGGCCCGGCCGCGAAAGCCAGGCCCATCTCCATTTATCAGGAACTGTCATGAAAAGAGTGCTCGTATCCCTGATGCTCTTCGGCCTGATCTTGGCGTCGGGCTGCCATCGCAACCGCGACCTCCAGCCGCCGCAGGCGATTCTGGCCCGCGTGGACGGCAAGACCATCACGGTCAATGAGTTCATCCGCCGCGCTGAATATACCCCGCGGCCGGCCTGGTGTAACAGCGCGAGTTATATCCATAAAAAGATCGTCCTCAATTCCCTGATCGGCGAAAAACTCTTCGCGCTCGAAGCGGGCGAAAAAAATCCCCTGATCACCGCTCCCAAAGTCGAGAACTTTCTCAAGGGCCGCAAAGAGCAAGCCATGCGTGAGTACCTCTTTCTCAAGGAGGGCTACGCCGGTGTCGAAATCGACACAACCCTGCTGAAAAAGAGCGTCGTCAACGCCTCACGCCGCTACCACATCGCTTATTTCAATGCCACCGACAGCGCCACCGCGCATCTGCTCAACACCCGCATGCGCAGTCAGCGCGAGCCGATGCAGATCGCGATGCGCTCCTTCGCCCCCCTAGACACCCTGCCGCAGCGCGAAGTGATCTGGGCCAAGTCGGAGAATGATGCCGTCATCGACTCGCTCTTTATCACCCGCCGTGAAAAAGGCGACCTGATCGGCCCGGTCCAGACCGCGCCCGGCCAGTATCTCTTCATGCAGGTGCTCGAGATTACCCCGGAGCCGGTGGTTACCAACGAAAAACTCCGCGAACTCTGGAATTCGGTGAAGGAACGCCTCACCGACAAGGAGGCGCGGGCGAACTGGGACCGCTATATTCTCTCGGTCATGAAGGGCCGGCATATCGAGTTCAACCGGGCGGCCTTTTTCAAATTGGCCGACCTGTTGGGGCCGCTCTATCTGCGCAGCCGAGAGGAGGAGAGGGCCTCCTTCGAGCAGCGCTACTGGAACCAGCCGCAAGAGGATGTCAACTGGGAGGACTATCTCAGCCAGGTCAAGGCCATGGCCGGCGAGCCGCTTTTTACCGTCGACGGCGAGGTCTGGAACGTCGAACGCTTTTTTCATGAGATGCAAAGCCATCCCCTGGTCTTCCGCGAAAAACGCATGCAGAACCGCGAATTTGGCCGGCAGCTGCAGCTGGCGATCATCGACATGGTCCGGGACCAGTATCTGACCCGGCGCGCCTACAAGCGCGGGTATGACCGGCTCGAGGGTGTGGAGCGTGAGGTGGCCATGTGGCAGGATTATTACAATGCGCTCTTTTATCGCGACGCTTACCTTCGGGCTATGGGCGACAGCAGCGCCGATAGTCCCCGCTCCCTGCAGGCGATCGAACAGCATCTCAATGCCAGGGTTGATTCGCTGCAGCGCAAGTACAGCGGCCGCATTGCCATCGATATGAAAGCCTTCGATGCGATCCAGCTGACCGCCATCCCGATGACCGTCGCGCAGGAGAACGTGCCCTATCCCAAGGTGGTTCCGGCCTTCCCCCAGGTAACCACCAGTTACCGGCTGGATTACGGCAAAAGGATGGAGTGAGCAATAGCTTGATACCCCCCCAAAAATCTGGATCCCACCCGGACGGGAACCAGAATGTGGGGAGCTCCGGGTGGAAGCGAAATTTTTTATCTGGTTCCCACCCGGATGGGAACCGGAATGTGGGGAGCTCCGGGTGGAAGCGAAATTTTTTATCTGGTTCCCACCCGGATGGGAACCGGAATGTGGGGAGCTCCAGGTGGAAGCGAGATTTTGGGGGACCCTGGTGAGCAATTGCACTTGACATTGGGCGCAAATCCCTCTATATTTCAGCAGTCGGACCTTAATAGGGAGGGGTGGTATGAACAAAACCGGGACCGGGTTGGGGGGGATCATCGATCTGATCATCAACAAGCTGACCCCAAAAGTCCTGGGCCTGCTTGTCGGCCTGGCGATGCTGCTGCTGGCCATCATCATCGGCATCGCGGTCTTTCAAGACAAGGATGTCGATCTGTTCGGGATCAAGATCAGCCAGCCCTCGCGCGTATGCCAGGAGGAACTCGCACGCTGCAAGCAGGAGCTGGCAGAATCGCTGCCACTTCCGCAGCTGCAGGAGATCATCGGCAAGCCGCTGGCGCGCCCACAGGTGGTGGACACTCTGCGCGCCCTGGTCAGGTTCGCCGGCGAGGCCGCCGAATGGCGCAACAACTATAACTATCGTCTCTTCGAGCTGGAACAGCAGATGCAGCGCTACGGCGGTTTTATCTCAACCCGCATTCAGGATACCAGCCGTACATCCGTCTATCGCATGATCCAGGCTGTGCTCAGCGAGGTGGGATTTTACGAAGGGGCATTGGATGGAGCGCAAACGGCGACTCATGCTGCTCTGGTCGCCTTTCAACAGGATTACAATCAGCGGGTTCCTGAGAACGAACAGATCACCTCGCTGGGCTCCTGCGGCTTTCAGACCCTCGAGGCGCTGCGTAACCGTTACCGCCAGGGCCGCGGCTGAGCCAGCGGATGTACCGAAGGTTTTACCGAACGCCGTCTGGCCCTGAGGTGGCTGATTGACCGTGTATATGCGCAAGTTTTACCGAACCGCCGCCTGGCCTTCCAGCCGCGGCTGAACAGGTTCACAGCGTGAACCAATAGTTGCACTTGACGAGAAAGACATTCTCCGGGTAGACGTTGAAGAGGGCGCGCAAATCCCGGCCCCCCGCAAAACCGCCTTCCCCGATCGAACCGGTCCGCCCCTGCGACCAGACAAAAAAGAGGGTGGAGCCGGGTCGATACTCCCAACGCACCACCAGATTCGACCGGAATTGCCGGAAATTGAAATCCGGCTTGTCGAACCGGTATTCTCCCGCCGTCCCGCCCTGCTCGTTGATCCGGTACTGCTCATTTTCGGAATCGTAGCCGATCTCCTCCTTCGCAAGGAGGCGGAACCGCTCGGTGTATCGAGCCGCCCGTCCGCGTGTGATCAGCTTGTAGCGGCTGTAGGCCCCGGAGGCCACGAAGGGCTGGCCATAGTATTGAATGGAGAGCTCCGGGCTCAGGCTGTAGTTGAGCCGCAGGACCATGGCAAGGTTCTTTTGCTCGATCCGACCCATGATGTAGCGCGGCCCCGCAGGGGTTTCGACGCTCTCGACGTATTGCAGTTCGGAATGGCCGGTATTCCACTGCGGCTGCCACGCCAGACTCAGAGCCGGGGTTACGCGCCAGTCCAGGTTGAGGGCGCCATGACGGGAGTTTGAGCTGTTGCCGCTGGCCTGATAGCGGGAATACTCGATCCCGGCGGAGAACCTTTTGCGCTCGTCGGTGGAGAGATAGAACCAGAGATTGCCGCCGGCTGGTCCGAGCAGGGCGGGGCCGCCGCGGAGAGCGGAGATACCGAGCCATTCGCTTTCGCGGTTGATTCCGCCGTTCAGGCTCCAGTTGTTGGTAAAGCCGATATAACCGTTGATGTTCCCGCCATAGCCGAGATGTTCCCGGGTGCAGGTGGCAAAATTCCAGTAATTGACGTTGATCTGCGATTCGCGGATGCTGTGCCACGGCTTGAGCTGGCGCCAGGCGCCCCAGAAGACCTGGATGGCCTGATCCGCTTGACGCATGAAGCCAAGGTCGTTGAGCTCCAGACCCGGGCTGCGCCAGAGGGTCATCGAGAGGAAGCGCCAGTGGCCGCCGCCGATCTTGCCGAAGGAGAAGGCACCGCCTGTGCCGGAGAGGGAGGTGGCGCTGGAGTCGACCCCGAGGTGCGGGGCATCCGGGCGCTGGAAGTAGTGGGCCGGGGCGGTCTGGATCTCGAGCAGGGCATCGCGGCTGCCGCGGATGTGGCTGAAGGCGGTGCGAACATCCAGGATCCAGTTCTGGTTATCCCAGCTGTGGCGGAAATCGATGCCGCCGGAGTAGGCGGCCCGATCGAGGAATTCGAGGTGGGCCTCTTCGATCCGGCGATGGGCGGCGGTGATCATTGTGCCGAGCGAGCTGCGGCCGCCGGCGTAATCCTTTTGCAGCCGGCCGACGAAGTAATTGCTGAGCGGTTCGGTGGTTTCATGGCGGTGCGCGGTGCCGGCACGGATCTCGGCGCGCTCGCGCTGCGTCACCGCGTCGAGGAGACCGATCGAGAGCCCGCCGGAGCTCTTGCCGCTGATTTTGCAGGCGCCGAGGATGGAGGTGTTCTGCGGCGCTCTCAGGTATTCGTCATCCGCTGTCTCGACCTCGTACTGTGGCGGACGGCCGATGCGGCGCGAATAAAAGAGCCGGTCCATGGTCAGGTCGCCGTCGCCCATGGCCAATTTGTATTCGAAGATGTTCTTGCCCTCGATGAAGAAGGGCCGCTTTTCCTGGAAAAAGGTCTCGAAGGCGCTGAGATTGACCTCGGAGGGATCGGCTTCGACCTGCCCGAAATCGGGATTGACGGTGAAATCCATGGTGAGATTGCTGGCCAGGCCGATCTTGCCGTCCAGGCCACCCTTGAAATGGCCGATGCAGCCGGGAGCGAAGGGATTCCCCTCCTCAGGCCGGGCTGTCGTCAGATCGGAGACACTGTAGGGCAGCAGCTCGATCCGTTTGGGTTTGCGCACGCCGGCCAAGCCGTGCAGTTCGCCGAAAAAGTGGACCACGCCCGAGGCATCCTTGGGAATCGCCTGCCAGAGGCTGAGTTCGTTGTTGCGCGACAGCACCCGGTAGACCTCCAGCCCCCAGACTTGTTCAGATGCCTCGCCAAAACGCAGCTGACTGAAGGGAATGCGCATTTCCGCCGTCCACCCCGAGTCATCGGCTGCTGTCTTGACCTCCCAAATCGGATCCCAGCTGCTGTCCTCATTGTCGCCGTCATTGCTGAATACGAGATCCTGCTTGACTCCGGCGATGGTGACCCCAAACTGGAAGGCGGTGCGGCTGTCGTGATAGCTGTCGAAGATGATCCCCACCTGCTCGCTCTCACCTCCCGAGTCGCGCCGGACCAGCCGGGAAATCCTTTTCTCGGGGTGCGTATCATGGGCGCGGATCAGCACATAGAGGTTTTCGGTGTCGTACACGGTGCGGAATTCGGTGGGCTCGCTGGGTGGATCCCCATTGCGGGGTTCGAGCTGGATGAAATCGCGGCCGATGGCGGCACTGTGCCAGGCCAGATCGTCGCCACGGCCATCGATCACGGGAACCGCGGGATGGATCTGGACCGCTGTATAGATTTTTTTTGCCGGTTCCTGGGCAGCCACGGCCAGGGAGATAGAACACAACACAACCAGGGCAACACACTGCATGGCGGTAATTCCTGGAAAAGATGGATAACGACGCCCCGCAGTCTGATTATATGCATAAAACGGAAAGGCGGTGAAAAAGTTACACGCTTTTTTTCTCCCGCAACGCCGTGTAGAGATGGTGGAGAAATAAACGGTTATCGGCAGCGACATAGCGCACGCTGCCGCCCATGCGATAGAAGGATTTGAGGAAGCGGAGGTAGTAATCGGGTGAGGATTTGGGGGGCTCCCCCTGGCTCCAGTCCCAGTGACTCTCCTGGAGATCGTTGATGACCATGAGATGACCGGAGAGGACCGGCTGGCGCTCCTGCAGTCGGAGGTTATTGACGGCGGAGAGGGCCTTTTCGAAGATCTGCGGCGCCATGATCGCCGAACCAACGGAGAGAAAGACCCCGTGCTCGAGTCCGGCGACCGAGCGGGCAAAGATTTTAAAATCCAGGTGACTGGCGCGGCCGAGGGCGGCGCCGTTGGCATAGGGGTGGTTGTAGATAATATCGTAGCCGATGCCGCAGTGTACGGTGAGCGGGATGCCGAGACGGAACGCCTGGCCGCAAAGCGAGTACGGCTTGCAGGGATGGGCGATGGCGAGGGGGCCGCCGCCGAGACCGAAGGTGCGCATGGTCCCGAGGAGTTCGGCTTGCGCCGGGGCGAGAGGATGGTTTTCGCGCAAGCTCTGCTGCAGCGCCTTTTCCAGGGCTTCGGGCACGGGCAGCAGCAGCCCGTCCTCCATCACCATGGCCCCGACCGATTCGCCATAGCCCATGCCGCGCAGGCTGTTGACCTGCACCGCGAGGTGAATATGCCGCCCGGTTTCGTCCCAGGTGCCGAAGCGGCCCTGCGCCACATTGGCGCGCACATCCTCTTCGGAACGACCCTGAAATGCGAATTCCCAGTCATGGATGGAGCCGGCGCCGTTGGTGGCCAGGTGCGTCAACCAGCCCTCCTCCAACATGCGGATCACCACGGGGCTGGCGCCGTTCTTGATGAGGTGCGCGCCGAAAGCGAGCATCACGCTCGCGCCGTGGGCGCGGGCCGCCAGAATGCGCTCGGCAAGCTCATGCACCAGGGGCTGTAACTGTGGCGCGGGAGCTGGCGGCAGATCCGGATCGAGGGCGGTCTCGCGGATGGCGGTCTTGCTGTTCCGCTCCGCCAGGGGATGGACCCGAATGCTGCGGGGATCGAGATAGGGATAGGGCATGGCAACTCCTTCGCTTCAAAATAGCGGTTTTTGCGCATTTTCTCAAGAGATTTCTGCAGCATTCCCGGAGCCTCTCCGGCGCCTGCCCAGGCTGCCGCCGGAACCGCGGCCCCACGCGGCCTGCGCAAAATTCCACTGCCGCCTGCCCAGGCTGCCGCCGGAACCGCGGCCCCACGCGGCCTGCGCAAAATTCCACTGCCGCCTGCCCGGGCCCACGCCGGGCCTTGGCCCCACGGGACTCGTACAAAATTCCGCAGGTCCGTGCTTTCTGCAGCGGCCATCTTTTCTGTTGCGTCGCTGAGAATATGTGCGTAAATTGGCGCAAAAGCAATTCCCCCAACCGAGGCCGACAGCCGCATGCGACCGCTTCGCTTCCGATACCTCTCTTTTCAGGACCCCCTGCTTCAGCCCGAAGAGTGGTGCGATCGCGATGCCTGGCTGATTTTTCCGACCCAAGTTAGCCGCAACACGGCCCGCCGGCAGCTGCAGCCCTTCTGGTCCCTCTCGCGCCTGCGCCTGGTGACCATGGAGGAGTTCAAGGAGCAGCTCTTCAGCACACCGCTGCCGCTGCTGCGGGAGGAAAAACGCACCCTCGCTTTTTTTGCCAGCCTTGACAACCAGGCCCGCGACTTTTTTCGCATCCACAGTTATTTTCAGAGCATCGATCTCGCCAATCAGTTCTTCTCGCTCTGGGAGGAGAGCAGCGAAGCCGGCCTCAACCTGGAGACGGCTGCAGCGACTCTCGCTGCTGCCGGCGCGGAACTGCTGCCCTGGCAGGAGAAGACCCTGCAGGAGCTGATCCGCATCCGCGGGCTCTACTCGGCCTGGATCGGCGCGCACGGCTTTAGCGACCGCATCTTTAACCGCGGTGCAGAGCGCTTCGATGTTTCGCCGTGCCCACGCGCAGACGAGATTGTTCTGGTCAATATCTTGCACTTGACCGGCCTTGAGAAATGGCTGCTGCGGCAGCTCGCGGCGGCTGACCGCCAGGTTACGCTCCTGTGCCAGTTGCCCTCCCGGCTCATGGACGAGGAAACGCTGTCGCCACGCCCCTTCACCGCCGCTGAGCTTGGCACAACGGCTGGGCGGCAGATCACCATCCTGGAATGCCCGAACACCTTTGCGCTCTACATCCGCTTTATTGCCGCTGCAGCACAGCACGGCATCACCCATGCCGTCGATGTCACTCCGCAGCCTTGCGCCATTCACCACCTGCTTTCGCCGGGCCAATTCCGTCTGCCCGCCTCCTCCGCGATGAGCGGGACCACCCTGTACCGCTTTTTCTCCGTGCTGCGTGATCTCCTCGAAGCGCTGGTTTGGGACAGCACGGCCGGAACCCTGCTGCTGCCCTTGCCCGCCCTGCTCGCCGCCTTTGAGTGCACCGAATTCAGTCATCCCCTCCTCGGTGAAGGGGATGCCGTCCAGAACGCCCGGCAGCAGGAGCGCGCGATCACGCTACTGCACCAGTTGCAGAGCGAGGATTATCTCTATCTGGATCTGGAGGGGCGCTTTTTCCAGACCCAGCAGCGGCCGCGGCGCGACCTCGAGCCCCTGGCAACACCCCTGCTCCGGCTGCTGCAGCGGATGATGGAGGTGCAAGATCTCGCCGGATTCAGCCGGCTGATCGATGATCCGGAGGGAGTACCCATCCGCCGGATTCTTTCCGGACATGAAAACCGTTTCACCAATCTGCTGCAGCTCTTTTATCAGACCCTGGCCGATTTTACCGCTATCGGTTCGCTGGGCATCATGGACGACTGGCGCTCGCTGCTCCCGGGTGAGAGCCGGACCACCGCTGCCCGCGCCATCCTGCGCCTGTTTCTCGATTATATCAAATCCGTACGCGTCCGCTACGAGTGGAACTCCGACCGCCAGAATCAGATCGAGTTTCTCAATTTTGGCGAAATCGGCAACCTTACTTTTGAACACCTCGCCCTGTTGCGGGTGACCGAGGGCCAACTGCCGCGCACACGCTCCGCCCCCTGGCTGCTGAACGAGCAGCAGCGCAGCCTGCTGGGATTCGATTCGGCTGATGATCTGCGCCTGCGCGAAAAGTACGCTTTTTTCCGCCTCGCCCTGGCCACGCCACAGCTCTTCATCTTTACCATCAAAAACATCAGCAAGAACATCGAACCCGGCTCCTTCGTGGAAGAACTCTGTATCGCCTGCCCCGATATGGTCACCCGGGAGTCCTTGCCCGACGTGCACTACCGCGAGTTTTGCCGGCAGTTTTTCACCACCAACACCAGAGCGGCACGACCTGCGGCCCTGCGCGGGGAACGGCCGGACTTTTTCATCCTGCCCTTCGAGCCGGCGGCCGATTTCCCGGAGGGGCAATGGCGCCTCTCTTTTTCCGCCTATAGCCAGCTGCGCAAAAATCCCTTCGCCTATGCCGTGCGCACGGTCGCGCGTGTCCCGGACTGGCCGGATTCGTGGGAAGCTGGATTGAATCCCCGGCTGCTCGGCAAGATCGCCCAGGCGGTTTTTGACGCCTGCTGGCTCCGCTTCATCAAGGATGCCCTGCCTTTCAGCACCTTCGAACGTATCTTTACGCACTATGGCGAGGCGGCGATCGCCGACCTCTTCTCCCGCAGCAGCGATCTCTATTTCAAACTGCCGAAAAACCACGAGCTGACCTATTTCCGGGAATTCATCCTGCCGCTCATCCGCGCCTCCTGCCAGACCTTTTACACCCAGCTCCACGAGCGTTTCCAGCTGGACCGCATGGCGCCGCGCGTCTATCCCGAGGCCGGGTTCACGAGCGAGACCGAGAAAACTCCCAAACTCTTTCTCACAGCCGCCGCAAGCGGCCTGCCGCTGGATCTGTTCCTCCTCGGCCGCGCCGATCTGCGCATCGAATACGGTGAACCTGTGCAGGCCTTTCTCGTCGATTACAAGACCGGCCAATACGAGGAAGAGCAGCTGTGGTTTTATGAGCTCTTTTATTATCTGATCGAACAGCCGGAGATGCTCAACCGGGTGCACTCCTGCATCTACAAAATTCTCCAGTCGCGGTTCGAAGGCTATTACAAGAAAAGGATGAAGAAGCAAACCAAGCAGGAGGTTCTGACGCAATTCCGCCTGGAGATCGCCGCAACGCTGCAAGAGATCGCCGCAGCGGGCTATCATCCCCCGGATCGGAGCGCCCGCGATCTCGACCATCTCCATGACATGATTCGCATGGAGATCTTTCATCCACGCTAAGCACCGGCATCCGCGCCGGCGCGGAGGAGTGAGCTTTTCCCGATGAGTACTCTGGTTAAAAAAGTCATCAGCGCCAGTGCCGGCACGGGCAAGACCTACCGGCTCTCGCTGGAATATATCGCCCTGCTGCTGCGCTGCCGTGGCGAGGGCATCCACTTCAGCGAGATTCTCGTCATCACCTTCACAAAAAAGGCCACGGCGGAGATCCGCGAGCGGATTTTTTCCCATCTGCAGCTCCTCATCACCAGCGATCCCAAGGCCTCCGGGCTGCGCGAGCATCTCGCCGGGCTCCTCGGCTGCCCCTGGCAGGAAGCCGACCGCACCTGGCTGCTCAATGTCTATGAGGAGATGCTCACCAACAAAAGCCAGGTGCAGATCAACACCATTGATTCGTTCATCAATCGTCTCTTCAAGTCGGTCATTGCCCCCTTCATCGGCATCTCGGGCTATTCCATCAACAGCCGCATGGACCCGGCCTATCTCGCATCGCTCTACGCGTACGCCCTGGAACCGGACCATCTCGAAGCCATCAAGGAGCTCTTCCAGCGCTCGAAAAAACGCTCCCTGCCCGACTATCAAAAGCTGGTGGAGGATCTGCTTGGCCAGCGCTGGCTCTTTCATTTTATCGCACGCGACGCGGCGGCGCATCAGCCGGCGCCGGCGGCCGCCGCAGCCCGCCTGGCCGAATTCACGGGCCTGATTTCCGCCGTGCTGACGCAGTTTGCAGCCTATCTGACGGAGGATCAGCCGGAGATTACCGCCCGCAACGCACTCACCGGGACCTATTTCGACCTTTTCTTTCCGGATGGAGAACCGGAACACGACTGGATCGGGATCCTCCGTACCTCTTTCGACGATCTCTCTTTTCTCCGCGAAAACTTTCGGACTCTGCTGAAAAACCTCAAGTTCTGGAACGGCAGTGCGCTGCTGCGGAAGAAAAAATATGCAGAGCTCGCGGCTGAATTGAAGGACAAGTTGCAGCTCGCCCAGGAGGCACTGGCGGAATACCTCTACTCCGGCGATTTCCTCAACGAGGAAGCCGAACTGGCCCGCCTCGCTGCCATTCTCCTGCGCAAGTATGATGAACTGCGCTTCCGTGACCAGATCTTCGGGTATGACGACATAGCCTGGTATACCTATCGCTATCTCTATGACCCGGAGCTCTCCCTGGTGGAGGAGGATTCGGTCACCAACGCCTTTTATGAAATACTTGCCAACCGGGTGCGCTTTCTCCTCATCGATGAGTTTCAGGATACCAGCTTGCTGCAGTTCCGGATCCTCTGGCCGATGATCAAGGAGGTGATCAGCGGCGAGGGTGTGCGGCCCTATGGCGGTGTCATCGTGGTCGGCGACGAAAAACAGGCGATCTACGGCTGGCGCGGCGGCGAACGCGACCTGCTCGAGGCCATGGAAACGATGCTCGACCAGCCCGAGCGCGAACGCCTCGCGGTCTCGTATCGCAGCAGCCCGATCATTATAGATTTCGTCAATGCGCTCTTTGGCGGAGAAGCCCTGCAGCAGCGGCTGGCGCTGAGAGGGCTGCACTGGCGTTATGAAGCATGCCAGGCTCAGCTGCAGGGACAGTCCGGCGGAATCTTTGTCTGTCTGCGCGCCTGCGGCGGCGATGAGGAAGAGAACGACCTGACCAGCTTGCGCGATGCTTGCGAAGAACTGGTGAAAACGGAGATCCAGCCGCGCCTGCGTGAGGGCACGATTCATCCCGGTCAGACCGCCATCCTGGCACGGGAGAACCGCGACCTGCGCGCTCTCGCCGATATCCTCGACGAGCTTGAGATCGATTACGTCCTGGACAGCTCCCATTCCCTGCTCGAACACCGCGCCATCAAGCCGGCGCTCTATCTGCTGCGCTATATGGCCACCCGGGATTTTGATGAGCTGCTCAAGTTCCTCCGCTCCGATTATCTGCTCATCGGAGCGAAAGAGCTGAAAAGCATCCTGCTCGCCTATCGCGCGGCTGCGGTTGATCCTGCACCGCTGCCCCTCTGGCGCAAACTGGCCGCGGACCTGCCGCAGCTGACCAGCCTGCAGCGCTGCTGCGCCCTGCTCGAGGCGGCCCCGGAGCTCGATTTGCTCTCACTGTGCAAACGGATCTTCGAAGAGTTCGCTGTACCCGAACTTTTTGCCCAGGAAAATGACAGCAAAAATATCGTCTTTTTCCTCGAGCTGGTGGCCGGATTTTGCCAGGATCAAAGGGAATTTCCGCCTACCCCGGCCGGTTTTATCCGCTACTGCGAGATGCATCAGGACGACGAGGCCTGGCAGCAGCTCGGTCTGGAAGAAGTCGATGCCATCCGGCTGCTGACCGTGCACAAGTCCAAGGGACTTGAGTTTGACAGCGTTTTTTTGTTCTGGCCCCTGACCCGTCACCGCGACGAACAGGACCGCCTTCACCATTATGTGCTCTATGACGACCGCTTCGAGCGCATCCGCGAGTTCGCCCTCACCTTTAACTATAACGATGTGCTGGCCGCCTCCTCCCGCCGCGAACTCGTCGAGCAGAGTGCGGCCCGGGAGTGCATCGAAGAGCTTAATGCATTTTATGTGGCGGTGACCCGCGCCCGGCGCCACCTCGGCATCTATCTGACCGGCAGATCGAGCAAGGGATTGAACGGCTTGCTGGAGCGTTCTGCGGAAAAGGAGCGTCCGTCGGCTATGGAGCTGATTCTCGCCACCCTGCATGAGCAGCTCTCGGCGCAGGGCTTGATCCAGACCCTGCGGCCGGAGGGCGCCGATGCCCGCTGGGGCGAATGGCAGGGACTGCCACAGCCATCGGCCGCCGCCACTGCAGCGATGCCCGCGGGGCTCGCCGGCTATTTCGATCCCGGGCGGACCTCCTGGTATAAAGCGGATCCGGAGCGCATCGAGAAGGAACGTTTTCTCGACTATAAAAGTGTCTACGTCAACAAGCGCCTGGTGGACCGCGGCAATGTCGTCCACTATTATCTGGCGCAGATCATCAGCGACTCCCCGGAGGCCCGGGCGAACGCTTTGGCGCGGACCCTCGGCGATTTCGGCAGCCTGGTGCCCGCCGCGGAGATCCGCCGCATCATCGCCCGGGTGGAGGCCTTTCTTGACGCCCATGCCTCCTGGTTTTCCGCTGCGGAGTGGGATCACATCTTTACCGAACTGACCCTCTATGCGCAGGATGGCCGCGAGCAGCGTATCGACCGTATGCTGGTAAACACCTCCCGGCGGGAAATCCTGATCATCGATTACAAGACCGGTGAAAACCGGGATCCCGCGCAGTTGGAAGCGTACCGGTGCACGGTTGCCGCACTGCCGCACGTCCGCAGCGGCGGCTATGCCGTCAATGGACTTTTTCTTGATGTAGAGCTGGAAGAGGGGTGAGCACGACCTCCCGGGGGCGCCCCTCCGGGCAAACGGACGGATCTCCCGTCTGCTGAACCCTGAACAGAGACGGGCGCTGCGTCCCGGCGGCCGGCACACGACGGAGTTGCATAAGGAGTCGGATTTGGACGATCGGCAAAAGGTTGTCGCGGAATGGTTCAGCGAAAAGAGCGCCCTCGAGCGCAAACTCGGCCTGACGGAGGCGTTCTCCATCCTCATCGGCCGGATCATCGGCTCGGGCATTTTCCGCACCCCTGCGCCGATCATGCTTCTGGTTGGCTGCGTCTCGATGTTTTACGGCGTCTGGATCCTCGGCGGCATCGCCACCCTCCTTGGCGCTTTCGTCTATGCCGAGATGGCGGCCATGATGCCCAAGTCCGGCGGCCCCTACGCCTTTTTGCGCGCCGCCTATCCGCCGGTCTGGGCCTTTCTGCGCGGATGGGCGATGTTCTTCGTCTCGGAGACCGGCGCCATCGCTGCGGTCTCGATCGTCTTTGCCGAATATGGCAATTCCTTGTATCGCCTGATCACCGGTGCCGCGTTCGGCCGCGGCATTGAAGTGCTGATCGCGCTTGGCATCATCTGGCTGCTGACGCTGGTGAACTGCTTTGGCGTCGCCCTCGGCGGCAAGGTGCAAAATGTGCTGAGCCTGCTCAAGCTGATCGCCCTGGGCGCCGTCGTCGGCGTCTGCTTCGCCAGTGGCGGCAGTGCGAGCCATTTCAGCCAGCCCTTCTGGCCGGATAAATTCACCTGGGGTTCGCTGCTGGCGATGGGCGCGGCGATGCGCTATGCCTTTTTTGCCTTCAGCGGCTGGGAAGGAGCGACCTATGTCGCCGAGGAGGTCCGCAATCCCCGCCGCAATCTGCCGCTCTCGCTTATCCTTGGCATCGCCGGGGTGATGCTGATCTATCTGGCTGCCAATTCGGCTTATCTGTTCCAACTCCCGCCCGCCGGCATCTCCGGCTCCAAGTGGGTGGCGGTCGATGCCATGGAGGCTGCCGTCGGCGGTCTGGGCGGCATCCTCGTCAGCCTGGCGGTGATGCTCAACACCTTTGGCAGCGTCAGTTCCCAGGTGCTGGTCAAGGCGCGCGGTGTCTTCGCGATGGCCCGCGACGGCCTCTTTTTCAAGCAACTGGGCGAGGTCCATCCGCACTACAAGACCCCCAATCGCGCTTTGATCGCCCAGGGGATCTGGGCGACCGTGCTGCTCTTCGCTGCGGGATTCGCCGTTCACGCATACGAGGTGATCATCGACTTTTTCTCGTTCACCTCGTCAATTTTCAACATCTCGACCTTCGCTGCGGTCTACATCCTGCGGAAAAAATACCCGGATGCGCCGCGCTATTACCGGGCCTGGGGCTATCCGGTCACCCTTATCCTGGTGCTGATCATCCAGATCTGGTTTATGATCACCACCCTGATCACCGCCTTCTGGCCCTCGCTAGCCGGCGTGGCCCTGACCTCGACGGGGCTGCTCTATTATTACCGGGGCGCGCTGGGCGGCCGGCGGCGCGGCGGCACCGGGCGATAACCCACGCCAACACCCTGTGGTCATCACGGCCCGGCCCGGCCGGAAAGGAGCTCATGATATGAGGATTTCCATCACCGCTCTGATCATCTTTCTTGCCGTAACCGCAGGTAATATCTACATCTCCCGCGCCGCTCTGCGGGAGCCGGGAGCGCACGGCTTTTACCGCTTTTTCGCCTGGGAATGCATGCTCGTGCTCCTGCTCCTCAATGTCCGCCTGTGGTTTCACCATCCCCTGGGCTGGAACCAGGTGGTCTCCTGGCTGCTCCTCTTCCTCTCGCTCTTGTTCCTGGGATCGGGTGTGGAACGATTGATCCGCAAGGGCAAGCCCGGCAAAAGCCGCACGGACACTCCCCACCTCTATGCCTTCGAAGCCACTTCCGAACTGGTCACCAGTGGGATCTATCGCTATATCCGCCATCCTTTGTATAGCTCTTTGCTCTGGCTGACCTGGGGGATATTTTTCAAGCAGGTCTCCTGGGCCGCGCTCTTCCTCGCGCTGGCGGCCAGCGGCCTGCTCTTCGCCACCGCCCGTGCGGATGAAAACGAATGCATCCGGTTTTTTGGCCCGGCTTATCAGGAGTATATGAAGAAAAGCAAACGCTTTTTGCCCTTCGTGTTCTAGACCTGGCAAAAGGCAGGGACGAGCCCCATGAGCAGCGCACCTGCCTGCCGGAAAGGAATGCGGAGTGGAAAGGAAGAGCTTGGGGGTAACTCGGGCCGAATTCGGTCCGTACCGGGCAGGCGCAGAGGCTCTGCGGTTGCTTCCGGCTGAATTCGGCCCCGACCGGGCAGGCGGGGAAGCCCTGACGGCTACTCGAGGCCGAATTCGGCCAGGACCGGGTAGGAGGGACGGATATCGACCGGCACGGCCTTGAGGGCGTCGACCATCCTTTGCATCACCGGCGTCATGCGGCGATATTTTTCGATGAACTTTTTCGCGCCCTCATAATCGCCGGTGGCCTGGAACATCAGCAGCTCGTGCGCCAGCTGGGTCAGAACCGGCAGGATCTTTTTCTCATCCAGGGTCAGTTTACCCGCCGGGTCCAGCAAAAACGCCCCGTTTTCAAAGCAGTAATTCCACTGAATCGCCACCCCGCCGCCATGGGCCTCGTTGATGCCGAAGCGGATGGAGCGCAGCATCCCGCCGAGATAACTGGCATACATGGAATACTCCATGTCCGCCGCAAAGATCCCCTTTTCCATCATCCGCTTCATGTTGAGAATGCCGAGCACATCCGCCTTGCACTCCTCCACCGTGGAGTAGAGTTCTTTCATCTTTTTGGCGACATCGATCTTTTCGCCGCTCTCGAGGGTGATGAGTCCGGGGCCGAGTCCATGGCTGACCTCGTGCATGAGGACGTGGTTAAAGTAGGCATCGAAGGAGACTGCGGCCAGGGGTTGCGGGGCCAGCACAGTCGTGACGATCGGCATCCAGCATTTCTCGTACTTGGCCCGGGCGATGTTCTTGAGCATCACTTTTTTGGAGCCCTTCGCCTCGCGCACCCGCTCGTCGTTGGGCAGATTGAAGGCCGTGGTCTGAATTCCGGCCTGTCCGGCGGAATAGATTTCCTGCACGACCTTGACCGGGGAGGAGGTGCCGCGGCTGAAATTCTTGTAGCGGTCGGGAATCGGCAGCGCGGCCTCCATCTCGTTGAGATGGGCGGCGACGGCCTCGAGCTTTTTGCTCTCCTCATGATCGACCAGACAGATGAAGGCCTCGTAAGAGGCCTTGTAATTAAAGAGTCCATCCTCGTAGACCTCGTAGGGGCCGATCACCACCTCAAGGTCACCTGCCAGATCCATCCAGGCCATGTCGCTCTCGTAATAGTCGTCGCTGCGCAAGCCCGCCGCGCGCAGGCGCAGGAAGTGGTCCAGCGTCGGATCGGTCGTCAAGCGGGCGGCCGCTTCGAGATGACCGGCGAGTTCGGCCACCAGATCATGCCATACCTGATGGTAGGGCACGGCCTTCAGGCCGCTGTCCTGGCGCTGGATGACGGTGAAGCTGGACTCCAGGGCTGCCTTTTGATCGGGATGGGCGGCGACCCAGGCCTCAAACTCCTCCCGGGACATATCTTGCGGATAGAATCCGGCGCCCGCGGGTTTGGCTGCACCCAGTAAAAAGGGAGCATCATGCTCCAGCCGGTTCCAGGGCCCCGCCATGACCTTGAAAAGCTCGAGATAGGGTCGGCTGGCGGGCGCTGAATCGGACTGGAGTTTCTGCAGCAGCTGCGGATTGTCGGGACTGACCTGCAGCAGGTAGAGCTGGTCGATCACCCTGGCGGCGCGGAGAATCTCCGCAAGAGCGGAGCGGTCGGCGGGGGAGAGGGCGGTGAGCGAGCACTCGAGGGCAACCGGCGCGAGCTTGTCAAGCTCGGCCTGCACGGCCGCCGCCGGGAGTTTGCCGGGCAGCTCCGCCTCTTGGGCGCAGCCGGACAGCAGTGCGGACAGGGTCATGATCACTCCGGAAAGAATGAAAATACGCATGGGGCTTCCTTTACTCAAATCGTTCCGCTCAGGGTCAGCATGTAATTGCGGATGGGCTGCAAGGTGCGTTCCATCTGGGTATGAGCATGGTTGCGGGCGTTATTGACATGGCCACCCAGAGACCATTGCCGGTAGTGCCAGGTAAGGTGCAGGTCGAGGGTCTTTTGCGCGACACGGTCCTCAAGCGGATAGAGCTTGACCTTGTCCAGCCGGGCGACATAGCGGTAATCGGCGCTGGCCTCGACCGGGCCGATGCTGTAGAGCAAGGTCGTCTGCGAAATGTGGCGCGGACGATAAGCCAGCGTTGCATCCAGATCGAGATCGCGCGGGTCCATCCAGGTCCAGCCGGTCTCCAGTGAGAGCCCGCGAATCCCCGGGCGCAGCTGCAGCGAGGCTTCGAGGCCGGTGATGCGCGCCCGGGTGACGTTGACAAAGCGGATCTCCTGGGTTACCGTGGGCTCCGGCTCGATCAGGTCCCAGTAGTCGCTGCGGAAACCGCTGAGATCCAGCGCGAGGACGGGGAGGAGGAGGAGGTTCGCTCCGATCTCATGCGACCAGGCGGTCTCCGACTTGAGATCGGGATTGGGCACCAGCTGCAGCCCCGAATAGACCGAATTGGAAAATCGCTCCGACATCGAGGCGGCCCGGAAGCCGCTGCCGGAAGAACCTCGCAGGGAAAGCCAGGGCGCTGCATGCCACACCAGCCCCACTTTGGGACTGAGATTTTCGTCCTTGAATCCGGTATCCACTTTTTGCAGATCATAACGAGCCCCCAGTGTGAGACTGAGGCTGCTCAGGATCTTGCGCTCGTTCTGCAGGTATCCGGAGACGACGTACTGATGATGGTCTCCGACCAGGCCGGAGGTGACGATATCCCAGGCCTCCTCGGTTCCGAAGGTGAGCGAATTGAGGTTGGAAAATTGGTAATCGCCCTGCACTTCGATCCCGATCCGGTTGGCCTGCGAGGCGTTGAGATTGTCATGAAAGTAGTTCTTCCAAAAGTTGCGAAAGTAGGAAACGCGGGTGTTCAGGGCAAATTTTTCACTCGCCGCCCAGCGGTGGAATAAATTAAGACCGAATTTGTCCGATTTTACCCGGTCGCCCAGGGCCTCCTTCGCGACCGCAAGGGCTTCGCTCTGGCTGCGCCACATCAGACCCGTGCCGTTGTTGTTGGTCTCGTAGTGGCTGGAGAGGGTCAGCGTTGCCCGGGAAGAAAGCTGCCGCTGCCATTTGCACAGCGCGTTGACGCGCTGATACCAGCCGTTCTGGGCGTAACCGGTGGTCTGATGGCGGCCCAGGGCGAGCATAAGATGGGAAGCGCCGATACGCTGCGAGTGATCGACGTCGATGTCGTCGAAATGGAGCAGCCGGTCGGTCCACTGCCATGCGGCGTACAAGGGCTTGTCGTAAAATCCCGCCGACAAGCGCAGATGGGTCACCGGCCGCACCTCCGCATTTTTGGTGATGACATTGACCACCCCGCCGAGGGCGCTCGAGCCATAGAGCGCGGATCCCGCTCCCTTGACGATTTCGACATGATCGACCTGGCTGGCGGGCACCATGCTCCATTTGATATCACCGCTGTCGCCGGGCATCACCGGCACCCCGTCGATGAGCATGAGCACGCGGCTGCCGGCGCCATAGTTATAGCCGGAGGAGCCGCGAATGTTGATCTGGCCGCCGACAAAGTTGACCCCTGAAGCGCTCTCCAGGGCCCGGTCCAGATAGACCTGGTTCTTCTGCTCGAGGTCCCGGTGGCTCATGATCCCGACGCTGGTGGGCGAATCCTCGATGCTTTGGCGGCGTTTCGATGCAGTGACCACCACCTCCCCGGTCTCGATCAGGGTCGGTTCGAGGGCAACGGCCATCTGAACCACGGCCCGGGCGGAGACCGCGATGGCCTTGCGCAGGAAGGGCTTGTAACCGACCGCCGAGACGCGCAGATCGTAGCTGCCGGCGTCCAGAGAGTTGATGCTGAAGCGGCCGTCAGGGTCGCTGTTGGCGCCCAGGACCGTGCCGACGATCATGACGTTGGCGCCGGGTATGGGCTCGGCGCTGCGGGCATCGGTCACTCGGCCGCTGATCCGGCCCGTAGCTTGCGCCCGGCCCGGCTGCGGACAGAAGAGCAGCAGGAGCAGGGCGCCGGCAAGAAATAGAGTCGTTTTGCGCATGTAGGATTCCATTCTCTAGTGGAGGGCGGCGGTGCGCTCTGAAGCGCCGAGGGCGGTGCCGGCCCGCAGACGGCCCGGCGGAAAAATGAGGGTCAGATCAATACCCAGCTCCTGGGTCTCGGCGGTCTTGATCTTGATGCCGCCAAAGCTGTAATAGGCCCCCTTGATGCTCTCCATGCCGATCGGCTTGCCCTCCTCGATGACCAGAGCGGCGACCAGCTTGTAGATGCCGGGCTGCACCGGGATGAAATAGCGGGTGGAATCGAAACCCGCATCGATCGGAAAGGAGAAGGTAAGATCGAGCAGACTCGAGGGCAGCACCGGGGCGGTGGAGGCGGCCACGACGACTTTGGTCGCTCCCGCCGGCCACGAACCCTGCACGCGCAGCTTGCCGCCGATGGCGCTGTTGACCGCTCGCTTGACTTTGGTCAGATCGCAGGCAATATCGATATCCGGGACGATCTCATCCTTGCGGCTCACGGTCACACCCCCCGGCGAGAGATGGTTTTCCGTCGGGAAGTAATAGCCGATGATGTTGGTGGCATCCCAGGCTTGCTCCTTCTCTTTCCAGACCACCCCGACCGCTTGCAGAGTCACCGGTTGGGTATAAAAGGTATAGGTGATGGAATCGACACCGGTGGGCAGGGCATCGCCCAGGAGAATATCGGCGATGGTGGAGGGAGGAAACTTGAGAGCGGCGGCGAGACGGATCTGGTCGGTATCCTGCGGCCAGGCGCCGCTAAAGGTGATCGTCCCGGAAAAACCGCTGACCTGGGTGGGCGGCTTGATCCCGCTTTCATCATTGCAAGCCAGGAGCAGCAGCGCCAGCAGTGCCGAAGCTAAGAATGGTTTCATGGCATATCCCGCGGTGAGGATGAGTGGAATGGTATTACAGATTTAACCGGAGGGATGCAGGGTTTTATTTCAAAAAAAAGGAGACTCTCGCGCGGAGAGTCTCCCATACACGGCGGAAAGTAATCCTCTCCGCTCAGACCATAGCGGAATCCGCCGGACTTAAAAGTTGTAGTCCAGACCGACCATCAGATTGTCGACCTTCATCGAATAGATGCCGCCGATATTCTCGTACTCGTAAGGCTTCCTCGCCGGGGACCACTTGACGGTTTCATCCTTGATAAACATGTGCTCATACATCACTCCGGCTTCGAAAGGGCCGATCGGCAGACCGAAGCCCAGGACCATCACGTTGCGGCGGTTGATGTCGGGAATGGTCGGGTTCATGGTTTCCGGCACGGCGGCGCGGGGTTCGCTGTAAAAGGCGGCGCGCACCTTGGCGTTGACCGGTGCCACGGTGTATTCGAGGGCCAGACCGGCGCGGACACCGTCTTTCCAGTTCTCCGTCAGCGCATTCATTGAATCACCTTTGCTGTCCTGGATCTCGATGACATCCCAGGCAGACCACTGAGTCAGGGCGACGTCGCCGGAAACGAGCAGGTTCTTGATGCCGGTCCAGGCAAAGCCGATACCCGCATTCAACGGCAGCGGCAGATCGGCCTTGACATCGGTCTTGGCGATGGCCGTTGCCTTGACGCCGGAGTAGGCGCCGAGCAGCTGCTGATACTGGGCGGAGGTGATGGCCTTGACGCTGAGCAAATAATCGAGGGTGGGTTTGACATTGCCCGGATCCTTGGCAAAATAGGTATCGGCGCTGATGCTGCCATCGAGGCTGATGTCATTATACCATTTCATCGAGGCGCCCAGGGTCAGGGTCTCCACCGGCTTGTACTGCACGCCGAGAGCTGCGCCAACGCCCATGCCATTGCCTTCCAGCAGACCTTCGGAGAGGAACTGGTCGAAGGGGGAGGCGGCGGAAGCGCCGAGGGCAGCCTTGAGGGCGGCGTAGGCCGGGTTGTAGGTAACCGGATTCGGGGTGAAATTGGGCTTGCGGATGGTGATGTCGGCATAAAGCAGGGTCAGGCCGACACCGGCGGAGAATTTGTCGCTCAGCTTGTAGGCGAAGGTCGGCTGCAGGGCGAGCACCTTGAGATCATCATCGAATTCGATGGCGGGATAGTTGGGATTGTAGGCGCTGGTATTGATCAGGTCCCATTTGGCGCCAAGCCCAAAAGGAGCCCAGAAGCCGATCCCGTAGGCCATTTTTTCATTGCTGTTATAGATGCCGAAAGCGGGCATGACGAAGGTTTTATCCTCATTCTTCACCTCAGAAGTGGACATGCCGCTGAACATGGCCCCGTTGATGGCCGTGGACGCATAGCCAGAAACCGGTTTGATGAACTCGAGGCTGGCGCCCACCTTGAGGCCCTTGCTCCAGACCAGTCCGGCCGGATTCCAGAACATGCCGCTCCAGTCGTTGCTGACCGCGCGGTAATTGCCGCCCATGCTGGTACTGCGCACACCTACACCGGTCAGGTCGACGCCGGCGGCGAAAAGGCTGGTGGCGATAAGCAGCAGAGCGAAGGCCACAGTAGATACTCGTTTCATTCTTCCCTCCTCAGGAAAGTTGAGTGTTCGGATCGAAGCCGTGCGATTGAATTACATTCCGAAAATGAATTCGCTTCATATAGTTTACTCAAAAAAAGAAAGATTGTCAATAGAAAAGTGAATTTAATTCACTGTCGCAGCATCGTCCAATATTCTGTTTGATTTTGGGCAATTTTTTATCTATATTGAATCTCATTCAAAACAGGATCCCGCTGCTGGCGGGATCGGGGCAGAAGTGAGGGAATCGATGAATCCGGGAAAACGCGACAGAATTCTCAAAGCCGCCATCAGTGTCTTTGCCGAGCGTGGCTTTTATAATGCCAAGATGGAAGATATCGCCCGTGAGGCCGGCGTCGCCGTGGGGACGACCTATCTCTATTTTGAGAACAAGGATGACCTGATGATCTCCATCTTTGAGGAGGAGATGGCCCCGATCATCACCCGCATGCGCGAACTCCTCGCCGCCAGCCAGAGCGCCGGCGAAAAGATTGCCACATTTATCCGTTCTCATTTGACCTTTGTCGAACAGAATCCCGACATGGCTCATCTCCTCGAAGTGGAGATGCGCTTCTGCAGCAAATTCATCCTCGGCTATCAAGGCGGCAGTTTCAAGGAGTACCTCGATCTGATCGCCGCAATCCTGGTCGAGGGCCAGATCGCGGGCGAATTTGATTCGGAGATCCACCCGACTATTTTCAAGCAGATCGTTTTCGGCGCGGTGGATCAGATCGCCACGACTTATACCGTCTCCCGGAGCAAGCGCATCAGCCTCGCCAGCTATGCCGATGAAATTGCCAAGGTGATTCTCAACGGCATCCGCAAAAAATGAATATGATTCAAAAAACTGTTGCATTTGTCTGATGATTTACTAAATTAGAAGCGCGTTGATTCCACCGACCGGCCAGCGCCGGTCTTTTTTTATATCCACCCGGAAGAGCGGACCTCCCGCACGCGGGCAAACCGCGCGAAAGCCCGTCCTTCCCCGAAAGGAGTAGATGAACGGTGAAAATCCTGGTCCTCATCAAACAGGTCCCCGATACGGAAGCGGCCATCAAGCCGGCCGCCGATCAGATCAGTGTGGCCGAAGCCGGTGTGAAATTTATCATCAATCCCTACGATGAATATGCCCTCGAGGAGGCCTTGCGCATCAAAGAGGCCCGGCCGGGCACAACGGTGAAAGCCGTCACGCTCGGCCCCGCCCACAGCGCCGAAGCCCTGCGCAGCGCCACGGCTATGGGCGTCGACGAGGTGCTCCTCCTCAAAACAGAATCGCCTCTCGCTGACGGCCTGGCCACGGCCAGAGCCCTGGCCGCCGCTTTGGCCGGTGATTCCTTTGACCTGATCCTCACCGGCAAGGAGTCGATCGATGACGGCAACATGCAGGTCGGTCCCATGGTAGCCGAACTCCTCGGTCTGGCCTGCCTCACCGTGGTCACCAGGCTGACTGTTGCGGAGGAGAATCTGACCGCCGAGTGCGAAACCGATGCCGGACTCGCTCTCTTCACCGCGCCCTTGCCCGCTGTCGTCACCTGCCAAAAGGGACTGAACGAGCCGCGGTATCCCTCCATTCGCGGCAAGATGGCGGCGATGAAAATGGTCATTCCGGAACAATCCGCCGCCGTTGACCCGGGCCTGCTGCGCATCACACGCCTGACCCCGCCTCCTGCACGCGCAGGCGGCAAGCTGGTTGGCGAAGGCAGCACCGCCGTGCCGGAACTCGTCAAGCTGCTCCATACCGAAGCCAAAGTACTTTAGCCAGGAGATCCACCATGCCGATGGTATTGGCTGTAACCGAGATGCAGGATGGACGCCTGCGCAAAACAAGCCGTGAAGTGGTCTCCCAGGCGCGACAGATCGCGGACGCCATGGGCGCAGAAGTGACCGCATTGATGATGACCGGGCCCGCAAACGCGGAGGAGGGAGCAAGCCTGGGGAGCTGCGGTGCCAGCCAGGTGCTGCTGGCGCGAGCGACGCTGCTGGAAAATTACCACGGGGAGCTCTACCGGCAAGCCGTACTGGCGGCGATCGCACAGACCGACGCAACCGTGGTCCTCTTTCCCGCCACCTCCATGGGCCGGGATCTCGCCCCGCGCGTCGCTGCTGCACGCGGCGCAGCCCTGGCCAGTGACTGCACGGGACTGACCTGGCAGGAGGGGGGCTTGATCGCGCAAAAGCCGCTCTATGCCGGCAAGGTGATGGCCGAACTGACGCTCACAGGCCCGCTGCAAATGGCTTCCCTGCGCCCCAATCTCTTTCCCGTGCGCGATCTTTTTCCGGGGCAAAACGCGGCGATTGTGCCGCTCGAACTGCCGGCCTTGACGGCAAAGGCCGTGCTCCAGGAGGTGCGCCGCCGCGACGCAAGCCACCTGGATGTCAGCGATGCCGAAATCATCCTCTGCGGCGGGCGCGGCATGCGCGGTCCCGATAACTTTGGCCTCCTTGAGGAGATCGCCGCTAAGCTCGGCGGAGCGGTGGCGGCGACGCGCGCTGTGGTCGATTCGGGCTGGAGACCGCACCGCGACCAGGTGGGGCAAACTGGAAAGGTGGTCTCGCCCAATCTCTACATTATGTGCGGCGCATCCGGCTCGATCCAGCATTGGGCCGGAATGTCCGGCTCGCGCTGCATCGTCGCCATCAACAAGGATCCCAACGCGCCGATCATGCAGCGTGCCGATTACCGCCTCATCGGCGACCTCTTCGAGGTTCTCCCGGTGCTCAAGGAGGAGATCGCCCGGCTGCGCGGCTGATGCGGCATCCCGTCATTCACGGGGGCGCTAAACCTGGCACTCTTGATTCTGGAGGTGATTGTGCTCAATTGGACCGGCAGAACGGTGCTCATCCTGCTCATCCTGGCCGCTGCGGCCTGGTTTGTCCGGCAGATTCTGCTGCGCGTACGCCTGGTGCGCCTGGGGCGGCGCGATCCGGTGCGCTGGGACCGCCCCTTCGAGCGTTTGGCCTGGATGGCTGGACGAGTGGCAGCGCAGATCTGTGCGATCAAAGATCGCCCCTTCACCGGGGTCATGCACGCCCTGGTCTTCTGGGGATTCATTTTTTTCGCCGTGGCCACCATCAATCATGTCGGCAGCGCCTTTGCCCCCGGTTTTTCCCTTTTCGGGCATAACCGCTTCGCGGACCTCTGGTTTCTGGGCGTCGATCTGGTCGCCCTCCTCACCCTCATGGGCGTTCTCGCCCTCGCCATTCGCCGCTACGGGGTACGGCCTGCGGGCATCACCCAGCCGCAGCCGATCTCGCGTTCTCCGCACAGCGCTATTGTTTTGAGCCTCATCGCCGGGCTGATGATCACCTATCTGCTCAACCAGGGCGCGGAGATGATCCTCAGCGCCGGCCGGCCTTTCGCCTGGATGCCGGTCTCATCTGCCGTCGCTCCGCTCTTTGCGGGCGTGGCTCCGGATACCCTGGCTGCATGGAACAGCCTTTTCTGGTGGCTGCACCTGCTGATGGTGCTGGGTTTTCTCGTTTTCATCCCCGGTTCCAAGCATCTGCATCTGCTTTCCGGGCCAGTCAACCTCTTCTTCCGCAGCCGCGAGCCCATCGGCACCTTGCAGCCCATCGATTTTGAAGGGAGTGAGCAGTACGGTGCCGCCTCGATCACCGATTATTCCTGGAAGAACATCAGCGATCTCTTCGCCTGCATCGACTGCGGCCGCTGCCAGGATGTCTGCCCCGCCTTTGCCACCGGCAAGGCGCTTTCCCCCAAGGTCGTGATGATGAGCCAGCGCAAGTACACCCTGGCCCAGGCGCACCTGCTGCTCAAGGGGCAGCCCCCGACGGCCGCGATCATGGAGAGCGCCCTCAGCGATGACGAAATCTGGGCCTGCACCACCTGCGGGGCCTGCATGGAGGCCTGCCCGGTCCGCAATGAACATATCCCTGCCATCGTCGACCTGCGCCGCAACCGCGTGATGATGGAGAGCCAGTTTCCCCAGGAACTGCAGACCGCCTTCCGCGGCCTGGAGACGAACGGCAACCCCTGGAATGCCGGGAGCAGCAGCCGGATGGAGTGGGCGGAGGGACTCGACGTGCCGGTCATGGCATCGGCGGGAGAAGTGGAGTATCTCTGGTACGTCGGGTGTGCCGGCGCCTTTGATGAACGGGCGCGGGCGGTTTCACGCAGCCTGGCCGCCATCCTCAATCACGCCGGAGTCCGCTACGGCGTGCTCGGCCTCGAAGAAAAATGCTGCGGCGATCCCGCACGCCGCGCCGGCAATGAATATCTTTTTCAAACCATGGCCCTGGAAAATATCCAGGTGCTGCAGCAGTACAGGTTTACCTATCTGCTGACCTCCTGTCCGCATGGCCTGCACATCTTTGGCGAAGAATATGCCCGGCTGGGCACACGCTTCACGGTGGTGCACCATACCAGCCTTATCCGTCAACTGCTGGCGGAGGGCAGAATCCGGCTTGAGAGCGGAAACAGTCGGCCGATGACCTGGCACGACTCCTGCTACCTCGGCCGCTATCATCGTCTCTATGAAGCGCCGCGCGCGGTGCTGCAGCAGCTCGGTGGGGCGGCGCCGCTGGAGATGACGCGGCACCACGACCGCAGCTTTTGCTGCGGCGGCGGCGGCGCGCGCATGTTCATGGAGGAGAGCGCCGGCACGCGCATCAACCACAGCCGTACCGCAGAGGCGGCGGCTTGCGGCGCGGAGATCGTCGCGAGCGGCTGTCCCTTCTGCCTGGCGATGCTGGATGACGGGATCAAGGAGAAGGGACTGGAGGGACAGCTGCAGGCGCAGGACCTGGCCCAGCTGGTCGCCGCGCGGCTCGCCTAGCCGGCCAACTCGAAGAGCGCGATGCTGGCCCTGGCAGCCCGCTTCATGCCGGGCCGCCGGTACGGCTGCAACCGGCGGGACATGGCATCCTATGCTCTACGAGATGCCTGCTTCACCCCGGGCCGCCGGCACAGTATTCACTGCCCGGACCTGGCCTCCGCTGCTCTGCCAGATGCCCGTTTCGCCCCGGGCTGCATGCACAGCTGGCCTGGAAATTGCAGCAGAGCTGGCATATTCGCGCTGCCGGCCATGCCGCCGCAGCAAATCCCCTGATCCGGCGCAGGAAGAGGAGCCCTGTGCCCCATGCTGTGGCCCCAGCGCCACACCAGCCGAGGAATCCATGAATAAACACCCGTTCTTTCTCTTTCCCATGTTTCTCATGGCCGCGGTCCCCATGCTGCTGGCCCAGCCGGCGGACCATCATCGGCTCATCTACCGTCATCTCCTGACTTCAACCGCACCGGCCGCCGGTGAGACTCTCCTCAATATCGACGGCGCCTTCGATCCGGAACGGGGCTGGCATGCGACACAAACCACCAGCCAGCTACAGATTCTCCTGGACAAAGCACTGCCCCTTGAGGGCACCCTGGCCGTCAAGGTGACCAACTTTAATCCCGCCGAACAATGGGTCGATGATCTCAAGCTCCATATCATCAACCTCTATTCCCGGCTCTATCCCAATAACAAGGATATCTTTTCTACCGACGGCGCCTGGATTCAGGTGCGTACCGGCAGTGGCTATTCGGCCGGCAGCGGCATGGCCGGCTTCAAGGTTCTCGCCGCCTCCCGCGGCATCGGCAGCCGCAATGAATTCACTTGCCTCGAGGATTATATCTGGAAGCTGGGGCGCATCTATGAGTTCCGCATCTCCTGGACCCGATCCAAAGTCTATGTGGCCCTGGACAGCGCCTGGCTGCTGGAACTGAACTTTTCAGGGCAGATTGAGCCCTTCAAGTACATTCTGCTGGGAAAGGATAATCTCATTTACGGGTATTGCGCGCAAGTGGATCCCTGGTACTTTGATCTGCGCGTCTATGAAAAGGGGGAAGAAGAGGTCGCTGTGGATATGACGCCGCCCGCAGCACCGGCTCAGATCAGAGCGCTGCCGCTCGCGGGCGTGCCGGAATAGCGGGGCAGGATTCAGCAGCGGCCACGGCCGCTGTCGAATCCGACGATGAAGCGTTCCTCGAACAAATAGTGGGCATAATCGATGAGAATGGATCCATACATCCGGACTACCTGGGAGATACGGTCATCCCAGATGATGGTGGCCTGAGCCACCTGCAGTTCATTCACTGCACCCTCTTTTCTTTTTTCAACCTCGACCAGGCTGAGTTTCGGGCCGCCTCAGCCAAAGCCGCCGATGACGAGCTGATAGAGGCGGGGGGAATGCGCCGTAAGTCGGACCATGGCCTCTTCCGCCCGTTCGGTGAACTTAACCATCTCCAATCGCTTTCTCGATTCGTCAATACTTGCGGAACACCCCATAAAGTTTACAAAAAAAATCGCTTTCAGGCAAGCTCTATTCCTGCTTTCCTGATCCCAGTCGACAATTTGCAATGAAAAAACGGAAAAAAGACTTGATATAGTCCTCTGCATTCTTTAATATGAAGTATTCCCACACCTCTGGTTTGATTCGACCTGGCGATTCTTTTTAGAGGAGCTGGCTGTTGAAAATTCAGACGACGTGCCCCTTTTGCGGATGTGGTTGTGGAATGCTCCTGGAAGTGGATCAAGGCGTGGTTCTCGCCGCTGCGCCGCAAAAGTCCCATCCTGTCAGTCGTGGCACCCTCTGTATCAAAGGGTGGAACGGTCACCAAATCATTCATCACCCGCATCGCCTCACTCATCCCCTCATCAAGGTCCAGGATCACCTGGAACCAGTCTCCTGGAAGAAAGCCCTCGCGTTCGCCGCAGACAAGATCACCGCACTTCAGCAGGCCCATGGCCGCGCGAGTCTGGGCGTAATCGGCTCGGTCAAGACGACCAACGAGGCCTCCTATCTACTGGGCAAGCTGGCGCGTGCTGTGCTGCAAACGCCTCATCTGGATGTCCCCGTCCGCTACGATCATGCGCCTTCACTGCGTGTGCTGAAGGAGCAGAGCGGCTATGCCAACGCCACGGCTTCCCTGGCGGAGATTGAGAAAGCGGGTGCCATTCTCGTGATCGGCGCCGACGCCAAGGCGCAAAGCGCCCGTGCTGGTTCCCTGCTGCTGCAGTCAGCCCGGCGCGGGGTAGCGGTCGTGCAGATCGATCCGCGCCAGCATGAACACAGCCGTTTTTATCGTCTCCAACTGCAGCCCCATCCCGGCACCGACCTCGCTCTTATCAATGCCCTGATCCGCGTCATTCTGGAGGAGGGATGGCAGGCGCCGGGTATCACCGGGATCTCCAGGCTGCGCGAGGACGGACTGGATCGCTTTTCGCCGGAATATGTCGAAAGTGTCTGCGGAATCCCGCACGAGCAGGTGAAGGAAGCAGCCGCGCTGCTTGGCCGCGCTTCCTCGCTGCTGATTCTCTTCGGCAGCGGCATCACCCAGCAGGCCAATGGCACGGCCAATGTTCGCGCCCTCTGGAATCTGGCCCTGCTCACCGGCAACATCGGCCGCGCGGGCGGCGGTTTGATACCCTTGCTGGGCAGTAACAACAGCCAGGGCGCCGTCGATACCGGCCTGATGACGGAGTGGGGGCCCGGGCAACGCGATTTGCACGAGGCCTCCGCGCGCCATCCGCTCGAGTCCGCCTGGGGCTGTACCCTGCCCGCGAAGCCGGGATTGACCCTTCAGGAGATGCTTCAGCACGCCGGCGGGCGCATCCGCGGCCTTTATGTCGTGGGTGAAAATCTGGCCTGGAGCGCACCCGACTGCGGGGTATCGGCGGCTGCCCTCGACAAACTCGATTTCCTCATGGTGCAGGATCTCTTCCTGACCGAAACCGCCGCCAAGGCCGACGTGGTCCTGCCGGCCGCCAGCTTTGCCGAACAGGAGGGAAGCTATACCAATCTGGAACGCCGCCTGCAGCGCGTTCGTCCGGCGATCGCACCGCTGGGGGAGTCCCGGAGCGATCTGGAGATCATCCCGATGCTGGCCTCGGCCCTCGGGGCGGCCTGGCCGCTCCGGTCCGCAGCAGAGGTTTTCCAGGAAATGCAGGAGGTTATCCCCTGCTATAAAAACCTCACCTGGCAGGATCTGGACCAGCCGGGCGGCGTGATCTGGCCGGCCCATCACGAGGCGGAGAGCAACGGGCTCTATCGCCAACTGCTCGGCGACCGCCAGGGCGCTTTTACCGAGGTAACCGCCGGCGCTCCATTCGCGGAAGAACCCGACGAGGCCTACCCCTTTGCCCTTTTCACCGGCCGGCCGCTCTTTCATCGCCGCAGCGGCACCCTCGTCACCCGCAGTTTTACCCTCGACAAGGAGGATGCCGTTGCAACCGTTGAGGTGAATAACGAAGATGCCAGGGCGCTGAAGCTGCGCAGCGGCTGGCAGGTTGTAGTCAAAACCCGCCGCGGCCAGGTGCGCCGGACCGTGGTGATCAGTCGCGCGGTGCCGCCCCGCACCCTCTTCCTCCCGATCCATCACCGGGATGGCTTGACTCAATCCCTGATGCCGTCCACTCTGGAACCGGAATCCGGTATTCCACAGATGAAACTGTGCGCCGCCAAATTGGAGATGGTTTGATGCAGGTTGGAACCCCGGTAGTTGTGAGCAAGCAGCTCTTTCTTGATCATTTGTCCCGGTGCATGAAAAAAACGCAGGTCATTGGCCCCACTAAACTCGCCGATGGCAGCGTAACTTTTATGCCGTTGCGCTCTCCGCGCCGCCTGACCTTCGATTACGTCAACGACCTCGATCCCCTCAAGCGTTTTTTTACTCCCCCGCGCGAGGATCTCTTTGCGTGGGATCTCACGGATAAAAAACCGCGCCTGACCGCACCGCTGCCGGACAAGCCGCGCATTCTTTTCGGCATCCGCTCCTGTGATGTCCAGGGGCTCGCCCACATGGACGGCTTTTTCCGCGGCTCCTTTTATGACAGCCTCTACTGGGCGCGGCGGAATAATACCCTGATCATCAGCCTGGCCTGCAACCGGCCCAATGAAAGCTGCTTCTGCCTTTGCTGCAACGGCGGCCCGTGGCTGGAGAATGGTTTTGATCTCCAGCTGACCGATCTAGGCGAGGAGTTCCTCGCCGACATCGGTTCGCCGGCCGGCCAAGCTTTCCTGCAGGAATCGGGCCTGGAGGCCGCCAGGGCGCGCACACGCCATGAGCACCGCCGCCACGAATTGATGGAGGCCTGCGATGCGCAGATGCAGCCCACCGCTTACCTCGCCAAGGCCTGCATCCAGATCACCAACGACCGCGTGCGGGAGGAGTTGTGGGAAGAGATGGGGGCCGAATGTTTCAGCTGCGGCGGCTGTACCCACGTTTGTCCCTGCTGCACCTGCTTTGATGTGGTCGACTGCCCGCAGAACACCGGCCAGGGCTTGCGCTTCCGCTGTTGGGATTCGTGTCAGTATGCCGGATTCACCCGCGAGGCCTCGGGACACAATCCCCGCGCCCGAGCCAAGGAACGGGTCAAACGCCGCTTTTATCACAAACTCAGTTACCCCTATATCCAGCAGGATGGTCACCCCGGTTGTGTCGGCTGCGGCCGCTGCATCACCGTCTGCGAGGCCAACGGCCTTCTCGATATCACCGCGGTGGTCAAGCGCCTGCGCCGGGATGGACAGTGAGCCTATGGAAAACATCTATCTGCCGGACCTCGCCGTCGTCGACCGCATCGTCGATGAAACCCATGATATCAAGACCTTCACCCTCTCCTTCGCCTCGCGCGCCGTTCAGAAGAATTTCCGTTTCAAGCCCGGCCAATTCGTCGAGGCCTCGATTTTTGGCGCCGGGGAAGCCCCGTTCGGATTCGCCTCGAATCCCAACCACCCGCAGCAGTTCGATATCACCGTGCGCGCCATCGGCGCGGTGACCCAAGCCATGCATGCCCTCAAACCGGGCGGCTACATGGGCATCCGCGGCCCGCTCGGGAATTGTTTCCCGCTGGACGAGGTGAAGGGCCAGGACATCCTGTTCATCGCTGGCGGCATCGGTCTGCCCCCGCTCAAGTCGCTGATCGATCCCATGCTCGACTGCCGCGGCGATTTTGGCCGCTTCATCATCCTCTATGGGGCGCGCACACCCGGCGATCGCGTCTACAAACCCCTGCTGCAGGAGTGGAGCACCCGGGCGGACATCACCTTTCTCCAGACGGTCGATACCCCGGATCCGGAGTGGAGCGGACCGGTCGGTGTGGTGACCACCCTGTTTGAAAAAATCGATCTGGACGTGGCGCGCACCGTCGCCTTCACCTGCGGTCCACCGGTGATGATCCGCTTTGTCATTCAGGACCTCCTCGCCCGCGGCTTCGCCGAGGATCGTATCATCTCGACCCTCGAACGCTATATGAAATGCGGCGTAGGTAAGTGCGGCCACTGCGCCATCGGCCATAAATACATCTGTGTCGACGGCCCGGTTTTCTCCTGGCGGCAAATCAAACGCCTCCCCGAACGATGAAGCCGATCTCCAAATCCGGACGCCCCCTGCTGGCTTTGCGCCAGACCATTACCAGCGCCATGGCGGACCGCACCGTCGTCCTCGGTATTGGCAATCCCCTCTGCGGGGATGATGACCTGGGTTGTGAAACCGCCCGGCTGCTGCAAGCCCACGGCGTTCTGCATGCCCTGGTTTGCGAAGAGATGCCGGAAAACTTTACCGCCGAAGTCAAGGCTTGCAATCCCGACAGCATCCTCCTCGTCGATGCGGTCGATTTTTTCGCCGGCCCGGGCGATGTGATTTATCTTCGCCGCGAGGAACTTCACTCGGAGCGCTTCAATACCCACAAACCCGCCCTCGGCTTGCTGATGCGCTACCTCGAGTCGGAAACAGGGGCGGAAGTAGCCTTGATCGGCATTCAACCGAAAAACCGGGCACTGCACGCCCCGCTCAGTCCGGAAGTGCGCGAAAGCGTCACTCTTTTGGCCGCTTTCCTCTCGGATCTCGCGCAGCCGGCCGGTCGGATCGAGGATCTCTACACAGTCCGGGACAGGACCCCTCAACAGAACGCTCCGGGATCCCATTCAGAGAAGGGAATAGCATGATGTTCAGCGTGATCCTCCTGTTTCTGCTGCCGGCTCTCGGCGCCATTCTCTGTCTCCTCCTGCCCAGGAAATATGCCGACCGCAGCGCCCTGGTCGCCGTCAGCGGCATGCTCCTCAGTCTGATCTGGCTGCTGTGGACCAAACCCGCGGGAGTCTGGCAAAGTGTGCCCCTCCACTGGCGCTGGCTGGAACCCTGGCTGAGCGGTGGCCTTTTCGGTGTGCTCCTCGATCCCCTTGCCCTCCTGCTCCTGCTCGTCGTCGTCGTGCTTGGCTTCCTGGTGATTCTCTACGGCACCGCCTATATCAGTCCGGGCAACCGCGAGCACCCCGGGGTGGAGGGCAAGGCGCGCCACCATGCCTGGCTGCTGCTTTTCATCACCGCTATGATCGGGGTGGCCCTCTCCCCGAATCTGCTCCAGCTCTATTTTTTCTGGGAGATGACCACCCTCTGCTCCTGGGCCCTGATTTCGCACTATCGCAATCCTGATTCCCTGCGTGCCGGTTTTAAGGCGCTGCTGCTCACCTTCACCGGGGGACTCTTTTTCGCGCTCGGATTGATCCTGCTCTATGTCCATACCGGCAGTTTTGAATTCGATGCCCTTTCCGACCTCGCGCCCAACCTGCGTTTCTGGGTATTTCTTTCTTTTGCGGTGGCTGCCTGGGCCAAATCGGCGCAATTCCCCTTCTTCACCTGGCTGCCCGACGCGATGGCCGCGCCGACAACCGTGAGCATGTACCTGCATGCCGCCGCCATGGTCAAGGCGGGTGTCTTTTTACTCGTCCGCCTCGCCCTGGCCAATCCGCTTCTGCCGTGGCTGGCCGGCCTGATCGTCGCCATCATGGCCGTGATTACCATGCTGCTGGCGCTCTGGCTCTTCTTCTTCCAGGACGATCTGAAAAAGTTGCTCGCCTATTCGACGATCGCGCATCTCTCCTATATTCTCCTCGGTGTCGGGTTGGCCATTATGGGGAGCCGTCTGGGTGGCTATGCCGGGGCCATGCACATCATGAACCATAGTGTCGGCAAGGGGCTGCTCTTCCTCTGCGTCGGCGTGCTCAGCTACACGACCGGAACGCGCCGGATCTCGGAGCTGAGCGGCATCGCCCGGCGGCGGCCGCTGGTGGCCGTTGCCTTTGTGGTGGGCATGCTGGCGATTCTCGGCATTCCGCCCTTCTCCGGATTCTGGAGCAAATTCTATCTGCTCGTAGCCGCCATCAAGCTGGAGGGCCTCGCGGGCTGGCTGCTGCTGGCGCCCTTCCTGCTTGAGATCATCGTCGCCTTCGCCTGGTTTCTCCATGTCGGGCACAAGGTCTTTTTCGGTCCCGTTTCGGAACGCGCTGATGCGGCGGGTGTGGTGCCGTGGCCGATGGCCGCCGGCCTGGTGGTGCTGATGCTCCTTACCCTGCTCGCCCCCTGGGTGGCGATGCAGCTGATGGGGGCCATGGGGCTTTAATATGAGGCTGTCCCGTACTTATTAGCGAGGAGCCTGATCATGAATGTTTTCTTCTCCGCTCAAGCCATCTATCTGCTGGGGGCCGTGCTGGTCCTGATCCTGGGCGGAAACCGCAAGCGCGCCGGCTGGGTGGCCTTTGGCGCGGCTGCCCTGGCTACCTTGCTGATCCTGCAAACGGTCGTTGCGGTCTTTCGCAACGGACCGCTCTCCACCGGCCTGCCGCTGCTGCAGGTTCCCGGACTTGGTGCCGCCCTGATTTTTCAGATCGACTATCTCAGCGCCCTCTTCCTCGCCATCATCTCCCTGGTCAGTGTTCTGGTCACCCTGTATGCCCAACAATTCATGCAGATGGAGCAGTATCACGCGCACAGTCTCAGGACCTTTTACGGCGTGCTGCTGCTCTTTTTTGCGGCGGTGCTGAGCGTTGTCGCGGTGGCGGATCTCTTTTTCTTCTTCGTGTTTTGGGAGATCATGACCCTGACCTCCTATCTCCTGGTCATATATAAAAACGAGGACCGCACCCGGCTGCGCGCGGGCTATAAATACTTTCTCATCACCCATATCGCCACCGCTTTTCTCTTTGTCGGCGGCATCGTCCTCTACCGGTATTCCGGATCGTTCTCCTACTCCTTTCTCAAGATCGCTCTGGCGGAGATGCAGATCAGCCATCCTGGCCTCCTCCATTTTGTCCTCGCCTGCTTTTTCCTGGGCTTCGCCACCAAGGCCGGTATCCTGCCGATGGGCGACTGGCTCCCCGATGCCTATCCGGCGGCGCCGGCCCCGGCCAGTGCCGCCTTCGCCGGGTCGATGACCAAGCTGGGTATCTATGGCCTGGTGCGCGTCTTTTGCGGCCTGCTGCCGCTGTGTAGTCATACCCGCATTTGGGGCCTTCTTATCGCCTGTTTTGGCACCCTGTCGATCTTTATCGGCACGATGACCGCCCTGGTGCAAGAGGACAGCAAACGCCTGCTCTCCTTCCATGTGATCGGGCAGATGGGCTACATGTTCCTCGCGATCGGCACCGGCCTCTTTTTCATCCAGTCCCGCCCGGTCATCGGCATGATCGGTCTGGGCGCCGGCATCTTCCATCTCATCAATCACGTCAGCTACAAATCCTGTCTCTTTTTCAACGCCGGGGCGGTCTTTTATAAAACCGGAACCCGCGATATCAATCGCATCGGCGGTCTGGCGCGGATTCTGCCGGTCACCGCGGCGGCCACGATCATCGCTTCCCTCTCCATCGCCGGCATTCCGCCCTTCAGCGGTTTTGCGAGCAAGTGGCTGATCTACCAGGCAGCCCTGAGAGGCGGATTCACCTCGCCCCTCTTCATCCTCCTCGGCCTGGTCGCCATCTTTATTTCAGCGGTCACGCTGGCCTCATTCGTCAAATTCTTCGGTTCGATCTTTTTTGGAAAATATGCCGACAACGGCAGCGGGGCCACGGCCGGCGACGTGCCCTGGGCGATGCGGCTGCCGCAGCTTATCCTCGCCTTCCTCTGTATCCTCTTCGGCGTTCTGCCGCAGCTGCCGGTCGGCTGGGTCTACCGCTGCCTCGCCTTCCTCTTCCCGCTCGGCAGCATTCCCACCGCCACACAGCTCTACGGCAGCGGCGTTCTCAGCGGGCTGACGCTTCAGGCGGCCGGCAGCACCGCCGCCTGGAACGCCCTGGCAATGGTGATCGTCTTTGGTTTGTGCGCCCTGCTAGCCTGGGGGCTCTTCCGCGCCGGCGGGGCGAAGCAGCGCGCCACGGCGACCTGGTACTGCGGCGAGGAGATGAAGGAGGAGGAGACCCGCTATCGCGCCCACAGTTTTTACCTGCCCTTCAAGCAGATTTTCCGCATCCGCATCGGTTCGTACGAACGGCCGGGGGTCTACCCGACCATTTCCTGGCCGCGCAACCTGCTGCAAATGGGAGCAGGCCTGAACCGGATAGCCGACCTCGATCGCTGGCTCTACCATCCCCTGAGCCGGCGCACCAAAGAGGTGCTACACCGCTTCAGCGCCACCCACAGTGGCATTCCGCACCTCTATCTGCTCTGGCTGGTGATAGGTGCGGCCCTGGCGGTTTTTATTCTTTTCCGGCTCTGACCGGGCCTTAAGGACAAGGAGGCCGATTTGTCCATGACTGCAAACGAAATGGCGCACCATCTCCAACTCCACTTTGGCAAGCGGATTCGCCGCGCCACAACGCCTGTGCCCGATATGGTTCTCCTCGAGGCGGAGCGGAGCGACAGCGTCGAGATCAACCGCTTTCTGTTCCATGATCTGTCGGGGCGGTTCGTGGTCGCCGTGGGAACCGACTATCGCGACGCAAGCGGCGGCTATCTGGTCGATTACGTCTATTCGCTGGCGCCGCATCATCTCTTCGTCACCCTGCGGCTGAGCATGCCGGAGAAGGATCTCTGGCTCGAGGCCGTCACCGGGGCGGCGGAGATCCCCGCCGCCAACTGGGCGGAGCGCGAGGTTCAGGATCTCCTCGGTATCCCCCTGCGCAACCATCCTGATCCGCGCCGTCTCGTCCTGGCTGACGACTGGCCCGCCGATCTCCATCCCTTGCGCAGGGACATGCCGCTGCAAACCTATCCTGACAAGGCCGAGGGGATGACGCCGCCATTCAAGGAACCTCCAGCCGGGGCGACGGTTGTGCCCATCGGCCCCTTCTTCCCGGTGTTGGAGGAGCCGGCCCAGTTCCGCCTCTTCGTCGAGGGCGAGCGGGTCGTCGGCGGCGATTACCGCGGCTTTTACAACCATCGCGGCGTCGAAAAAATCGCCGACAGCCAGCTCAACTATAACCAGGTGCCGTTCCTCGCGGAACGGATCTGCGGTATATGAGGGTCGGTCCACAGTACGGCGTACTGTCAGGCAGTAGAAAAAGCAGCTGAAATTGAAGTACCCTCGCGCGGACGCTTTATCCGCACCATCCTCCTCGAACTGGAGCGCGTCCAGAGCCATCTCCTCTGGCTCGGCATTGCCGGCCATATCATCGGCTTCGACACCGTGCTGATGCAGGCTTGGCGTATCCGCGAGCCGGTGATGTGGCTCTGCGAAAAGATCACCGGCAACCGCAAGCTCCTGGGCATGAATCTGATCGGCGGCGTGCGGCGGGATATCCCGCATGAGGTCCACGCCGAGCTGCTCGAAATTCTCGCCCGGGTCGAGAAGGAGAGCATCCAGGTCCTCCACGCCATCGCCGACGACACCACGCTCAAGGCGCGCTGTGAAAAGGTCGGCGTCATCGCCGCGCGGGATGTCATTGCCTGGTCGTTGCTCGGTCCCACCGCGCGCGCCTCGGGCGTCGGCCTCGATATCCGGGTCGACCATCCCTACGCCGCCTATCCGGAACTGGGCTGCGAGGTGATGATCGAGGAGGGATGCGATATCTGGTCACGGGTGCTGGTGCGCCTGCGCGAAACCCTCGAGTCGATCCGCATGATCCGCGACGCCCTGCGCATGATGCCCGCCGGCCCGATCATCGCCGACATGCGCCAGCCGATTCCGCCCGGCCGCGTTGGCCTCTCCTCGGTCGAAGCCCCCCGCGGCGAGACCCACCATTATGTCATCACCGGCGAAGACCAACGTCCCTACCGCTGGAAAGCGCGCGCCCCTACCTTCCAGAATCTCCAGGGCGTGCCCGTTATGGTGACCGGTGAATTTATCGCCGATGTGCCCATCGGACTCGGCAGCATGGATCCCTGCTTCTCCTGCACCGAGCGCCTCGAAACGGTCGATCTGCGCAGCGGTGCGGTGCGGATCTGGAGCCGGGATGAGCTGCAAAAGCTCTATCGTCTGCGGCATGGAGTCAAGGAGCCGTTATGAATCTCTATCTGATGGCGTGTGCTCAGGTCCTGCTGGTGCTGCTCCTGGGACCCCTGTTTGAGGGTATCATGCGCAAGCTTGTGGCGGTGGTCCATTCGCGCATCGGGCCGCCGCTGCATCAGCCCTATCTGGATATCCTCAAGCTGCTGGGCAAGGAGGAGCTGGTCACCTCGCCGCATGCGCTCTTCCGCTACAGTGCTGTTCTCGGGCTGGCGGCGGTGCTGACCACCGCCGTGCTCATTCCGGTGGGCATGCTTCCGCCCCTGGAGAGCGCCGGGGATATTCTGGTCTTCATCTATCTCATTACCCTTGCGGCGGTGATGGTGGTGATCAGCGGCATTTCATCGGACAGCCCCTATGGATTCATCGGGGCATCGCGCGAGGTGATGATGCTGCTGACCGTGGAGCCGGTGATTCTTATCGCCCTGATCACCATGGCGGTCAAGGCGGGATCGACGCGCTTTGGCGATATGATGGCCTGGCAGGCCGGGCACGAGCCGGCACTTTCCACAGTGCTCGCCGGCATCACCCTGTTTGTCGCCATCATCGCGCAGCTGGCGCGCCTGCCCTTCGATATCGTCGAGGCGGACCAGGAGATCATGGAAGGCCCTTTCATCGAGCAGAGCGGGCCCAAACTGGCGCTGTTCAAATGGATGATATATGCCAAGCAGTTCATTTTTGCCGCGGTCTTCATTTCGGTCTTTTTGCCCTGGCCGGTGATGGGCGCGGCGCCACTGAATCTGCTTTTCACCCTGCTCAAGATGATCGTGCTGCTGGTTCTGGTCGCGGTGGTGCATGTGGTCAACCCACGCCTGCGGATTGACCAGGCGGTGCGCTTTTTTCTCGTTCTCGTCGTCGTCGAATTGGCGGGGCTGGCCCTGGCTGTGGCCGGCTCCTGAGGGCTGAATCTTGCGAATCAGGATGGCGTAGCGTCTATGTTCAAATCCAAAGTGAAAGAAGCACAGATCTGCTTCAGCAACCTGCGCGTGACCCTGCCCTATCCCTTCGGACCGGGCGCGGAGGTGGGCGAGGGATTTCGCGGCAAGATCGAGGTCGATCCCGGCAAATGCATCGGCTGCGGCGGGTGTGCCAATGTCTGCCCGGCGCGCCTGATCCGCTGTCATGACGAGGGGGAGCAGACGCGCATGGAGTTCGTCCTGGACCGCTGCACCTACTGCGGCCGCTGCGCCGAGGTCTGCCCTGAGGGAGCGATCTCCATGTCCCGGTTGTTCGAATCCGCCACCGACGACAAGACCGATCTCTATATCGAACAGCAGCTCTACATGCTGACCTGCAAACGCTGCGGCCGCTGCTTCGAGACGGAGAATGCCATCGACCGGATTCCGACACGGCGCATGCGCCGGGGCCGCAACTATATCGGCACCTCCATGCCGCACGGTGCCCCGGGCGGGAAGGAGGCCTCATGATCACCGGCCAGACCCTGGTCACGCTGACCATCACCCTGCTCATGGCCGCGGTGGCGGCCGTGGAGATCCGCAAGCTGCGTATCGCCGCCTGGGCCTATCTGATCCAGTCCCTCATCCTCTGCCTGATCCTGGTGGTCTATGCCTGGCTTAGCACCAACGCCAGCCTTTATCTCTGGGCGGCGACCTGCCTGGTCTCCAAAGGGATCGTCATCCCCTGGCTGCTGCTGCGCTATATCAGACGGGTGCCGCAGATCGAATACCGGCCAATGCTCGGATTCGCGCTCTCCGTCATCCTCCTTTTGGTGATGATGGTCGCGCTCTACCGGTTATTTTACGGTGCCATTTTTTTGCTCGCTCCCGTTCCCCACATTGCGGAGGTCCAGGTACGCAGCCTCATGGCCGGCGCCTGCGTGGTCTTTTGCCTCGGCCTCTGGACGCTGCTTTCGCGGCGTGACGTGATCAAAACGGTGATCGGCCTGGGCATGATGGAGAATGCGGTCCATCTTCTCCTCCTCGCTCTGGCACCGCAGCTCAAGGAGACCACGATGATCGGAATCCTCACCAATGTGGTGGCGGCCGTCTTTATCCTGCTCTACCTGAGCGCCGATATCTACCGGCTCTTCGGCTCGACCGACACGGCGCGGCTCTCCGAGCTCAAGCGATAACGAGGTGACCATGGCCAAGACAGACTCCCTGCTCCCCCTGTTCCTCATTCTCTGGCCCTTCCTTGGTGCCATTCTCGTGCAGCTGTTCGGCGACGGCAAGCGCCGGCTGACCCGGGAGGGGATCGCCATCCTGGGGATGGGCGTGCAATTGGCTGCCGCGCTCCTTCAGGGATGGGCCGTCTTCGGCGGAACCGTGCTCGAGTCCGCGGGCAGCGGCTTGCGCGTCGACGCCCTCAGCGCCCTGATGGCCCTGCTCATCAACGGCGTCATCCTCCTCGTCCTGATCCAGTCGGTGCGCTATATGCAGCAGGAGGAAGCGCACGGCCTCACCACACCGCGCCGCCTGCGACTCTACTACGCTTTGATCCTCATCTTCGCCGGTGCGATGAACTGGACAGTCACGACCAATCACCTGATCCTGCTCTATGTGGCCATGGAGGCATCGACCCTTGCCACCGCCCTGCTGGTGGCCTTTTATCGCAACAAGTCCTCCCTGGAGGCGGGCTTCAAATATGTCCTGCTGGTGATGGTCGGCATGACCTTCTCGCTGCTCGGCATGGTGCTGATCTTTGCGGCGGCGCACCCCCTGATGGGGAGCAAGGCGCTGCTCCTCCCCCATATGGGCGAAGTGGCCCGGCTGATCCCCCGCAAAGCCGCCCTGCTCGGTGTCGGCCTCATGACCGCGGGCTTTGCGACGAAAGCCGGCCTGGTGCCCTTTCATGCCTGGCTGCCGGACGCCCATTCCGAGGCGCCTTCCCCGGTCAGCGCCTTGCTCTCCGGCCTGATCATCAAGCTGGGCGCCTATGCCCTCGCGCGCACCGTCACCCTCTTTGCGCCGGCCTGGCACGGTGTTCCCCTCCTGATCGCCATTCTGGCCGCCGCCAGCATGCTCATCGGCATCATGATGGCCCTGGTGCAGGATGATCTCAAACGCATGCTCGCCTTTTCAAGCGTCAGCCAGATCGGCTATGTCTTCATGGGACTGGGGCTCGGCAGCTATCTCGGCGTTTACGCCGGACTCTTCCATCTAGTCAATCACACCCTGATCAAATCCCTGCTCTTCATGAGCACCGGTGCGATCATGTACGCTACGAGCGGGGTGCGTCGGATCTCCCAGCTCGGGGGACTGGCCCGGCGGATGCCCGTCACCTCGTTCTGCTTCATCCTTGGCGCCCTCGCCCTCGGCGGCTTGCCGCCGCTGAACGCCTTTTTGAGCAAATTCACCCTCTTCATCGCCCTCGGCGAAGCGCACCTCTGGTGGGCGCTGATCATTGCGATCCTGACCGGATTGCTCACCCTCGCCTGCCTGGTGCGAGCCGCGTACAAGGTCTTTTGGGCGCCGGCTGCGGTGCCGGAAGCGGAAGCCGGCAGCGCCCTGGTGCGCGAAGTGCCTTTCCTGATGTATTTCAGCATGGCGGTGCTGGCCGGACTGTCGTTGCTGATCGGGCTTTTCCCGGGTGTGCTCTACCCGCTCCTGGACGGCGCCACCCGGGCTGTGCTGGCGGTCTGGACGAATTGAAACAGGAGCCGTTGCGATGCTAAAAAAACTGGCCGCCAAGGCCTTTCCCAAGGCACTGTGGGTGTACCACACCAACTGCGCAGCCTGCAACGGCTGCGACATCGAGATCATCAACGTCCTCACGCCTTATTACGACGCCGAACGCTTCGGCATCAAACTGGTGGGCTCGCCCCGTCATGCCGATGTGCTGCTGGTGACCGGCGGAGTCTCGCGCCAGATCGCGCCGGCCCTGCAGCGGCTCTATGAGGCCACCCCTGATCCCAAACTGGTCTTCGCCATCGGCTCCTGCGCATGCGGGGGCGACGTCTTTTACGACAGCTACAACATGTACGGCGGCGCGGACAAGGTCATCCCGGTCCAGTTTTATGTCCCAGGCTGCCCGCCGCGGCCGGAGGCGATCCTCTATGGCGTCGCGGTGGCCCTCGGCCTGGCCCCCAAAAAGGTGGCCCGGCAAAAGATCAGCGACTGGCCCGATACGGCGGATTTCAATCCACCGATGCTGGACCTGCGCAAATAAGATTGCGTTCCTTGTTCTTTTTCGTTAATTTAGCAGCAGAGACTCGCGATCGGCGTGCCTACGGCCTCTCGGTCCGAATGATGCGGCCGGCAGGAGAGATTCCGGCATCCCAAGCATGAGCGACCGATGGATCCCATCGTCACCACCATAGAGAACCGCTGCAAGCGCTGCTATCTGTGCGTCCGCCGCTGTCCGGCCAAGGCGATCCGCGTTGAGAATGGCCAGGCCAAGGTGATGGCGGAGCGCTGCATCACCTGCGGCTACTGCGTCCGGGTTTGCCCGCAAGGCGCCAAACGGATCCGCGATGGCGCGGTGCATACGCGCGAACTGCTGGGAGAGGAAGGGGAGACCGTCGCGCTGCTGGCGCCCTCGTTTCCGGCGGCATTTACCGGTGTGCGTCCGCTGCAGGTGGTGGCCGGTCTGCGCCAGCTAGGGTTTGCCGCGGTCTATGAGGTCGCGCTGGGCGCGGATCTGGTCGGCGCCGAATATGCCCGCCTCCGGGAAAACGGCATCATGCCGGTGATCATCACCTCGCCCTGCCCTGCGGTCGTCAATTTCATCGAAAAGTATTATCCCGAACTGCTGCTGATCCTGGCCCCGGTGGTCTCGCCGATGATCGCCCTGGCACGGCTGGTGCGCGGGCAGTGGCGCCCGCGGGCTCGCATCGTCTTCATCGGCCCCTGCATCGCCAAGAAGCGTGAGATGGATGATCCAAAAACCGGCGGGATCATCGAGGAGGTGCTCACCTTTCAGGAATTGGCGGCCCTTTTTCGCACGGAGAATGTCAAGCTGAACCAGCTGCCGGAGGTGCCGCTGGACGGGCCCGAAGCCGGCATCGGGCGGGCTTTCGCCATCTCCGGGGGCTTGCTGGATACCGCCGGAATCCCGGGCGGCACGCTGCAGAACAAGGTGATCGTCACCGAAGGGCGCGACCGCGTCCTCGAGGCCATCCGCAAGGTCTCCGAGGGCAATATCGAGGCCCAGTTCCTCGACCTGCTCTTCTGCGAGGGCTGCATCAACGGCCCGCAAATGGACAACGAACTCTCGGGATTCATCCGCAAGGATCGGGTGGTCCATTTCCTCCATCATTCGGGGGAGAACAGCCCCTTCGAGAAACGCGGCGGCTGGATCGCCAACATCAAGCCCGTCGATCTCGGCCGCGAATTTACCTGGGAGGAGATCTCGCTCTCCCTGCCCTCGGAGGAAGAACTGGCCGGCATTCTGGCGATCACCGGCAAGCTCTCACCGGAGGACGAACTCAATTGCGGCGCCTGCGGCTACCCGAGCTGCCGTGAAAAGGCGATCGCCGTCTTTCAGGGCATCGCCGAGGCGGAGATGTGCCTGCCCTATCTCATTGACCAGCTGCAAAAGACCGAGGGCGAGCTGACCGCGGCCAATGCCGAACTCATATATTCGCTCGAAACCCTGCGCAAGACCCAGGCCCAGCTGCTGCAATCGGAAAAGATGGCGTCGGTCGGCCAGTTGGCGGCGGGCGTCGCCCATGAACTCAACAATCCCCTCGGCGGCATTCTCATCTATACCAGTCTGCTGCTCGAGAACCGCGCGCGCGATGCCCAGGAAACCCAGGACCTGCAACTGATCCGCGCCGAGACGGAGCGCTGTAAAAAGATCGTCCGCGGCCTGCTCGATTTTTCGCGGCAAACCCGCATCGAGGCCGCCATTGTCAACCTCAACCAGATCCTGGAGAGCACGCTGGCCCTGGTGACCCAGCAGGCGATCTTTCACAACATCAAGGTGGAGAAAGAGATCGATCCGGATCTGCCCAAGGTATTTGTCGATGTCGGCCAGATTCAGCAGGTGCTGCTCAACATCATCCTCAATGCCGTTGAAGCGATGCACGACCGCGGCACCCTGAGCCTCACCACAGTGCATGATGCCGAAAAGAAGCAGGTCTTGATGCGCATCCGCGATACCGGCACCGGCATGACGCCGGAAATCCGCGCCAAGATTTTTGAGCCGTTCTTCACCACCAAGGCGCGCGGCGTCGGCACCGGACTGGGGCTCTCCATCGCCTATGGCATCATGCAGCGCCACAGGGGCGATATCCTGGTGCAAAGCGAGCCCGGAGAAGGCAGTGAGTTCACGCTCGTCCTGCCGGAAGGGGAGGAGATGGTGATGCAGGATACGGAACTGGCGGGTGTACAACAGATTTAGATGAATAAGGAGAGTGCTGTCATGGCGGAACAGGGTAAAATATTGCTGGTCGACGATGACCCCGATTTCAATATGATCAATCGCACCATTCTTGAAAGCGATGGCTATACAGTCGAGGAGGCGCGGGATCCGGAGAGCGCCTGGGAAAAAATCCAGAGCTGGCATCCGGATCTCATCTGTCTCGATGTCATGATGCCGACCGGCACCGAGGGCTTTCATTTTGCTTACCGGGTGCGGCGGGACGACACGACCAAACACATCCCGATCATCATGATCACGGCCATCCATCAGCACAGCGATTTCCGCTTTTCCATCGAGGATGGCGAGTTTCTGCCGGTGGATGAATTCGTCGAAAAGCCGATCAAGCGCGAGATCCTGCTCGCCCGGGTCAAGGCCCTGATCGATTCCGCGCGGCCGCTGCAGCCCCGGCCGGCTGACGATCGCGGCATCGGCCTGAAAAAGTAATCCTAACCTGGACGCCAACATGGAAGAGAAGAAACGCATACTCCTGGTTGATGACGATCCCGACTTTGTCGAGATCAACCGGATGATCCTCGAGGCGGAGGATTATGCCGTCGACGCCGCCGATACCGTCACCGCGGCCCTGCGCATGCTGCACGAGTCGCACTATGATGTGCTCGTCATCGACCTGATGATGGAAGAGCGCGATTCGGGCTTTACCCTGACCTATGCCGTGCGCAGCGATGAGCGCCTGCGCAACCTGCCGATCCTGATGCTGACCTCGGCGCAGGAAAAAACCGGCTTCCAGTTTGAATTCAGCCAGGACCAGGAGTGGATGAAGGTGGACGATTTCGCCGCCAAGCCGCTCAAACCCGCCGATCTGGTGGCGCGCATCGGCAAACTCACCGCGAAAGGCGTCCAGCATGATCCAGAGCCGTGACGCCCGCATCCTGGTCGTGGATGACGAGGAGATCATCCGCATCGGCTGCCAGCGCATTCTCCAAAATCCCAACTTTTTCGTCGACCTCGCTGAAAACGGCCGTGTCGGCTGGGAGATGATCCAGAAGAATCCCTATGACATGGTCCTGGTCGATTTGATGATGCCCGAAATGGGCGGCCTGGAAGTGCTCGAAAAGATCCAGGCGTACAACGACCAGATCATCACCATCATCATCACCGGTTTCGCCACCATCGAGACCGCCGTGGATGCGATGCGCAAGGGGGCCTACGATTACCTGCCCAAGCCCTTCTCCCCGGACGAACTGCGCACCAAGATCCGCCGCGGCCTGGAAAAACGCTGGCTGCTGCTCGAGGCCGAGACGTTGCGTCAGGAACGCGACCGCAATCTGCTCGAACTCTCGAACGAGAAATCGCGCACCATGACCCTGATCACCTGCATGAGCGAGGGGCTCATCGCCACCAACCGCGCCGGCCAGATCGTGCTGATGAATCCCGCCGCCCAGCAGCTCCTCGACCTGCCGCTGGAAAATGTCATCGGCACAACCGTGGAAGGCCTGCTCGGCAATCCCGAGCTCGAAAAGCTCATCGCCGGTGACGTGGAGACCGTGGCCCGTACCGCCACCATGACCAGCACCGAGTTCGCCGCCGCCGCGGGCCGTTTCCTCCAGTCCAATACCGCCCCCCTGCGCGACGAAAAGGGCGAGGTCTGGGGCACCGTGACCGTCCTGGTCGATATCACCGAGGACAAAAAGCTGGAGCAGCTCAAAAGCGATTTCGTCAGCCTGGTCAGCCATGAACTCAAATCGCCGGTCGCCGCCATTGCCGGGTATCTCAATCTTATCCTCGACGGCCTCACCGCCGGCAATCCGCAAAAGGAGAAAGAGATTCTCACCCGCTCGCGCGACAAGGCCGACAGCCTGCTGCTGCTCATCAACGATTTGCTCGAAATGTCACGCGCCGAACGCCGCGGTGCCGCCAAGATCATGGAACCGGTTGATTTGGGCCCTATTCTCGAGGAGACCCTGCAGTTCTATGCCCAGGAGGCCCAGGCAAAAACCCTTGCCATCACTCTCGAGGGCGTGGAGGGCCTGCCGCAGGTCGTGGGTAACCGCGACGACCTGGCGCGCCTCTTCGCCAATCTCATCAGCAACGCCATCAAATATACGCCGGAACAGGGGCAGGTCCGGATCGCCGGCAGGCAGCGCGATGGACATATCGAGATTTCGGTTCGTGATACCGGCATCGGCATGTCCAGAGAGGACCTGCAAAAGATCTTTGGTGAGTTTTTTCGCGGCAAAAACGCGGTCGCGCGCAAGATTTCGGGCACCGGCCTCGGCCTGGCCATCTGCAGGCGTATCGTTGATGACCATCATGGCCAGATCACGGTCGAGAGCGAGCTCGACAAAGGCTCCACCTTTCGCGTCATCCTGCCGGTGCGATCCGACCAGCAGGAGTGACCCGGACTGATCCCTTGCAGAAGGAAGAGGACCATGCAGCTCAGCCAGATCATTCAGGAGATGGATTTAAAAATTCTCAGCGGCACGCCCGAACTGGTGATGGAGGTGCAAAAGGCCTGCATTTCCGATATTCTTGCCGACGTCATGGCCAGGGCAGCCAAGGGCTCGCTCTGGATCACCAACCAGACCCATATGAATGTCATCGCCATCTGCTTTTTCAAGTCCCTGGCCGGGGTGATCCTGCCAGACAATCTCGAGCCGGAGGATGCTGTTCTCGCCAGGGCGCGGGAGAAGGAGATACTCGTGCTCTCGTCGCCGGCCTCCGCCTTCGATGTGGCGGGAAAACTCTATACCCTCGGCCTGCGCGGCGAATAAGTCCGGACTGCATACAGTTTCATTCCTGAAGGAGAACGACCTATGGCCAATCTGTTCCTGGCCCATGAAATCATCGCGATGAATGTGACCGAGGAGCGCAACGGCGCGGCCTATTATCTGGCCCTGTCCCAGAGCGCCGAAAGCCCGGCGCTGCGCGATACCGCGGCGGCCATCGCCCGGCAGGAGAAGATGCACGAAGAACGCTTCGCCCGTCTCGCCGAGACCCTCGAACCGCCGGCGGCGGCCGAAAGCTACTCCGGAGAATATGAAGCCTATATCGAACAGCTCTGGCAGCACAAGATGTTCAGCGATGAGCAGGATGCGATCGATACCGCGGCCAACTTTGATGATCTGACCGCGGTCGAGTTTGCCATGCAGACCGAGGAAGCCACCCTGGCCCTGCTGCGCCAGCTCATCCAGCAGGTCGATACGCGGGAACAAAAGGTGGTGGAGGAGACCATCGCCGAGGAGGAAGGCCATATCGACCAACTCCGCCTCGTGCTCCACCAGCTGCGCACCTGATCATTCGACCACCTCGCCGGTACTGCACCGGCTGTTCAGCCTTGCGGGGGACTGCTGTCATTCGCCCGGGGATCAATTCCTTTTCGCTCGAGAAAAGATTTGCCCCCTTGCCAAAATTTTCCTATCTTTCACCTTGTGCAATCCTCATCAACCATCCCACCTGGAGGCTTCTGATGAAACCGTTCCGCAGCCTTGTGCTCGGCATGATGCTGTGCGCCCTCGCCGCTTCGGCCCAATCCCCGGTCGACCAGCTCTGCGCCCGGCTCGAACAGCACGCTCTTTTTTCTATAGCAGAGTGGAAATTCAATCCGAAAGTGACCGCCGACGGCATGCGGCCCGGCTGCGACGACAGCGCCTGGCCGGCCGTCACCCTGAACCAGCGCCTGACCGCGGATTCGGCCTGGATGCGCGCCACCTATGCCGTCCCCGCCCTGATCATGGGCCAGCCCCCGCGCGGCAAACTCGAGTTGGCCCTGGAGGTCGACGATGCCGGCGTGTTATACGTCGACGGTCAGAACAAGGGGCGCTTTTCCTGGAACGGCCGCTTCACTCTCGGCGAGAATGTCACACCCGGCCAGCGCTTCAGCCTGGCGATCAAGGCGATCAACACCGGCGGTCCGATGCGGATCGTGACCGCCCGGCTCTATTATCAGGAGATGACCGCCTATACCGCAACGGTTGAGAATTTTATTCTCAGTCTGCGCATCGGCCAGAAGCTGGTCAGCGGCGACACCTATCTCCAGGTCGGCCGCACCCGCCGCGATGAGGGCATCGACCACAGCACCACGACGCTGCAAAGACGCGCGGAGCTGCGCCGGCAGCTGGACAAGGCCGCCGGCCTGGTCGATACTGCCGCGCTCGAGGCCGGCCGGTTCGCCGATTTCACGGCCTCGCTGCAAAAATCCCGCAAAGCCCTGCAGCCGGTGGCCAAGTTCGCCAAGGAGTTCACCCTCGTCCTCGACGCCAACGCCCACATCGACTGCGCCTGGCTGTGGCGCTATCCCGAGACCATCCAGGTGGCGCGCAATACCTTCACCTCGGTCCTCGACATGATGGCCGCCCGCCCCGATTTCACCTACACCCAAAGTCAGGCCCACCTCTATTGGTGGATGGAAAATCTTTATCCCGACCTCTTCGCCCGCATCCAGGCACGGGTGCAGGAGAAACGCTGGGAGATCATCGGCGGGATGTGGGTCGAGCCCGACTGCAATCTGATCTCGGGCGAATCCTGGGCGCGCCAGCTCCTCTACGGCAAGGCCTATTTCCGCAAGAAATTCGGCGTCGACGTCACCACGGGCTGGAATCCTGACTCCTTTGGCTATAACTGGAATATGCCCCAGTTCTATCGCGAGGCGGGGATCCAGGCCTTTATCACTCAGAAGATCGGCTGGAATGATACCAATATGTTTCCGTACCGGCTTTTCTGGTGGGAGGGACCGGATGGCAGCCGCCTGCTCACCTATTTCCCCTACGATTATACCAACTCCCTGACCGATGCCCGCCAGCTCGCCGACTGGCTGCGCCAGTTTGACGCCAACACCGGCCTGAAAAAGATGCTGCTCCTCTACGGCGTCGGCGATCACGGCGGCGGACCCACCCCCGAGATGCTCGACCAGGCCGAGTATTTCAAAAAGCTCGATATTTTCCCCACGGTGGTTTATGGCACCGCTCAAGCCTACATCGACTGGCTGCACAGCCACGATCTCAGCAAATTGCCGGTCTGGAAGGATGAGCTCTACCTGGAGTACCACCGCGGCACCGCCACTACCCAGGCGGCCACCAAAAAGAACAACCGCGAGAGCGAGATCCTCTTCGGCGAGGCCGAACAGCTCGCCGCCGTCGCCGCCCTTCATGGACAAAACTATCCGCGCCGCGACCTGCGCGAGGGCTGGCGCGGCCTTCTCTTCAACCAGTTTCACGATATCCTGCCAGGCTCGAGCATCAACGGCGTCTACCGCGATGCGGCGGAGCTCTATGCCGCCAGCAAGGAGATCGGCCGGCACACCCTGGAACAGTCGCTCGATTTCCTCGCAGCTAAGGCGGCCGCCCCGGACGCCCGGAACACCGTCCTGGTCTATAATCCCCTCGCCTGGGAGCGCAGCGACCTGGTGACCCTGGATCTCCCGCCCTCGGCGCCGGAAAATTCGGCGGTCTTTGATGCCCGCGGCAGCGAACTCCCGTCGCAGTTCATCCCCGCCGGGGAGGAGATCCCCGGCCAGCTGGCCGGCTCCGGACGCTATCAGCGTCGCCTGATCTTCATCGCCCGGAATGTCCCGGCCGCCGGCTATGCGCTTTACAACCTGCGGCCGCGTACCACCGCCGCCTATGCCACCTCGCTCAAGGCCGCGGAGCACACCCTCGAAAGCAGCCGTTATCTACTCGAGATGGATGACCATACCGGCTTTATCAAGCGTATCTACGACAAGTCTCTGAGCCGCGAGGTGCTGCGCGGCGCCGGCAATGAACTCCAGCTCTTCAAGGATACCCCCACGCAATGGGATGCCTGGGAGATCGCCCTGGGCGAGCGCTATGCCCCGGCGTTCCGCAGCATGAAGGTCATCGAGAGCGGTCCGGTGCGCACGGTCCTGCGCGCCGAGCATGATTTTCTCAAGCCCGGGGTGGTCAAGGAGATCCCCACGCCGGACAATCCCGACAGTTATTTTACCCAGGACATCGTTCTCTACGACGGCCTCGACCGCATCGATTTCGTCACCCGGGCCGACTGGTGGGAGGAGCACGTCGCTCTCAAGGTGGCTTTTGCGGTCAATGCCGACGACACCACCGCAACCTTCGAAATCCCCTTCGGCACCATCCGCCGGCCGGCGACGCGCCGCACCGACTGGGAAAAAGCCCGGCATGAAGTTACTATGCAGAAATGGTGCGACCTCTCCGATCCGGTCCAGGGCTGCGGAGTGACCTTGCTCAACCGCGCCAAATACGGGGGGGATGTCAAGGACAACGTCATGCGTCTGACCCTGCTGCGCGCGCCGGTCTGGCCTGATCCCCTCGCCGATCGCGGCAAGCACTGCATCGAATATGCTCTGCTGCCGCACCGGGGGAGCTGGCAGGAGGGTGGCAGCATGCGCCAGGGCTACGAGTACAATTATCCCCTGCTGGCGCGCGTGGTCTCCGGCGGTACCGGCGAATTGCCCGCTGCCCGGTCCTTCGCCAGCGTTGACGCCCCGAATGTGGTGCTGCATACCATCAAGTGCCATGAGCCGATTGACGGCCCCGATACGGCGGCGGACCGGATCTGGATTCTCCGCCTGTTTGAATTCGCCGGCAAGTCCACCGACGCGGTCATCCGCCTGCCCCGGCCAGTCAAAGCCGCCTTTCTCTCCAACTTTATGGAGGAGCCAGGCCCGGCCCTGACTACCGAGGGCAACACGGTGCGCCTCCATCTCGCGCCGAACCGGATCGCCACGCTGCGGGTGGAGTTGGAGTAAACGATGGATTTAATGAAAGACTGCCGCATGCACATTTGCAAAAGAATCATCGCTACCCTGCTGCTGGGTGCCACGCTGCTCTTCGGTCAGGATCTGCTTCTGCAGGACCGGGAGGTCGTCGTGACCCTGGGCAACAGCATCACCGAACTGGGCGAAAACCCCACCGGGTATGTCACCTTGATGCGCAAGAGCCTGGCCGTGCTCTATCCCGAGCGCCAGATCTATTTGGTCAATGCCGGCATCAGCGGCCATAAATCAACGGATATGGCGGAGCGCTTGCAGCGCGATGTCCTCGATCTCCAACCCGCCTGGGTGACCATCAGCGTCGGCGTCAATGACGTCTGGCACGGTTTCCTGGCCCGGGAACGCGGCTGGATGCAGCTTTCCCCGGTGCCGCTCCCGCTCTACCGCGAAAAGGTGACGGAGATGGTGCGCCGCGCCAGGGCGCAAAAGATCAAGGTCGCCCTTTTTACGACGACAGTGATCAAGGAGGATCTCGCTTCCCCCGAAAATCTCGCTCTCGTCCCCTACAATGCCGCGCTGCGCGAGATTGCCAAAAAAGAAAAGTGCCTGCTCGTCGATCAGGATGCCGCTTTCCGTGCGGTGCTCCAACCCCTGCAAAAAACCGGCATGAGCGACCACGGCGTCCTGACCTATGATGGCGTCCACATGCTCCCCGCCGGGGATGCCTTGATGGCGCGCACCGCGCTCCTGGCGTTCGGCGTGCCCGCCACGCGGCTGGAGCAGGGCTCGGCCCTGATCGCCGCCGCGGTCGCGGCCGAGAAGGAGGGTCTCGAAAAGTCCCTGGCGCGGTACAGCGAAGCCAATGCCGAGGTGGGGCTGCCGCGGCAAGACGAAAAGCGCGTGGTCTTTTTCGGCTCCTCTTCGGTCGATATGTGGAACCTGGCCCGTTCATTTTCCGGCGTGCCCCTGCTCAACCGCGGCATCGGCGGTGAAAGCACGCACCAGTTCTGGCTCCGCTATCGCCAGGATGTGGCCCAGCTCAAACCGGCCGCCATGATCCTCTTCTGCGGCAGCCTCAACGACCTCTGGCCCGACAAACGGATGAATCTGGACGAGAGCCGCGCCAATATCGCCCGCCTTTGCCGTATGGCCCGGGATCAGGGGATCCAGGTCGCGGTCGGCGCGGTCATGCCGGTCAACGACTACCTCCCGGGCAAGGAGGCCGCCCTGGCGACTCATCCCGTGAGCCAGATCCGCGAGCTGAACCTCTGGAATCGTGCCCTCTGTGATCGTGAGGGGTACGCCTATATCGATTTCTTCTCCGCCGTAGCGGACAGCAGCGGCAAACTGCGCAAAGAGTTCTCCGATGACGGCATGCACTGCAATTCTGCCGGCTATGCCGCATGGCAGCCCCTGGTGGAAACAGTGCTCAGAAAGTGGGGGGTCCAACCCTGACGTCCGAGCCTAAAAAAGACCCTGCACCGGCGCAAGCCGGTTTTACAGAGACCACTACAAGCAACATGAGCATCGGACTGTTTTTGATCGGATTGAGGAGGGCGCAGCCCGGTTTTACAGAGACCATCCCAAGCAACCGTCATCCCGACCTGGACCCTGGAGCGCTATGAAAAACAAATTTCCGGCTACCTTCTGGACCGCCAATACCATCGAGCTATTTGAGCGCGGCGCCTATTATGCGATCGCATCGTTCGTTGTCATCTATCTCAACGAAACCCTGGGCATGGCCCCGACCAAGTCGACCTTTCTCAACGGCACCCTGCTCTGGGGACTGATCTATTTTCTGCCGATTCTCAGCGGTACGCTCGCCGACCGCTTCGGCTTCAAGAAATCCCTGGTGCTCGCCTTCCTGCTGATTGCCCTGGGCTATCTGACCATGGGCACTCTGCAACAGTTCTGGCCCGCTCTGCTGGGCCGGGACGCCGCGGCGGTGGATTATACCCTGCCCGTGGTCGCGGGAATCGTGCTGATCGGCATCGGTGGCAGCTTTGTCAAACCCTGCATCTCCGGCACGGTGCAAAAAACCTCCGGCAAAAATACCACCTTCGGCTTTGCCATCTTTTATATGGTCATCAACATCGGCTCCATGCTCGGCCGCACGGTCTCCTATTTCGTGCGCACGCATCACGGCATCCCGGCGATTTTTTCCTGGGTGGCCACCAGCTTTGCTCTGGTCGGCCTGCTGATCGTACTCTTTGTCTATCGCGAGCCGCAGTATCAACACACCCTATCCGCAAGCGCCCTGCAAAAGCCAAAAACGGTTGGCGCGGCCCTCAAGGGGATGTTCACCGTCATGGCCAACCTCCGTTTCCTCTTTTTTTTGGTGGTAATCAGCTTTTTCTGGTTTATTTATGTCCAGATCTATAATCTGATCCCGCTCTACCTGCGCTTCATCGACAAGGATGCGCCGGTCGAGCTCTATACCCTGATGAATCCGGTGATGATCGTCTGCTTTCAACTGCTGCTGACCAGGCTCTCCAAAAATTGGACGCCCCTGAAATCGATCATGGCCGGCGTCGGCGTCACTGTCATGGGCATGCTGCTCAATGTGATTCCGAGTTTGACCAGCGGCGGCGCCCTGCAAACCGTCTCCCTCGGCGCTATCGCCATGCCGCTCTCAGGGCTCTTTATTCTCATCTCCATCGCCTCGATGGCCATCGGCGAGATGTTCGCCTCGCCGCGCATCTACCAGTACATCGGCGCCATCGCGCCCAAAGGGCAGGAGGGACTCTATCTCGGCTACGCCAACCTTCCCCTGGCACTGGGGACGATTGTCGGCGCCCCGCTGGGCGGCTACCTCTTCGAAACCCTGATCAAGAATCCCACCGGACTGGGTCTGGCCACCCGCGCCCCCCTGATGTGGATTTCCATCGCCGCGATGGGCGTGATCTGCATGGCCGGACTCTGGCTCTATGACCGCATGCTGGCAAAAAAATAGCACAAGAGGAGATCCATGAAGAAGAACCTGCTGATCGTTCTGCTCGGCCTCACCCTGGCCTTTCCGGCGCTGCTCGCAGCCGCTACGACCCTGGACCTTATGCCTGTGCCCGAAAAGGTAACCTGGGCGGAAGGCCGGTATGACCTCGACGCCACCTTTACCGCCACAGTGACCGGACAGGCCAACCCCCGGCTCTACAGCGCCACCACTCGCATGCTGCGCCGCCTCTCGGGCCGCACCGGACTCTTTTTGGCCCAGGCTGTGGTCACCCCGGCCGGGCAGCCCACAAATCCGACCCTGCAGATCACCTGCGACCGGCCCGGCAAGGTCGCCCTCGGCGAAGATGAATCCTACTCCCTGACCATCTCCCCGAAAAAGATCGAACTGCACTGCGCCACCGACCTCGGCGGTTTGCACGGCCTCGAAACGCTGCTGCAGCTCCTCCAGGCCGATGCCAAAGGATTCTACTTCCCGGCGGTGACGATCCAGGACCAGCCTCGCTTTCCCTGGCGCGGCCTGATGATCGATGTCTGCCGCCACTGGCTGCCGATGGAGGTGATCAAACGCAATCTCGACGGCATGGCCGCGGTTAAAATGAACGTCCTCCATCTCCACCTCTCCGAGGACCAGGGCTTCCGCATCGAAAGCAAACAATTTCCCGAGCTGACGCAGCTCGGTTCGGACGGCTTGTTCTATACTCAGACGCAGATCAAGGAGATCATCGCCTGGGCCGATGAACGCGGCATCCGTGTCTATCCCGAATTTGACATGCCCGGCCATACCACCGCCTGGTTCGTCAGCCATCCCGAACTGGCCAGCGCACCGGGACCCTATACCATCGAACGGCGCTGGGGCGTCTTCGATCCCACCATGGATCCGACCAAAGAAAGCACCTACAAATTTCTCGACCGCTTCCTCGGTGAGATGGCGGTGCTTTTCCCGGATCCCTATCTGCATATCGGCGGGGATGAAAACAACGGCAAACAATGGAATAACAGTCCGGCCATCCAGGCCTGGATGAAAAAGAACGGTATCAAGGATAATCATGCCCTGCAAGCCTATTTCAACAGCCGCCTGCTCAAGATCCTGACCCGGCACGGCAAGCAGATGGTCGGATGGGACGAGATCCTCCATCCCTCCATGCCCAAAAACATCGTCATTCACTCCTGGCGCGGGCCCGATTCCCTGGTGCAAGCGGCCCGGCGCGGCTATCAGGGCATCCTTTCAAACGGCTATTATATCGATCTGATCCAGCCCGCTTCCTACCACTATCTCAACGATCCGGTTCGCTCAGATCTCCAGCTGACCCCGGAGGAAAGGGCGCGCATTCTCGGCGGTGAGGCCACCAGCTGGGCCGAGCTGGTCACCCCCGAAACAGTCGATTCGCGCATCTGGCCGCGCACCGCGGTCATCGCCGAACGTCTCTGGTCGCCCGCTTCCGTGCGCGACGTCGACGATATGTACCGCCGCCTCGAGATACTCTCGCCGCAGCTGGAGGAGGTGGGGTTGATCCATATCAAGAATTACGAAATGATGCTGCGCCGTATGGCCAATCAGCAGGATATCACCGCCCTGCGCGTTCTCACGGATGTGGTCGAACCGCTCAAGCTCTACTCGCGCCACAGCCAGGGCGTGACCTATTTGCAGCACTCCCCCTATACACGGGTGGTTGACGCGGCACGGCCTGAATCGATGACGGCCCGGGCCTTCGCCCGCCAGGTGGAGGCTTTTCTCGCGGCTCCCGTGGGTGCCGAGGGCGACGCCATGATGAACCAGCTCGCCCTTTGGCAGGAGAATCACCCGCGCCTGCTGCAGACCATGGAAAAAGCCCCGGCCATTCGTGAAATGCAAAGCATGTCCCAGGATCTGGCCGATCTCGCCGCTGCCGGACTCGTGGCGGCAGAGGCCCTGCAGGAAGGCCGGAAACTCGGTCATGACTGGGCCGCCGCACAGCAGGAGCTGATCACCCGGGCACAAAAGCAGCGCGGCCAGACCGAGCTGGTCGTGGTCGCACCCATCGCCAAGCTCATCGCGGCGGCGGAGTAGAGCAGCAGGGTTCAGACAGGCTGCCCGATGCTGAAGCTTGATATTCGCTCTCGCGGAACAGCCTTGCCCAGAAGGCAAGGCTCGCACGCCCATTGGGAAAGGAACAAGTATGATCCACGATTTTAGCAATCTCGAGAAACTCAACGAGGGCAAGACCAAGGTCATCTATGCCAATCCCGATGACCCGGCCAGCGTCTACATGCTCTTCAAGGATGATATCACAGCCGGCGATGGCGTCAAACATGACATCATCGCGGGCAAGGCCCTGGTCGATTGGCAGACCAACCGTGATATCTTTGAATACCTGAACCGCTGCGGCGTGCGCACCCATTATCTCGCCACGCCCGCTGAAAAGGTCGCACTGGTCAAAAAGCTCGATTTCAAGATCAACCTCGAGGTGGTCAGCCGCCGCGTCGCCGCCGGCTCGATCGTGCACTGGGGCAAGATTGCTGAGGGCACCCGGTTCGATCCGGTCGTCACCCAGTTCCACTACAAGGACGACCCCCTCCACGATCCCATGCTCGATCCGGGCTATGTCCACTATCTCATCAACGACAAGGGGGCTTCGGAGTACCGGCAGATGCAGGAGACCAACACCGAGGTTTTTCATCATCTCGAAAAGGCCTTTGCCCATTTCCGCATCCAGCTCATCGATTTCAAGCTCGAGTACGGCCTGATCGGCGGCTCGGTTTACCTGATCGACGAGATCACCGGCGGCTCCTTCCGCCTCTGGCCTTACCGAGTGGAGAAACCCGATCTCCGCAAGGCCAATGTTCTGACGGAACTCGACCCGGCCGGCCGGCTCGATAAGGATACCTACCGCATGGGGGGCACCAGCGATACGGTACTGGCCAAATTCCAGCAAATTGCCGCCATCACGGCGCGCTTCAAGGAGGTCTAGACGGTGCTTAATGCCCATGTGTTCGCGGCTGCCCTAGTTCTGGCATTTGCCGGGCCGGCCGCCATTGCGCAACCCGTCGCCACGGGGGTGACGCTCCCCGGTTCGAACCCGGACTTCTCCGGTGCCAATGCCATGGCCTATATCCAGGATCTCTGCAAGCCCGAATATGCCGGACGATTCACCGGGAGTGCCGGCGCGACGCGGGCGGCGGAGTGGATCGGACGCTCATTCGCCAACTGGGGTTTGACCCCGGCCGGTGATGATCGCGGCTGGCTGCAATTCTACCCCATGCTCGTCACCCGGCAGCTCGAACGGGCCCGCTTGAGCCTCAAGGATGGCGAATACGGCCCGATCGACTACCAGGAGGGCAATGATTTTACCGTCTACATGAACTCCGGTTCGGGCAAGGTGACCGCGGAGGTGCTTTTTGCCGGCTTCGGCATCAGCGAACCGGCCATGGGACGCGACGATTACGCCGGCATCGATGCCCAGGGCAAGATCCTGCTGCTTTACCGCGGTCTGCCCGCCGGCGATCAGGACTGGGAGTTTGCCAATAAGCGCGATTACAAGATGCGCTGCGCCGCCGCCCATGGCGCCACGGGCGTGCTCATGCTCGATCACGGCGATTGGCCTATCCGCGGCGGCACCATCCATGAGGAGGGCTATGACGCCGGCTTGCCGGCGTTGAATATCTCCAAAAAGGTCGCACGCGACCTCTTCAACGGCAGCTTCCGGGATCTCGACACCGTCCTTCGCGATCTGCCGCAAAAGGCAAATTCCTTTCTGCTCCACCGCACCCTGCGTCTCGACCTGCACATGGAACGCATCGAGCCGGGACGGGGGGAGAATGTCGTCGCGATTCTGCCCGGCGTTGACCCGCTCCTGCGCGAGGAGTATATCGTCCTCGGCGGTCACATGGACCACAATGGTGTGGGCCGCGACGGTTATCTCTACCCCGGCGCGGATGATAATGCCTCCGGCACCGCGGTGGTGATGGAACTGGCGCGCCTTTTTGCCGCCCAGCCGGAACGGCCCAAACGCTCGCTGCTCTTTGTCGCCTTTGGCGGCGAGGAGCAGGGACTGCGCGGCTCCAAATACTTCGCCGCCCACCTGCCGGTCCCGGCCGGGCGCATCGCCGCCATGTTCAATTTCGACATGGAGGGCGCCGGTGACGGCGGCGCCGCGATGGGCGGACGCAATCTCCTGCCGGAGGTGTTCCAGACCTTGACCCGTTCCTGGAGCGACTCGCTGCTCGGCAAGACCCGATTCGGCCGCAGTTGGGGCGGCAGCGGCTCGGATCATTTTCATTTTATCGAGCAGGGCATGCCCGCTGTCTATTTCAGCTCGACCGGCGCCCATCCCTGGTATCATGAAATCGAGGACCAGCCGCAAACCCTCAATCCCGCGTCCCTGCAAAGTGTCGGCGACCGCGCCTCCGCGCTGCTCCACACCCTGGCCGACTGGCCGGAGCCGCTTACGCTCGACAATGCCGGCAGCGGCCGCTTCTTCCTGCGCCACGGCGACCAGTTCGATCTGGACTGCTCCGCCTTGGCGTGGAGCGCTCCGGATCGCGGCCAGGCGATACTGACGGCGCAGCAATTGGGGCTTCATTTCAGCGCCCTCACACTGAATCCGGCCACCACACCCTGCGCTCTTTTCGCCCGCCTCGACAGCCTGGAGCAGTGGATCGGCAGCCAGTCGCAAGAGCTGATCCGTTTTGAAACCGCCGGCTCGGTGGACCGCGCCGCGGGACAGGGCCGGCTGGCGGTCGGGATCGCCCTGCGCGGCACCGGCACTCTGAAGGGCTCTGCGGCCACCCTGCGCCAGCTTGGCCGGCTGGGAGTGAACCTGCTGACCATCGACGATCCCTCTGATCCTATCTTCGCGGGCGGACAACTTTCCAGCGCGGGGCGCGAGCTGCTGCAAACGGCGCAGTCCGCCAACCTCCTCGTACATCTCAATCTTGCCGATACCACCCTGGTCGATGCGGTCATGGCGGGATTCCCGGGCCGCCTGTTCTGGTCGATCGGCCTCGACGAGGCCGCCGCAAACCGCGCGGCGCTGCAGCGGCGCCTCAACCGCGACAAGACCATCCTCATCCTCCGCTGCAGCGCGGAGGACGATCCGCAGCAGCTGCTCGATCTCGCGACGAGCCTGCCGGCCGGGCGCCTGCACATCTCGGTGCTGGAGGGCACGGATGCAGAAAAGCAGCGGGCGGCCTATGCCTTTGTTGCGGCGTGCCACAAGCTGCTGACGGCGGAAGTGGGAGGGGAGCAGAGCTACAAACGGATGGAAAAGTGGTTCGGCCGCAATCTTAAAAAACTGCTGCCGCAAGAGACTGGATCCAGGTTCTGAGTTCCCCGGGTATGTGCTGCTGCCGGCCATGGTGCGCCGGGGCGGGCCGCAGTGCACCAGGGCGGGCCGGCGTATTGCGCTTTTGCGCAGAGGCTGCCGCCGCATCGGGCCGGGATATTGTTCTTTTACGCGGGGCGACCGCCGCACCTGGCCTGGATATTGCGCTTTTGCGCGGCGGCTGCCGCACCAGCGCAGGCGGGAGCAGTGTGAGTGCGGTTTTATTCGAGATGCATGTGAGTGAAGTGAGGATTGTCAGGAATGACGGATTTGCCATCATTTGTTAAAGGCTCCGCATTCGCTCGGTTCTGGCGGCTGCGCGCCGATATTGCGTATCTGAACCATGGGTCGTTCGGCGCCTGTCCCAAGGCGGTGCTCGAGGTGCAGGACAGCTTTCGCTGGAAGCTTGAGTCCAGTCCCTGGCGCTACCAGGTCATCGAGATGGCCACCCACCATGCCGCGTCACGCACGGCGCTGGCGCAGTTCCTGCATGCCGAGGCCGATGACCTGGTTTTCGTCCCCAATGCCACGCACGGCTTGAACACGGTGCTGCGGTCGCTGAACTTTAAGCGCGGGGACGAGCTCCTGACCACCGATCATGACTATTTCGCCTGCCGCAATGCCATGGCCTTTACGGCCCGGCGCGATGGCGTGCGGCTTGCGGTGGCGCATATCCCCTTTCCGCTTGAATTCCCCGAGCAGGTCATCGATGGCGTGCTCGCAGCGGTGACACCGCGGACGCGATTTGTCCTGCTCGATCATGTGACGAGCCCCACCGCCCTGGTCATGCCCATCCATGAACTGGTGCAGGAACTGCGGCGGCGGCACATCATCACCATGGTGGATGGCGCGCATGCCCCGGGGATGGTCCCTCTCGATCTCCACGTGCTCGATGCCGATTACTATACCGGCAACTGCCATAAATGGATCTGCGCGCCCAAGGGGGCGGCCTTCCTGCATGTGCGCCGCGAATTGCAGGAGGGCATCCACCCGCTGGCCATCAGTCATGTTGCAGCGGAGGTGACGCCGCCGGCGAATCCCTTTCAGCACGAGTTCTTTTGGGCGGGCACGATCGACACCAGCGCCTATCTCAGCATTCCCTCGGCCCTCAAATTCATGAGCAATCTGGTGCCGGGGGGATGGCCGGAGATCATGCGCCGTAATCGCCAGCTCGCTCTGGAAGCCCGCGCCCTTTTATGTGAGGCCTTGCGCATCAAAGCCCCCTGCCCGGAGGAGATGATCGGATCCATGGTCGCCCTGCCGGTCAGCAACGCGGAGAGCTTGCCCGATCCCCTGCCACCCTATTTTGTCGATCCGCTTCAGGAGGAGCTTTTTCAGAAATGGCAGATCGACGCCCCGGTGGTCTATTTTCCCCGCCCGCCGCAGCGCCTCCTGCGCGTTTCGGCGCAAATCTACAATACCCTCGCTCAATACGCGCGCCTGGCGGAGGTACTGGCGCATAGGCACTGAACGGGGGTACCCCAGGCCGCCCTTTCAGGGAAAGAGTGTTGAGATGAGGGTGCCGCACCCGGGTTCGATTTCACTCCAGCGCGAGATCGCCAGCCGGAGGGCGATCACCCCGCCGGTCGGCAAGTGCCCGGAAAACTCCCGGGCCAGCATGCCGGCCAGATCTTCCAGTCCCGGATTATGTCCCACCACCAGAATTGCCTCCCAGTCATCCTGCTGATGACGCAGCACCAGTCCGATTTCCTCGGCCTCAGCCGCATAGATCGAATCCGCAGATGCGATGCGCGCTTCAGGATATCCCAATTCTGCGGCAGCCGTGCGGGCGGTCTCCAGGGCGCGCACGGCCGTGCTGGAGAGAATGAGATCCGGCCGCATCCCCTTTTTGATCATTTTTCGCGCCATCTTCGCCACCTCATTTACGCCCCGCGGCAGGAGCGGACGCTCCTTGTCCGAAGGCAGTCCCATCGGACGATCGGCTTTGCCGTGCCGTAAAAGATAGAGGATTTTCATCGGCTGCTCCCTTGCGTGAATGATTTGTTGGTACAGCCCCGCCGTGCGCTGAGGAGGATCGCATTGCGCCTCACCGGGTTCGGATCGCCAGCCTTGACGGCCTGGTCCCCGCGCAAAGATTTCTGGCTGCGCCTCACCGGGTTCGAACCGCCAGCCTTGACGGTCATGCCGCAAAATCTGGCATGCAGATTGCTTTATACCTTCTGCAAGAGCCCTTTTTCGGCTTTTCCAGATTGAAAATTGATCACTTTGTGGCGCTGGCAGGGTAAAAGTGTGGCAAATTTGTCCCCTCCGGTGCCATACCTACCCGCATCTGCGCAGGAGTGCACATGAACGTCGGCGACGATTATATCAGAGAGCTGACGGACCATCCCGATGAGGATGCCGCCGCTATTTTGGACCATTTTATCCGTCAATGGAGCCGGGGCACCACCTTCCGTTCGCTGGGCGGCCATAGCCGCAGTGAGCTGGTGACATGCCTGGCCCGGATTTTGCATGACATGGGCAATGCCGGGGAATATCGCCAGCTCTGCGAGCAGATTCTTGACGCCTGTCTCGAAACCGTGCCCGCCGATCGCGCCCTGCTCCTGCTGCGCAACACTCAGGGCAAACTGGCGGTCACCGTTGCCCGCGGCGCTGAGCTCTCGGACGCCGTGCTGCAGGATCATCACGATGTGATCCAGCGGGTGTTGTGCAGCCGTCAGCCGCAGGTGACGGTGCAGGAGGATCAGCCTCTGGAATCCTCCGTGCGGTGGCGTTGTTTTTTTCCGGTGGTCTCCAGTCGCAGCCTCAACGGTGTACTCTATCTGGACGGCATCACCGGCTGCGAGGAGGGCCAGGTACCGGCTGTGGCCCAGATCTGGAGTGAGCTTCTCGCCCTGCTGGTCAATCAGGCGCATCTCTCCAATGGCAAGGAACTCCTGAACGGCTATTTGCGTACCATGCAGGAGAAAGTCATCTGGTTCGACAAGTTCGCCGGCCAGGGCCGGCTGGCGGCCTCCGCAGGACACGAACTCAATAATCTGCTCACGGTGCTGGCGGGCAATCTGGAGTTGGCCAAGAGCTGGCTGCAAAAAGGGGAGAGGCCGGAGCGGATTCGCGAACGCCTGGATCTGCTGGAAAGTGTTGTGCAAAATGCCCTGATGATCAGCCAGGGATTGAGTTCCAGCGATCCGCAGGAGAGCCAGATGCAGCGCTGTTCACTCACTGGCCTGGTGGTCGAGACGGTGGATCTGCTCAAGCCCCTGGTCAGCCGGCAGGGGGCGCGCTTTGCCGTTATGCCTGCAGCCGATCTGCCGGATGTGCTTGTGGATGCGGCGCAGATTCGCCAGGTGGTGCGTAATCTGCTGCTTTACGCTATCGAGGCCAGAAGCGACGTCCAGATCGAAATCCGGATCGAGCATGACAGCGAAGCGCAGCGGGTCAAGCTGCAAATTCACGATAATGGCCCGGGCATGGCGAAAACCCAGCTGGCGGCGCTCTTTTCTCCCATGCAGGCCGGCCAGGAAAGGACTTTCAGCCTGATGATCAGCAAGGAGATCATCGAGCGCCATGAAGGCTCGCTGCGGATCGAGAGCGAAGCGGGCGTCGGCAGCACCTGCATGATCAGCTTGCCCCGCTATGGCGCGGAAACCCAGCTCTACTGGCGTAAAAAGATCAACCGCAGCGAGTAGGGCGCCGGCCCGGTCATGGCATCGGCGCCGGCGCTCGTTGAGTGCATCTCACGGCTACAGCAGTGGCGCTGCCTAGATCCCCGCAGTATATGATCTGGCCCGCAGCGCTATCGGCAGTTGCGCCGGCGCTCAGGGGTGGCGCCTCAAGGCTGTGGAATCGGCGCGTAGAGGATGTCGGCCGTATAGTTCACGAGTTTCAGCTCTTGCTCTTTCGCCTCGATCAGGATCCGGCGCAGACGCAGCCGGGCCTTGTAATGGCTCCCGCTGGCGTCGATCGTCAGCTCCTTCTCCGGGATATCCTCAGGATTGGTGGCGCCGTAGCGGGAATAGACCTTCTCCACCACAGGCCGAACATCAAATGTCAGAACTTCGTGGGGAACCTGTTCCCCTTTCCAGGTCAAGGTAACCCGGCCCATATCCGCACTGGGCTCGATGCGCAGCCCGGACTCCTCCGGCTCGAGAACGGTCTCCTTGCCGATGAATTGACCAGCGATCATGCGATCATACCCGGCGATCTCGAGCACATTGCGCTCACGGCTGCCGAGCGTGCGCTGATCTCCAAATCCCCCCTGAACTCCGCGCAAGTATTCGATCCCGAGCATTTTGGTCACTTCCCCCGGGGCGAGACGCACCGTCCTCTGCTCCGACGTTTTGACCAGCTTTTCCTTGAACCAGGGCTGAATGCTCCCGTAGCCATGCATCTCATGCAAATAACCGATGATCGAACTGATCTGCAGCGCCGCTTCATCCGGTACGACCGTTGCCGCCTTGTGGATCTCACCCGCGCTCAGCAGACCATTCGCCGTCAGCAAATGCTCCAGCCGCTGCTTCTGGCTGTGTTCGGAAATACCAAAGGCGCCCCAGGGGCCGTAGCTGATCAGCAGGGCGAAAAGGCCGAGCAACGCCGGGATAACCTTGATATTCCTGGTTTTACTCAGGTTGAAATAGAGCACCAGAAGGGCCAGATAGAGCGACAGAACGACCAGCAGATAGCGGCTCTCGGTGACGCCGTACTCAGAAATCCGGCGCCATACCGCAAGCGGCAGCATGATGACCACCGGGATCATCACGATAAAAAAGCGGCGCCAAACCAGCTGGCCCCAGCGGTTCTCCGCCTGCTCGCGAACAGGCCAGAGCAACAGCAGCGCCGCCAGCCCGGTAACGCTGAACCCGAGGATCAGGGCGCTAACCCAGCCCTTGGGCCACGACCAGTTGACAATAATCTTGGCGATGTAGGCATAGAGAATGACCAGGTAGACCAGCAGCACCGCCGAGAGGATGTATTGTGCAAAGATTTTCAGCCCCTTGGGATACTCATCCTCCTTATCGAGCGCTTTGAGATCAGCCGGTATCCCGGCCATAAAAAAGCAGGTGCTGAAGAGGCCGACGATCATAATCCACAATTCGCCATAACGCTTGCCGGGGATATCCACGCCAAAAAGCTGGTCCAGGGCGAGCAGGGCCAGCGAGAAGCCGGCTTGCAGCACACCGGCGAAAAAGAGGACCGTCGCGGCGCGCACCACCAGCGTCTTGCCATAATGCCAGAAGGCCTTCTGTTCCTGCGAACCCGGAAAAGGGGCCACCAGCAGGAACATCACCAGCGCAACGGCCAGCATGGCGAATCGTGCGGGATGGATGGCCGGAGCACCATCGATCACCCCGGGAAGGGAAAGGCCATAGCCCACGATGAGCAGGGCCCCGGCCGCCTGGCTGATGGCCCGCTGCAGCAGGGACCAGCGCAGCTTTTCGGCGGTGACCGCCAGCCCCAGCAGGAGCGGGAATCCCAGGGCACAGGCCATGATGATGTTAAGCAGCCCGGCCGGCTGGCCAGGCCCTTCATGCTCGGCGAGCAGCAAGGCGGCCAGCGTACCGATACAAACATTGAGGAGCACGAGAGGAAAGCGGCGGGCGATGAGCCGGATCTCCCGGCCGATTTGCTGCATGGAGGGCAGTCTCATGTCATTATCCTTCCCGGGCACAAGCCGAATGGAGGTGGAACCGCAACCAACTCAGGAATTTGGGAAAGTCAAGCTTTACAGCTTGATGAAGATCTTTTTCTTGTAGCACCAGGCAAGGATCCCCAGCCAGATCAGGATATAGAGCAGGGGATGAGCCAGGGATGCCCCCCAGTTCCCAAAGATGGGCAGGAGTACATTGTCATAGAATAACGCTTTAACCGAGCTCCGGGTTCCGTCGGCTCGGGTTACCTGCCAGATATACATGGTTTTCGCCATTATCCCCGAGCCAAAAAAGGCAAGGATGGCGTTGCTGCCAAAGATGACGAAAGGCCTTGTAAACCGGGTGTAGCCCTTGATGTCGATCAGCCAATAGCTGATGGCCAAAAAGTTCAACGCGATTCCGGCGGTGTACAGGACATAGCTGCTGGTCCAGAGCTGCTTGTTGATCGGCATGAACAGCGACCAACCGAGGCCGAGGACGATGAGCAGGTTGCCGGCGATAAACATGCCGTTGGTCCGGGCCAGTGGTTCGGCCTTGCTGCGCAGCCACTGTCCGGTGAAAAAGCCCAGCATCACCTGGGCGATGGCCGGAATCGTGCTGAGCAGCCCCTCGGGATCGAAGCCGAGATCCTGTTTGTAAAGATGCCCCTTGAGCACGATGCCATCGATGTATTGCGCCAGGTTGCTGTTAAGAGCCCAGACATCCGCGCCGCGGCCCGGGAAGGGGATCAGGGCCATAGCCAGCCAATATCCCGCCAGCAGGAGGGCGGTCCAGATGATCTGACCGCGCCGGCTGGTGTGGAGGATGATCATCGAGGCGAAGAAATAGCAAAGGCCGATGCGCTGCAGCACGCCGGGAAAGCGCAGGGTCGCAAAATTCCAGCGCAGGTACCACGCCATGAAGAGGCCGAGGAAGATCAGCAGAAAGGTGCGCTTGAGAATCTGCAGGTAAAGCGGCCGGCGCGAGGCGTTCTCCTCCAGGCGCCGGGCGAATGAAAAGGCCATGGCGGCGCCCATGATGAAAAGAAAGAAGGGGAAGACCAGATCCGTGGGCGTACACCCATGCCATTCGGCATGCTCCAACGGAGAAAAAACATATTGCCAGCTGCCGGGATTGTTCACCAGAATCATCAGCATGATGGTGAAACCGCGGAAGGCATCGAGAGAGATCAGACGCGCGGGTTTCGGCATAATTCACCCTTTCGGCGAGAGGTATGGAAATGGCTTATCAGGAGTTTAAGATTATTCGAATATAATGTCAAGCACTATTTAGCCATATTCGTACCGGGCCGGATGGCCGCGGGAACAAACGGGTCGGGGGAGGAGGCCAGGGGAAACGAAATGCCTCAAGCAGTTTTCCGGGTGTGGCTGAGCCAGGTGACCCGGACAAAGCCTGCGTTCACCGTACCAGCCGGTTCCGCAACCCCGGACAAAGCTATTTTTTATCGCACCAGCAGCATTTTCGCAGTCTGCACAGACCGGCTGCCCGCCATGATGCGGTAAAAGTAGACGCCGCTGGGCAAACCGCCGGCCTCGAAGCGGATGGCATGGCGTCCCGCCTGCTGCAGGCCCTCCACCGGATGGGCTACCTCTCTGCCCAGGGCATCAAAGATTACAATCGAACAATAGCCGGAGTGGGCAAGGTGGTAGGTGATCCGGGTTGAGGCATTGAAGGGATTGGGATAGTTGGGCTCGAGGCGGAATTCGGGCTCAACCCCCTCGCAGCGCTGTTTTGCCGCGGTGAAATGATTCGCTCCCAACCAGGTGATCATCTGCTCCAGCGCCGGCGGGGCATCGCGGGTGAACTGCGTGCCCAGAAATGAGTTGGGGGTGGAATCGAGAAAGGCATGCGGCTTGTCCGCGTAGACCCAATACTCGATGGGCTGACCGGCGGCTGTCGTCGCATCGACATAGGCCTTGACCGAAGCCGGGGGAGTCGTCGTATCCTTCGATCCCACCAGGCAGAACTGGGGAGGCAAAACGCGCTGTGTGGCTTGGGGAATGATATAGATGGGCGAGACCGCCTTGTACATCTCGGGATTCTGCAGGAAACTGTAGGAAGGGCCGAAGATCTTGCGCGCCGGTTTACCGGCCAGAGCCCAGAAGATGTTGGCCGAGGTCTCCATGCCACTTTTAGCGGCGGCATAGATATCAAAGGCGCCGTAGCTGAGAATAGCGCCCTGGACTGCCAGGGCATGGCTGGCGGCGAGTCCCTCGGCCGTCTGCCCCGGGGGCATGTAGGTCGGGCAATAGCCCAGTGAAGCTCCGGCAAAGCCATCCGATTCGAGGAGGTCGCTGGCGAGTAGTACCATGGCGGCCATATGGCCCCCGGAACTGTCCCCGGTGACGATGATTCGGGCGGCATCGCCCTGATAGGCGCCGATATGTTCCTTGATCCATGCGATGGCACCGAGGGCATCCTCGATGATCTGATTCATGGTCACAGTATTGCCGAGATCTCCGAGGAGGCGAAAGTTGACGTTACAGACCACGATCTCGGCATGACGAGACATGTACACCGCCATGCTGTCCATGATCGCGTTGGTGTTGATCAGCCAGCCGCCGCCGTGATAGATGACCAGGACCGGATAAGCCGCCTTGCCGGTGGCCGGCGTATAGATATCCATGGTCAGGCTTTTGTTGATGACCTTGACCCACTCAATGTTCTTGACGACCTTGTAGTCGTGCACACTTCCTTCGCTGGATGCCGCAAGGGTGAGGGAGAGGGCACCGGTCAGAAGCAGAATACCGAACAGATGGAAGAGGGACACCCTGGCGAATTTCATAAGGAACTCCGGTTGCGGGTTGAATGACGAGCTTGATCATGGGCGGCCACAGGCCCAAATGCGCCGGAGCCTGTTAATGTGTTCAGGCCTCCATGGCCGTTAATAAGGATGCGCGTTTTGACCGGCCTGGCCCAAATGCGCCGGGATCGGTAGACGAACTCAGTCAGGACTTGCTATTGTTTGGCAATTTCGCGATATTGAATGAACCCATTTCAAGGAGAAAGATATGGAAGCATTGGAAAACCTCTTCAGTCGCAAGAGCGTCCGCCACTTCACCGGCGCGGCAGTGAGCCGGGAGGCGATCGAGATCCTGTTGCGCGCGGGCATGGCGGCCCCTTCTGCGGTCAATAAACAGCCCTGGGCCTTCGTGGCGGTGACGGAGCGCGCGCTCCTGGACGAACTGGCCGCCGGACTGCCCTATGCCCAGATGCTGGGCAAGGCCGGAGCCGCCATCGTGGTTTGCGGTCTCCTCGAAAAGGCCAACGCGGGCATCAAGGAGTATGTCATCATCGACTGCTCGGCCGCGACCGAAAACATCCTGCTGGCAGCAGAGGCCCAGGGACTTGGGGCGGTATGGACCGCCGCGTATCCCCGCCCGGAGCGCGAAGAGTGGGTTCGCAAGGTACTGGCGTTGCCGGAAAACGTCATCCCCTTTTGCGTCATTCCGCTGGGCCATCCCACCGGCGAGGATCTTGCCAAGAACAAATTCAATCCTGAAAATATCCATTGGCAAAAATGGTGAGGGGCGCAGCGGCACTCTCCCGGGGCGGTATCCCCTGCCACCGACAGCCAGGCCGGTCGTTTTTGATCGGCTCCACTCCTGCAATTACTGCAGTGTGATCATCGCCTTGAGGACGCCATCGCCGCGGGTGGCGACGAGCCGGAAGGCCGCGGCGGTCTCCTCCAGGCGGAAATGATGCGTCGCCATCGCCCCCACGCTCACCCGGCCTTGCGCCAGCAACGCGATCGCCTTTTCCGTGCAGCCGAACTGGCGGCGGATATTGAGCAGATCGATCTCCTTGCGTCGCAGCTCATGGATCGGCAGGACGATCTCGTTCCTGTCCGGGATCCCGATCATCACCAATTTTCCCCCCGGTTTGAGCAGGCGGATCCCCTGTGCCAGGGCCTCCGGAGTTCCCGAACATTCAAAAACCACATCCATCTGCAAGGGCGCAAGGCGGCTGATCTCCGCCTCGATATCATCCCGGCCGGGATGGCCCGCCCAACACGGCTGCGTCCGCCGCGCAAAATCCAGCCGCGCCTCGATCAGGTCGGTGACAAATAGCGGCCCGGCCCCTTGGGCATGCAGGACCTGCAACACGGACTGACCGATCGGCCCGGCGCCCAGGATGGCGGCACAGGCACCACTCCGCATCCGCGCGCGTTCCACCGCATAGAGCGCTACCGCCAGGGGCTCGGCAAGGACCGCCTCCGCAAAGGTCATGGACTCCGGCACCGGGAAACATTGTGCTTCATGGAGCACGACATAGTCGCACAAACACCCGGACAACTGGCCGGGCGCGCCGAGGAAGCGCAGCCGGCGGCAGGTATTCTCGCGCTGGTTCAGGCACTGGTCGCAGCTGCCGCAGGAACGGGCCGGATCGATGGCGATCCTCTGCCCCGGGCGGACGCGCGTGACCTCCCGACCGGTCGACTCGACGATGCCGGCAGCCTCGTGGCCGATGCAAAAAGGAAAGCGGACCGCAGAGTCGCCGATCCGCCCCGAGGTGAAATAGTGGATATCCGAGCCGCAAACCCCGACCATGCAGATGCGCACCAGGACCTCATCGTCCCGCTGCATGTGCGGTACGGGCAACTCCTGCAAGGCAAATTGCCCGATGCCGGTCAGTAAGGCGGCGCGCATTTCAATCATTACCGTAGCTTTTATCGAGGAAGCGATACCGCTCTTCGATTTGCGAGCGGATCGCGCTGCATCTTACATCGATGACCATCACCGCGGGATGGGGATCTCCGGCGCCGACTCCCGGCCACTCCGCCAGGCCGCTGCCGTTGGGATTCCCCGTCTTGATGAAATTGGCAAAATAGCCCAACATGGCGGCGGAGACCTGATAATCCTCCGGCGTCCACGCAAAATCGGTGATCAGCGGCAGATTGCCCATGCAGTACTCGATCTCGCAGGCATGCGGCGCCCCGATCGCCGCTGGCATCTGCGGAGCGCTCTCCTCCTTTCTGGAGGTGCCACCGGCCAGGCCGGGGGTGAGATTCTTGTCGGCCAGAGGCGGACGCAGCTTGCTGTAGAGGTAGCGGTAGACCGGCTGGCTGCTGTGCTGGCGGTGCAGATCGAGCCATTTCCAGGTGCTGTAGGCGATGAAACGGTCGGAAGCGAGGGCCGTGGCCGAGAGCTCGATCTCCTTCTCGGAACCGTGCGGATAGAGCCGCGCAGCTTCCTCCCAGGTTTGGGGATAGGCCTCTTTGAGTTTGCCAAGGTAATTCGCTTCCGTGTAAGCTCCCTGGGTGAAGGCATAGCCCGGGATCTCCGCCGAATTCCAGCCCGCCAGCAGCGGCACCTGGGCCTGCGCGCCTTCTTTGAACAGTTCAGGGAGGGATTTGGGGAGGAAATACCCATCCAGCACCGCGGGAAATCCAAAGCGCCTGGATTTCAGATAGGCATCAAAGATCGCTTTGGTGCTCAAGGCGCGCATCTCGGCGATCGATTTGAAACCTGCTTGTTGCGCGAATTCCAGCCCCTGTTTCTCGGCTTCCGCCAGCAGCACCGGCGCCAGAGTAGGATGGATGGCAGCGCCGCTCTCGCCGATGGCGCCGGCGATGAGGTTCCGGGAGAGGGGGGAGGCCATCTGGGCGCTGACCGAGATCGAACCGGCAGACTCCCCGGCGATGGTCACCCGCGCCGGATCACCGCCGAAGGCCTTGATATTGCGCTGCACCCATCGCAGCGCGGCGTTCTGGTCGAGCAGTCCATAATTGCCCGAGGCCTTCCAGGAGGATTCACTGCTGAGTTCGGGATGAGCATAAAAGCCAAAGATGTTGAGGCGGTAATTGATCGTCAAGGTGACGATGCCCTGCTGCGCCATGGCCGCACCGTCATAGCGCCGCTCAGAGCCATCCCCGGCGACAAAGCCGCCGCCGTAGAAATAGACGAGCACAGGCAGGAGTTTTTTGCCCTTTTGGGCGGGCGCCCAGACGTTCAGATAGAGGCAGTCCTCGCTGAGGCTATCCGCGCGGAACTTCATGTCACCCCAGATGGCGGTCTGCATCGGGCTCGGGCCGAATTTCTGCGCTGCGCGCACTCCCTGCCATTTCAGCGCGGGTTGCGGGGCCTTCCAGCGCAGCGGGCCGACCGGAGGCTGGGCATAGGGTATGCCGAGAAAGATATGCAGCCCGGCTTTGGCGTCTGCCAGGCCGGCGATTTTGCCGGTTTCAATGCGGACCTGCGGCGGGGCTGCTTTTTTGGCCCTGGCTCCAGATGGCAGGGCTGCGGCGAGAAGGGAGAGGAGAACAAACCATCGTATACGCATGGTAACTCCGGTGTTAGGGATGAGGGAAGAGTGATCTATGTTACTAAATTGCCCTCATTTTCGCAAGGAAAAAGGGTGAATAAAACCGGACGCAGTTAACGTTATACAACTACCCGGCTCGCGGGGTGGAATGCCTGGTGCTGCTCGATCTCGCTGCGCTGTCGCTGCCAATGAAGTGCAGGTATCGGGCCTGCTTGCCGGCCCGGAATCGCCTGGCGTTGCACGTTCTCGCTGCGCTGTCGCTGCCGCTGA
>DAOQAG010000006.1:110945-122633 GCA_035353815.1 bacterium
TCTCGCTGCGCTGTCGCTGCCGCTGAGTGGCAGGTCTCCGGCCAATCCGCCGGGGGCCGCAGCGGCGCAAGTCAGGAATAGAGGAGAATGCTATGAAAGAGATGGAGCACGAGGAGGAGTTCATCCGGAGGCTCTTCAAATTGCGCGAACCGCCCGCATCCGCGTTGCCCGACAAGGGGGAGGTGGAGAGTTTCGCCGGCGAACTGCTCGCCATTTTGTTTCCGCATTTTGCCAAAAAGGCCCTGTATGCCCGGGAGGATCTGGAGGTCGAATACGAATTGCTCAAACGCAACTTGTATCACATTCTCAGACCTCTGGAAGGCGGGCTGCCGGACCACTCGCGCAAGCATGTGGATCGTTTCTTTGCGGCGATCCCGGAACTGCACGATCTGCTGCTGCTCGATGCCCGGGCTATTACCGAAGGGGATCCGGCGGCGACCAATGTCGATGAGGTAATCCTCACCTATCCGGGATTTTTTGCCATCGCCATTTATCGCATTGCCCACGAATTCTGGCAGGCAGAGGTGCCTTTTTTCCCGCGCGTGCTGACCGAATATGCCCATCGCCTCACCGGGATCGATATCCACCCCGGCGCCACCATCGGCGGTTCGTTCTGCATCGACCACGGCACCGGGATCGTTATCGGCGAAACCACCTCCATCGGCGAGAACGTCAAGATCTATCAGGGGGTGACCCTCGGCGCGCTCAGCGTCCGCAAGGATATGGCCCATCGCAAACGCCACCCGACCATCGAAGACCGCTGCGTCATCTATTCCGGAGCGACCATTCTCGGGGGCGAAACGACCATCGGCCATGACAGCATCATCGGAGGCAATGTCTGGGTCACCACACCGGTGCCGCCCTTCTCGGTGGTCTATCACACCAGCGAGGTGCGTGTGCGCGCCCTCGATGATTCGGGTTTTGGAGAAATCAATTTTGTCATTTAGTCCGACCAACTATTCAGTGGAGCAGATTTCATGAAAGCAATGAACATATTGGCAACGATCGGGCGCACCCCCCATCTGCGCCTGGCGCGGCTCTTCGGGGAAGAAAAAGAGGTCTGGATCAAACTGGAGAGAGCGAATCCCGGCGGCAGTATCAAGGACCGCATTGCCCTGGCGATGATCGAGGATGCCGAGTCCCACGGCCTGCTCACCGCACGGAGCGTCATTGTCGAACCCACCTCTGGAAATACCGGGATCGGCCTGGCGATGGTGGCTGCCGTCAAGGGCTATCCTCTGATCCTGGTCATGCCGGAATCGATGTCGGTCGAGCGGCGGCGGATCATGGCCGCTTTCGGCGCGCGCCTGGAACTTACACCGCGCGAGCAAGGCATGCGAGGGGCTATCGAGAAGGCCCGCGCCATGGCGGCCGCCGACCCCCATATCTGGATTCCCATGCAATTCGACAACCAGGCCAATGTCGAGATTCATCTCAAAACCACGGCGCGGGAAATTCTTGAGGACTTTTCCGAAGGCCTGGACTATCTCATCACCGGCGTCGGTACCGGCGGCCACATTACCGGCGTTGCCCGCCTCCTTAAAAAGCACTTTCCGCAGCTGCAGGTGCTGGCTGTTGAGCCCGAACTTTCGCCGGTGCTGAGCGGCGGACAACCCGGCCCGCATCCCTTGCAAGGCATCGGCGCCGGCTTCGTCCCCGCTATCCTCGACCGCACCCTGCTCGACGGCATCGTCAAGGTGGGCAAGGAGGAGGCCTTTCGCTACGCTGCCCTGGCTGCCCGGCAGGAGGGACTCTTCGCCGGCATCTCCACCGGAGCGTCGTTGGCCGCAGTGGCCCAAAAATTGCCCGAGATGGCAGCCGGGAGCCGTGTCCTCACCTTTTGCTACGATAGCGGCGAACGCTACCTCTCCGTCGATGGCCTTTTCGAGTAGGGCATCCGCCGGGACGCCGGCGAGGAATGGCGGGATGTGCTGGCGGCTGCCGCGGCAATAAAAAGGGCTTGTTTTATTGCCCGCTTCTAAGTAAACTTGAGGCATTGCAAAAGCAGTGGAACACAGCGGAGCATATCATGAAGCAGACAGCCGCCCCCATCCACCCGGCCAACCCGCGCATCGACTCCATCGACGTGCTGCGCGGCCTCACCATCGCGCTGATGATCTTTGTGATCGCCGTGGGCGCCGGCAATTATTCGGACTTGCCCCAGCAGGCCTCATGGTTCGGCAGCCTCCCGGTTTCCACATGGAATCACGCGGACATGGGCTGGGAGCACTTTGCCAATGCTAAAAGCGCCGCCGGCCTCTCCCCGGAGGAGATCGCAGCCCTGCCCGAGGCGCGGCTGAAAAATATCGGCCTGACCGCCACCGATCTGGTCGCGCCGTTCTTTGTCTTTGTGGTCGGACTGGTCATTCCCCTCAGCAAAGGTCGCCGTGGCGGCGCGTGGTGGCATCACGTCCTGCGCCGCACCGGGCTGCTCATTCTCGCCGGCGTCCTCTATATCAGCCTCATCCTCGGCTTGTCGTGGTGGTGGGGCATTCTCCAGGCTATCGGCGTCGCCTACCTCATGGGCGCGATAACCCTTAAGCTCAGGCCGGCCCTGCGCTGGGTGGCTCTTTTCGCCGTGCTCGGCCTGCACCTGCTGCTCTCCCAGTATGCCGGCTGGTGGCTGCAGTTTGGCCACACCGCGGCGCCCTTCTGGACCATCGGCACCCCCACCGGAGATTGGGCGCGGCCGCTGACGGTTCACTGCCTGCCCTGGGTCTCGATGTCCTATGGCGCGATAACCATGGCCGGCGTTTTGCTGGGCGAGGCGATCGCCACCGGCGAGCAGCGGCGTATCATCCGGCGGAGCCTTCTCCTCGCCCTGGTGTTCGGCGGACTGGGCCTTGCCCTGCATCAGCTCGGATTCCTGAGCGGGAACCTGAAACTTTGCTTCAACAAACCCGATGTCTCGGCCAGTTATGCCCTGTTCACTTCCGGGCTGGCCTCCCTGCTCTTTCTGGTTCTTTATGTTGTCGTCGACCTCCGCGGCTATAAAAAATGGGCCTGGCCGTTCATCGAGTTCGGCCGCAATGCCCTGCTGGCCTATTTCCTGCAGATCATCATGCGCCTGGGATTCCGGGCACTGCAGATCGAGCCTTTTTTTGCGGGAGCACCGAACGGCACCACCCGCACCTGGGCGGGCCTGCTTGGCGCACCGTTGCAGGGTTTGCTCCTCGACAAGTCGGGATATCATGGCATGTTCTGGGGTCTGCTCTGGACGCTGTGCCTCTGGCTCATCGTGCGCTGGTGCAACAAGCACCATTTCTACTGGAAATTCTGAACGCATAACGCATCATCTTAAAGAGAAAAACTTTTTGTCGCAATCGGCTCAAGGACATCTGGCCCCTGCAGACGCGGCGATCATTGCAGTCTTCGGTGCCTTGTGGGGATTGATGGAGATCACCCTCGGTACGGCTTTGAAGGGCACACGCTTGCCCTTCTCCGGAGCGATTCTCGCCTGCATCGCTGCGGTGATCGCCTTGACCGGCCGCGCCTTTGTGCAGCGCCGCGGGGCCATGCTCATGATGGGAGGAGTGGCCGCGCTGCTCAAGATATTTTCGGTCGGGACGGTCATCGCCGGCCCCTTTTTCGCCATCCTCATCGAAGCACTGCTCGCCGAAGCGATGGTCGCTCTGCTGGGCTTGACCCGCCCGGGCTGCATCCTCGCCGGGATGGCCATGGTCACCTATACGGTCCTGCATCCGCTCATCACCCAGGGACTTTTCTTCGGCGGCCGCATCTATGAGGTCTATTGGGCGATGGCCCGCCAGGTGGGCCAGTGGCTCCATCTCGAGATCGCGCATCTGGCGCTTTTCATCGGCCTCTATCTGGGGATCCACGCCATCGCCGGCGGAGCCGCGGGCTGGTTCGCCAGCCGGCTCGGCCGGGTCGCGGTCGCCGAGCTGGAAAAACTGGAACGTTCTGCATGAAGCGTGCCCTCCTTTTTCTGGCTGCCGGCATCACCGCCGCCCTCACCCTCGGCGTGAGCAACCAGATCTGGCTATTCCCCGTGGCTGTGGCCGCCGTGGCCATGATCGACCGCCGCGCTTTTCGCATTTTTCAGCGCTGGAAACTTTGGCTCTTTTTCGTTCTCATCGTCGCCATCCCGGTTTTGCTGGTCGGAAACAAGGACGCCATCTGGCTGGGCTTGCCCTACAACTCGCGGATGCTTCGCCTTAACCTCCTCATGGTCGAGCGCAGCATCCTGCTGATGCTCACCATCAAATCCTTTACCAACCGCCTCTCTCCCGAGCGACTGTCGAATGGTCTGAAGCGGCTGCACCTCCATCAATTTGACGAGGTCTTCCGCCTCGCGCAGGGCATGCTCCCTGAACTGCACAAGACCGTATCCGCTGAACTGAACGGGATCGAATGGCGCAGGGCCCTCCGTCGACCGGACGGCTTGACGGCCGGATTGGGCCGGCTGGTGGCCCGGCTGGTCTTCACCGCCCGCCGTAGCGGGCCGGCCGCTTCGACCCGGGAGGGCGCATGAGGGCTTTGGCCCTTGTCGTCGGCCGCCCCGACAGCGGTAAAACCGCCTGGCTCGATGCGGTCGTGCAGCGGGCCCGCAGCCGCGGCTTGCAGGCGGAAGGACTCCTCAGCCGCGGCATCCGGAACAACGGGCGCAAGAGCGGTTTCTTCCTCGAGGATGTCGCCAGCGGCGAACGCCGCCTCCTGGCCCAGGAAAGGCCGGACAGCGAGCGGACCCTCTTCTACGGCCGCTTTTATTTTGCTCCGGCCACCTTTGCCTGGGGCAATGCGGTGCTGCAGGCCTGCGCCGGCACCGGGACGGTGGTGATCGACGAATGCGGACCCCTGGAGTTGAGCGGCGCCGGCCTCTGGCCCGGTATCCGATTCCTGCTGCGCCACCACGTCGGGCCGATCCTCATCGCCGTTCGGCCGGGACTTCAGACCGAGGTGCGGCAAAAAATCCTCTCTCTCAGCGATTTCTAGAACATGGACGATACTATCACCGGAATCATCCTGGCCGGCGGCAAAAGCTCGCGTTTCGGGCAGGACAAGGCCTTGCTTCCGATTGGAAACCGGACCGCCATCGCCATCACTGCAGAGCTGATGTGCACCCTTTTCCCCCGGGTGTTGATCAGCAGCCGGAATGAATCCGACTATGCTTTTCTGCACCTGCCGGTTATCCCGGATTTCTACCGCGAAGCGGGCCCGCTCGCCGGTCTTCATGCCGCCCTGACCCACTCCACAACAGCGCAGATCCTGCTGATCTCCTGCGATCTGCCCCTGATGAATCGCACGATGATCGAGCGTCTCCTCGCCAGCCCTGCTGAGCACCGTATCGTGGTGGCCCGGGCTGGCGGCCATCTCCAGTTCTTCCCAGGACGATACGACCGTGGGCTTCTGCCCCTCCTGCAGAGGATGCTCGACCGGCACGCTGCATCTCCTGCAAAAAGCCGGGACCTCTCCCTGCACGCACTGCTGCAGCAGACGGACGGCCTCGTACTCGATGCGGAGCAGCTGCCCTTCTTCCGGAAAGAACTCTATTACAACATCAACACCCCGGCGGAGTACGACCGGATCCTCCGGCTAGCCGCCGCACTGCAGCTGGAAAATGGCGGAGAAGTGCTCTGATCCAGGACATTTCGCTTGTAATTTCTGGCGGGAATGGTTATGTTTGATAGTCTGAGACACACCGCAGCGCATGACGGGTATGGAGTAAAAATGGATTCCATTTCAAGACGCAAGTTTTTAAAGATCGGCGGGACCTCGCTGGCACTGACGGCGGCAGCCGGCCCCCTGGGCAAAGCAGCGGCAGGTTCCAGCCGGGAAAATGTCCGGGGCGTGCAAAAGATCCCGACCTTTTGCGATCTCTGCTTCTGGAAGTGCGGCGCCATCGCCTATGTGGAGGATGGCAAGCTCTGGAAGGTAGAGGGCAATCCGCTCGATCCTCTCAGCCAGGGCCGGCTGTGTCCGCGCGGCAGCGGGGGGGTGGGAGCCCATTTCGATCCCGACCGTCTCAAATACCCCTTGATGCGCAAGTCGCTGCGCGGCAAGGAGGAATGGGTGCAGGTGACCTGGGATGAGGCCCTGACCTTCATTGCGGACAAGATGAACAAGATCAAGGCCGAGCATGGGCCCGAAGCGATGGCCCTGTTCAGTCACGGCATCGGCGGCAATTTCCTCAAACATCTCTTCAAGGCGTATGGCTCGGCCAATATCGGCGCGCCCTCGTTCGCCCAGTGTCGCGGTCCGCGCGACGTCGGCTTCCGACTTACCTTCGGCGAGGACGTCGCCTCTCCCGAACGCACGGATATCAGGAACGCCCGGTGCCTGGTGCTGATCGGTTCCCACCTCGGCGAAAACATGCACAACACCCAGGTTCAGGAATTCAGTGAGGCCGTGGCAAACGGCGCCTCCCTGATCGTGGTCGATCCGCGTGTTTCGGTTGCCGCCGGCAAGGCCAAATACTATCTGCCGATCAAGCCGGGCACCGATATGGCGCTGCTTCTCGCCTGGATGAACCTGCTGGTGAGCGAAAAACTCTATAACCAGGCTTATGTCGACCGGTACGGCTTTGGCTTTGAGCAATTCGCCGCGGAAATCCAGCCCTATACCCCGGAATGGGCCTATCCCGAGACCGGGATCGAACCGGAATTGATCCGTGCAACCGCCCGCGAGATGGCCAGATACCTGCCGGCCACCCTGATCCATCCCGGCCGCCATGCCACCTGGTACGGGGACGATACCCAGCGCTCGAGGGCGATCGCCCTGCTCAACGCCCTGATGGGCAACTGGGGTGTCAAGGGCGGATTCTATTACCCGGTCAGCATGGAGGTGCCAGCCTATCCCTATCCCGCCTATCCCCATTCGGATCGGCCCAAGGTGGATAATCCCGATAATCGCTATCCCTTTGCCCACGAAGTCAATACCAATGGCATCCGCAAGGCGACCATCAGCGGCGTACCCTATCCGGTCAAAGGCTGGTTTGTCAATGCCACCAACCTGATCCATGCCTTGCCCGATGAGCAGGAGACCATCCGGGCGATCCAGAATCTCGATCTGCTGGTGGTTATCGATGTCATCCCCGCTGAGATCGCCGGCTGGGCGGACGTCGTCCTGCCCGAATCGGTTTATCTCGAGCGCTTTGACGATCTCAATGTCGAGTGGTTCCGCGAGCCCTTCGTCGCCCTGCGCCAGCCGGTTGTCGCGGCGCCCCATGATCAAAAGCCCAACTGGTGGATCGCCAAAAAACTCGCCGAAAAGCTCGGTCTCGGCCACTATTTCCCCTGGAAGGATGTTGAGGAGTATCTCGCCTATCGCCTCAACACCGCCGGGCTGGACTATGGCCGGCTGAAGAGAGAAGGCATCATCCGCGGCGAAAAGCAGCCTGTCTATTTCGCGGAGGGGGTCCCCGATGTTTTCCCGACACCCTCCGGCAAGATCGAATTCTATTCATTGCAGCTGGCCCAGGCTGGATTCGACCCGGTGCCCAAATACACCCAGCCGGCACCTCCGCCGGACGGTTATTTCCGCTTGCTCTTTGGTCGGGCTCCGGTGCATTCGTTCAGCCGCACCCAGTCCAATCGGGTGCTGATGGATATGCTGGATGAAAATGAAGTCTGGATCAATCAGGATATCGCCACCCGCTGGGGTCTCAAATCCGGGGATTACATTCGTCTCAAGAACCAGGATGGTGTGATCAGCAACCGGATCAAGGTCAAAGCCACCGAGCGAATCCGCACCGATTGCGTTTATATCATCCACGGCTTCGGCCACAATGCACGGCAGCTCACGTATGCGTATCAGAAGGGAGCCAGCGACGCACAGCTCATCACCCGATACAAGACGGATCCCATCATGGGCGGCACCGCGATGAATGTGAATTTTGTGACCTTTGAGCTGGAGGCGTGAGATGGCCCGATTTGCGATGGTCATTGATACTAAAAAGTGTGTAGGCTGCATGGACTGTGTCGTCGCCTGCAAGACCGAGAACCGGGTTCCTGAAGGCTTCAACCGCGACTGGATTACCACCGAAGCCCGAGGCAAGTTTCCCTCCGTCCAGATGGAGATCCGCTCCGAGCGCTGTAATCATTGTGACAATCCCCCATGCGTCCACTGCTGCCCGACCGGAGCCAGTCATGTGCATACACTGGGAGGCGTGGTGCTGGTGCACCATGATCTCTGCATCGGCTGCAAGGCCTGCCTGGCCTCTTGCCCCTATGATGCCCGCTTCATTCATCCCGAGGGCTATGCCGACAAGTGCACCTTTTGCATCCATCGCGTCGAGAAGGGGATGGACCCGGCCTGTGTGTCCGTCTGCCCGACCCATTGCATGTATTTCGGCGACCTCGAAGATCCGCACAGCCCGGTCAGCCGGTTGTTGATGGCGCGGCGCTACCATGCCATAGCCCCTGAGGCGGGAACCGATCCGCAGATATACTATTTGATCTAATGCTCACCGAGGCGAAGATGATTGAATTGACGACGACGCGTCACAATGAACTGATCGATCCCTTCCTTCAGGTCTGGGGCTGGGAGATCCCGGTCTATCTTTTTCTGGGCGGACTGGTTGCGGGCATGATGATCATCGCCGGCTACTTTTTCATCAAGGGCCGGGACGAGGGACACCAGTGCATTTGCTACCAGATTCCGTTGCTCGGCATGGCACTGCTCAGCCTGGGCATGTTCGCCCTCTTTCTCGACCTTGAACATAAAGCCTATGTCTGGCGGGTCTATACCACCTTTGAGATCAAGTCGCCGATGTCCTGGGGCTCCTGGATTCTGTTGCTGGTTTATCCGGCCCTGCTAGTCAATTTCCTTCTCCATGTCCCGGCCTGGATTGGAGATCGTCTGCCCTTTCTCAAACACGGGTCGCAAAAGATCCAATCGATCAATAATATCAAACGCCATGTCGGCAAGGTCAACCTGGTGCTGGGGATCATGCTCGGAACCTACACCGGCATCCTGCTCAGCGCCCTGGGCGCACGTCCGCTGTGGAACAGCGCCATTCTCGGCATCCTCTTCCTGGTTTCCGGTCTTTCGACGGCTTCCGCCCTGGTGCACATGATCGCCCGGGAACGATCGGAAAGCGAGATGCTGGCGCGGGCAGACAACCTGTTTCTGACCGTCGAGCTTTTCATTATCGCGCTTTTCTTCATCGGCCTGCTGAGCTCTACCGAGGTACAGATCAGCTCCGCCATGCTGCTGTTGACCGGCCCGTATGCGGCGGTATTCTGGGTGTTCGTTATCCTGATGGGCATTGTGATCCCCCTGCTCATCCAGAACCTTTCGGTCAGCCATCGCATCCAACATACCGCGGTTGCGCCCATCATGGTCATCCTTGGCGGTTTCATTCTGCGTTTCGTGCTGGTCCAGGCGGGACAGTACAGTCACTATCTCAATGCACATTTTATAAAATGATCCGGTCCTGGGCGGGCGGCATGGATCGACCCGCATCCAGGATGCATCGTATCCTCAAGACTGGAGAAAACAACCATGTCCTCACCGCATCAGGCGGATGATTTTGCACCCAAGCCCTACTGGAACCCTTACCTTTCGGGAATCGGTCTGGGACTTGTGCTGCTGGCCTCCTTTGTGATCATGGGCCGGGGCCTGGGCGCTTCGGGCGCCTTTTCTTCGGTTGTTGCGTACGGCATGCATCAGGCCGCTCCGCAGCACACCAGCACGAATGCCTTTTACGCCGAATACCTAGGCGACGGCACCACTCATCCCCTCAAGGACTGGCTGGTCTTTGAGGTGATCGGCGTCTTTGTCGGAGGGTTCATTTCCGGCAAACTGGGGAACCGCATCAAGGGCAAGATCGAAAAGGGACCGCGCATCAGCAACCGCGGCCGGCTGCTCTATGCTTTCCTCGGCGGGGGATTGATGGCGATCGGTGCCAAACTGGCGCGCGGTTGTACCAGCGGTCAGGCCCTCACCGGCGGCGCTCTGCTGAATTTCGGCAGCTGGGCCTTCATGATCTCCGTCTTCATCGGCGGATACGCCTTTGCTTACTTCATGAGGAGACAATGGCTATGAGCGCTCCCTTTTACAAATATGGCCTTTTCAATGACGAGGTCAGCCTGATCGTCGCGGTCTTTATCGGGATCGGCTTCGGCTTTTTTCTGGAGCGGGCCGGATTCGGCAACGGCCGCAAACTGGCCGCCCAGTTCTATTTCTCGGACATGACCGTGCTCAAGGTCATGTTTACCGCCATCGTGACGGCCATGGTCGGCGTCTACTATCTTTCGGTCCTCGGTGTACTCGATCTCTCCCTGGTCTATATCAATCCGACCTATCTGGCACCACAGATCGCCGGCGGATTGATCCTCGGCATCGGGTTTGTCGTTGGCGGCTACTGCCCCGGCACCGCGTGCGTTTCCGCCTCTACCGGCCGTTACGACGGTTGGGCCTATGTGGGCGGACTCTTTGGGGGCATCCTGGTCTTCGGTGAGGTATTCAAGCTGGTCGAAAAATTCTACGTCTCCACCGCCATGGGCAAGGTGACCCTGCCGCAGCTGCTGCATCTGCCCTATGGTTTGATGGTCTTTCTGGTCTGCGTCATGGCCCTCGGTGCCTTCGCCGCCGCCGAATGGGGCGAAAAAAAGATGGCCGCGAAGAGGGAGGGCGAATAAGATGAAAATAGCAGAAGCGTTGCAGAAGATGAGCCTGAACGCCAGGTTGGCCGCCTTGCTGCTGCTCTTTGGTTTCATCGCCATCTTTGCCGGGGATCCCTACGGCGGGGATAAAACGGAAATTGATGCCCGGGAACTGGCGCTTATCGTGGACAAACAGGTCGATCATGTGGCCGCCGCGGAGCTGGCGGACTGGATCATCCAGAACCGCAGCGACTACCGGCTGATCGATCTGCGTACCGAGAAAGAATATGGCGAATATCATATCCCGACATCCGAAAACATCACCCTGGCCGGCTTGACCGATGCGGGCCTGCAGCGCAACGAGAAGATCGTACTCTATTCGGAGGGAGGCATCCATTCCGCCCAGGCCTGGTTCCTGTTGAAGGCCCGGGGATATAAAGCCGTTTACATGCTCTTCGGCGGACTCGAGGAGTGGAAGGATAAGGTGCTTTATCCGGCGGTGCCAGAGAACCCCACTCCCGAACAGCGGGTGGCTTTTGCCAAAATCAAAGAGGTGAGCACCTATTTCGGCGGCACACCGCAGAACGGCGCGGCAGCCGTCACCGCCCAGCCGCAGACCGGCGCGACCGCCGTCACTGCCCAGCCGCAGACCGCATTGCCCAAATTGAGCCTGCCTGCCGGAGGTACTGGCCCCAAGCCCCAGGGCAAGAAGAAAAAAGAGGGCTGTTGAGTATCGCTTCCTCAATGGAGAAATGCCATGCCTCTTCTCTACAAAACCGATATCGCCGCGGATGCCGACCTCAAGATCTGCTTCACCAGCATTCGCGCCGAAGCCGACTTGATCGTCTACGAATCCATCAGCGCCTGGGAAGCCACAGAGCCTCAGATCTGGTGTTATACGGATATTCGCAGCGAAGCAAACCGGGTAGTATTCATCACCGATTCCCCTTTTGAGGCCGATCTGCTCGTCCTCCGGACCGATGTCCAGTCCGATGCCGGCTGGCAGAACAGCGTCAAAGCGGGACTGCTGTAATCAGCCGGGTCATCCTTTTTACAGTTCAATTTTTAGGTTCATCCGGTTAATGCGTACTTTTAGTACTTGAAAAAAAGGTAGACATAGTAT
>DAOQAG010000007.1:0-69716 GCA_035353815.1 bacterium
GCCTGCAACTTTTAGCTCTGCTCACCGACAGCAGACCGGCGATTCCGGAACCGCTGGCCGCTCACTTTCCCGAATTACGCGCCATCGGAACCCTGCCGCCTACCCAGGGCACACTCCCCCTTTTTTGATCACCAGTTGAATCCTTTGCCGGCGCTTCACATCTAATATCCAAACACAACAGAGAGGTCGTCCATGAATATAGCCGGTATACTGGTTTTGTTTGGAATCTGGTTCATTTTTGTGCGGTTTTTAGCGCCGCGGCTTGGCGTTCCCACCTGAATGTCTGCCGCCTGTACTCCTCCGGCGGAGGAGAAACGCAGCCAGGAAGAACAGCAGCCCGCTGCAATTGACAGAAAGGAAAGATAGCGACATGCCCATTTATGAATACCGCTGCAGAGGGTGCGGACATGTCTTTGAGGCGTATCAAAAAATCGGCGCCGATGGCACTGAGCTCAAGTGCCCGCAGTGTGCTGCTTCTGCCCCGGACAAGATCTTTTCAACCATCGCTGCAACCAACAAAAGCGGTTCCGGGGGATATACCTCCGGCGCCTCGGGCTGTGGCAGCGGAGGCTTTTCCTGAGCATCATGATCGCGGACCGGCGGTTCGCTTGAGAAGACAAGGAAATCACATGAACAAGAAGACGATTCGCATCGGCCTGGGCCTGCTGCTGGGCGGCGCGGCAGGTTTTGCCTGGTATTATTTTATCGGCTGCCGCACCGGGAGTTGCCCCATAAGCGGCAATCCCTGGATCAGTTCCTCTTACGGAGCACTGATCGGCCTGATGATGGCCATCCCATCCCGTGCCGCAAAGAAATCCCGCACGGAATCGAGTTAACAAAAAAAAGGCTGCAGCAGTTGCAGCCTTTTTTTATGGGCTCAACGCTCCATCCGCCAGCTGACCATAATGTTGCGGCCGGGTTCGATGGCCACCAATCCCCGGTTCGTCGCCAGATGATTACGGTAGGATCGGTTGGTCAGGTTTTCGACGCCGAAGCTGAGAAACATCCGGGTCTCGAGCACGTTAAAAGCGCGGCTGTTGAGATACAGATTATAATACGCATAGCCGGGCGTGCGCAGTTCACCGGCGGCGATACGGTTCTGGGTGGCGAAGAGCTCGGCGGTCAGATCGATGGAGAGCCACTCGAGACCCTCCTGATGATAGCCCAGCGATCCGTTGAAAGGGGCGATCTGGGGCAGCGGCGTGCCCGCGAAGAGATCGTTGCCGCGCACATAAGCGGCGCGTGCCCACACCGCGCTGGTGCGCACGGGCTTGAAATCGATCCGGAAATCTCCGCCGTAGAGTTCCGCCTTGCCCACATTGGTCTTGAGCAGTGCCTTGCGGTTTTCATAGGTGCCGGGCATCTCCACCACCAGATCCTGCATGCGGTTATAAAAGCCGTTGAGCTGCACCTGGAGCGCATCGGACCAGATCCGCAAACCGAGATCGGCAAAGTTCCCCTGTTCAGGATTCAGTCCGGGATCTCCCACCTTGACGAGGCTGCCCTGGTCGATATACTGATAGCGCTCCTCCAGGGAGGGCGCGCGGAAGGAGCGCGCCAGATTGAGGGTGACGTCCATTTGCGGCTGGAGGCGGAAGAGCAGGCTGAAATTTCCGCTCCAGGAATTGGTCTTGTGGTCCGCGGCCGGCCACAAGACGACCTGGCCGGCGGGATGGCCGTTGCGCACCCCGTCGACAATTTCGTAAAGCGGATTGAGCGTTTCCTGATTTTCCGTGCGGATCTGGTCGAGCCGGCCGCCGAGATTCAGCACCAGGCGCTCCTGCAGCACCCGCCATTCATCCTGGGCGTAAAAGCCCACGCTGCGGAAGGTGCCATCGGGAAGCGGCGCCTCACCGAGGGTGCGCCGGATGCTCTTGTTGACCGTACCGTCCGCCTTGAGCAGGTCGATCCGCATCTCCTTGGTGCGGTAGCCGGCATAGTCCTTTTGCCAGCCATCGATCCCGGCGATGAGAAGATGGTGTTTTCCCGGGAAAAAATCGCCCTGAAGCTGCACGCCGTTGAGGTCATGGGTGGCGCCGGGCAGGATCCGCAGCACACTGATCTTGCGCGCCGGTTGTCCGCCGCCGGCGGGAAGCGAGGTAACCGTGTGGGGGAGATTCTCGACGTCCCGCCAGATCTTCTGATTATAGCCCTTGACCGTCAGCTGCGGCACGAAGCGCGAGAGATGCCGGAGGTGATACTCGGCGCTGAAGAGCTGGCGTTTCTCGAAGGGATAGCGTACGGTCGCAGAGCTCGGGAAAAGGGGATAGCCGCCGGGGAGACCGACGTCCTTGGCGTAGAAGCGCTGGAAATTCACCTTGAACTCGTGATTGCGCAGGGGCTGAACTGCCAGGCGCGCCGAGAGTGAATTGTCTTGAAAGCGGCTGTTGGCCAGCACGCCTGCGGGCGTCTCGGCATCCTCCGCCTTGCGCAGCGCGCCGCTGAGCTGCGCATGCCAGGCGTGGCCGCCGGCGCTGAGGATGGCATGTCCCCGGCCGCCCTTGTTGACGCTGCTGTAGCCGCCGCTTAGCCCCGCATGCGCATAGGGGTTCTCCTGGTACCAGCCCTCCTTGCTGATGATATTGACTACTCCGCCGACCGCACCGGAGCCGTAGAGGGCGGAAGCGGCGCCCTTGATGACCTCGATCCGTTCGATGTCATTGAGGTCGAACATCGCGAGGCCGGCGGCGATGTCCGTGGCCGTGTCAATGCGGTTGCCATCGATCAGCATGACCAGGCTGTTGCGGCTCAATCCGCGGATGCTGACGCTGGTGCCCCAGATGCCGTCGCGCTGCAAGGCCACGCCGGGCTCCGTCTGCAAGGCATCGGCCACGGTCACTGGAGCGCTGGTTTCGAGACGGCCGCGGCTTACAACCGCAAGTGGCAGGGCGGTTTCGCGCAGGCTCGTGGCATAGCGCGGCGTCGTTACGGTAATGTCGAGGACGGGCAGGGGGGAGGCGGTCAGCTCGAAGCGGAGCACGGCTTCCTCGCGGCCGATTTCGACGCTTTTACTCTCCGGATGAAATCCGACGTAAGAGGCGCGCAAGATCTGCAAGCCGGCGGGGAGATGGGCAAACCGGAAGGTCCCGGCCGCATCCGTGATGGTGCCGGTATTCAGCTCCGGGCAGAAGACATTGGCACCCTGCAAGGGCTTGCCGGTCCCCTGATCAATCACGATCCCCGAGATGCGGCCGGTCTGGGCATGGGCAAGATGAGCGATCAGCAAAAGAAGGGGGATACCCAGGCGTTTCATTGATTCTCCTTAACGGTTAATGAAAGATATATCTTACCATTATGTATTACAAAATCCAGGGCGCAAAATAGCGGACCGCAACCGCCAGCAGCACAGCGAGCAGGAGTGTCAAGAGGGAGGCAGCAAGAGCTTTCACCCAGCCCACTTCCCGCGTCAGGATGCCCAGGGTTGCGAGACAAGGAAAATAAAAGACGACAAATATCGTGAAAACCAGAATTTGCACCGGGCTCATCACGGTATCGATGTGCGTGGTGCCCAGGGCCTGGATCAGCATGATCATGGAAAGCTCCTTGCGCAGCACGCCAAAGATCAGGGTCATGCCGATCACTTCAGGTAGCCCGAGCAGCCGCAGCAGCGGCGCAAGCGCTGCATTGATGGCCCGCTCCCAGTGGTACAGCTCGGCGAAGCTGAGAACCAGACTGCCGGCGATGAGGATGGGCCAGGCAAAGATGACGAAATCCTTGCTGCGCAGCCAGGTCTTGGCGAGGATGGTTCTGGGATTGGGGATCTTGTAGGAGGGGATGACCAGCACCATGCCGGGCGAGTCCTCCGGCATCAGGCGCGCCAGCAGGGTCCCCACCAGCGTGATCACCACGATATTGAGCAGATAGATGAAAAGGGCGGCGGTTCCTCCCAAATAATATCCGGTCAGACCGAGGATGATCGTCATTCGTGCCGAACAGGGCACCAGGACGGCCGCCACCGCGGCAATAAAGCGGTCGCGCGGACTGGGGAGGATTCGCGTCGCCATCACCGCCGGGACGCTGCAGCCATAGCCCAGGATGCCGGGGAGCACGGCGGTGCCATGCAAGCCGAGACGGTGCATGAAATTATCCATGAGGAAGGCGATGCGCGGCAAATAGCCGATATCCTCGATCAGCGCCATGCCGATCAGAAAGGGGATCAGATAGGGCAGGACGATGGCGATGCCGCCGGCTACTCCCTGCAACAGCCCGCGGGCCATGTGCGCCGTCCATGAATGCGCAGGCAGCCAGGCGGAGAAGAGTGCCTCACCACGAGAGAAAAAGGCCAGAATCGGCCGTTCCAGCAGCGCGCCGAATTTGAAGATAAGATTGAAGAAGATAAAAAGGACGACCGCCATGATCAGGTAGCCCCACACCGGATGCATCACGATCTGGTCGAGCCGGCCGCGCCATTGCCGCCAGGAGCGGCGGGGATGCTCGATGAACGCGCATTGTTCAAAGATCTGCAATGAAAGGGCATGCCGTTCCGCCGCAATGACGGAATCGGCCGGCTGACCATGGGCTTCCTCCAAAATCGCCTGGAAGTGGCCGAGTTCGCCGCGAAGTTTCGCGCCCCCCTGTTCGAGCAGGGGGGCAAAATAGGGATCCCCCTCCAGCAGCTTGATGGCGAGCAGCCGGTTGGAGATATCGGATGACACGGGATAGCGCTGCAGGGATTCGCTCAAGGCCGCCACCACCTGCTCCACATGCCGGCTCATCGGCCGGGCTTGCACCGGGAGCGGCGCCTGCAGGAGGGCAAAGGCCGCCGCGAACAGCTCGTCAATGCGCACGCCCCGCGCCGCATTGGTGCTGAGGACCGGCAAACCCAGCAGACTACTGAGAGCGCTGGTGGAGAGGGTGATCCCCTTTCGTTCTGCCTCATCGATCATGTTCAGGCAGAGCAGCATCGGCTTGCCCAGTTCGAGCAGCTGCAGGGTCAGCTCAAGACTGCGGTCCAGATGCGCGGCATCGATGACGTTGATGATCAGCGAGACCGGCTCCTCAAGGAGGTAGCGTTGGGTTTCGCGCGCGGCGTTTTCGATCGCCGTGAGCGAGTAGATGCCCGGCAGATCGATCAGGTCGCAGGTCCGGCCGCCGATATCGACGTGACTGCTCGTGTATTCCACCGTCACCCCGGGAAAGTTGGTGGTGATGGAGCGATATCCTGCCACCTGATTGAAAATGGTGCTCTTGCCGCAATTGGGTTGCCCCAGAAGGATAAGCTGGGGATGCTCCTGCAGTGCCAGCGCCGGTTTCGCCGCCTGGTGATTACGCATGCTCCTCCACCGCCGCCAGATCGATGAGAATGGATTCGGCCATGCCGTTGCCGAGTGCGATTTCCATGGAGTGGATGCGGATCAGAACCGGGCCGCCGAGGTGAACGCCGCGCATCACCTGAATGGCATCCCCGGTGTGAATGCCGACCTGATTCAGGGATTGGCGCAAACGCCAACCGCCCCGGATGGCCGCGATCCGGCCGCACGCCCCGGTATGCAATTCCGCCAACAGCAACGCTCCGGCCGCCGCTGCATTTTTCGCGGACTGAACTCTAGCGGACATGCGGAGTCTCCTGCGCGCCGGTTTGTGCCGCATGAGCGCAGTGTTGGCAGGAAGCGGCGGCATCGCCGAACAGCCCGCAAGCACGGAACAGAATGGTCCCGCTGCGATCACGCTTCGGACACTGGTCAATAAAGATGAGGAAACGGCCGATGGCCTGGAGGCTCTCCGGACTCAGGATGTGTTCCAGCGTGCAGGCTTCGCTTTCAGCAAGGCTCTCCTCCAGCCCCAGCACATGGGTCATAAATTGCCGGATCGCATTGTGGCGTTTTTCCAGGACCTGGGCGACACGCTGGCCTTCGGCGGTGAGGACGACATGGCCATACTGTTCATGGAGGATCAGCGCCTTTTTGGCCAGGTGGTTAAGGGCGATCGAGACATTGGCGGGGGAGACGCCGCGGGCCCGGGCGATATCCTTGACGCGCGCCACCCGGTTCTGTTTTTCAAGATCGTGGATGACCTCGATATATTCCTGTGTCCGCTGATCATGAATGATGTCCATGGCAGTGCTGCCGCTCCCTGCATCTATGTTAAACAGATTGAACATATTTAAATGCGTTTAATTTACAACAACCCGGTGCATTCCGCAACACTTTTTTTGGCGGATTTAGTGTTGACAAAAAGGGGGCTAATACCTATATTAATCATACAGTAATTATTGCTATCCCCCTTTGCGGCGATCATGCCGTCAACCGTGCACGCCCGCGAGCGCGCCTGTCGATTGGAATGCGGATGAAAAACCTGCGGCAACTCCTCCTCTCCCTTGCACTATTCTTTACGATTCAATCCACTCTCCAGGCCACTGATATTCAGGACCTGCACCATAATGATGCCACCGGACGCCCTGCTGCGCCCTGGTCGATTGGCAAAACGGTCACCGTCACCGGTGTGATTACAGCGCCTTCCGGCCTGTTCAGCGCCACCACATTCGATATTTATATGCAGGACAGCACTGCGGGGATCAATGTCTATTCCTCCCGCAGCGATCTTGCGGCTCTCCATCTTGGAGATCTGGTTTCCCTGACCGGCACGATCGGCTATGCGAATGGCGGCATGACCTACATCAAGGATCCGTCGGTGATCACCCTGCTGGCGGCCAACCAGCCGCTGCCGGAGCCGCTGCTGCTGGATTGCGCCACCGCAGCCGGCAGCTTTCACGCCGATCTCTCCGAGCCGGATGAGAGTCGTCTGATCCGCGTCAACAACGTTCATGTTACCGGCGCCAACAGCGATGTCTATACGATCAGCGATGCCACCGGCACCATCCAGCTCTATCTCGATCCGGATGCGCATCTGCCGGTGCTGCCCAACGGCCCCTTCGACCTCATCGGCCTGCTCAACCAGTACGATCCCAGTGTCCGGCCGCCGAAGAAAGCGGGCTACCGCATTATGCCCCGCTTCAGCTCCGACATTATTTCCCGCGGCGCTCCCTTGCTGGTTCAGCCGCTGCAGGAATCGGCGATCGAGCCCACGGCCGTCGAGCTCTCCTGGCAGACCGACCGTCCCGCCACCTCGCTGGTGCGCTTCGGCCGCGGCGCTGCACTCAGCCTGGGTGCCGCCGGCGATTCCGTCCTGACCGCCCGTCACAGCGTGCGGATTGACGGACTCGAGCCATCGACCCTCTACCGCGCCTGCGCCTGGTCGACGGATCCATCCGGCACCATGATCTCGGACACCCTGCTTTTCATCACCGCGTCCGGCCGGTCCAGCGGCACCATCGCGGTCTATTTCAATCAGTCCATCGACGCCTCCAAAGCCTGGCGTGAGGTCGCCCGCGGTCAAACCGATCTATCGACCATCATCGTCCAGCGCATCAACCAGGCCAAATACTCGCTCGATGTGCACTATTACTCCTTCACCCATGCCGATATCGCCACAGCTCTGGTCAACGCCAAAAGACGCGGCGTCAGCGTCCGATTCATCGCCGATGACGCGACGAACACCGCATCCAATGACAAAATCCGCTGGCTCAAGGAGGCGGGCATCCCGGTCATTGACGACTATTACGGCGCCAACGACAGCACCGCCGCCAGTCACAACAAGTTCGTCATTATCGATCATCGCGACCCGAGTTCCGGACTCGACGATTATCTCTGGACGGGTTCGAGCAACGCCTCCATCGCTGGCGCCACGCGCAATGGCGAGAACATGCTCCTGATCCAGGACGAAAGCCTGTGTGAGGCCTACACCATCGAATTCAACGAAATGTGGGGCAGCAGCAGCGAAACCCCCGACCCGCTGCGCTCGCGCTTCGGTGCGCACAAAACCAACAATACGCCGCACCGCTTCAACATCGGCGGACGCTGGATCGAGCAGTATATGAGCCCCTCGGATGACACCGAAAGCCATATTATCGCGGCCATCCTGGGCGCCGATCATTCGCTCTATTTCTGCATCCTCGCCTTCACCCAGAGCACCATCCTCAATGCCATGCGCAACCAGCGGGCACAGATGCCAGGATTCACGATTCGCGGCGTTTTCGACCGGGAGAGCGTCTCCAGCGGCTACAGCGTCTATGCGGATATGGCCGGAACCGGCTCCTCGCCCTGGTCACCGCCCGCGGATGTCCACCTTGACATTCTCGGCGGCGATCTGCACCATAAATACCTTCTCGTCGACGCCGATCAGGCCGATTCCGATCCGATCGTCATCACCGGATCCCATAACTGGAGCGATGCCGCCAACACCCGGAACGATGAAAATACATTGATCATTCACGACCGCAACATCGCCAATCTGTATCTGCAGGAATTCTCCGCGCGCTATCACGAATCGGGCGGCACAGAAGAGATCAGCAGCGGCGTGGCACCGGCCGCCAGGGTGGAAGCCCTGCCCGAACAGTGGGTCCTGCAGCAGAATTATCCCAATCCCTTCAACAGCCGGACCATTTTTCCGTGCCAGGCAGCGCAAGGAGAAGAGGGCATGCGCCAGCTGGTGATCTACAATATCAGCGGCGCACAAGTCGCCCGGCTCGAGGTGCCGGGCCGGCAGAGCGGAGCACCGGGTGTGGTTTGGGAGGGCCGGGATGAAACCGGAAACCTGTTGCCCACCGGCATCTATTTCGCCCGGTTGGCCGGCTCTCCCGCGCGACCGCTGAAGATCATCCTGATGCGCTAGATCGCCCGCAGTCTGGCCCAGCCAGGAATCTTGCGAACAATGCCTGGCCATGTTGACTTGAAAAGCATTATTTAGCTTCTTCCATAACTAAAGGACGAATGGCATGTTAATGAAAGCGTTGGTTAAAAAGAAGGCAGGCCCGGGAATCTGGCTCGAAGAGGTCCCCGTGCCCTCCTACGGCAACAACGATTTGCTGATCAAGGTGACCCATACGGCCATTTGCGGCACCGACCTGCACATCTATAAGTGGGATGAATGGTCACAGCGGACGATCAAGACCCCGATGACCATCGGCCACGAATTTGTCGGCATCGTCGCGGCCAAGGGCCAGAACGTCGTTGGCTACGAGATCGGCGAGCGGGTTTCCGGCGAAGGCCACATCGTTTGCGGCCTCTGCCGCAGCTGCCGCGCCGGCCGCCGCCACCTCTGCACCAATACGATCGGCATCGGCGTCAACCGGGACGGCTGCTTTGCCGAGTACCTTTGCTTGCCGGCGAGTAATGCTTGGCATGTCGCCGACTCCATCCCTTCGGAAATCGCCGCCTTTTTCGATCCCTATGGCAATGCCACCCATTGCGCGCTCAGCTTTGACATGGTCGGCGAGGATGTGCTGATCACCGGCGCCGGCCCGATCGGCTGTATCGCGGTGGCGATCTGCAAGCATGTCGGCGCCCGTAATGTCGTCATCACCGATGTCAATCCCTACCGCCTCGATCTGGCGCGCAAGCTGGGCGCCACTCTGGCGGTCAATGTAGCCGACGAAAGCATCACTGCCGCGGTCAAAAAGCTCGGCATGGTCGGTTTCGACATCGGCCTGGAGATGTCCGGCAATGCCCAGGCCTTCGAAAGCATGCTCGAAAATATGTACCATGGCGGCCGCATCGCCCTGCTCGGCATCCTGCCCAAGACCACCCAGATCAACTGGGATCAGGTCATATTCAAAGGTCTCCATCTCAAGGGCATTTACGGCCGGGAGATTTTCGAGACCTGGTACAAGATGCAGACCATGCTGCAAAGCGGGCTGAATATCGCACCGGTGCTGACGCATCGGCTGAAATTTGCCGACTTTCAGCAGGGTTTTGATGCCATGGCATCGGGCAATTCCGGCAAGGTGGTTCTTGAACTGGAGTAGAGGTCTATTTGTGGAGAACGTCACATGTATGGAATCATGCAACAGGAAGTGAACCAGTGGCTTGACGAGATCCGTCAGGCGGGTTTGTACAAGAATGAGCGGGTTATTGCCACTCCTCAGGGGGCGCGGATCGCCGTGAAAGGGGGGAGGGAGGTCCTCAACTTTTGCGCCAACAACTATCTCGGCCTGGCAAACCATCCCCAAGTGATCGCTGCGGCTAAGGCCGCCCTGGACCGCTGGGGGTATGGTATCTCCTCGGTGCGATTTATCTGCGGCACCCTGGAGATCCACAAGGAACTGGAACGCAAGATCGCTGCGTTTCTCGGTGCCGAAGATGCCATTCTCTACGCCGCCTGTTTCGACGCCAATGGCGGGGTCTTCGAGCCCTTTATGGGCGCCGAGAGTGCCATCATCACCGACAGCCTCAATCATGCCTCGATCATCGACGGCATCCGGCTGGCCAAGGCGCAGCGGTTGATCTACCAGCATGCCGATATGACCGATCTTGAGGCGAAGCTCAAGGAGACCGCCACGGCCAAATTCCGGCTGATCGCCACCGATGGCGTCTTTTCCATGGATGGCGATATCGCCCGGCTGGACGAAATCTGCGCTCTGGCCGAGCGTTACCACGCTCTGGTGATGGTCGATGACAGCCACGCCACCGGCTTTATGGGCAAGACCGGGCGGGGCACGGTCGAGCATTGCGGCGTCCAGGGGCGCGTCGATCTGCTCACCACCACCTTCGGCAAGGCCCTCGGCGGCGCGATGGGGGGCTGTGTCGCCGGTCATGCCGGGATGATCGAGTTCCTGCGCCAGAAGAGCCGTCCCTATCTCTTCTCGAATTCCCTGGCTCCGGCCATCGCCGGGGCAACGCTTGCTGTGCTCGAACTGCTCTCCAGCACCACCGATTTGCGCGACAAACTGGAGAAAAACACCGCCTATTTTCGTTCGCGTATGACGGAGGCCGGATTTGACATCCGTCCTGGTGTGCATCCGATCGTGCCGATCATGCTCTATGATGAAAAGCTCGCCCACGCCATGGCCGATGCCCTGCTGAACGAGGGCATTTACGTGATCGGGTTCAGCTATCCCGTGGTCGCCAAAGGGGCGGCGCGGATCCGAGTGCAGATTTCCGCCGCCCACGAGACCGGGGATCTGGATCAGGCCATCGCCGCCTTCGCCCGGATCGGCCGCCAGATGGGCGTCATCAGGTAACCCGGCCATGAGCGAATCTGCCATTCCGCGCCGCCGCAGCCGCAAAATCCGGATCGGCCCCCTGAGCATGGGGGGCGATGCCCCCATTGTCATCCAGTCGATGCTCAACACCAAGACCACCGATGTCGCGGGCTCGCTGGAGCAGATCGACCGTCTGCACTCAGCGGGCTGCCAGCTGGTCCGGCTCGCGATCCCCCATGCCGATGCACTGCCCGGCTTTGCCGAGATCAAGAAACACGCGCCCATGCCGCTGGTGGCGGATATCCATTTCGATTACCGCCTCGCTCTGGGCGCGCTCGATGCCGGTGCGGACAAGATCCGTATCAATCCGGGCAATATCGGCGGGCGGGACAAGGTGCGTCAGGTGGTGGAAAAAGCCATGGCTTGCCACGCTCCGATCCGTATCGGTGTCAACTCGGGCTCCGTCGAGAAGGATCTGCTTGAAGAGGAGGGAGGCCCAACCGTCCAGGCCCTGGTGCGCAGCGCCTTGCGCCACGTCGCTCTGTGCCGGGAATTCGGGGCGGAGGATCTCGTTCTCTCGCTCAAATCCTCGGACGTGCTGCGTACCATTGCGGCCTATCAGCACATCGCTGCGGAGTGCGACCTGCCGCTGCACATCGGCGTCACCGAGGCTGGCACGGTCAAAGCGGGAACCATCCGCTCTGCGGTCGCCCTGGGCATCCTCTTGCACCAGGGCATCGGCGACACGTTGCGCGTTTCCCTGACCGGCGATGTCGTTCAGGAGGTCCTTGCCGCCCGGCTTATCCTTAAAAGCCTCGATCTAATCGATGAGGGCATCACCCTGATCTCATGTCCGACCTGCGGCCGCACGGAGGTCGATCTGGTACCCATCGCCGAGGAGGTAGAGTCCCGGCTGGCCCACGTTCGATGGCCGCTGAAGGTGGCGGTGATGGGCTGCGTGGTCAATGGCCCCGGAGAGGCCCGCGAGGCGGACATCGGAGTGGCCTGCGGCCGCGGCAGCGCGGTGCTGATCAAAAAGGGCGAGATCATTCGCCGGATACCCGAGGATCAAATCGTCGAAACCCTGGTCGCGGAGGTTTTGAATTGGCCCGGCTGAAGCCGGTACGCCGTATCAACGCAGCGAGCAGCACCCAATGGATGGAGGGGAGTGCAGATGAAGAGTCATTCTGAGCGTGTCATGATTCTGGGGGGAAGCGGACTGGTGGGGTACCAGATCGCCAGGCATATTGCGCGTGAAGTGCAGCCCCGCACCATATTTATTGTCGCCCTGCATCAGGAGAGCATGCGCCGGGCGATGCAGCAGCTGCGCAAGGAATTCCCTCGGGTGACTTTCGATGGGGCCTGGGGCAATCTCTTTCTGCGCAGCACCGCGCATGACAAGAAACGCAGCGAGCTGCACAACCATAAACAGGTGCAGGAGCTGCTGCAAGATCTGTACGCCGACGCCGCTTCGTCCGGATCCCGCAACCTGCTCTCCGAACTTTTACGCAAACAAAAGCCCGACATCGTCGTCGACACCCTCCCCTTCGCACCCAGGCTGGCCTGGATGGACGATTCAACCCGAATACGCTCCATTATCCAGGAGCTGGAGGCCCTGCCCTCCGGCAAGACAACCGGAAAGGAGTATGCGGTGCCGCGCAGCTTGATCGAGGCTATCGAGCAGACCCTGGCCCAGCTCGCCATCCCGCATCTGACCCGGCACATCCAGATCCTTCATGAGGCCTTGACGAGCGTTGGCACCAGCATTTATCTCAAGGTGGGAACCACAGGCACCGGCGGCATGGGCTTGAATATCCCCTACACCACCAGTGAGGACCGGCCAAGCAGCCGCCTCCTGGCCCGGACCGCCATTGCCTTCGCCCACAGCGGCTTGCTTTTCACGATGGCGCGAACACCCGGCGCGCCCATCGTCAAGGAGATCAAGCCGGCCGCGCTGATCGGCAGCCGCCAGGTGGAACATCGGGTCCTGACGCAGGACAACAAGCCTCTGCCCCTCTATCATGCCAAAAAGACCCTGCTCGCCAACGCGCTTTCCCTGAACCCGGATGTGGGTTATGCCCGCCGTGGCGATCTCTCCATGGTCGGGGTGCATACCGGCGCCACCGGATTCCTCACCCGCAATGAATTCGAAGCCATTACCACCACGTTTCAAATGGAATTCATAACCCCCGAAGAAATAGCACAAATCGTTGTTCTCGAAATTCAGGGGGTCAACACCGGCCACGATGTCCTCGCAGCGATGCAGGCCGCTGTAATCGATCCCAGCTATCGCGCCGGCTTGCTGCGCAAGCCGATCCTCGACAAGATGAAACAACTGGAAAACGAGACCCAATCCCATAGCGTCGCCCTCGGGCAACTCGGGCCGCCGGAACTGTCCAAGCTTCTCTATGAGGCCTGGCTCTTCAAGGCCAAGTACCATCGGATCGAGCGCTCGCTCAGCCAGAGTCCGGAAGAGATCAGCCGTGCACTCGAGCAGTATATTCTGCATCATCCGATCCGCCATACCATCATTTCAATCGGCATTCCAATTCTCATGCCCGATGGCTGCACCCTTTTTCGCGGTCCATTGCTCAAGATTCCCGAATACCGGGGCGTCGCCGAACTGGCTGTTTCACCCGCAGCGATCAACCTCTGGGCGGACAAGGGCTGGATCGATCTGCGTCCGTCCAACATCGCCCGGTGGCAGCAGCGGTTCGGCCGGATGGTGGATTCCGATAAAACCTTTTTTGACCTCAATTCAGGCGACCAGGGTCGTGGGCCCAGTCCGGGTGAACCGATGGAAGTCGGCGATGTGGTCGGCTGGCTTCTAAATAACGACCCTGCTCTGGCTGGTTTTCGTCTCCGGTCCAGTTGAACCGCCCGGGCCATGAAGCACCGGGGAGGATCAGGCCGGCGCGGAACATCGTGGCTTCTCCCCCGCGAGGGGGTGCGGACCCGAGCCGCAACAAGGCTGGAAGGATGGAGGCGCCTCCCCGGGCGGCGAGTTGCGACGGTGGGGGCGCCGGGGTGGCGCTGGCTGCCGGCCCTGCGGAAATCCTGATTGCAGTCCCGGCTTGCAATGAGGCAGCGGTACTGGGGGATGTGATCACCCGCATCCGCGCCGCGGCGCCGCAATGCGCGCTCCTGGTGATCGATGATGGATCGCAGGACGGGACGCCGGAGGTGCTGCAGCGCTTGCAGCTAGCCTCGCTGTGCCATGCGGTCACTCGTGGTAAAGGGTGTTGCCTGCGTGATGCGCTGGCCGAAGCCCGGCGGCGTGGCTGCGGCTGGCTGATCACCCTTGATGGCGACGGCCAGCATGATCCCGCCTTTTTGCCACGATTCCTGGAGGCCATCGGCTGCGGCGAGGCGGATGTTCTGATCGGCTGCCGGCAGGGGAGAGCGGGGCAGATGCCCTGGCCGCGCCGCATCAGCAACAGCCTGAGCTCAATCCTGGTCTCCTGCTTCTCCGGCATCCGCTTTCATGATGCGCAGTGCGGGTATCGCGCCATGCGTGTGGATCTGGAAGGGCTGGCGGAGTGCCGGGAGGAGGGATTTCAATATGAAAGCGAGGTTTTGCTGCGCCTCGGCCGCCGCCGCGCCCGTTTCCGGGAAATCCCGATCTCGACCTGCTACAGCGCTGCAGCGAGTCGTATTCGCTATGGGGCGGATACGCTGCGTTTTCTCCGGCTTCTTTGGCGCAGCCTGTGGTGGGCAAAATCGGCCTGAGTGAATTATTTGCTTGTATTACTCGTGAATATATTGTATATTTTTGTCCCTTTCGGGGCGTAGCGCAGTTCGGCTAGCGCGCCTGGTTCGGGACCAGGAGGTCGGTGGTTCAAATCCACTCGCCCCGACAGCCAAGCCCATTTGCATCCTCTGCGAATGGGCTTTTTTTATGGGAGAGCCGTGAAATGCTTGATATTGAATATAATCTTCGCTATATTTCATAATTATTCCTTTATGCTGACCCTGGATGAGGATGGTGCATATGAGTTCCGAGTATACCTTTACAGAAATCGATAAAAAATGGCAAGCGCGCTGGCGGGAGAGCGGCCTCTACAAAACCGATCTGAGCAAGACCGACAACAAACTCTACTGTCTGGTCATGTTTCTCTATCCCTCCGGCGATCGCCTGCATATCGGTCACTGGTACAATTATGCCCCGACCGACACCTGGGCGCGGTTCAAGCGTATGCAGGGCTGCAATGTCTTTGAGCCGATGGGGTACGACGCGTTCGGCCTGCCGGCGGAAAACTATGCGATCAAGAAGGGCGTACATCCGGCGATCAGCACGGCGCAAAATATCGCCAATATCCGCCAGCAGCTTGAGGCCATGGGCGCGATGTACGATTGGGATCATGAGGTCAATACCAGCCATCCCGACTATTACCGCTGGACGCAGTGGCTCTTTTTGCAGATGTACCAGCATGGCCTCGCCTATCGCAAGAAACAGGCCGCCAACTGGTGCCCGAGCTGCAAAACGGTTCTGGCCAATGAACAGGTCGTCGACGGCCGCTGCGAGCGCTGCGACAGTGAGGTCCTGAGCAAGGATCTGGAACAGTGGTTCTTCAAGATCACGGCCTATACGGAGCGTCTGCTCGAGGGCTTCAAGCAGATCGATTGGCCGGACAAAACCGTCAGCATGCAGCGCAACTGGATCGGCAAGAGCGTTGGCGCCAGTATTCAGTTCGGCATCGAGGGCCGGGCCGATACCATCGAGGTCTTCACCACCCGTCCAGACACCCTCTGGGGGGTCACCTATATGGTGCTCGCACCCGAGCACCCGCTGGTGGACGCCCTGACCACTCCCGAGCACAAGGCCGAGGTGGCTGCCTATGTGCTACAGGCGCGCAAACAGCGCGAGATCGACCGCATGTCGACAGAAAAGGAAAAGACCGGCGTCTTTATTGGCAGCTATTGCATCAATCCGGTCAACCAGGAAAAGGTTCCGATCTGGATCGCCGATTACGTGCTGGTCACCTACGGCACCGGCGCGGTCATGGCGGTGCCCGCGCATGATACGCGCGATTTTGCCTTCGCGCAAAAATACGAACTGCCGATTCGCGAGGTGATCTCGCCGACGGGCATCGGAGAGGCGGCCGGACTGACGGAGGCTTGGGTCTCGCCCGGCAAGATGATCCACTCCGGACCCTTTGATGGCGTGGATTCAAACGCCGGCATCGAAAAGGTGATCGCCTACCTGCAGGAACGAGGCTGGGGCGGCCGCAAGATCAATTACAAGCTGCGCGACTGGCTGATTTCCCGCCAGCGCTACTGGGGGGCGCCCATCCCGATCCTCTACTGCGATTCCTGCGGTGAAGTACCGGTCCCTGAAGAGGATTTGCCGGTGCTGCTGCCCGAGGACGTCGAGTTTACGGGCAAAGGCGAGTCGCCGCTCTCGACCTCGCCGACCTTTGCCACGGCGCCGTGCCCACGCTGCGGCCGGCCGGCCCGCCGTGAAATCGACACCATGGATACCTTTGTCTGCTCCTCCTGGTATTTCCTGCGCTTTTTAACGCCCGGACTGGCCGATGCGCCCTTTGATCAGGCTCTGGCCGATGCCTGGCTGCCGGTGGACCAGTACGTCGGCGGCGCGGAACATGCGGTGATGCACCTGCTCTATGCCCGTTTTGTCACCAAGGCCCTGCACGACATGGGGCATATCGGCTTTGATGAGCCCTTTAAATGCCTCGTGCACCAGGGGACGATCACGGCCAAAGGCGCGAAGATGAGCAAAAGCCGGGGCAATGTGGTCAATCCGGATGAGTTTATCGAGCATTACGGTGCCGATACCTTTCGCATGTACATGATGTTTATGGGCGGATATGAAGAGGGGGGCGACTGGAGCGACGAGGGCATTGTCGGCATTCACCGTTTTCTCAAACGCATCTGGCGTCTGGTCGAGCAGAGCATCGAGAATCCCGCCTGTGGCGCGGCTGATCCTCGCTTCGACAAGGTGATGCAACAAATGCACTACGCGCTCAAACACGGCAGTGCTGATCTGGAACGGTTTCACTTTAACACATCAATAAGTCGCATGATGGAGCTTCTCAATGAAGTATCACTTTATGTCCAGGATTTGCCGGCTTCACGCCAGGATAGCCGCCTGGCCACGGAGGTGATTCCGAATCTGCTGCTGATGCTCGCGCCGTTTGCGCCGCATTTCGCTGAGGAACTGTGGTCGCGTTTAGGCCGTTCCTACAGCATTTTTAATCAGAAATGGCCGCAGTATGAGGAGCGCTGGCTAGTGCAGCAGCGTCTCAACCTGGCGGTCCAGATCAACGGCAAAGTGCGCGGCCAGATCGAGGTAGCTGCCGGGAGCAGCGATGCGGAGGTGATCGCCGCAGCGCTGCAAGAGGAGCGGATCAAGAGCTATCTGGAAGGCAAAGAAGTGGTCAAATCCTTTGTGGTGCAGCAGCGCCTGGTCAGCCTGGTCGTTCGCTGAGACAAGCTGATTCTGACCAAAAAAAAGCCGAAGGAGAATTTCTTCGGCTTTTTTTTGGGGACAGAGTCCTGCGGTAGATCAGATGTGCATAGCGGCGAGTCTGAATAAGGCATGATCGGGCTTGCGGTAACTAATATGTTTGGTTGATCAGCGGCGGCTTTATAAGCAGGCATGAGTGATTGTAGGTGTGGCGGGAGAGGAGCGATATGCGGGGGCGGGGGTGCGAGGGATTCAAGCTGAGTGCGGTCATTCTGCAGTCGTGCAAAGCTGCTCAGTCGTGCTGTGTTCAGTTACATGTTAACATAACTAATATTATGCACAATACTGGGGCCGGTAATCGTGTGGCCCACACTTCAGGGCCCATAATTCAGTGGCCCGCAATCCTTCGGCCAATGATCGTGCAGCTCACAACCGTCCGGAGGATCTCCTGATCCCTTCTACCCGCCCCGTCTGCTACCGCCGCATCCGGACGCCGGTACCAGGGCCGAACAGCCCGCGTCAGCCGCCCAATCCCTGCATCTCGCGACGCGCCCGGTCTTTGAGCGGCGTCTCCACTTTGCTCCAGAGAATCTCTTCGAGATTTTGCTTCGCCGCATCGAGATCGCCGGTACTTTTGAGCGCTTGCGCATAATAAAAGCGTGCGTGCAGGTTGTTGGGGTTGCTGCGCACGGCATCCGCCAGATATTTCAAACCTTCCTGTGCCTTGCCCGTTTGCAGCAGGCTTTTACCGGCGAGCGTCAGGGTTACGCTGTCCTGTTTGCCGAGATCGATCGCCTTGAGGGCATACTGGCCCGCTTCGCTGTCGCGTTCGCAGGCATCGAAGATGATTCCGGCCTGTTTGTACAACGCGGGTTTGTTGGGGGCATATTTTATCGCGTTGCGGATGGCTTCCATGGCCGCATCACCGCGACCGAGGCGGATCTGACATGAAGCCAGTGAGGCCCAAATGTCCGCTTCTGCGCTCCGCTGCGCCAGATAGCGCTGATAGAGCGCGACCGCGGTAACATAGTCACCGGAAATGTAGGCCTTGAAGCCCTCGGCACAGATCGCTTCAAAATTCTCTTCGGTCACCGGGCCCGTGCCCGTCGCGGCGGCCATCTCGGGCGTGACCATGCGCAGGGATTTGCGCGCGATTTCGGCGAATTTGCCATCCGGATCGAGCTTGAGCACCGCCTTGAAGCAGCGGCCTGCGTTGTCCATGTCTCCCTGGGCCATATAGACCTTGCCAAGTCCTAGATAAGATCTTACTTCTTTAGGAGATACAGCAATCGATTTTTCAAAGGCACGGATCGCCTCACCGTAATTCTTTTGAATGCTGTAGACCGCGCCGAGGTTGACCAGGGCCATGACATTAGCCGGCTGCAGGATCAATCCCTCCTTGAGGAACCGTTCCGCCTGGGCGAATTGGCGCATTTTGGAATAGAGGCTGCCGAGGACGAAATAGGCGCGGGCGTAGACGGGGCACAGGCGCACGGTTTCGATGCATTTGTCAAGTCCTTTGGTGTAATCTCTGGACTCGAAATAGACCAGCCCCATATTGTAATGCAGGTCGGGATCGCGCGGGCTCCACTCGATAGCCTTACGCCAGAGCGCCAGGGCGGCCTCGAAGGATTTTTGGCGGGTTTTTTCCAGAGCTTCTCGGTTAAGCTGCTCGGACTCGGGTGCCGGCGGGGCCACGTTCCAGATCATCCGAAGGTCGCGGTTGTACCAGGCCAGATCGAGCCGGTCGCCTCCTCCCCGGTATTTTTCTTCGAGCCGGGTGAGGAGCATGCGTTTGTCGGATTCGGCGCTGAGGTCCAGGTCCGGATAGAGCCGGTTGAGCTCGGTGGCGGCGAGGGTGACGGTGAAGCTTTTAAGCGCGTCTGATGGTGCTTGAATATCATTCATGGTTGCAGGACCACTCGGCTTGCACACGCTTTCGGCTGACCGGCCGGGGCCGGCGGCAGCTCTTTTTACATGTTACTAATAATTTTCAATAAAATCAATAAAAAAGGCGGCTTTGGAGGCCGCCTTCCTCGTGCGCCAGGCGGGAATCGAACCCACAACCTTTAGCTCCGGAGGCTAACGCTCTATCCTATTGAGCTACTGGCGCAACTACAGCAGTGTGTCAGGGAACATTGATGCGGCTGATCTTACGGGCACGGCCGCTGGCCACATCGACCTCGATCAGCGCGCCGTTAAGCCGAATGTTGGCCGAGGCCATACGGTATTTTTCCGGCAGAATCGTGGTGAAGCGCTTGATGGCCACCTGGGCATCCATGCCGATCACTGAATCATGTGGCCCGGTCATGCCCACATCGGTAATAAAAGCGGTGCCCTTGGGCAGAATGCGTTCATCGGCGGTCTGGACATGGGTATGGGTGCCGATGATCGCGCTCACCGAGCCATCGAGGTACCAGGCGAGCGCCGCCTTTTCCGCCGTGGCCTCGGCATGAAAATCGACGAGGATGATCGGCGTCTTCTCCCGCAGCCGGGCGACCTCTTCATGACCGGTGCGGAAAGGGCAGTCGATCGGATACATGAAGGTGCGCCCTTGCAGATTGAGCACGCCGACCGGTATCTGCCGGCTGGTCATGACCACGGTGGAACCTCGTCCCGGGGCTTGCGGTGGATAATTCAGGGGCCGCAGCGCCTTCTGCGTATTGTCGAGGTAGATCCGGAACTGGGCATTGCCCCAGGTGTGGTTGCCGCCGGTGATTACATCGACGCCCAGCGCGAAGAGCTGCCGCGCCAGGGTTTCCGTCAGGCCGTTGCCGCCATCTGCGTTCTCGCCATTGGCGATGCAGAGGTCGATGTTATGACTCTTTTTCAAGCCGGGCAGCAATCCGGCCACCACGTCCATGCCCGGTTTGCCCACAATATCAGCGATAAAGAGAATATGCAGGGAATTGTCGCTCACTGAACCATCCAATATACATCATTTGCGGGAATTATTCAAGCCTTTTGTGCGCTACTTGGCATAATCGATGGCCCGGTATTCGCGGATCACCGTCACCTTGATCTGGCCGGGGTATTCCATTTCGCCCTGGATCTTTTCGGCGATGTCGGTGGCGAGCTGCTCGGACATGGCATCATCGATTTTTTCGTGTTCCACCATGACCCGGACTTCGCGGCCGGCCTGGATGGCATAGGCCTTGCCGACGCCGGCGAAGGATTTCGCCAGGCCTTCGAGGCCGTCGAGACGCTTGATGTAGGTTTCCAGGGTTTCGCGGCGGGCGCCGGGACGGGAGCCGCTGACGGCATCGGCCGCCTGCACCAGGACCGAGATCGGCGAGATGATGGGTATATCCTCGTGATGTGCCGCGATGGCATTCTGGACGATGGGACCCTCTCCGTACTTTTTGGCGATTTCCAGTCCGATCTGTGTATGGGTGCCATCGGTGTAGCGATCGATCGCCTTGCCGATATCGTGCAGCAAGCCGGCACGCTTGGCGAGATTGCCGTCCAGATCCAGAGCCGCCGCCATCAGGCCGGTGAGATAGGAAACCTCGATGGCGTGCTGGAGGACGTTCTGGCCATAGCTGGTGCGGTACTTGAGTTTGCCGAGGAGTTTGACCAGTTCGATGTGCATGCTGGGGATGCCGCATTCCATCAGCGCCTTCTCCCCTTCCTCCACCAGTTTTTCCTCCATCTCCTGCTTGGTCTTCTCGACCACCTCCTCGATGCGGGTGGGATGGATGCGGCCATCGATAACCAGACGTTCGAGCGCGATCCGGGCCACTTCGCGTCGGAAGGGATCAAAGCCGGAGAGGACCACCGCTTCCGGGGTATCGTCGACGATCACCTCGACGCCGGTGGCCGATTCAAAGGAACGGATATTGCGTCCCTCGCGGCCGATGATGCGTCCCTTCATCTCGTCGCTGGGCAGATTGACCACCGAAACAGTAGTTTCCGTCGAGTGGTTGGCGGCGGTGCGCTGGATGGCTTGGACGATGATCTCCTTGGCTTCGCGATTGGCCTGCTGCCGGGCACGATCCTTGATCTCCTTGATCGTCTGAGCCGCCTCCTGCTTGGCCTTTTCAACGAGGTTTTGCATGAGGATGCGTTTGGCTTCCTCATTGGAGATGCCACTGATCTTTTCGAGGCGGCGGTTCTGCTCCTCGACGAGTTCAGTCAGTTCGGTTTCGCGCTTTTGTACCCGTTCATCGCGCGATTTGAGCCGGCCCTCGACCTCATCAAGCTCCTTTTCCTTGGTATTCAGCAGGTCATGCCGGCGGTCCAGATTCAGTTCGCGTGTGGTAAGCTTGTTCTCGTTCTTTTGCAGATCGGAACGGCGGGTTTTTATCTCGTTTTCAAGGTTTTGCCGGTGTCTGAAGATCTCATCCTTTGCTTCAAGGATTTTTTCTTTTTTAAGGTTTTCAGCCTCCTTGCGGGCATCCGTGATCAGCTTGTCGGCGATCTTTTCGGCTTCGGTAACCTTGCCGCGGCCAATATGACGCGAAACCATCCAGCCGCCGACAAATGCCGCGGCCGCGGCTGCAATGGCAATGAGAATGACCAGATATGCATCCATATATCCTCCAAAACTAAAAAAACCCATCACTATCAAGCATCCATATATCAATCATGAAAAGCGGAAATTCCTCGTCGTTGCGGTCGGCACCCCGGCACGGCGCGCGACGATATGGAATCTCCCATCGGACTCTTGACAGCTGGGTTTTCACAAATCATAGAACATGATGCGGCCGGAATCCAGCCGCAGGTATCAAACGCCTTTCTTGCCTTCCTCCATGAGTTCCTGAATATCGATGTCAAACTGATGGGTCAGAGTCTTGACCCGATCCTCAAACGAGTTGAGTTTCTTTTTGGACAGTTCCCGCTGCTGGAGCAGTTCATCGGCAATGTTCAGGGCAGCCAGTATGGCAACTTGATGCAGAGGACGATTGGGTTTAGCGGTCTGCACTTCACGCATCTTTTGGTCGACATATTCGGCGATGCGTTGTACATACTCCACATTGGCATTCACCTTGAGCGGATAATCCGTCCCAAAAATATTCACCTTGAGGATGTTTTTTTCATCATTCATGAAAGTAAGCTTGAATAGGCCTGTGAAAACTGCACAGTCAAGAGATATCATCCGCCCGTTTTCTAGCGGTTCTCGAAGGCTTTCAACTCATCGAGCTTGGCCAACATATTCTGGACCCGTTCGCGCAGCCGCTCCTCGGTTTCGCGATACTTGTCCAGCATGGCCTGTTCAGAGCGGCTGGCCTGCTCGTTGAGTTGCTGCCGCAATTGCTCGATTTGCAGGCTCTGTTCAGCCGCACGCGCCCGCAAATCGCTGTTTTCCTGTTCCAAATAAAGAGCTTTCTTGCGCATCTCCGCGATCATTCCGAGCGCGAATTGAATGCGCTCTTCCAGAACATCCAGTATACTTTTATCCACAGAGCCCTCGTCTTAGCGTGGTCTCAATTCGGCGCCAAATCGGGCAGTCAGGAGGGCAAGGATCGCATCCACCTGGTGCTCAACCTCTTCCACTCCCAATGTACGTTCTTTTGAGCAAAAATTCAATGAAAAAGCGATACTTTTTTTCCCCTCAGGCACCTGCTCGCCCTGGTAAAAATCGAAAAGACGGACATTTACGAGAAGATCGCCTCCGGCTTCGCGGATAGCCGCCTCTACCGCTCCCACGGGAATCTCGACATCAAGCAGCAGGGCGATATCGAAGGGGACGAAGGGGAATCGGGCGATGGGCTGGAACTGGCGATGGCCCGCCTGATGGGCGTAGAGCAGATCAAAGTCGAGAACAAAGGCGAAAAGATCGGCCGTCTTGATCCGGAAGGTGTGCAGCACACTCTCATCGAGCCGGCCAAAACTGCCGAGGCAGGTTTGATCGGCGAGATAGAGGCCGGCGCTCTCCTGGCCGAAACAGCGCCCCTGCGCGGCGCCGAGGGTGACCTCCTTGATGCCGAGCTGTGTCAGCAAGGCCAGGAGGATGCCCTTGATGTCGTAGAAATCGACCGCGCGCGGTTTGCCGTACCAGGCCGGCAGGTCCGTTTCGCCGACGATCATGCCGGCCACCTGCTTGTACTCCGTGAACGCCTCCCCCCTCTTCCAGGCGATATTGCCGATCTCAAAAAAGCGCAAATTGGGCATCTGGCGGTTGCGGTTGTAGGCGCTGTTCTGCAGCAAAGAGATCAGCAGGCTGGTGCGGAAGAGCGACCAATCCGCGCTCAAGGGATTCAAGAGTTCGACTGCTGTGGCGTCTTCCGGCAAAAAAATTGCAGCCGCCTGTGGCGACACCAGGCTGAGCGAGAGGGTTTCACGAAGTCCCAATCCAGCCAGAAGCCGTCGCAGATGGTCCTGAAAGGCGACGTGGGGATTAGGCGGCTGGGCCTGATCGAGCGTCACCGTCTGCGCGAAGGGGATCTGCTCGTACCCATAGACGCGGGCGACCTCCTCGATCAGGTCCACCGGACGGGTGAGATCGGGACGAAATTGGGGAATGGTGCAGGAAATCACGCCGGCTGTTTTTTCGGCGCAGGTAATCTCGAGGCGGCTAAGGAGCTCCATCACCGCGGCGGCCGTCAGCTGGATGCCGATCAGGTCATTCACGGCGCGCAGGCGCAGATCGACCAGCGCCTGGGGGATCGGCTGCGGGTAGACATCCACCGCGCCGCCGACCGGAGTGGCGCCGGCAAGGCTGGCCAGAAGATCCGCTGAGCGGTTGAGCGCATAGAGCGTTCCGTCGGGATCGGCGCCGCGTTCGAAGCGTTTGGAGGATTCCGTCGCGATCCCCAGGCGCTTGCCCGATTTGCGGATGCCCGCGGCGGCAAAATGGGCGCTTTCAAGAAAGAGCGTGGCGGTTGTGGGCTGCACCTCTGAATTGAGGCCGCCCATGATGCCTGCCAGGGCCACCGGCCGTTCACCATCGCAGATCAGGCAGGTTCCGTCATCGAGGGCGTGGCTCTTGCCGTCCAGGGTCGTAAAGGATTCGCCGGCCGCGGCGGCGCGCACGATGATACGCTGCCCGGCTACCGCGGCGGCATCAAAGGCATGCAGCGGCTGGCCGCACTCGAGCATGACATAATTGGTGATATCCACGACGTTGTTGATGGCACGTACTCCGGCATGATGCAGCCGGTAGGCCATCCAGAAGGGCGAGGATTGAATCCGGACCTGCTCGAAATAGAGTCCCGAGTACCGCGGGCAGAGATCCGCCGCCGCGATCGTCACGGCGATGCGCGACGGAGTGGTCCGGTCGGCGGTATGCAGGACGGGGGCCGGGCGTCGCAGGGGCTGACTGGTGGCCGCGGCAATTTCGCGTGCCAGGCCGATGACGCTGAGGCAATCGGGACGGTTGGGCGTGATAAAGACATCGATGACATAGTCGGTCGCGCCGAGCCACTGACGGAAATCCTCTCCGGGACGGGCGGAGTCGTCGAGGATCATCAGTCCCTCGCTGCGCTCAGTCAGCCCCAATTCGGCTTCGGAGCAGAGCATCCCGCTGGAAGCGATGCCGCGGATCTCACGCTCGCTCACCTGGAGGGATTCACCCAGGGTGGCCCCGGGCAAGGCCAGAGGAACGAGGAGACCCGGGCGGGCATTGGGCGCGCCGCAAACGATCTGGAGCTCCTCCCCCCTGCCGGCATCCACGCGGCAGAGCTGCAGCTTGCCGGCGTTGGGATGGGGAGCGCAGTGGGTGATCCGGCCGACAACGATGGAGCTGAAGGGGCGGGCGATCTCCTCGACGGATTCTACTTCCAGCCCCGACATGGTCAGGGTGTGGGCGAGCTCCTCAATGGAGAGGGAAATATCGACGAATTCCTTGAGCCAGCTTAGGGTAACTTTCACTGTAGCGGTCCGGAAAATTAGAATTGTTCGAGAAAGCGCAAATCATTCTCGAAAAGGATGCGGATATCGTGGATCTGATATTTAAGCAGGGCAATGCGTTCGACACCCATGCCGAAAGCATAGCCCGAATAGAGTTCGGGATCGTAGTCGACGAAGCCGAATACGGCCGGGTCGACCATGCCGGCCCCGGAAATTTCGAGCCAGCCGCTGTTTTTGCAGAAGCGGCACCCCTTGCCGCTGCAAAAGATGCAGGAAAAATCGTACTCGGCGCTCGGTTCCGTGAAGGGGAAAAAGCTGGGGCGAAAGCGCACGCGCATGCGCTTGTCATCAAATATTTTTTGGGCGAAGGCCAGCACGATTCCCTTGAGATCGGCGAACGAGACGCCGCGATCGACGTAGAGCCCCTCCACCTGGTGAAAGGTGGGCGAATGGGTGGCGTCCGGGGTATCCTTGCGAAAGCAGCGTCCCGGGGCGATCATGCGTACCGGCGGCTTTTGCGCCTCCATGGTGCGGATCTGCACCGGCGAGGTATGGGTGCGCAGGACATGCTGGCCGGTCAGGTAAAAGGTGTCCTGCATATCGCGCGAGGGGTGATACTCGGGGATATTGAGGGCGGTAAAGTTGTAATACTCGCTCTCGATTTCCGGACCTTCCTCGATGCGGAATCCCATGCCGGAAAAGATCTGCTTTATTTCATCCAATACTTGAAGCATAGGATGAAAACTGCCGATATATGGATACTTGGCTGGTAATGTCGGATCAAAAGATGAAATCGCTTTGGGGCGGTGTTGGAAGGAGAGTGCTGCCGCATCGCACTGCTGTTGCAGACTTTCCTTCAGGCGGTTCAACTCCGCCCCGAGCAATGGTCGTTCTCCTGCCTCCACCCTGCCGAGTTGGGCAAAAAAGGACTGCAGTTTGCCTTTGCGGCCGAGGAATTCGGTTTTCAGCTGGTCGAGTTGCGGCGCCGAGGTGGCCGCCGGCAAGCGCCGGCTGAATTCGCTTTCGAGGGCGAGGAGTTCCTGGAGCAGGTGGGACAGGATTTCACTCATTTTTTCAGGCCTTGGCTGCGTTAACCAATTGTTCGAAAGCCTGGAGATCGTGAACAGCCAGTTCAGCGAGCATCTTGCGGTTTATGTCGATATCGTTCTGTTTGAGCCCGTTGATGAGGGAGGAATAATTCATCCCGTACAGGCGGGCGGCGGCATTGATTCGCACAATCCACAAACTACGAAACTCGCGTCTTCTGGCTCTGCGGTCACGGTAATTATAGGTAAGCCCTTTCTCTACGGTTTCGCGGGCGGAACGGTAGAGACGGTGCTTGCCGCCATAGTAACCTTTGGCGGCCTTCAAGTATTTATTTCGACGGTGACGCGTGACGACCGGCGAATGTGATCTTGGCATACTTCCTCCAACAGGAACTGTTGCGGGTGATCGATTAGGCGCTCAGCATCCGCTTGATGCGCGGCGTATCCTCGGCCTTGACGATGCTCGTCTGGCGCAAGGCGCGTTTGCGTTTGGGTGTTTTCTTGGTCAAGATGTGGCGCGCATACGCATGATTGCGGCGTACCTTGCCGGTTCCCGTGAGGCGAAAGCGTTTTTTCGCCGCCCGGTTGCTTTTCATCTTTGGCATAGAGTGCTCACCTCATGTAAGAGTTGGCTGTTTACTTCTTGACGAAAAAGACCACGAGTTGGCCGCCTTCCATTGCCGGGTCTTTTTCAGTTTTGGCGACATCCTGGAGGTTTTCGATGAAACGCTCCATGATCTTTCGGCCAAATTCTTGATGAATCATTTCGCGTCCCTTGAACTGGACCGAGGCGCGGACGCGATCCCCCTCGAGGAGAAATTTGCGCGCGTGCTTGAGTTTGAATTCAAAGTCATGTTCTTCGATTTTTGGCCGCATGCGGATTTCTTTGGTAACGATGACGTGCTGTTTTTTGCGCGTCTCTTTTTCCTTCTTGGAAAGCTCGTACTTGAACTTGCCGAAATCCATGATCTTGCAGACCGGCGGCGCCGAATTGGGAGAGACCTCGACCAGATCCAGGCCGGCACTCTCTGCCCTGCGCAGCGCCTCCGCGCGGCTCACGACGCCCACCTGCTCGCCTTTTTCATCCACAAGCCGGACGGAGGGAGCATCGATCAGCTCATTGACGCGAGTGGTTTTTTTCTTAATAGTACATCCTCCTCTGTTGATTCTACGCTTTGGACCGAACCTTGTCCTGAATCTCTGAAATCACAGCCGGGATTTCAGCCAATCCACTGTCCCCTTCGCGGTGTTTACGGACGGAGACGAGGTTTTGTTCCGCTTCCTTCTGTCCGATGATCAGCATGTAGGGGATCTTTTGCGTCTCGGCTTCGCGTATTTTATACCCCACCTTTTCGCTGCGGTCATCCATTTCGGCGCGGAGACCGGCGGCGAGAAGCTGGCGTTTGATCTGCTCGGCATATTCGTGCTGTTTTTCAGTGATCGGCAATACGACCACCTGGGTTGGCGCCAGCCAGAGCGGGAAGGCGCCGGCGTAGTGTTCGATCATCACGCCGAAGAAGCGTTCGAGCGAGCCCAGGAGGGCGCGATGGATCATGATCGGCCGATGCTCCTTGCCGTCCTGGCCCACGTAGGTCAGATCGAAGCGTTCGGGTTCGTTAAAGTCGACCTGAATGGTGCTGCACTGCCAGGTGCGCCCGAGGGAGTCCTTGATCTTGATATCGATCTTGGGGCCGTAAAAGACGCCTTCGCCCGGATCGATCTGGTACTTCAGCTGCGCCTTTTCCAGCCCGGCGCGCAGGGCGTCGGTGGCGCGCTCCCAGTTTTCCAGGGAGCCGACCGCATGCTCAGGCCGCGTCGAGAGATAGATCTCGAGATCGGAAAAACCGAAGGAGCGCAGCATGTGGAGGGTAAATCCAAGCAGCATGTCGATCTCGTCATCGAGCTGATCCGGGCGGCAGAAATGGTGGGCATCATCCTGGGTGAAGCCGCGCACCCGCATCAGGCCGTGCAGGACGCCGGAGCGTTCGTAGCGGTAGACCGTTCCCAGTTCCGCCCAGCGGATGGGCAGATTGCGGTAGCTACGCGTCTGGCTGCGGAAAATCTGCAGATGGAAGGGGCAGTTCATCGGCTTGATCTGATAGAGCTGCTCGTCCACTTCGGTCGGCTGATACATGTTGTCCTTGAAGAAGCCGAGATGACCGCTGGTCTGCCAGAGATCGAGACGGGCGATATGCGGCGTATAGACAAATTCATAGCCGTTCTGGAGATGTTCCTGGCGCCAGAACTCCTCGATCTTGTAGCGAATAAAGCCGCCCTTGGGATGCCAGAGGATCAATCCCGGGCCGATCTCATCGTTGATGCTGTAGAGATCGAGTTCGCGGCCGAGGCGGCGATGGTCGCGTTTCTTGGCCTCTTCGATGCGCAGCAGGTACTCCTCAAGCTGCGATTTTTTCGGGAAGGCGACGCCGTAGATGCGCTGCAGCATCGGATTCTTTTCATCGCCGAGCCAGTAGGCACCGGCGACGCTCATCAGCTTGAAATAGCGCACCAGGCCGGTCGAGGGCAGGTGCGGGCCGCGGCAGAGGTCGATGAAGGGGCCGTCGCGATAGATGCTCGGGGGTTCGCCGAGGCGATCGATCTGCTGGAGCTTGTAGCCCTCCTTACGCTCGCGGAAGAGCGCCAGGGCCGCCTCCTTGTCGAGTTCCTCGCGGACAAAAGGAAAATCGGCGGCGACGATCTCGGCCATTTTCGCCTCGATGCGCAGCAGATCCTCGGGGGTGAAGGTGGTCGGGACGTCGATATCGTAATAAAAGCCCTCCTCCACCGGCGGACCGAAGGCGAACTGGGCCTCGGGATAGAGTTCCTTGACCGCATGGGCAAGCACATGGGCGCTGCTGTGCCAAAAGATCTCCATGCCTTCGGGTGAATCGGCCGTCAAAAAGAGCAGACGCCCGCTGTGCGGCAGCACCCGGCTGAGGTCAAGGATTTCACTGTCGAGTTTTGCGGCAATTGCTTCACGGGCGATCCGGCCGCCGATCTCGGCGAGAATCTCGGACGCCTTGATACCTTCGGGATACTCCCTGGCACGACCGTCCGGGAAGGTAAGCGTAATCGGTGGCACTCGGTTTCCCTTTCCGATATAATCCGCCCTAAACAAGAAACCGCCCGAGGTAGGCGGTGTCTTGGCGTAGGGTAATAACGCATAATTCTCGAGAGTGGGCGGTACTGGATTTGAACCAGTGACCCCTTGCATGTCAAGCAAGTACTCTAACCAGCTGAGCTAACCGCCCGGTACGGCTTGTGGAATGGAGCAAAAGTTAGTGAAAAAAAAGCGTTTCCCGAAGGCAACGCTGTTTTTGGATGCAACCCCTCATCTTTTGGTGCCGAGGGCCGGAATCGAACCGGCACGGACTCAAAGTCCGAGGGATTTTAAGTCCCTTGCGTCTACCTGTTCCGCCACCCCGGCACGGCTGCCCTTCCGGCGTTGGAGGCGGCGATCGGAATCGAACCGATGAATAGAGGTTTTGCAGACCTCCGCCTTAGCCACTTGGCTACGCCGCCAGGTGTAGAGCGGGAGACGGGACTTGAACCCGCGACCCCAACCTTGGCAAGGTTGTGTTCTACCACTGAACTACTCCCGCTTGAAGTTTATAAATATAGGCAAATTTCAAAAGTTATGCAAGACTTTTTTTCTCATTTCCGCTTTTTCGCCCCCCGCTCCTGGGAAAATCTCTCTTTATTTTGCAGCCGGGCCTCTGCAGTTTGCCCGTTTTGCAGCTACTCTTGAGTGAAGTAAAAAATGATTCCTTCACGCCAAGGAGGTTTGTACGAAATCCGAAGCCAACGTACCCCAAACCCTGATCATCTCCTGCGAAGCCTGCGGTGAGGTGCGCTATCTCGATGCCGCTGATGACAACGATGTGGAACGGCTCTTCAGTGGTTTCATCTGCAAAAAGAACTGTGATCGCTCCTTTTACAGCTATATCACCATCGGACAGATCGTGCTCGGCGCGCCCCGAAACGAGGTAACCAGCGATACCCTCCTCCTGCAAAAGAAAGCTTCCCTGCTTCATACCTAGCAAGCCCGGGCCGCTGAAAACAGCGGCCTTTTTTTTGCGAAGTGGTGGAGCTTAATCCTTCACCCAGCATGTGGAACGGCTTGACTGCTGTGCTCCCCCTCCCTGGCCAGAGTGGTCGGGCTCAATCCTTCACACAGCGGATGGAACAGGCATCGCGGACCAGAGTATGGCCCAGCACGATTTCCTTATGCCCTTGCATCAGGATCCAGCACCCGTATCCGCCGGCCGCTGCCGGTGTGCGGGACCAGAATGCCGCCCTGGTGAAGATGCCATGGAAGGAGCCGGTGCTGCCCTCGCGATACCCCCCCGGCAGCGCGGTAAAGCCGCTCGCATTGGTGCCTTCGAGGTTGGGAATCGCCCAATGATGATAGCCGGATTCCATCATTTTGCCGCCAGCAATGGCGCTGCCGCCGAGGTAGTCGACCGCTTGCTGCCATTCGGCGTCACTGGGAACATGCCAGCCCGACGGCGCGATGTTGCGTTGATCCAGGGCGGCAAAGGCGTTATAGAGCCGGCCATACTCCCCAATGAAGCCGTCATTTAGGCCATAGCTGCACCAGGCCCCCGCGCCGGTACTGACCCAGTGGGTGCTGTCGCTGATCCGCACAACCGGATCCCCGTTCCGGTAATGGGTGACGCGCAGGTTCTCCTGCATCCACTGCTGCTCCCCGATCCAGACGGTGCTATAGTAATTGCCATCCACATCGCTGACGCCACCGGTCGAGTCCGATTGTGTCCTGAACGAATCGACGACGCCCCACCCCCTGCCGGTCCGGTTGACGGCCCAGGCCTGCACATAGTGTTTCGTACCCGGAGCCAGGCCGGTCAGGAGGGTGCTGAAGGGACCCGTTCCCGTGCCATTGTCGCTCGTCTCTGCCCATCCACTGCCCTGCAGCGCGCTCTTCCAGCGCAGGCCACGAGCGGTCACGGCTTCCCCCCCGTCGGCGACCACCGTGCCGCCGGCTATGGCGGAATTCCGTGTGATCGTGTGTGCTGGGGTGGTCGTGACCACCGGCACGGCGGCGTTCCGCCCTGTCGGGGCTTCGCTGCACGCCGGAATCAGGAGCAGCAGGGCCCCTTGCGCGAGGACAAGAAGGGAATATGTCACAAATGCGGGCCGCATACCATCTCCCCGTGTGAGTCGGAATCAAGGCCGGATCCCCGTTCGCGGCGGCCGCGCGGCTGCCCGTCGGCGGGTTCGGCCGAAAAAAAAGGCTCATGCTGAATGCAGCACAAGCCCGAAATCATGTGATGGTGGAGCTAAGGAGGATCGAACTCCTGACCTCTTGACTGCCAGTCAAGCGCTCTCCCAGCTGAGCTATAGCCCCTTTTGTTAGTGGCGCATAATGTATAAATATTTTTTCTAATTGTCAATCATTTTTTGTCCGATTGCTGCAGGATTTCCCGGGCACTTTGCAGGGCGGACTCAAGATGCTCCGGGGTGCTACCGCTGCCCTGGACGAAGCCGGGTTCGCCGCCGCCGCGCCCGGAGACCATTTGAATGGCCGCGGCAAAAGCAGGGCGCAGATCAATGTTCGCGGCGCTGCTGGCAAATGCCAGTGCCGCTCGGGTGGTGCGGCCGGCGAAGAGGTAGGTGCCCGGACGCATGCGCACCGCCCACGCGGCGAGATAGCGGATCGTCTCCAGATCGCCCTCCGTGAAGAGGTGGCTGACGATCGCCGTCTCTCCCGCTGCGGCGCACAGGGCTTCGAGCTCCTGCTCCGCCAGCCGCTGCGTTTTCTTTTGCAGCTCCTTGCGCAGGCTCTTGTTCTCCTCCTGCAGTCGAGTCACACCTGCGGTCAGGCTGCCGGCGGCGGTGGTTAAGAGCGCGGTGAGATCGCCCAAGATGCGGTGCTGGTCCTGCACATGACGCCAGGCGCGTGCGCCGGCGACGAAAGTGAAGCGGGAGCCCTGGCGGATCTTTTCACGCCCGGTGATCTTGACCAGGCCCACTTGCCCGGTGCTGCTGACGTGGGTACCGCCGCAGGGATCGAGATCGAAATCCGCGATATCGATCAAACGGATGGGGCCTTCCACTTGCGGCGCTTTGCGCAGCTGCAGACGCTCCGCCTCTGCGTGGTCGACGCTGCGCATTCGCACCGGGCGATCTTCCCAGATCACCTGATTGGCGAGGCTTTCGATCTCCTCCAGTTGTCCGGGGGAGATCTCCGCTGCGGCGATCTCGATGGTCGATTCGGCTTCGCCGAGGTGCGCCGCCAGGGTTTTGATGCCCGCGCCCCGGTAGAATGCGCCGGCGAGAAGATGGAATCCGGTGTGCTGCTGCATGAAATCGAAACGCCGTGGCCAATCGATCCGGCCATGCACCACCCCGGCTGCGAGCGGCGCTGCAAGCAGGTGCCAGATCTCCTCCCCTTCCAGCTGCACATCCTCCACCGCAACCCCTTCGATCCAGCCGGTATCATGCATCTGCCCGCCCGTAGTGGGATAAAAGACGGTCCGGTCCAGCAGCAAGGCCGGCCGGCCGTCGCGTACACTGTTCCCGAGCACGCGGGCCTCCATCTCCCGCAGATAACTGTCCTGCTGATATACTTTTTCAGTCACGTCGAGGCTCCCATGCTTGCCAGTTTGCGCTGCAGGCGCTCCCTGCGATGCAGCAGTTGTGCGTTCCAGATGAAGTAGAGCGAGCTGTCGTGCAGTTCGCGGAGCAGGGCGAGGTGCTTCTCCGCCCTCCGGACGATCTCCAGGGCTTGCGCGAGTTCGCCGCAGCGATGTTCAAGATACTTGGCGAGTTCCTCGTAGGGCTCGGGATCGAAACGGGTCGCCTGCTCGATCCAGCGCCGCCAGATCTGCGCCGCGGCGCTCCAGTCGCCGCGCTGTTTATGCATCCGGGCGTGGTGCCGCGCCACGGCCGCCCACTCCGCATCGCCGTTGCCGGTCGCAACCGCCGCACAGGCGCGTTCGGCTTGCTCAAAGTGGCCGAGATCGCTCAGGGTGCGGACGACCGCAAGGAGATCGGCGCTGTTGAGCTCCCCGGTGCGCTCAAAACGCGCGGCGGCAACGGCCGTGATGCCGATCAAGCTGAGCAAATCCATCACATTGTGCTGGAAGACCGGCAGCAGGGCGGTGAGGTCACCCTCCCGGACGGCTGAAAAGTAGAGCGCCGGGATAAGCGCCCCCGGGATATCGCTCTCGCGACGGAACTGCAGCACCCGGGTCTCCACCTCGGTCAGGGCGCAGGAAGGCAGGCTCTTGAAAAGGCGGCGTACGGTATGGAGCAGATCGAGGTGGAGCAGATCATCCCAGCCAAAATCGAGCCGGTTGAGCACGCAGCGGTTGCGGATGAGGGGGAGATCGTAGCTTTTGCCGTTGTAGCTGACCAGCGCATCGGCCGCCGCCATTTCGGTGAGCACTTGCTCATACAGGAGGCGCTCTTCACCGGGATCGCGCAGGAAGTACTGGTTGACCTCCACCAGACCATCGCGGCAGCGGGCCATGCCGACCAGAAAAGCGTAGGTCCCTGTCCCGCCGGCCAGTCCGGTGGTCTCGGTGTCGATGAAGAGGAGGTTTTCCGGCCGGGCCCGCTGCAGCGCCCGGCTCTTGCCGACCAGCGCTAACTGTTCCGGCAGGAGACAGGCGAATTCCGCGAGCGGGAACATCGGGATCTGGGCGGCTGTGAACTCGCGGTGCCGCCGCCAGCGATCGCCCTGCGGGGTCGGCTCGCACACCAGGCCGATGGCCTCGCGGCCCCGCATGGGTTGGGCGGGCGGCAGCGGCGCCGCCGGCGCCGGCGGCGTCCCCTGCAAAGCGGCCAGTTTTTCCCTGATCGACATCATGGGCGGGATCAGCGCAGCATGGCTTCAAGCACCTTGAGCGCATGGAGCTTGCCGGTTTCGCCCACCTCAAGCGCCGGTCCCGAGCACGAAGGGCAGCCGTTCTCGCAGCCACAGGCCCGGACCAGATCGATGCCGGCGCGGGCGACCTCCCGGAATATCTGGAAAAGCTTGGCGCTGTGACCGACGCCGCCGGGATAGCGCTCCCAAATGAAGAGGGCGGGCTTGTGCCAGAGGGGTGCGCGCATCATGGGCAGCACCGCGATATCGCGGGGATCGCCCATGATGAAGAGCGGGGCGATGTTGCCGAGCACATTGGCCGCGGCCTTGAGGCCGTCGCTGAACTCCTGTTGGGGAATGCCCAACTCGGCGTGGATCTGCTCCGGAAAGGCATACCAGAAGGCCATCGTATGCATGGTCGATTCGGGGAGGCTGATCTTGCCCCAGCCGATATTCTCATGGGTGCCGAACTTGATTTTTTTGTACATCGTCGCCACGCTGGTGACCGAGACCTCGCCGTAGCCGGCCATTCCCTCACCCAGAGCGCTCTCCTCAAGGATATCGAGGACGCGCAGGTCACTCTTGAGCTGCGCATCGGTATAGTGATCAACGGCCACTTCATGGACATAAGCCTTGCGCCGCTCCCAGTCGAGGTGGTCGACGTGGTACTGCTGACTGCCATGCATATAGATGGCCTCATCATGGACCATCAGGGGCGCGGCGAAGAGGTCGATCTCGCCGATGACCCGCTCGCTGGGGGTCGTTTTATCGATGATCACCACGTTTTCCTCAGCGGCGCTGCGCAGGCTGATGGTTTCGGCCGGGTAGACCTCCGCCATCCAGTGCCAGCGGTCCGTGGCCTTGTGGACGACGCGGTGTTCCTCGAGGTAAGCGAGGATTTCCTGGGTGGAATCGACGCCCTCTCCCCCATCCCAGCGGCTGCCGAAGCGCTCGTTGAAAGAGAAAGGCAGTTCAAAGGCCGCGCATTTTATGTGGCTGAGGAGGATAATGAGGTTGTCCGGATTGATCAGGCCCGCCTCCGGGCTTTTTTCGAAGAGGTACTCGGGGTGGCTGATGATGAACTGATCGAGGGGGGAGCTGGAGGCCACGAGGATGGCCAAGGCGGCATCGCTGCGCCGGCCGGCGCGACCGGCCTGCTGCCAGGTGCTGGCGATGGTGCCGGGATAGCCGGCCATGATGCAAACCTGGAGCTGGCCGATGTCGATGCCGAGCTCCAGGGCATTGGTGCTCACCACGCCGAGAATCTCGCCGCTGCGCAGGCCGCGTTCGATTTCACGCCGCTCGTTGGGCAGATAGCCGCCGCGATAGCCGCGCACCAGCTGCGGCGGTTTGTTGATGCGGCGCATGAATTCCTTGAGATAGGTGAGGAGGATCTCGACGCGCATGCGGCTGCGTGCGAAGACGATGGTCTGCACGTCATGGCCGAGGAACTTGCCCGCGACCTTTTCCGCCTCCTGAATGTAAGAGCGGCGGATGCCCAGTTCGCGGTTGACCACCGGCGGATTGTAGAAAATGAAGTGCTTGCGGCCGCGCGGGGCGCCATTGTCGTCCACCAGCTGCATCGGCTCGCCGGTGAGACGCTGCGCGAAATCGGCCGGATTGGCGATCGTCGCCGAGCAGCAGATGAACTGCGGCCGGGCGCCATAAAAGGCACAGATCCGTTTCAAACGCCGCAGCACATTGGCGAAGTGACTGCCGAAGACGCCGCGGTAGTTATGGATCTCATCGATGACGATAAAGCGCAGATTCTCAAATAGTTTGACCCAAAGGGTATGATGCGGCAAGACCCCGCTGTGCAGCATATCCGGATTGGTGACCACGATATGGCCAGAGGTGCGGATCGCCTTGCGCGCTGTGACCGGGGTGTCGCCGTCGAAGGTGTAGCTGCGGATATCGAAATCGATCTCCGGGCCGAGGAGGGCGATGAGGGCATGCAGCTCCGCGACCTGGTCCTGCGACAGGGCTTTGGTGGGGAAGAGATAAAGGGCGCGCGCCTCCTGGGTCTCGAGCACCGCCTGCAGTACCGGGATATTGTAGCACAGCGTCTTGCCCGAGGCAGTCGGGGTGACGACCACGGTGTTGCGGCCCGCGAGGATCTCCTCGATGGCGCGGGCCTGGTGGGTATAGAGCTGGCGGATGGCGTGTTTCTCCAGGGCACCGACCAGCCGCGGATCCAGAGCAGCGGGAAAGGGACGGAAGGCGGCGGGCTGCGGCGGGATTTCGCGCCACAGCGAGACCTGGCGCAGGAATCCCTCATCCCGCTTGAGCATATCGATGATCTGCTCGATATTCATGGCGTCGGCTGGCCTCCTGCCCGCGGTTTCCTATTTGCGCACCTGCTCATAGACCTCACCATACTCCCGGGCGTTCTTCTCCCAGGAAAATTCGCCCGCCCTGGCAAAGCCCTGCCGGATCATCGCGTAGTAGTCGTCCGGCTGCTCCTGGTAAAGGCGGATGGCCCGGCGCAGTGCCGCTTCGAGCGCGTCCACCATATCGAGGACCCAGGGATTGGTCTTGCGCCACTGCACGATAGCCGAGGCAGCGGCAAAATCACGAATCAGTTCACCGGAATAGTAGTCGGGGCGTTCCCGGAAGAGTATACCATTAACGTCATTTGTTATCTGATCGGATAAACCTCCCGTATCTCGGGCAATTACAGCCGTTCCACTCACCATGTATTCGATCGCGGCGCCGAAGGGTTCATAAATGGAGGGCATGAGCCCGAAGGTGCTGCCGGACTGCAGCGCCTGATAGCCCTGCTGCATGCGTATGGGAAAGACGGTGAGATTGCCGTCGTAGCGGGCCGCCACCTGATAGAAATAATCAAGGTCGCTGCTGCGGGTGGCCATGGGCGTGAGTACGACCTTGATCTCATCGAGGGTAAAGCGTTCGATCGCCTGGAGGAGGAGGTCGTAGCCTTTTTGGCCCGGGTCGAGGCGTCCGCTCATGACCAAAATCGGCACGGCATCGGGGAGCGAGGTAATGGCGCCGCCCTGCCAGAGAAGGCGGCCAAAGCGCTGCGGAGGTGTATAGTGCTCCAGCACCTGGAGGAGTTCGGCGCGCTGAGCCTTCTTGATGCGGGCAATTTCCTTGATCGTGTGGCGCTCGCGCTTGGGGAAATGGTCCGAGAAGGGCATGAAAGGGCCGTTGGCAATGCCAAAGACGCCGCCGCGCTGGAAAATGGACTGGAGATGGGGGGCGAAATGCTCCGTATGGATCGGATCGTGGGTGAATTCGCGGGCAAAGTTGCGGCTTACGGTCGTGATCGGGCCGTCCGCCAGCTGCAGGCCGATCTGCCAGGCGGTTGCGCCGCGGGAGAGCATATGTTCGATCCGGACCTTGCGGGCCGGTCCGGCGATTTTCATGAGTTCTGCGGCAGGAAAGTAACTGTCGTAGGGATTGTGAATCGTAAAGACGACCGCGCAGCCTTGCAGCCGCTCCTCGCAGAGGGCCTCCTTGATGGTCAGGGCCAGCAAAGCGGTCTGCCATTCCTGGGCATGGACGAGGGTATGATCGGTCAGGCTGAGAGCCGCCAGCACTGCAGGCAGGGCTTTGCAAAAGAAGAGGCTGTTGGTGCGCAGGGCAGCATCGTTGCCCTCGGGCTGGTCCAGGAGGTAGCCATAGGGGTCGTTGAGGGGATTTTCGGCGGTGAAAAAGCCCTCCGCGCGAAGAAAATATTCCGTAACGGCACCCGGTACCGGTGAGCGATGGGCAGCGGAATAGGACCAGATCTCCACCTCGACCAGCCGCTGGCCGAAGAGGATGCTCACCCTCTGGCCCGTATCCTCGAGCGGGGCCTGGGCCATGATTTTCGGATAGAAGGGGGAGACCAGGAGAGCGCGCTTGAAGCCGTTGATGTGCTGCAGCCAGGGCAGGGTGTTGATGGTGACCGCGGCCAGGCCGCCGCTGCGGGCGAAACGGTTTTCCAGTGAGGCGAATACTAGGTTTTCGAATTGCAGCGCCGCCAGACGGCTGTGGATGCGCTCTGTCTCCTCGGCGGTGAAGAAAAGACCCATCAAGCTCCAGTCTTTATGCCAGCTCTCGAAAGCGGCCATAATCATCCTCTGCAAGGGTTCGATTCCCGGTCGTGCGGTGATCCCGGAGGTGGCGCCCCAGTCGGGCCGAGCCGGAGGTTCGGCGCGGGTTCCGCTTTTGGCTCACTCTGTCCAATTTAAGCTTTTTTTTATCATTTGCAACAGATTAAGTAGACAGGGTTCACCCCGAAATCTTGTTCCCACCTGACGTCTTGCGCCGTGTACACCCCGGAATCTTGTTCCCACCTGACGTCTTGCGCCGTGTTCACCCTGAAATCTTGTCCCCACCTGACGTCTCGCGCCGTGTTCACCCCGAAATCTTGTTCCCACCTGACGTCTCGCGCCGTGTTCACCCCGAAATCTTGTTCCCACCTGACGTCTCGCGCCGTGTTCACCCTGAAATCTTGTTCCCACCTGACATCTTGCGCCGTGTACTTCACAAGCTTGTATCACCGGTAGCCCACTATTTTTAATTATATTAAAGCCGGGTGTGGCCCAGATTCCAGGGGGTGTCAAAATTAAGTAGACCGGTTCGGGACGAGAGCTTCTGAAATCTTCGATTGGCCAGCTTTTTTGCTTGCAGATGGCCGATGCAAAAGCTATATTCTTTTGCGTATGGCGCTGTTTCCCCTGCGTTTTCCTGAACCAACCAGACGATTCCACTGCCCTTACGGAGAGGATGGACGCCCTTGGCTCAACTTTTCAAACGCTGGTCGAACTACGTCCCCCTGATCCTTGTGGTTGTGGCCATGCTCGGTCTCGCTACAGTGATTGGTTTTTTTTCCTATTTTGGTTCTCCCCGTTTTACCGATGTCGGCTACGCTCCACAGCAGCCCGTTCCCTACAGTCATGCCCTGCACGCTGGAGATCTGGGCATGGACTGCCGCTATTGTCATCACGCCATTGAAGCCGCGCCACACGCCAATCTGCCGCCGACACAGACCTGCATGAACTGTCATGAGATTCTGCTTCCCGAAAGCAGCCGGCTGATGCCGGTGCGTGAGAGCTGGAGCACGGGCCTTCCGATCGCCTGGAACCGGATCCATCTTTTGCCGGATTATGCCTATTTCAATCACAGCGCCCATTTACACGCAGGTGTGGGCTGTTCGTCCTGCCATGGCCTTATAACGCGCATGGCGGTCGTGGCGCAGGCCGAGCCGCTGAGCATGGGATGGTGCCTGGCGTGCCATCGTCATCCGGAGAGCAGTCTGCGTCCCGCCGGGGAGATCACCTCCATGGTCTGGAAACCGGACGCGGATCAGGCCCGCTTTGCCGCGGTGATAATGAAGCAGAACAAGATCGCGCCACCACAAGACTGTTCGGGATGTCATCGATGAAGAAACGCGCCCCATTCCCTCACGATTTCGTACCAGAGCCGGAAGACGCTGCGGAGCAGTGGCATGAGCTGCCGAGCCGGCGGCGGTTTTTACGCCTGATGAGCGCTTCGCTGGCCCTGGCCGGGCTTTCGGCTTGCCGCAAGCCGGTGGAGAAAATCATGCCCTACGTCAAGGGGCTGGAGGAGAGCGTTCCCGGCCTGCCGGTGTTCTATGCGAGCACCATGCCGCATGGGATCCATCCGGCTGGTGTGCTCGTCACCACTTTTGATGGCCGTCCCACCAAGATCGATGGTCTGGCGGTCCATCCTGCGGCGCTGGGCGGCTCCGATATTCACATGCAGGCTGCTGTCCTCGATCTCTATGATCCTGACCGCTCGCAGCAGCCGCAGCATGCCGGTGCGGGTGCCGAATGGGTGGATTTCACCGCGGCCTGGAAAAAAGAGCTGACCCAGCTGCAGAGCCGGGGCGGCGAGGGGCTGGCGGTGCTTACCGAGTCTTTCGCTTCGCCCACACTGAGCCGGTTGCAGCAGGAACTGGCGGTCGCCTTGCCCGGTGCGATCCGGGTATGTTGGGATGGAATCCAGGAGGAATCCCTGCTCGAAGCCGCCCGGGCCGCCTGCGGCCAGGCGGCCTATCCTCTCGCCCATTTTGCCCGCGCCGAGGTGGTGGTCTGCCTGGATGCGGATGCCCTCTATGGCGAAGGCGAACATCTGCGCCACGCACACGGATTTGCCGCGAGCCGTGCGCTCGATGGGAATGGCGGCAGCATGAGCCGCCTCTATGTCGCCGAGCCCACCCTGACCCTGACCGGCGGTGCCGCCGATCACCGCCTGCGCTGCGAAGCCACGCGCGTAGCCGCTCTGGCCTCCGCCCTGGCCGCGGAGCTCGGACGGCAGGGCCTGACGCCGTTCGCCAACTGGCCGGCGCCTCACCTTGAAAACGCAGCGGAAGAGCGCTGGATTGCCGCGCTCGCCCGCGATTTGCTCGCCCATCGGGGCAAGGGGTTGCTCATCGCCGGCCGCCGTCAGCTGGCAGAGGTGCACCTGCTCCTCTTTGCGCTCAATCAGGCTTTGGGCCATCTCGGCACCACACTGGACTTTATGCCGTTGGCGCAGACCGCTTTGCCCGCGACGGCCGACTTGGCCCGTCTGACCGCGAAAATGGCGGCTGGAGAGATCACCCATCTCGTCATTCTGGGCGGAAATCCCGCCTATGCCGCTCCGGTCGATCTTGATTTTGCCGCGGCGCTGCGCCGGGTCGGATTCAGCGTTCACCTCAGCGACCGTGTGGATGAAACCTCGATCCTGACGACCTGGCACTTGCCGGCGGCCCATTTTCTCGAGAGTTGGGGCGACTGCCGCAGTGTCGAAAGCCGCCTGAGCGTCATCCAGCCGATGATCGCGCCCCTGTTTGCCAGCCGCAGTGCCGCCGAAGTTATGGCTCTGCTGGCCCGGGGCGAGGAACATCACGGCTATGACCTGGTGCGCGAAACCTGGAAGGGGCTCCTGCCCGCAAGCGGATACGAAAAATCCTGGCGCCAGATGCTGCATGACGGAATCTCGCCGCTGGCGCCGGCCTCTCCCCTGCAGCCGGATCTGGAGCGGATCCTGGCAGAGCTGCGGCAGCAGCCGGCCGTTTCCTCCTCCCTGGACAAGCTGGAGGTCATCTTCCAGCCCTCCGCGCTCCTGGATGGCCGCTACGCCAACAATGCCTGGCTTCAGGAGGTGCCGGATCCCGTCACCAAGATCGCCTGGGATAATCCTGCCCGCATCAGCCATGAACTGGCCCGAGAGGCCGGATTGGCCAATGGAGAAATGGTGCAGTTGTCGCTTAACGGCCGGTCGCTCCGGATCCCGGTCTGGATCGTCCCCGGCCAGGCCGTGCATTCGGTCACCCTGGAGTTGGGGTACGGCCGCACCCGGGCGGGCCGCGTCGGAACCGGGGTGGGATTCGATGTGGGTGTGCTGCGGAGCTCCGCCAGTCCGGGCTTTGCGGCGGGGGCCACGATCGCGCCTGCAGGTGGACGCTTTCCCATCGCCTGCGCCCAGGAATATGCAGGCATGGCCGGGCGGCCGCTGGTGCGCCAGGCCGGGCTCGAAGAGTTCCGCCATAATCCCGGTTTCGCCCGCGCGGCGGTCGAACATCCCCCGCTGAAAAGTCTCTGGAAGGATCATGACTACAAAACCGGTTATCAGTGGGGGATGGTGATCGATCTGAACGCCTGCATCGGCTGCAACGCATGCACCATTGCCTGCCAGTGCGAGAATAACATCCCGGTGGTCGGCAAAACGCAAGTGGCCAAGGGAAGGGAGATGCACTGGATTCGCCTCGACCGTTACTTTAATGGTACTCCCGATGATCCGGAGATGGTTCACCAGCCGGTTGCCTGCCAGCATTGCGAAACCGCTCCCTGCGAGCAGGTCTGTCCGGTCGGAGCGACGGTTCATGACCATGAGGGTTTGAATGTCATGGCCTATAACCGCTGTGTCGGCACCCGCTATTGCTCGAACAATTGTCCCTACAAGGCACGCCGCTTTAACTTTTTCGATTATACCCAAAAGATGGCCGAGCTGAGAAAGATGGTGCAGAATCCCGATGTCACCGTGCGCATGCGCGGGGTGATGGAAAAGTGCACCTACTGCCTGCAGCGGCTCACTCTCGCCAAAAACAAGGCCCGGCTGGAGGGACGGAGAGTGGCCGACGGTGAAGTCAGGACCGCGTGCCAGCAGGCGTGTCCAACGGGGGCGATCACCTTCGGGAATCTGCTCGATCCGGAGAGTGCGGTCAGTCGGGCGCGCGCCTCGCAGCGGAGTTATGCCTTGCTGGAAGAGTTGAATGTGCGGCCGCGAACCTGTTTTGCCGCGCGTCTGCGCAACCGTAATCCCGAGCTGGTTTGATGCGTGATATTCCTCACTACAGGATGAAGATTTGAGCTCGAGTTCACACACGCAGGAAGAGTGGATCCAGGGCCATCCGACTTTTTCCGGTTTGACCCAGCAGGTGAGCGGTCTGCTGGAGCGGCCCACGCCGAGGGGATGGTATATTGCCCTGGCGGTGAGCAGCAGTCTGACCGTGGGGCTTTTGGCGCTGGTCGGGTATCTGGTGACCACGGGTATCGGGGTCTGGGGCAACAACATTCCGGTTGGCTGGGCATGGGATATTGTCAATTTCGTCTTCTGGATCGGAATTGGGCATGCCGGCACGCTGATCTCGGCTATTCTCTTTTTGCTGCGGCAGCAGTGGCGCACCTCGATCAACCGTTTTGCCGAAGCGATGACCCTTTTTGCGGTGATCTGTGCTCTGCTCTTTCCGACGATCCATGTCGGACGAGTCTGGCTGATCTATTGGCTCTTTCCGTTGCCGAACCAGATGTCGGTGTGGCCCAATTTCCGCAGCCCCCTGCTCTGGGATGTCTTTGCGGTCAGCACCTATTTCACGGTGTCGCTGCTCTTCTGGTATGTCGGCCTGGTGCCCGATCTGGCCACCCTGCGTGACCGGGCCCGCAGCCGAATCAAAAAGATCGTTTTCGGCATCCTTTCCCTGGGATGGCGCGGCGGCAACCGTCAGTGGCAGCATTATGAGATGGCCTACCTCCTGCTCGCCGGGCTCTCCACCCCCCTGGTGCTTTCGGTGCACAGTGTCGTCAGCACCGACTTTGCCACCAGCATCATCCCGGGTTGGCATACGACGATCTTCCCCCCCTATTTCGTCGCGGGTGCCATCTTTTCAGGATTCGCGATGGTGACCACCCTGGCGATCATCATGCGCAAGATATTCGATTTGCAGAACATCATCACCCTCCGCCATCTCGAAAACATGTGCAAGATCATGCTTGTCACCGGCCTGATGGTGGGCTACGCCTATGGTGTGGAGTTTTTTATCGCCTGGTATGGCGGCAATTTGTATGAACGCTTCACCTTCCTCAATCGTGCGTTCGGGCCCTATGCCTGGGGGTACTGGATCATGATCAGCTGCAATGTGCTGATTCCGCAGCTCTTCTGGTTCAAAAAGATCCGCACCTCCATTCCGCTGCTGTTCGCGGCCTCGCTGCTCATTAATGTCGGCATGTGGTTCGAGCGCTTTGTTATTATCGTCTCTTCCCTGTCGCGTGATTATCTGCCCGGGGCCTGGGGCTACTACAAGCCCACGTGGGTGGATGCGGGTATCCTGCTGGGCTCCTTCGGGCTATTCTTCACCCTTTTCCTCCTCTTTGTCCGCTTCCTGCCGATCATTGCGATGTCGGAGGTCAAGGGAATCCTGCCGCAAGCGCATCCGGCAGAGCCGGCGGCGGCACCAACCCCTTCCAGGCAGGTCTGATATGCCCAACCCGAAGCGTACTCTGGGGATGCTGGCCCAGTATGCCGGGCCCGGCGAGCTGCTGGCTGCGGCACGCCAGGTAGCCGAGGCCGGCTACCGCCACTTCGACTGCCATTCCCCCTTTCCCATTCACGGGATGGACGAAGCGATGCGGCTCAAGCGTTCACCGCTCGGCTTCATGGTGGGTGCTGCGGCTTTCGCCGGAGCAGTTCTGGCGCTGCTGCTGCAGGGCTGGACCAGTGCCGTCGATTACCCACTGATCATTTCCGGCAAGCCCTTTTTCAGCTACCAGGCGTTCATGCCGGTCACCTTCGGGCTGGCGGTATTGCTCGGTGCGTTCACGGCCGTGATCGGCATGCTGGCCCTGATCAAGCTGCCGCAGTTCTATCATGCGGTTTTTCATTCCGACCGATTTGCGCAGGTGACAACGGATGGCTTTTTTCTCAGCATCGAGGCCGGCGACCCCCTTTACGATCCGGAAAAGGTCCGCTCGCTGCTCTACGCCACCCGCGCCACCCGGGTTGAAGAGCTGCAGGAAACCGCCTAACCAGAGGAATAGACGCGTCATGGCCCGAATGCCCCAATTTTTACTATGCCTTTTCCTGCTGGTTGCGGCGGCCTGTCAGCGCGGCGGCGAGTCCAACAAGCCCCCGGTGCATCCGGTGCAGGACATGGACCATCAGCCCAAATACAAGACCCAGGCGGCGAGCGCATTTTTTGCCGACCATGCGGCCATGCGCATGCCGGTGCCCGGAACTGTTGCTGCCGGCCCGCTGCACGAAGATGCGGCCTTTTACCAGGGCATGGACTCTGAGGGCCAGGCTGTCACGCATAGTCCGCTGCCGACAACACCCGAGCTGCTCGCGCGGGGCCGCGAACGCTTTGCCATCTTTTGCAAGCATTGTCACAGCCTGCAGGGTGATGGCCAGGGCACGGTTATCGCGCGGGGATTCATTCCGCCGCCGGTCTTCTGGGAGGAGCGGCTGAAGCAAGAAGGCGATGGCTATATTTTTGCCGTGATCAGCAATGGCGTGCGCACCATGCCCTCTCATGCCCACCAGATTCCGGCGGCCGACCGCTGGGCGATCGTCGCCCATGTGCGCACGCTGCAGCAGCACTAGTCCGTGAGCGCAGTCATCCTTTTTTAGATGGTGATATGAACGCTGAAGAACAGTATCTTTCCGGTATTCCACGCTACAGCCGTGTGGCGGTCTGTATCGCTGTGATCGCCCTGGCCCTGAGCGCTGTGGGCGCTTTGCAAAATCCCACCCAGTTCTACCATTCGTGGCTCGTCGCCGTCGTTTTTGGCCTCACCATCGCCCTGGGCGCGCTCTTTCTGAACATGGTCTTTCACCTCACGGGCGCGCAGTGGAGCCTGCCGGTGCGCCGTCTGCTGGAGCACCTCGCCGCGATACTCCCCCTCCTGTTTGTGCTCTTTCTGCCGCTGCTGGGTGGCTTGCACGAACTCTATGAGTGGAGCCATGCAGAGCGTATGGCGCATGATCCGGTCGTGCAGCTGAAATCACCCTTCCTCAACGCGCCGTTTTTTATCCTGCGCGCCCTCATGTATCTTGCCATCTGGACCCTGCTGGCCTGGAGGCTGCGGCACCTCAGCCTGAAAGAAGATGCGACTCCCACGCCGGAGCTGGCCTCACGTATGCGCAAGCTCAGCGCAGCCGGGACCATTCTTTTCGCCCTGACGGTCACCTTTGCGGCGTTCGACTGGCTGATGTCGCTTGATGCCCGCTGGTATTCGACCATTTTCGGGGTCTACGTCTTTTCGGGATGCGTGGTCGCCGGGCTTGCGGCGGTCATTCTCCTGCTCCACTTTCTGCACAGCCAGGGCCATCTGCGCACGACGGCGGGACTCGAGGTCTATCACGATCTGGGGCGCCTGCTCCTCACCTTCATGATCTTCTGGGCCTACATGGCGGCCTCGCAATATTTTCTCATCTGGTACGGCAACATTCCGGAGGAGACCATCTGGTATCAGCACCGCTGGCACGGTGGCTGGCGCGCGGTCAGCCTGCTGCTGGTATTCGGTCATTTTGCGATACCCTTCCCCATTCTCCTGACGCGTTGGGCCAAGCGGAATGTGCGGGTTCTGAGTCTTTGCGCGGCCTGGCTGCTGCTGATGCACTGGGTGGATTTGAATTGGTTGGTAATGCCGACGCTGCATGCGGAAGGATTTGCGCTTTCATGGCAGGATCTGGCGGCGCTGCTGGGGATTCTGGCGAGTTCGCTGGGGTATCTCGGGTGGCTCCTGCAGCGTCATGCCCTGGCGCCGCGCGCTGCTGCAGCGCCGCCCGAAACGCCTGGGGCCTGAATCCGGCCCTCCCCGTTCGCGCCTGCTGTGCGACTGCGGCCGGCTTCCTGCGTGATACGCTAATCCGGTTCCGTGTGAATGATCACCCGGCCCAGATTGGGGATCTGGTGGCGCAGGGATTGCTCGATTCTTTCCGTCAGCAGGTGAGCCTCCTTGATCGGGAGATCCGCTGCCAGACTGTAGTGAAAGGAGAGATGAATCTCCCGGTCCACGCTGTGGACGAGCAGATCGTGAACCTTCATGCCGGAACTCACAACCTCCGGCAGAGCAAACAGGATACCGCGAATCTCCTCGGTGCTCGCCTGCTGCGTTTGGCGCCGCGACCATGAGTCGCCGACGGGTTCGATATGCGTGACGATCTGTTCGACCCCCGGGAGGATCGCATGCAGAGCCTCTTCGAAGCTGGTCGCTTTGGCATGGGCCTCTTCGAGGGTGAGTTCCTCGCTCACCTCGATGTGTTGCTCGAGATAGTCCTTGCCATGGACGGCGTAGATGCGGATGCCGTGCACCGATATATTGAGGCGGGCGGCAGCGAGGCGGATAACCTGAAAGACCGACTCGTTGTCGGTCTCGATGGGGTCGAGGTGCACCACCACATCGGATCCCGGGATGATTGTGTGCACCCGTTCTTCCACCGCAGCGGCGATATCGTGCGCCTGCTCGAGGCCGATGTCGCGGGCGACCATGACCGTGATATCGGCAAAGGCATCCGGGCCGCTATGGCGGGCGCGCACGCGGCCAACCTGCAAGACACCGGGGACGCGGATGACCTGGCCGATTTGATCGAGCAAGCCGGCGGGGACGGCATCGAGCAGGCCACCGACGGTCCGGCGTCCCAGCTCCAGGCTGACATAGATGACGATCGCCGCAACGATCAGGGCGGCGATGGCGTCGGCCTTGGCCAGCCAGGGGAGGCCACTGTGCCTGGATACGAGGACCAGCACCAGTCCGGCCAGCACAACCAGCGAAGACCAGATATCGGTGGAAAAGTGCAGGGCGTCGGCTTCGAGCGCCTGGCTATTGTATTTTTTTGCGGTCCGGTAGAGCGCGCGTGAGCGGCCATAATCGATGAGGACGGCGAAGATGACCACGGCGAAGGCCCAGATGTTCACCTCGACCTGGACTTCTTTGAAAAAGATGCGGTGGATGGATTCATAGACGATCCAGATGCAGGTGAGCAGCAGCAGGATCGTTTCGGCCAGGGCCGAGAGATTTTCGACCTTGCCGTGGCCATAGGTATGTTCGCGGTCAGCAGGTTGGCTGGAGATGCGGACGGCAAAAAGGGTTATTACTGCGGCAATCAGATCGAGCGCGGAATGGGCCGCTTCGGCGAGGATGCCCAGGCTGCCCGTGACGATGCCGATCGCGAGCTTGAATCCCGTCAGTGCTACCGCTGCCAGGACAGAGGTCAGGGCTACGCGTCTTTTCTCCCGATCGCCGGACTTCTGCGAAATTGAATCCATATCGTGAGATTTCCTTCTCCAGGTGAATGGTTGGCACAAATCCGTTGTGCTATTCACACGGGGAGTAAGGTAGTGATTTTTTTTCGCATCGTCAATCTTTTATGCGCGATTTCATGCCGGGGAGTTCGGCCCCGGTCAGTCCATCCAGGCGCCTCCCTCAATTGAAGAGGACGTGGACGCCCTGCGGCCGCGCCGGCGGAATGGTATCGGGAACGCAGTTCATCAGCACCCCGACAGAGGTGGTGCCGCTGCCGGTGACGATGTTGACGCTGCCGGAATAGGACCCTGCCGCCCGATTGCGGCGGTCGACCGTCACTTTAAGGAGGGCCGTCTCCAATTGCAGGGTGCCGCTGGCCGGTTTCACGCTGAGCCAGGCCTGGTCGCCGCTGGCGGTCCAGCTGAGGGCGGTTGATCCATTGTTGCTCAGCTGGAGGGTTTTCAGCGCCTCCAGGCTGCCAAAATCCAGGGAGGTGGGGGTGATCGCAAAGGGCTGGACGGCGGTCACGGTGATATACTCATTGGCGCCGAGATCGAAGATAGAGCCCTGCGGGCGCTTGTTGCCGTCATAGTCTCTAGTCACGAGGGTGTTGACACTGGCCAGGCCGGCGTCGATGGCGGGGCTGGTCTGGAGAAGGTGGAAATCGTTGCCGGTCGCATTGGTGAATTTCGGGTCGCCGGATCGGCAGCTGGTTACCGTAATATTCGCGCCTGAGGGCAGTGCGGTCGAGCCGTCCGGGTCATAAAAGAGATCGTGGTCATAATTAAAGGTGGCGCCCCTCCAGGTCTCGAGATAGCTGAAGAGCTGTCCGGATGAGCAGTACCAGATGTTGTTTTTGAAAAAGGCGTGCGCCAGTTCCGTTCCCCAGATCATTGGCTGGTTGGCAGGTCCGATCTTGTAGAAGGTGTTATTGTAAAAATAGATGTTGTTGGTGCCGGCGTAGAGGGTTATCCCGCCGTTGATGCTGGTCCCGCCACGAAACAGGTTATTATAGACGAACACATCGCCGATATCCTGACTGTCTCCGACGTAGATAAAATCCATATTGCCGTCGCGAAAATAGCAGTCATGGACAAAGACATTCCGGGTAAACTTGCCGCTGGTGCCGCCGGCGCGCGATATAAAAATCACGCCGCCCCGGGCATCGGAGCCTGCTACGGCGTCGGCGAATTCATTCCAGCCGATCTGGCATTGGTCCACGCTCTTGTCGCCGCTGACATAGTCGGGATGCGTTTTGACATAGATGTTGTGCTTGTAGCTGTCGTAGCCGCAGTGCTCGAAAAGGTTGCCATAGACCGCAGAATATTGGGAATTATCCACCATGACGACGCCGCTCCAGGTTTCGGCGAGCATATCTTTCATATAATTCCCGACCACCCGGGTATAGTCACCCCAGAGATTGTAGGCCCCGGTCCCGCCCTCCACCCGCAGCTTGGCGTAGGTGAAATAGTTGATCCGACCGTAAGGGCTGTAGCTCGCTGTCCAGATCACGCCCCGGCTGGCGGTCAACGCATTCAGAACCGGCGTTTCGCCCGGATAGCCGATCAGCGCCTTGCGCTTGTTTTCGCCGCCATAGGGCCCGCGCAATGCGACAAAAGCCTCATCCACATCCTGCCTGCTGTAGTTGCCTCCGCGCACATAAACGATGTATTGGCCATCACCGGAGGGATTCTGCCCGTTCGACAGCGTGCCGGGATTGAACATATAGATATCGCGGAAAGGGCCCTTGACCCCGCCCTGTGCCGTAGTATAGAGGCCGTTATTGCTGTTGCTTCCGGTCGGGGCAATAAAATAGATCACCCCCGCCATCACCCGGAAGGGTAGTGCGTTGGAGGTCACGCCACCCACGGTTACCGTGATCTGGCCGTCCCCATCCTGACTGCTGCTGCTGACCCAGAAGGTGATCCGCTCCAGACCCCGCGCCGGCCCGGCGGCACCCCACTCCGCATACTCTGCTGCGGGTGCGCCATTGATGGTGACATAACTCCCGCCGCGGCTGCTGCCGAAATTCTTGCCCCAGATCGTCACCGCCGCGCCCCGGCTGGCCGATCCCTCCCATCCTGACCTGGGCCCCCAATCCAGATCCGAAAAAAAGAGGACCGGATCTGCGGCGAACAGCGCCGGACTGGTTAGCAGGAGCGCCAGGATCCCGATACGGGTGGTCAGATGCCTTAATCGTTCGCTTGTTTTCATGATGCCTTTTCTCTGACAAGTGTGGTAAACAGAGGCGGCCTTCAGGTCCGACGCAAATTGAAACGCCGCCGGCCGGGTGAGCAGCCGCATGAATCCAGCTTATCGCCTGGCGAACAGGAAAGCCCGGAGTCGGTGGAACGTGCCATGTCAGTATCCAGAGGAAGGAGGAGATGTGCTGGTCCGGCTATTGCCGGTTCTTGCGGCAAATTAGCCAAATTAGCAAAGAATGTCAATCAAAAACTTGATTCGGAGCGGTTTGAGGGGGCTGCAATCGCGCGTTGGATCACAAAATACGGAGAATTTACGGCACAGCGGTGAGGGGCTGCAGCGGAGTGCGGTATGCGGGCTGCGCCCAGGCGCGGCGGTGCCACGGGTGTGTTCTGCGGAGGAGCGGAGCGTGGTATTCAAAAAAAAGGGCTGACCTGAACCAGCGTCAACCCTTTTCGTTTACATGTCGGGGCGGCGGGATTCGAACCTGCGACCCCTTGACCCCCAGTCAAGTGCGCTAACCGGACTGCGCTACGCCCCGCTGTAAATCTTCCAACATTTTTGCAAGATCCACCAACCCGAGCCGCAACTCATCGATCACATCCTGACTTTTCGCCTCGTAGAGCGAAAGATTGAGCTGGGCATCGTTGCTGCGTTTGATGAATTGCAGCTTTTGCCGAGCGCCTTCGATGGTGTATTTCTCGTAATAAAGAAGGCGTTTGATGACGAACAGCAATCGTATATCATTCTTGCGATAGATACGATTGCCGGCGCGATTTTTGGCAGGCCGGAGTTCGCGAAACTCGGTCTCCCAGTACCTCAGGACATAGGGCTTGAGACCCGTGATGCGGCTGACCTCCGCGATGGAATAGTAAAGCCGTCGGATAGCCTTCTCTTCCACCCTGGGCGTGACCTGAGCCTGCGCCTGTTCTTCAGACGCATAAAATAGGGATAATTGTTCCAATAATCAAGCACTTTTTCTTGGTTTTCCAAAGCCCTGTTTCACCAGAACAGTACCATCGGAACAGAAATCAATGCCACGCTGAATAAATTTAAACAATTTTTCGTGTTTTCCAAACACTTTCTTTTTGAACAGTGGGGGCAAATCGTACAAGTAGACACCAAATCGCGGCAAAACGAAGTTCACTTCAAGCTTTGCATCAAGTCTGGCCATCACCACCCCCAGGCGGTACCCCGCCCGTTTGCAGCTCGCCACCACCCGTGCATCGGTGTTGCCAAAGGGGTAGGAAATGGCCTCCACGGCCCCGCCGCTGAGCTTTTCCAGTACCTGTTTGGAACCTCCCACCTCCTCCTCCAGACGCTCCGGGCTGAGGCGCGTCAGATCCCAATGATGCAGCGAATGGGAGCCGATCTCCCATCCCGCCGCTGCGAGCTCGCGGATCTGATCCTGCTCCATGTGGGCAAAACGGATACGGCCGAAATTGACATCCCAATCGTCCATCTTGCCGATGTAGCCCGCCGGCACGAACAGCGTGGCGCGTACGCTCAGGCCTCGCAGGATGGGGAAGGCATACCGGTAAACGGAGGCATAGGCATCATCGAAGGTCAGGGCCACACTCCGTTCCCGGCCACCGCGTAGCTGCATGAACTCGCGCAGGGGCAGCACGGTGTACCCGGCCTGCAGCAGCGCATCCAGTTGTGCCGCAAATTGCGCCGGGGTGACGCGGGTGATCGCCAGATCAAAGCGCGGTTCGACCATATGATAGGCGAGAATCGGCATGCAAGGAAATCTCTCCGCAAGGCGTCCTGGCGGGACGCTGTCATGGGTAACAGATGCCGGCATCTCTACTGGGCGCGTCAGCCTGGTTGCCGCAGAGGCTGCTGCAACCCGGGCAGAAAGTCAGCAACACCGGCATCTCTACTGGGCGGGTCAGCCTGGTTGCCGCAGAGGCCGCTGAAACCCGGGCAGAAAGTCAGCAACGCCGGTATCCCTGCTGCCCACAGAAGCAACGACACTGCGGCCGCTCCCCCAACTGGCGCGGCAGGTAAAAAAATCCGGCATCCGTGTCTGCCACGGATGCCGGATTTCAGGAATTCAGCCGAGATCTGCCCGCAAAGGCAGACCCGCCTAGCGATTGCCGTGTGGCGGCCGGTTGTTCTCGGGAGTCCCTGCGGGGCGCTCGAGCAGAATCTTGCGGCTGAGATCGATCTTGCCATCCCCATCGATCTTCATCACCTTGACCTGGACCTCATCGCCGACCTTGAGCACATCCTCAACGCGCTCGACGCGGCGGTGTTCGATCTCGGAGACATGGAGGAGTCCCTCCCGCCCCGGCAGGACCTCGACAAAGGCGCCGAACTTGGCGATCTTTTTGACCTTGCCGGTATAGACCGTGCCCACCTCAACCTCGGCGGTCATCGCTTTGATGATGCTGGCGGCCTTTTCGCAGGCGCCGGGATCCACCGCAGCGATGGTCACCGTACCGTCATCGTTGATGTCGATGGTGGTTTCGGTGCGTTCGACGATCTCGCGGATGTTTTTGCCGCCGGGTCCGATGACCAGGCCGATGGAATCAACCGGGATCTTGATCGAAAGGATGCGCGGGGCATAGTTCGAAAGCTCAGCACGCGGCTGTTCGATGACCGCCTGCATCTTGTCGAGAATGAAGAAGCGTCCATCTCGGGCATGCTGCAGGGCTTCGCGCATGATCGCGGTCGAGATCCCCTTGATCTTGATGTCCATCTGGAAGGCGGTGATGCCTTCGCGGGTGCCGGCCACTTTAAAGTCCATGTCGCCCATGTGGTCTTCATCGCCGAGGATGTCGGTGAGAACGGCCACCTGTTCGCCTTCCTTGATCAAACCCATGGCGATACCAGCCACGGCGCTCTTGATGGGCACACCGGCATCCATGCAGGCCAGGGAGCCGGCACAGACGGTGGCCATCGAGGAGGAACCGTTGGACTCGAGCACATCGGAGACGATGCGGACAGTGTAGGGAAAGATCTTTTCCGTCGGCATCACCTGCTTGATGGCGCGCTCGGCCAGATTGCCGTGGCCGACCTCGCGCCGGCTGACGCCGCGGTTGGGCCTGACTTCGCCGGTGCAAAAGCTCGGGAAGTTGTAGTGCAGCATGTAGGTCTTGCGGAACTCACCTTCGAGTTCCTCGATGCGCTGCTCGTCGACCTTGGTGCCCAGGGTGACCGAGGCAAGGGCCTGGGTCTGACCGCGGGTGAACAGGGCCGAACCGTGGGTGCGGGGCAGCAAGCCGACCTCGATCGAGATATCGCGGATGTCACGAAGTCCACGGCCATCCAGGCGGGATTTCTCCTCGAGCACCATGCGGCGCATCAGTTCTTTTTCCAGGTCGTGAAAGATCTCGGCGATCCGGGAATTCTTTTCCGGATAGGCCTCGGCGAGGCTGGTCTGAACTTTTTCACTGATGGCGGCGAGCCCTTCGCGGCGCGCCTCTTTCTCCTTGACGCGGAGCGCCACGTTCATCTCATCCTTGCACGCGCTGACGGCTTCGACGAGACCGGGGAGTTCTTCGGGCACGGGGATGGCCATCTTGGTCTTGCTGGCTTCCGCGACCACCGCGGCTTCGAGGGCGAGAATCTTGCGGATGGCCTGATGGCCGTACTCGAGCGCAGCGATCATATCCTCTTCAGAGATCTCTTTGGCCTCGCCTTCGACCATGACGATGGAATCCTCAGAGGCGGAGAGAACCAGATCGATGTCGCTCTCTTCCTGCTGCTCGAAGGTGGGGTTGGCGATGAAGCGGCCCTCCACCCTGCCGATGCGCACACCGGCGATCGGGGTCTGGAAGGGAATGTCCGAGACGCCCAAAGCCAGAGAGGCGGCGGTGAGGCCGAGGACATCGGCGTCATTGATCTTGTCGGCCGAGAGCACCCAGACATAGACCTGGACCTCATTGCGGAAGGTCTTGGCGAAGAGCGGACGGATGCTGCGGTCGATCAGGCGGGCGCTGAGCACCTCGCCGTCGGTCGGTTTGCCTTCGCGCTTGAAAAAGCCGCCCGGGATCTTGCCGGCGGCATAGGCCTTTTCGCGGTAATCGACGGTGAGCGGGAAGAAATCGCGCTCTTCCGAGGCCTTCTTGTCGGCAACGACGGCGGCGAGCACGACAGTGTCGCCCAACTGGACCCAGCAGGCCCCGTTGGCTTGCTTGGCCAATTTGCCGGTCTCCATGATCAGCTGCTGACCTTCAAATTCGGTTTGTTTTCTAACGATCATTTTTCCTCCGTTGCGACCAGGCCGTTTCCCCGAATATGAAGATGCGAGGAGAATGTCTTTGGCAGGCATGCGCACTGCGCACATTCATGATGAGCGAGGCAACCTGTATCGTGGTGTGTAGTTTGGGCCTAAGCCCGGTGTGATCGCAGCCGATTCATTCCTCGCGGCCCTTAGCCGCGTGGAACAAACCGGCTGCGTCTTCCTGTGTTACTGTGGTACATAGTTGCCGCCGGATGGGACCGGTGTGGACTCGATCAGATCCGACGATTTAACATTCATTTTTTCAAAGAGCGTCGACTTGACTATATAGACCGCCGGCGCAGCGCCGGTCTTTGCATAGAGCGTAGCAGCATCTTTTTCGCGGCCGAGCAACAGCTCGCCGAGGAGTGCACCCTGTTGGGTGATGCGGCAGCGGATGCGCGGGCGCTCGAGGCCGAAGGGCTTCAGCGGCGCCGGCTTCTCACTGACGAAACCCTCGGCAGCAGCACTTTGCAGATCGCCGAGTAATCCGCTGATCTTCCAGCTGCGCAACGGTCTGGACAGGGGCTGAGACAAACTCCAGTTGCCCGATGTGTCCTTGTGGCACACAAAAGTGGTGTCTCCCACCGTCAGCTCGAGACCGTCCGCGGCGGAAGCGGCAAAATGGAGCAGCTGCTTGTCGCGCAAGGCGGTCAGGTTGACCTTCAGGCTGTTGACGAAAGACGAATCTACAGTGAAAAGCGCCGGGCGGGAGGCATCGCGTGCGTAATACTCGCCCCCCTCCTCCCTGCCAATGGCCAGGGTGAGCGGGTCTCCGGTTGATGTGTGGCGGAGGGTATATTGATAAAGGGGCTGGTCCAGACCGTAGCGCCGCAACTCGCGCGGATTCTCCTCCACAAAGCGTTTGGCTTTCTGATACTGCAATGCGCTGAGCAAGGAAGCGATCTTGCTGCGATCGGCCAGCCAGGCGCCAGGGGAGGTGATCTTCCAGTCACTTCCCTCTTTGCTCAGATTAAACATCTCCTTGCCGCTTTTAATTGCCAAGGCCGCGATGCGGTTTTGATCGAACTCCAGCACGGCCTTGTCGCGCAGATCGAAGAGGGATTTATGGACATTCGTCCACAGGCTGCTCGTGCCGAGAAAGACTTCCGGATTGCCTGCCCTGCGGGCATAGACCAGAGAGCCGATGGCGGCGTCGTCGCCGATATAGAGGGTATCGCTTCGGCCCTTGCTCTCCAGAACCAGGAGAGCGCGCGGCGGCAGCAAGCCGAAAGAGGGATAGTCGGCGGCGTCTGTGGAAACGCTGCGTTCCTTTTTCGCCCAGGAGAACATCGCAGCGATGGCATTCCAGCTCTCTTTGTCCCCCCGGATTTGCAGGGGTTGCTGCAGCATCCAGCCGCTGCTGTCGCGCCGGGCCTGAATTCCGGCAGGCCAGATACTGATGGCGGTGATCTCGTCACCGGAATAGCTGATTATTTTCTCGTTGGCTGTTTTAGCGTCCTGGCCACTCTTATCCTTCTTGTTCATATAAACAACGCCAAGGATGCCCAGGGTGAGGACGAGCGCGAGAATGAGCGTTGTTCTGAATCTCATAGCGAATAAACTCCGATTTACCAGCGGATATACAGGTTCCCGCGGCATCCCGGTGGGGGAAGCCGCGGGGTATTCCTTATTTACGTTTGCGATAGACCACAATGCCGGAGGCAAAAATGGCCAACGGCAGCAGAATCACGCCGATATAGAGCAAGGCGCGGGATTGGGTTTGGGTGATGTCGATCCTGCGGTCCTCCGGATCACGGGCGCGTACTGAGATGAGGTCCTCCTCCTCCGCGAGCCAGCTTACCGCATTGAGGAAGAGATTGCCATTCCCCTGGGTGTTGAAATAGCTGTTGCCGGCAAAATCCGAATCGCCAAAGACAACAAGGCGTGTCCTGGCGGTCTTGCCGCCGGCATCCGGGGTCGCGGTTTTTTCAGCGGCAGCCACCAGCGACACCGGGCCGCGAAGATCCGCGCCTTCATCGAAAGCGATCTGCTTGGTGCCGCTGAGCGGGCTGGTTTCACCCCAACTGCGCTGGCTGGTTTTGCCGATCTCCTGGACGGTCAGGCCGGCCGGCGGCGCATCGGCGCGGCTGACGGAGCGGGCCTCCGGGAAAAAGGTCATCAGATTGAAATCGCGGGTGATGGTGTGCTGTTCGTATTGGGAGACGATCGGCATGGTCGGCCCGGCGCCGAAGAGCTGGCCGAAGCCGGAGGCATCGACGACGATATCGTGACCGATCTTGAAACCCCAGGCCGCGAGAAGTTGCGTGTACGAGTCCGGCGATTCCGGGTCGAGAAGCACGAGGAGCTTGCCCCCTTTATGCAAATAGTCCTCGATCAGGCTCTTTTCATTGCCGAAGAGATCGCTTTTCGGTCCGGCAATCACCAGCAGACTGCAATCCGCGGGAATGGCATTCTCCTGAGCGAGCACGCAGGTGCCAACCTCATAGTTTTCGTTGGTGAGGCCCGTTTTGGCGCTGCTCATGCCGTTCTGATCCGATTTATCCGGATCCTTTTCGCCATGGCCGCTGCTGAAGTAGATCTTTTTCTTCCCTTCGCGTGTCACCTTGATGATGGCATTGGTGAGCAGCTGCTCTTCGGTTTTATCGATCCGCTCTTCCTTGCCGTTGCCCTCGACGATCAGGGTGCCATAGGCTTTGACCTGGTATTTTTTGGCGAGGCCGGGCTTTTTATCGGGATCGTAAAATTCGAATTTCAGGTGATCGGAATAGTGGGCATATTCGGTCAAGAGTTCCCTGGTGAAGGCCTCTTCACCCGACTTGAAAAAGCCGGTGATCTTGACCTCCTGCTGGAGGTTTTTCAGCAGGGTGCGGGTTTGTTCGGCCAGGCTGAACTGTTTGGCGGCGGTGGTATCGAGCCGCCAGGAGAACCGCGCCGCAAAGATATTGGCGACGATGAGCAAGCCGAGGATCACCGCGATCATCAATGCGGCATTACTGCCGAATCGGGTCGATCGGCTCGTCAGTCCCTTTTTGAGCTCATCCCATTGCAGCAGCGCCGATGCAACCAGCAGAATGGCGCCGAGAATGAGCGGCACATAAACGCTCCAGTTCATCACACTGGTCAAGGAGTAGATCACCAGGCCGGCCACAAGGATCAACAATCCGAGCCAGCCGCAAGAGGTTGCGATTTTTTTCATTACCGGCCCCTCCATTTAGCAGACTCGATGGAAACATAGGAGAGGAATAGCCCCATGCCGGCAAAACTGAGGTAGAAGAGGATGTGGCGTGTATCGAGGACGCCCTTGGCAAAATCATCGAAATGCTCGATGAGAGAAAAATTGCCCAGAATTTTGCCGACGGCCGGGCTGGCCATATCCGAGATCCAGCCAATGGCCCAGAACACCAGAATGAAGGCCACGGTGCTGACCGCGGCGATGATCTGGTTATCGGTCAGGGTTGAGAAGAAGAGTCCGAAGGCGATGTAGCAGAGTCCGAGCAGGAAAAGCCCAAGATAGCCGGTGAGGATCTGGCCGGCTTCGGGTTTGCCCAGGAAAAAGAGTGCGGCCACATAGAGACCGGTGAGCAGCAGCATCAGCAGGTAGAGCCCGGCGGCGGCGCTGAACTTGCCGAGGATCGACTGGGTATTGGTCACAGGGGAGGTGAGCAGCAGCTCGATCGTGCCGCTCTTTTTCTCATCGGAGAAGAGCCGCATGGTGACGAGGGGCAGGAAAAAGAGCGCGAAAAGGCTCATATTGTGCAGCAGCGGCCGGATGGCCATCATATTGATATTGAGTTTGGGTGCGGCCATTTGGTAATACTGCGCTTGCATGTCCGATTGCATGCACATCTGGACAAAATTGGTGACCAGCAAATAATAAAAGATGCCCGAGATCAGCAAAAAGAGGCCGATCACCACATAGGCTATCGGGGAGGCGAAATAGGAGCGCCATTCCCGGTTCAAGATGGCGAGATAGTTATTCATCAGTGTTCCACCTCCTCTTCCGTCGTCGTCACCCGGAGGAAGACATCTTCCAGGCTGAGCCCCTCGGGGCGCAGCTCATGGAGATTCCAGCCCTTCTCGACGATCGCGCGGGCGATGGCGGGACTGATGTCCGCCTCGGCGCCCGATTCGATCTGGTAATGCTGTACGCCCGCTGGCGCGGCCAGATCGAGTGCGCGCACGTGGCGAACGCCCTCGAGACGGGAGAGCTGTTGCTGCACCTCCGCGACAGGGCCGGTGGCGGCCAGGGCAAAACGCTGGGATCCGGCCAGTTTGCGGGTGAGATTATCCGGGGTATCTTCGGCCACAATCCTGCCCTTGTCGATAATGACCACGCGTTCACAGGTCATACTGACCTCGGGCAGAATGTGGGTGCTGAGGATGATGGTGTGCGTCCCGGCGAGTCCCTTGATCAGCTCACGCACCTCGATGATCTGCTTGGGATCGAGGCCAACGGTGGGCTCATCCAGAATCAGAACCTCAGGATTATGGACGAGGGCCTGGGCGAGACCGACGCGCTGTTTATAGCCTTTGGAGAGCTGCTTGATGACCCGGCCGGAAACGCTGCTGATGCCGGTTTTATCCATGGTGTCGGCGATGGCCTGTTTCCGGTTGCGCGCATCGACACCTTTGATCCTGGCAACGAACTCGAGATAATCGGCCACGCGCATATCGGTATAGAGCGGTGGATTCTCGGGCAGGTAGCCGATACGGCGGCGGACCTCCATGGAGTTTTCGTGCACATCAAAACCAGCCACCGAGGCGCTTCCGCTGGTCGCCGGAAGATAGGTGGTGAGAATGCGCATGGTCGTGGTTTTACCTGCGGCGTTGGGGCCGAGGAAGCCGACGATCTCCCCCTTGCCGACCTGAAATGAGACCTTGTCAACAGCCATGACACGGCCAAAATAGCGCGTTACTTGCTTTACTTCAACCATGGGCTGGTGCCTCCTTTCTCTTGGGCCGAATCCGTGCAGGGTGATCCCCAACCAGGGCGCATCTGGACAAGAAAGCAGTGCCTCTAGCGGCGAATGCCAAGATCCTGAATGAGCGAACGATAGAGGGTAATATCGTTGGATTTCAGGTAGTCAAGAAGACGGCGCCGGCGGCCGACCATCTTGAGCAGACCACGCCGGGAGTGAAAATCCTTCGGATTCGTATGGAAGTGTTTGGTGAGTTGATTGATTCGCTCCGTCAGCATGGCGATCTGGGCCTCAATGCTGCCCGTGTTATCGGCACGCTGGCCGTACTTGAGTACGAGTTCCTGCTTTACCTCTTTGGTCAGTGGCATTGAAAAAACCTCCGTTAAGTAACTTTAATGGATCGCTAAAAGTTCCATAGATTTGGTAACATCTTGTTTGATTTGTTCGATAAGAGCCTGGGTGGTGGCGAATTTGGCGTCTTCACGGATGTATGCGATAAACTCGACGGTGGCCTCCTGACCGTAGAGGTGCCCGTCAAAGTCGAACAGATAGGTTTCAATAACCCGCTCCTGGGCGGAGAAGGTCGGTCGCGTGCCGATATAGGTGACCGAATTATGGCGCCTGCCGCCGAGGCGGGTGCGCGAGGCATAGATGCCGGGGCGGGGCACCAGTTTATACTGGGAATAAGGCCGCAGGTTGATGGTCGGGTAGCCCAGGCCGGTTCCTCGGCCGGCTCCATGCACGACCAGCCCGTTAATGCTGTAGGGGCGACCAAGCATCTGCCCCGCGATCTCCAGATTTCCCTCCTGCAGGGCGTGACGGATCCGGGTACTCGAAATGATCTCTTCGCCTACCTTCAGAGGGGGCAGGGAATCCACCACAAAGCCGAATTCCGCTCCGAGTTTTTGCAGCAGGGCGAGATTGCCGCTGCGTCCTTTGCCGAAAGCGTGGTCGTGGCCGATGATGATCTCGCGCATGCGCAATTTTGCGATGAGGAGGTCGATGACGAAGCGTTCCGGGCCCATGCTGGCGAATGTGGGCGAAAAATGGGCGATCACGAGCCGGTCCAGGCCGAGGTCATCGAGAATTTCGATCTTCTCCTCGATCGTGGTCAGCACCTCTTGCTGCGGCCGGCCTGAATCCTGCAGAACGAGCTGCGGGTGGGGTTCGAAGGTAATCATGGTCGCATGTGCCCGGGCCCGTTCGGCACGCGCCTTCAACTCACCCAGGATGACCTGGTGGCCGCGATGCACCCCATCGAAAGTCCCGAGCGAGACCACACTGGTGTCGGAGGGTGGAAAAGTATTGATATTCCAGATAATCTGCATGTATGTTCTATCGCGATGATTCAGATTGAAGATACTGTGCCAAGGCCGTTACTTCCAGGGACTCCTCAAGCCTGTAGCTGCCAATTCGGGTCCGGGTGAGATGGGAGAGGAATCCCACGGTGCCGAGTTCCCGGGCCCAATCCCGCGCCAGGGCGCGGATATAGGTTCCCTTGGAGCAGCAGACGGTAAAATCGATCCAGCAGGTACCGATCGCCAGCACCTCCAGGCTGTGGATGGTCACAGGCCGGGGTGCAGGGATTTTCTCGACGCCGGCCCGAGCCAGCTTGTAGAGCCTCTGGCCGTCGACATGAATCGCGGAAAAGCTCGGCGGCACCTGCTGCAATTCGCCGACGAAGCGGCGAGCTGCGGTACGGATCTGTTCGGGATCGCAAGGCGCCAATGCTCTGGTTTCGGTCACGACGCCGCTGATATCCAGCGTATCAGTCGTAAAACCGAGCCGCAGGCGGCCGCGGTATTCCTTGGGGGCGTCGACCAGGGCTGCGATACTACGCGTCTCGCGACCTGTGCACACCAGCAGCACCCCATCCGCAAAGGGATCGAGGGTGCCGGCATGGCCGACTTTGCTCCCCGGAATCAGCTTTTTCACCCGGCGAACGACATCGAAGGAGGACCAGCCGACAGGTTTGCGCAGATTGAGAACGAGATCGCGGCCGCGCTCCTCACGCAGTGCTGCGGCGGAAGGGGGAACGGCTATGGCTTTTCCTCCCGGTGAATCTTGGCGATCACGTCCTGAATATGGGCCGCATAGAGGGCGGAATCATCGAAACTGAACTGGATCTCGGGCACATAGCGCAACCCGAGGCGGTGCCCCATTTCACCACGAATCGGTCCGGTCAACTGTTCGAGCCGCTTCGCCGTCTGCTCGATCCGGTCCTGGTCGCCCATGACACTGTAAAAGATCCGCGCATGGCGCAGATCATCCGACATCCGGACATGGGTGATGGTGATGAAGCCCAGATCACCATTTTTAAGATCAAAGAGCAGATAGCGGCTGACCTCTTCCTGAAGCAGCGCCGCTACCCGGTCCGCACGTTTATACTTGTTCATACCTTCTAGACGATCTCCAGCTGTTGGCCAATGATCTCCACCTCATCCTCGGCCTCGATCAGGCGGCGGATTTCCGAAATCACCTGATCGATGAATTTGCGCTCATTGGCGACCAGGGCGATGCCCAGGGTCGTGCGTTGCCACTTTTCGTTTTCATCCACTTCGGCCACGGAGACGTTGAACTTGTTGCGGATCCGCGTCTTCAGGCTCTTGAGGACAAAGCGTTTTCCCTTGAGCGAGCCGCTCTCGGGAATGAATAATTCAATCTGGAAGAGTCCCACCAGCATGGCCATGGTACGCCAGCCTATTCCAGAGTTCTCTTGGTCTCGACCACCTTGTACGCCTCAAGGATATCATTGACCTTGATGTCGTCGTAGTTGGCCAGGGCGAGGCCGCATTCGAATCCGGTCGCGACCTCGCGCACATCATCCTTGAAACGCTTGAGCGAGGAGAGCTGGCCGTCGTGGATCAGGCGGTCGTCGCGGTAGACCTTGACGCGGTCGCTGCGGCTGATCTTGCCGGAGGTGACATAACATCCGGCAATATTGCCGACCTTGGGCACCTTGAACACCTGGCGGATCTCCACCGTGGCAGTGAGCTCTTCCGAAATCGCCGGCGCGAGGAAACCCTCGAGCGCGGCCTTGATGTCGTTGACGATGTCATAGATGACGTCGTAGAGACGGATATCGACGCTCTCCTTGGCAGCCAGTTCGCGCGCCTTGGAGGTCGGGCGGACGTTGAAGCCGATGATGATGGCGCTGGAGGCGGAGGCCAGGAGCACATCCGATTCCGAGATGGCGCCGACGCCGCGGTGGATGATCTCGACCGCGACTTCATCGGTGCCGAGACTGATCAGGGTATCGGTGATCGCCTCGATGGAGCCATCCACGTCGGCCTTGAGCACCACGAAGAGCTGGCGGACCTGACCCTTCTGAATCTGCTTCGAGATCTCATCCAGCGTGCGCGGATGGCTGCGCCAGCGCTCATGTTCGCGTTGCAGCTGCTGGCGTTTCTGGCTGATTTCCCGGGTATCGCGTTCCGACTGCAGCACGATCATCGAGTCGCCGGCTTGGGGCATGCCCGCAAAACCGAGGACGGCTACCGGCTTGGAGGGTCCAGCCTGCTTCACCTTGCGACCGTGGTCATCGAACATCGAGCGCACCTTGCCGCTGAAGGAGCCGGCGATGAAGGGGTCACCCACCTTGAGGGTGCCGGACTGAACCAGCACCGTGGCGACCACGCCCTTGCCGCGATCGAGTTCCGATTCGATGATGACGCCGCGCGCAAGGCGTTCGGGATTGGATTTGAGATCGAGGACCTCGGCTTCGAGCAGGACATTGTCGAGGAGCAATTCGATATTCTGTCCGGTTTTGGCGGAGATCTCGACGCACTGGTGTTTGCCGCCCCACTGCTCGACGAGGACATCGTGCTTGGAGAGCTGCATGCGGATGTTGTCCGGATTGGCGCCGGGCTTGTCAATCTTGTTGATGGCGACGACGATGGGCACATTGGCCGCCTTGGCATGGCTGATCGCCTCGATGGTCTGCGGCATCACATTGTCATCGGCAGCGACGACAAGGATGACGATGTCCGTCGCCTGGGCGCCGCGGGCGCGCATGGCCGTAAAGGCCTCGTGACCGGGGGTATCGAGAAAGGTGATAGGTTTGCCGTCATCGGTCAGGACCTCATAGGCGCCGATGTGCTGGGTAATGCCGCCGGCTTCGCCGGCAATGATGTTGCTTTTGCGGATATAGTCGAGCAGCGAGGTCTTGCCATGGTCGACATGGCCCATGATCGTAACCACCGGCGGACGGCGGACCAGATTGGTCTCTTCCTCGCTCTCTTCCTTCTCGAGTTGCTCGAGCAGGTCCTCGCCGAATTCAGCAAGGGGCGCCACCGCATAGCCATACTCCCCGGCCAGCAGGGTGATGGTATCCATATCGAGGCGCTGGTTGATGGAGACCATCATGCCGAGTTCCATACATTTCTTGATGATCTCGGAGGCTTCGGCTTCCATCAGACGTGCCAGTTCGGAGACCGACATGAATTCGCTCACCTTGATGATCGGGGTCTCCTCGACCTCGGTCTCGTCGTCGAGCTGAATGCGGCGTTTTTTCTTCTTGCCCTTGCCGGGTTCTTCCATAGCCGCCATGGTCTGGCGGATGGTCTCCTGAATCTCGGCCTCGTTGAAGGTGATCTTTTTCTTCTTCTTGGGGCGTTTGCGCTTGTGTTCGGCTTCAGCCGGCGGCGTGGGTGCCGGCGCGGCCGGGGTTTCCGCACCCTTCTTCTTGCGTTTCCGTTTCCGTTTCTTTTTGTGGCGGCCCTCTTCGGCTTCCATCTCGGCAAGGCGTTCGACCGGGACCATCTCCTTGGCCGGGGCGCCCTCCTTGGGCGCGCGCGGCGCCGGTTTTTCCGCCACTTCGGCGGGACGTTCCTTTTCGCGCGGCCGGCGGGCGGTCTCCTCAGGCGGGATCTCGATGACGACCAGTTTCTTGTGCGGCTTGGTCCGGGCGGCTTCGGGCGCGGCTTCCGCAGCGGTCGTCTCGGCGGTCCTGGCCTTGGCGGGCGTGGTCCTGGCCGTCTCATCCGCGGGCCGGCTCTCTGCGACCGGGGCTTCGGGATGAGCGGCTGGCGCTTCGCCGGCGCTCGTTTCGCGGCGTTTGCGCAATTCGGGCATTTCTTTGGCCAGCTCCTGCGCTACTGCCAGACGCCGTTCCAGATTTTTCTGGGCCTCAGCCTTCTTGGCCTCCTCCTGCGCTTTCTTTTCGCGCAGTCTGCGGCGAAACTCATATTCTTCATCAACCTGAGTGGTCTTTTCGCCGAATTTTTCCACGACGGCGGTATACGCCTCATCCGAAACCAGACTCATCTGGTTGCGCACATCGTGGTTCAATTTGGTGAGGAAGGCGACAAGAGCTTCATTGGAAATATTGAATTCTCTTGCGACCTGGAATACCCGTTTTTTCACAGACAAATGACACTCCTCAATTCTACATGCGATCACACTGGCATCATGGTCGATTGGCGGCACATTTTTATTGGGTTTCGGCCTCCAGTGCTTCGAGAATCTTTTCCGCGGTCTTGGCGCCGATCCCCGGCAGCTGCGTCAGCCCCTCGGCTCCGGCGTTGAGAACGTCGCGGACCGAGGCAAACCCACCGTCGATCAGCATGCTCTTCTGTTTCTCGGTGATGCTGGTGACATCGGTGATCGCCTTGTCGAGATCACGCTGCTCTTCCATCAGCTTGCGGAAATCCTCCTCGCGCATCGTCTGGATGTCATATCCGGTCAGACGCGAGGCGAGGCGCCGGTTGACGCCGCCCTTGCCGATGGCCAGGGAGATCTGCTCGTCATCGAGCACGGCGCTGACTTTCTTTTCCTCTTCATCGATGATGATGCGCAGGGGTTTGGCGGGGCTCAGGGCCCTGGTGATGAAAATCTCCGGCTCGCTGCTCCAGTTGATGATATCGATCTTTTCGTTATTCAGTTCCTTGACGATCGACTGGATGCGCATGCCCTTCATGCCGACGCAGGCGCCGACGGCGTCGATGCGTTTATCATGGGAATAGACTGCAATCTTGGTGCGCTCCCCGGCTTCGCGGGCGATGCCGCGCACTTCAATGATGCCCTCATCGATTTCCGGCACCTCGTTCTCAAAAAGACGGGTAATGAACATATCATCGGCGCGGCTGACGACGATCTCGGGGCCGCGATTGCTCTTGCGGACCTCCTTGATGACAGCGCGAAGACTGCCGCCGCGGTGATGGCGTTCGTCCTTGATCTGCTCGCTCTTGGGCAGAACGACCTCAGTGCGGTTATCAACGGTCATAAAAATCTCATCGCGATTGACCTGGCGAATCTCCCCAATGATGATCTCGCCGACGCGGTTTTTGTACTCCTCGTAAACGACCTCTTTCTCGATCTCCTTGATGCGCTGATTGAGATTCTGCTTGGCGGAGATGATCAGCCGGCGGCCGAAGGTGGAGGGATCGATGATCTCGAGAAACTCATCGCCTTCTTCCATATCCGGCGCACTCTTTTGCGCTTCCTCCAGAGCGATCTCGGTCACATCGTCGGTAACCTCCGGAACGACATTCTTGCTCTGATAGATTTCGATCTCGCCCTTTTCCATGTTGACAAAGATCGAGTAGTTGCCGTTCGGGCCGTACTTCTTTTTCAGCAAGCCAAGAAAGATTTCCTGCAGGATGCGTGAGAGGACCTCCTTGTCAATATTCTTCTCTTTGACAAGCAGGGAAAAGGCTTCGACAATCTCATTTTTCATAGGAGTTTTCCAATAGAGATCATGACAATTCAACGATAATTTTCGCCCGCGTCACGGCGGAGAGCGGAATCGCGAGTACCCCCGCGATGGATTGCAGATGGAGCACCCCCACAGCGGCATCGACGATGGTGCCCATGCTTTCGAGTTCCCGCTCCTCCTGGCGATAGGTCACCGCCACCTTGCGGCCGCGATGACGCATAAAATCCTTTTCAGTGATGAGCGGACGGTCGGTTCCCGGCGAGGAGAGTTCGAGCGTATAGTGCCCCGCGATGACATCTTGTTGATCCAAAGCAGCCGAGATGGCACGGCTGGCGCTGCTGCAACGCGCCAGCGAGATCCCCCCCGCTTCATCGGCATAAATACGCAGCACCAGGCTGCCCTTGCGGCCGTGGATCTCCACATCCACAAGGTCAATCCCCATGCCGGTCAGAATCGGTTCGATAATTGCTTTTAAATCAGCTAATTGGGTCATAGTATCATCCCGTAACAACAAAAAAGTGGGCCAGAAAGGACCCACTTCAGAGTGATAATATATAAAAAAATAACCAACTATGCAAGAAAATTCGCGAAAAATTAGCTGCCGAGCGAGCTGAGAAGCAACAGCGCGTCCTCTTTCTCGGTGGCCTTGGGATAGGCCTCGATGAGCCGGTTCAGGGTCTTGTGCGCGGTAGCGGAATCGCCGGCGCGGTTGTAGCAGCGGCCGGCATTGAGCAACATGGACGGGGCGAGCACCGAGTCCCAGGACTCCGCAGCATCGACATAGGCGGCTGCCGCCTCGGCATACTTTTGCTCCTGCTCGAGACAGGCGGCTACGCCACCCTGGGCTGCGGCGCGAAAATAGTCATCACCTTTAAAACTGCTGGCGAACTTTTGGTAGTGCTTGCGGGCATTGGCGTATTCTTTGGTCTGGAAGAAGGCGTCGGCGAGATAGAGGCGGGCCATCTTGCCGCTGGTGGTACTGCCATAGCTGTCGACGATCGGACTGAGCTGGCTGATGGCCGTCTGATAATCCTGGGCTTCGAAGGTGCGGGTGGCGCGTGCCAGATCGACGCTGGCTGTTTTTTCAGCCCTGACCTGGGCATAGGAATAATAGGCCACGCCGGCGGCGACCAGCACCACCGCAGCAGCGGCCATGGTGAGCAACTTGCCATTTTTCTCCAGCCACTCCTGCGCCTGAAAATAGAAAGTGACCAGCTTGTCTTCCTTGAGCTGCTTTTTAGTGATCTTTTTTCGCGGTTTGAGCATCACAGTCCACCTGGTTAAGTCAGGATTTCCGGGTTGTTTAAAACTTAACAATATACATATGTATTCGGCGAAATGCAACAGAAAAGGCGGCGCCTTCCGCCGAACATCGAGCGGAAAGAACGGCGCGGGGATCAATCCGGCCGGGCTTCCCGGGCGGAAACGGTAACAATCTCATAGAGATGACCGGCCAGCGCCGAGATGAAGATCATGAAGAGGAAGAGGACAAAGATCTCTCCCAATTTGGTCTTGAGGAGGCCGAAGAAATGGCCGAATTTGATAAAGATCGGCATCGAGAGCACGCTGATGAGCAGCGAGATGATAATGCTCGACCATAATTTGGCAAAATTCTCGCGGCCGCCGGCAAAATAGGCAATGACAAAGATCATCACCCCCAATGCAAAGGCGACAATGGAGACAGTCGGATGAATCTCGAACCAGACGAGAAAGTCACCGCCGCGTTCACCGACCTTTAGGGCAGATTGCTCAGGAATGGGCATGATCGAAGACCTTTTGATTAGTCCGCCGGCTCACCGCCGGAAGTGTCAGGGCGCAAAGCGATGCGACCACCTGAAGCTCCAACGAGGCGTCGCTCGCCCGCCGCACCGCCCGCCGTTGTGCAGCATCTGGAAGCAGCTTGCAGCCGGGCTGCCTAGGCCGGAGAACCGGTCACCAGGGGACGCAATGAATCCGCCACACCCAGCAGGCCAAACAGGCCACCGCTGTGGAGGAAGAGAATGTTCTTCATCCAGCTAAACCGGCCCCGGCCGATCTCCTGGACCAGACCGTGCATGGCCTTGCCAGTATAGACCGGGTCGAGGATCACACCTTCACAGCGCGCCAGCCGGACGAGGGTTTCGAGCTCCTCCGTGCGGGATTTCCCGTATCCATCCCCCGCATAACCATCGATGATATGGATATTTGCCGTACCCACTTCAAGCTGCGGGAGATACTTGACCCGCACCTCATCGAGAATTTCAAGGATGCGGCTGGTGAAAAAGGCGGCATCATCACAAATGTTGATCCCGATGATCTCGGTCTCCCACCCGCCCAGCGCCTTGCCCAGGATCAGCCCGGCCTGAGTGCCCCCCGAACCCACGGCGCAAATCATGGCATCAAAGTGGAGGCCCATCTGTGCGGCCTGTTGCTGGATCTCCTCCACCGCATGGGCATACCCCCAGGCCCCCAGGCCGTCGGACGCGCCCTCGGGGATGATGAAAGCCTGGCGGCCTTGTTGCGCATAAGCGGTGGCGATCTCTTCCATGATCTGCTGGCGTCGGGTGCGGTACGCCTCGGGCGTGATAAAGGTGCAGGCTGCCCCAACCATCTGGTCGAGAAAATAGTTGCCGGCCAGTGCGGCGGGTTCTTCGCCGCGCAAGACCAGGTGCGCGTGCAGCCCCAGCCGTGTGGCGACAACGGCCGTGGCACGGGCATGATTGGACTGAACCGCCCCGCAAGTGATGAGCACATTGGCCTGTTCGTCGAGGGCGGCGCGAGCAACATACTCGAGCTTGCGGATCTTGTTGCCGCTCAGGTCCATGCCGGTCAAATCATCGCGTTTGACCCAGATTTGCGGCCCGCCGAGATCAGCGCTCCAGCGCGTCAGGGGCTGAATGGGGGTGGGCAGCTGGGCCAGTGCCAGCCGCTGCGGTCTCTTCAGAACCATGGCACCTTTCCTGCTCCTGGCGCACCGCCTGCGGTGCCGGGTACGACGCCGGCGAGGGCCCGGAAGCATCCATGAGAATCAAGCCTTCCGGCAGCGTCGGCCGGAAGGCGGAAAAATCACTTGTGCGCGGCTTTGACCGCATCGGCGGCCAGCGCGATGGCGCCGACGACGCCGGCCTCATTCCCCATCTCGGCGCGCACCAGGCGGACCCCTTCCAGGGAGGCGGCCAGGGCATGGCCCTCGATACTTTTCCAGATCCGGGTGATGAACTCGTCACCCGCATCAGCCACGCCACCGCCGATCACGACCACATCGGGATTGAAGATGTTGACAATATTGCCAATGCCGCAGCCGAGGTAGAAACAGGTTTCATCGATGGTCTGATTGGCGGCCTTCTCCCCTTCCTTGGCATGCGCGAAAATCACTTCGGTATTCAGTCCGGCGGGGACGGGCAGATTCAACTCCCTGAGCTTTGTCGAATAGTTACGGACCATCGCCGGTGCCGAGGCATAAACCTCGAGGCAGCCCGGATTGCCGCAGCCGCACAATGGTCCTGCAAAATTGATGCTCATATGGCCGAGCTCCGCGCCGGAAAAGCGGGCGCCGCGAAAGACCTGATCGTCGATGACGATGCCGCCGCCAATGCCGGTGCCCAGGGTCAGGCCGATGACATTCCTGTTCCCCCGTGCTGCACCATACCGCGCCTCGGCGAGGATGGCCACATTGGCATCATTATCGGCCCAGACCGGAATCCCGAAACGGCCCTGCAAATGACCGCGGATATCCGCCTTGGGCCACTTGGGAAGATTGGGGGTGTTGCCAAGAACACGCCCGGTGGTATAGTCAATAGCCCCGGGGCTGCCGACACCGATCCCGGCGACTTCCATTCCGCGCTCTTTCGCCACACCCAGCAGTTCCTCAACTGCCGTGAACATCACCGCAAAGACAGCCTCCGCAGATTCCTGGGCGTTGCTGGGCAGTTTGCCCTTGGCCAGAATAGTTCCATCCTGCGTACCCAATGCGTATTTTAAAAATGTGCCTCCCAGATCCAGGCCGATGAATGCCTTTCCCTTCAACTCCATATCTTCTCCTCGTGGCTTCTATCCCGTGCTCTCAGGAGCCGTTGTCCCGTCAAAACGGCGGCCCCGGACTCCCGGTCCAGGCCACCGTTCCTGTTTTAAAAATTCAAATTAAGAAAAGAAGGTGAGATTATCAAGAACTTTCCGCTGCGGTGGCGTGGCACCTCCGGCTGTGGCGTCAGCTCAACCGGG
>DAOQAG010000007.1:69816-88622 GCA_035353815.1 bacterium
CACCTCCGGCTGTGGCGTCAGCTCAACCGGGGATCAAAATGGAGATGTTTTACACCCTCGTGGAACTTTTTGCGGTAGGTGCGCTGTATCTCTTCGAGCGTGGCCGCGCTGGTGGCGTAGCTCTCCTTGCCGGTGTCGACGATCCACTCCAGGGAGTCCGGTTCCGCCCGGTCGATGTAGAGAATGCCGTTGAGGTGATCAATCTCGTGCTGCAGCACGCGGGCGAAATGTCCCCGGGCCTGGATCTCGATCTTTTCGCCTGCGGGGGTTTCGGCCTTGACGATGATCTTGATAGGACGGGCCACCTGTGACTGAAGTCCGGGCAAGCTGAGGCAACCCTCGATGTCCTTCTCCATTTTCTCGCTGTAGGCGATAATCTCAGGATTGGCCAGCACATACAGCTTCTTATGATCGATATCCCGGGCGACAAGAATCTGCTTGCGCACGTCGACCTGGGTAGCCGCCAGACCGACGCCATCGAGGGCTTCCATGGTAGCGATCATATCCTCGACGAAGGTCTCCGACAACTCGCCGGGTCGGACGCGTTCAGCGCGCACACGCAGGGTCGGATGGCCATATTTGATAACGGTTAACACAGGCATATATCAACCTTTGTCTTGAGAGGGTGTGGATTGCCGGTCCGCATGGTAGGAGCTGCGGACCAGCGGAGCGGATTCGACATGCATAAAGCCCATTCTCATCGCCGTCTGCTGCAAGTCGCGGAATTCGCCGGGATCGACAAAGCGGCTGACCGGCAGGTGGCGGCGTGAGGGCGGCAGATACTGTCCGAGCGTCAGGATCTGACAGTCGACGCCGCGCAAATCCGCCAGGGTGGCGAGGAGCTCGGCGCGGCTCTCACCGAGGCCAAGCATCAGCCCGGATTTGGTCAGGGCGCCGGCCTGGCGGGCCGCGGCGAGCAGGTCCAGAGAGCGTTGATAGAGGGCCTGCGGTCGGACACGTGGATAGAGTGCGGCGACGGTTTCGATGTTGTGGTTGAGGATGTCCGGACCGGCAGCGAGCACCCTCGCCAGGGCTGCGGCCGACCCGGAAAAATCGGGGATGAGCACCTCAATGCGGCACCCCGGCGCAGCAGCACGGATGGCGGTGATGGTATCCGCAAAATGTCCGGCACCGCCGTCGCCGAGGTCATCACGGGTGACCGAGGTGACCACGGCATGGCGCAATCCGAGCTCCTGAACAGCGGCGGCGACGCGCCGCGGCTCATCGGAGTCGGGAGGCTGCACACGGCCGTGAGGGACGGCGCAAAAGCCGCAGTTGCGGGAGCAAACGTCGCCGAGGATCATAAAGGTTGCGGTCTTGCGGCCCCAGCACTCGCCAATATTGGGACAGCGTGCGCTCTGACAGACCGTGTTCAGATGCTGTCCGGCGACCAGTTCCTTGACCTGGTAAAAAGAACCCCGCCCGGCAAGGTCAACCTTGAGCCAGTGGGGCCGTCTGGGTTCATTCTTTAAAGGCATTGTACAATATACGAATAATTTTACAATAATCGGCAAAAAAGTTCCGTGGGGGCCCGGACTTGCCTACTCGCCCCATTTTTCACCGTGGACCTGGAATTTGATAAACGCGGCGCGGGTCCAGGGCATTTTTTCCGCAAAGATGTCCGAAATGGCATCGGCGTAGAGACGGATTTCCTCCTGGGCGTGCTCATCACTGCGCAGCGCGAGAAAATTCATCAGGGCACGGGCGTTAACCGTCCAATAGAACTGGGTATAGAGTGAGAGCGGCAGGACGATGCGCGCATGTTCTCGGGCGACGCCGCGTTCGAGCAGCTCCTGATAGAGCGCATAGGCCTGCTGATAGAATGCGGCAATCTTGCCGCGCAGTTCGGCGTTATCCGCCTCCGGCACCAGGTCGTAGCGGTAATTACGCGCCTTTTGCGTGCGCAGCCGTTCGGGCAGGCAGAACTCCTCACGCAGGGTGGCATAGCGGCCCGAGATTTCATTGTAACTGGCGATGCGATGGCGGAACCATTGCCGGGCGACAAATATCGGGCATTTGATATGGAACTTGAAGACCGAATGCTCAAACGGCGTTTCATGGCGGTTGGCGAGCAGGAAATCGAGCAGTTTATGGTCACGTTCCGGGTCGGTCGCCTCCTTGCCGAAGGAGACGCGCGCGGCTTGCACCACGGCCATGTCTCCGCCCATGAAATCCATGAGGCGGACAAAGCCCTGGTCCAGCAAGGGGATTTCACTCAAGGGATCCAAACTCAGGCCTGCCTTTCTCGGGAATCACGCATAGTTTGCGGTTTCGAGCAGCTGGACAATTCGCTGCAGAAAGCGGCCGGCATACAGCCCGTCGATAAGGCGATGGTCATAGGTCAGACTGAGATACATCATCGAGCGAATGGCAATGGCCTCGTTGATGACCACCGGCCGTTTCTTGATCGCCCCGGTGCCGAGGATGGCCACCTGCGGCTGATTGATGATCGGCGTCCCCCAGAGATTGCCAAAGGTGCCGATATTGGTGATGGAAAAGGTACCGCCTTGCACCTCCTCCGGCTTGAGCTGGCGGTTGCGGGCGCGAGTGGCCAGGTCAGAAACCGCGCGGGCGAGGCCCGAGAGATTGAGCCGATCGGCATGGCGGATGACCGGAACGATGAGCTTGTCTTCGAGGCCGACAGCGATGCCGATATGCACCGATTTCTTGAGGATGATCCGCTCCTGCTCCAGCGAGGCGTTGATATAGGGAAATTCCTTGAGCGCGCGGGCAGCGGCGGCGATGAAAAAGGCGGTATAGGTGAGCGGGACGCCCTCACGCTGTTCAAAGGCCGCCTTTTCTCCCTCGCGGAAGCGCACCAGAGGGGTCACGTCCACCTCGGCCACGGAGGTGACGTGCGCGGCGGTGTGCTTGCTCATGATCATGTGTTCGGCGATGCGCTTGCGCACATGGTCCATGGGGATGATTTCCTGGTCGGACTCGACGCTTGTGGCGGCACCTGTCGGGGCTGTTGCCGGCGCCGGCGGGGACGACCCCGCGGCGGGTGCCGCAGCCGGCACGGACACCTCCGATGAAGTCAGGGCGGACGGGGCTGCCGCCGGCCATGGCGCAGCCTCAGCCGGCAGCGGCGAACCGGCAGGAACAGTTGCAGCGGCAGCGGCAGGCGTACCGCGGCGGGCAAGATAGTCGAGGATATCCTGTTTGGTGATGCGCTGGTTCTCACCATGACCCTGGATGTGTTCCACCTCAGCCGCGCCAAGCCCGTATTCCCGGGCGATCTTTTTGACCACGGGAGAGAGGAAGCGGCGGGCGCCCTCCTCCGCAAGCGGAGCGGCCGGTGCGAGCGGCCCGGGCCCGGCGAGAGGAGCGGCTTGAGCTGCGGGAGCCGCTTGAGCTTGCGCTGCGCCCCCCGCAAGCGGGGCGGACGGAGCGGCGGGCGCCACCCCGGGAACCGGCACGGCATGAGCGTCCGGCGCAGCGGCAGCAAAGGGTGCCGCTTGGGCCGCAGAAGCAGCGCCGGAAAGCGGCGCAGGTCCTGAGGCTGGGGCTGCGGCACTGGTTTCGCCGACCGCGATGCGGGCGATCGGTGTGTTGACGGCCACAGTCGTGCCTTCCGCCGCGAGAATCTCAACGAGGTGGCCTGTGGCGGGAGCGGGGATCTCGGAGTCGACCTTGTCGGTGCTGATTTCCAGGATCATCTCGTCCTTTTGCACCCGGTCACCGGCGCGCTTGAGCCATTTGACGATGGTGCCTTCGACGATGCTCTCCCCCATCTGGGGCATAATCATCTCGATATTCATAATAGATCCTTTCGATCGAGCCGGGTTCAGCTGATGTCATAGGATAAGGCGCGGTCCATATCCAGCTGATTGTTGATCTCTTCCAGCTGGATTTCCAGCGCGCGTTTGTGCTGCATCTCCTGGGCCGCGAGCCGGTTGAACATCTCCACCTCATGGGGCGTGCGGGCGCATTGCCGGGCGCCAATATAAAAGGCATACGCCTCCTCCTCACGGTGAATGGCCACCAGGAGGATCTCCCGCATCGAATTGAGGTTTTCTTTTTCAACTTCAGTCATGATAGCTCTCCTCGCTGTTAAAAACGCGCTACTTCGCGCGCCGCCTGGGCAATTTTTTCGGCGTTCGGCCGCCAGTACTCTTCCATGACCGGAGCATAGGGGGTTGGGGTATCGAGGCCGGCAACCCGCTTGATGGGCGCATCCAGCAGCTCGAAAGCATGCTCCGAGATCAATGCGGCAATCTCACCGCCCATCCCGCACGTGAGATTGGCTTCGTGGACGATCACGACGCGGTTGGTGCGGGCAACCGCCTGCAGAATCGCGTCCACATCCAGGGGCTGCAGGGAGCGCAGATCGAGGATCTCACTCTCGATCCCCTCCGCTGCCAGCTCTGTCGCAGCCTCCAGGGAAGCATGCACCATCGCACCATAGGTAATGATGGCCACGGTGTCACCCCGACGCACCGTATTTGCAACACCGAGCGGCACGAGGATCTCGGCGGCGGGATCGATCTCCTCCTTGATGCGGCGATAAAGAAACTTGTTCTCGAAAAAGAGCACGGGATTGTCGTCGCGCACTGCACTCTTGAGCAATCCCTTGGCATCGCGCGCGGTCGCCGGTGCAACCACCTTGAGGCCCGGCTGGTGCACGAACCACGCTTCCGGGTTCTTGGAATGAAAGGCGCCGCCGTGAATGCCGCCGCCGGAAGGGGCACGCACGACCATCGGCACTGCCGTGCCATAGCGATAATGGAGGGTCGCGGCGTTGGTGACCAGCTGACTAAAGCCGGAGGTGATAAAATCGGCGAACTGCATCTCGGCGATCGGGCGCATGCCCGTCAGGGCGGCCCCGACCGCCACGCCGATGATGGCCGCTTCGGATATCGGGGTATCCATGACGCGCTCTTCACCAAACTCTTCGATCAGGCCCTTGGTGACCTTGAAAGCACCGCCGTAAATGCCGATATCCTCGCCGAGAAGAAAGACGCGGGAGTCGCGCTGCAGCTCCTCGCGCATGGCATCGGTGATGGCCTGCAAATAGGTGGTTTCAACCATGGCAAATCCTTCCGTTTATTCGGCGTAGAGGCCTTCTGCGGCCCAATCGGCCTCGGGCAGCGGGCTTTCGAGCGCGGTGCGGGTGGCTTCCTCGATCTCCTGGGCGATGGCCCCGTCAATGGCCGCCAGCGCCGGCGCATCGAGCACCCCCTCCTTGAGCAGGAGATGTTCGAGGCGGGCGATGGGATCCTTTTTCTCGTAGGCCTTCATCTGCTTCTTGTCCACATAAAACGCGTCATCATGGGCGGAGTGGCCGACCATGCGGAAACTGAGGCACTCGATCAGGCTCGGTCCCGCGCCGGCGCGGGCGCGCTCGATGGCTTCCTTGACGGTGGCGTACACCTGGAGGGCATCGGTGCCGTCGATATGGTGACCGGGGATGCCGTAGCCGTCGGCGCGGTCGGAGAGATGACGGGCCGAGAAGCCCTTGTGGGTGGGCGTCGAATAGGCGTACTGATTGTTTTCGATCACCAGGACGAAGGGGGCTTTTTGCACAGCGGCGAAGTTGAGCCCTTCATGGAAATCGCCGATATTGGAGCCCCCCTCGCCGATAAAGTTGAGGGTGACTATAGCGTGACCCTGCATGCGCATGCCGATAGCCGTGCCGACCGCCACCGGTATCATATGACCGAGATGGCTGACATTGCCGACGATGTTGAGCCGGGGGTCGCTGCAATGGATGCCGCTGTCCTTGCCCCGCGAGAGGCTGGTGCCGCGACCGAGATACTGCAGCAGGATATTGAGGACGCTCTGGCCCTTGGCCAGATGAGCCCCGAGGTCGCGATGAATGGGAAAGAGCCAATCCTGCGCTTCCAGTGCCAATCCGGCGCCGACGGTTGTGCCCTCGACGCCGCGGCCGGCATAAACACCGCCGACAATGCGCCCCTGCCGGTAGAGGGCGATAATGCGCTCCTCCGTCCGCCGGGTTTTCAGCATGATAGTATAAAGTTTTACTTTAAGTTCAGGCGATATGTCCGCGTTAATTGCGCACATAGATTTTTCCTTCCATTCAATAGTCGACAAGGGCCCTTGCCGCCTGGACGATGCCGGGGAGCTGCGGCAGCATGACTTCTTCGAGACCGCTGGCATAGGGTACGGGGGTATCGCGCGCGGCCAGACGCCGCACCGGGGCGTCAAGCTGCTCAAAGGCCGCATCGGCGATGCGTGCGCACACCTCGGCACCGAAACCTGCGGTCAGGGTATCCTCATGCAGGACGAGAAGGCGACCGGTTTTGGCGACCGAAGCGATGACCGTCTCCAGGTCCAGAGGCTGGATAGTGCGCAGATCGATGATCTCCAACTCGATGCCCTCCTCTGCCAGCTGCGCCGCCGCTTGCTGCGCTTTGTGCACCAGCAGTCCCCAGCTAACGAGGGTGGCATGCCGCCCTTCCCGGCAGACCCGGGCGAGGCCGAAGGGCAGGCGGAAGCCGGAGCCCGGTTCAGGCGACCTGGCCAGGCTGTGGCGATAGAGTCCCTTGTGCTCGAGGAAGAGGACCGGGTCTTCAAGATGGATGGCCTCTTTGAGGAGACCTTTGGCGTCCGCGGCGGTGCTCGGATAACAGATATACAGGCCCGGGATATGGGCGAAGAAGGCTTCGATATTCTGGCTGTGGCACAGGCCGCCGTGGATGTAGCCGCCGACGGGGACGCGGATGACGATCGGGCAGGAAAAGGCACCGGCGGAGCGCCAGCGCATGGTGGCCACCTCATTGCGCAGCTGCATCATGGCCGTCCAGATATAGTCGCCGAACTGAATCTCGACCACCGGCTTGAAGCCGCGCAGAGCCAAACCGACGGCGGTGCCGATGATGCTCGATTCCGCCAGGGGGGAATTGAAAACGCGATCCGGGCCGAAGCGCTGTGAGAGTCCCCGGGTGACGGTGAAAACACCGCCCTTGGGATCGGCGACATCCTGTCCATAGATGATCATGGCGGGATTGGCATCGAGTTCCTCGGCCAGGGCGTGATTCAGGGCATCGACCATGACCACCGCTGCCCCCGCAGGTGTCTCCTCATCGCCGGGGATGGAGGTCGCACCAGGGCCGGCGTAGAGGTGTTCGCGGAGGCGGGCGGGATCCGGATCGGGCGCCGCTGCAGCCTCGAGAGCGCACGCGTCCACCTCCTCTTTGACCTCCTGGCGGAGTGACTCCAGCGCTTGCGGGGTGGCGAGCTTCTGCTCGATCAGCTGTGCTGCCAAAGCTTGCAGGGGATCGGCAGCCGCCGATTCATCCAGTTCGTCCTGAGTACGGTATTTGCGTTGATCGTCGGAAGAGGAGTGGGAAAAGAGACGGAGGGTGCGGGCGACGATCAGGCTGGGACCCTGGCCGCGGCGCGCAAGATCAGCGCAGTGGGCGACGGTATCCCGGACCTGGAGCAAGTCAAGGCCATCGACCTGGTGGCGGTGCAGACTGCGGTAGCCCATGGCCATGTCGTACACCGAGGTTCCCGCCGCCTGCTGAGTGCGGGGCACAGAAATGGCATAGGCATTGTCCTGGATGAAAAAGAGCACCGGCAGTTTGTCGCGCGTCGCCCAGTTGATGGCTTCGTAAAAGTCGCCCTGGCTGGTGGTTCCCTCACCGGCGGAGACATAGACCACCTCGGAGGTGCCCAGTTTATTGCAGCCCATGGCGACGCCGACCGCCTGGAGAAACTGCGTGCCGGTCGGGCTGGACTGGGAGACGATACGGAGCCGTTGATGGCCATAGTGCTGCGGCATTTGCCGCCCCGCCGAGGAGGGGTCCTCGGCCTTGGCGAGAAAGTTGAGAAGGATTTCTTTGGGGGTGACACCCCATGAGAGCATGAAGGCGAGGTCGCGGTAGTAAGGAAAGGCCCAATCCACTCCGGGCTGGAGTGCAGAGCCCGCGCCGATCTGGGCGGCCTCATGGCCGGCGGCGCCGATATGAAAAAAACTCTTGCCCTGGCGCAGCAGGATGAGCATCTTTTCATCCAGCGTGCGGCTGGTGAGCATCAGTCGCCAGCTTTGTAAAAGATCTATTCGGGGAAGAGCTTTGCCCTGGCTCACGATATACATTTCCTTGTGGCAACCCGGTCCGTTTCCGGGGCAAGGCGGCCCCGGAAGCGCGGTGTGCCGTTTCAGTTAGAGATGGATGGCATGGCCATAGGCATCAGGTTGTCCACAGGGACGCCGTCGCGGGCAAATCCGGTATCAACTAGATATGAATGGCATGGCCATAGGCATCTTCTGCGGCTTCCTTGATAATCTCCGAGATGGTCGGATGGGCATGCATGGTGGTCATAATTTCACTGGCGGTGGTTTCCAGGGTCTTGCCCAGGTTCAATTCGGCGAGCAGCTCGGTGGCTTCGGCGCCGACCAGATGGGCGCCAATCAGCTCGCCGTATTTGGCATCGAAGATCAGCTTGGCGAAGCCCTCGCTCTCCCCCATGGCCAGCGACTTGCCGTTGGCGCGAATGGGGAAGCGGCCGACTTTGATCTCGCGTCCCTGTTCGCGGGCTTTATCCTCGGTGAGGCCGACGCTGGCGACCTGGGGCTGGCAGTAGGTGCAGCCCGGAACGTTCTCATAATCCACCGGGGTGACCGGATGACCCGCGATGCCTTCCACAGCAGCGATGCCTTCGGCGGAGGCGACATGGGCCAGCCAGGGCGGACCGATGACATCGCCGATGGCATAAATGCCATTGATGTTGGTGCGGTAGTTTTTCTTGTCGACGACGATGTGGTTGCGTTCCACCCGGATCCCGAGGGTTTCGAGCCCGAGGTTCTCAATATTCCCCTGCACACCAATGGCGACCAGGGCTTTTTCGCCCTCGAGGAGTTGGCTGCCGCCGGCGCTGCTGGTCTGGATGCGGACCCCCGATTTATCCGTTTCGACCTTTTCCACCCGGGTATCGGTCATCATGGTGATCCCCATTTTCTTGAAGGCCCTGGCGACGACCTCCACCACTTCGTGGTCTTCAATCGGCAGGATATGGGGCATCATTTCGACGAGGGTGACCCTGGTGCCCATGGCGGCAAAAAAGTAGGCGAATTCGACGCCGATGGCGCCGGCGCCGATGATCACCAGGCTGGCGGGATTCTTGTCCAGCACCAAGGCCTCGCGGCTGCTGATGATCTGCTCGCCATCAAAGTCCACCCCCGGGATCGCGCGGGCGCGCGCGCCGGTGGCGATGAGAATATCCCGGGCCTCGATGACCCGAACGCTCTGATCGGCGGCGGTCACCTGGATCTTGCCGGGCGCCCGCAGAACGGCGGTGCCGGCAATGGTCGTGATCTTGTTCTTGCGAAAAAGGAATTCAACACCCTTGGAGAGCCGGGAGGCGACGCTGCGGCTGTGCTTGACGACCTGGGGGTAATCCACCACCGGCGCAGCGGTCACGATCCCAAAGTCAGCGGCATGGCGGATATGGTTCAGGAGCGTGGCACTATGCAGCAGGGCTTTGGTCGGGATGCAGCCCCAGTTGAGGCAGATGCCACCCACCTCGGCTTTCTCGACGACAGCCGTTTGCAGTCCCAGTTGGGCTGCACGAATGGCGGCGACATAGCCGCCCGGGCCGGAACCGATGACCACCAGATCGTATTTTTCCATAAGCAGGACCTTTATTCGCTAGGGTTGGGATGCATCCCGGTTCAGCCTTGCATGGTGCGTGCCAGGGCGGTGCCGAATTCATAGCATTGGCGCAGCTCGTCGGGGCCCGGCACCAGGGTTGCTTTCAGGCCGGGCAGCGGCACCTGAAATTTGAGTTGATTGAGGCGTTGATCGAGAAAGAAAACCGCTTCGCCGCTCCAGCCCATCGAGCCAAAGCTCGCGCCGATTTTTCCTTTAAGGTCCAGGGTGGTGAGGCTGCCGAGCAGATCCCAGACCGGTTTGACCGCATCCCCATTGATGGTCGGGCTGCCCACCGCAATACCGTCAGCTGCCTCGATGCGGTCGAGATGCGCGGCCAGATTGATTTCCATGGTGTCATAGACCTTGACGCTGACGCCGGCATCCTTGGCGCCGCGGGCGATCTCGGCTGCCATTCTTTCGGTATTTCCATAGGCGCTGGCATAGTAGATCAGCAGCTGGCGTGGATCGTTGGCTTGCAGGGGTTCGGACCATTTTTCATAGGCGGTGATGAAACGGGGCAGATCCTGCCGCAGGATCGGCCCATGGCTGGGGGCGATCATATCGAATGGTAGTTCGGCGATCTTTTTCAGGTTGTTGCGCACCATCTTTTTAAAGGGCCGCATGATGGTCTGAAAGTAATGCTCAAATTCACTCCAGCTGTCGCGGGTGATCTCGTCGCTGAACAGATGGCTGTCGCAAAAGTGGGCGCCGAAGAGATCACAGGTAAAGAGCACTCCTTGTTCCGGCTGCCAGGTGATCAGGGTATCGGGCCAATGGATAAAAGGGGCGGGAATGAACTGCAACCGTTTGCCGCCCAAGTCGATGCTCTCGCCGTTTTCCACAGCACGGATGCTCACCGGGCGGTTGAGGACATTCTGGACATACTTGGCAGCCGGCTTGGAGCAGATCACCTCCGCTTGCGGGGCCTTATCCAGCAAAGCGGCCAGGCTGCCGGAATGGTCCATCTCGGTATGCTGCACGACGATATAGGCGATACGGGAAAAATCGGTCAGGCTGGCGATATGCTCAAGGTAGGGTTGGGTAAACTTGTCCTTGACGGTATCGATAACCGCGATTTTTTCGCCCTTGACCAGATAGCTGTTGTAGGTGGTACCATTTTTGGTCTGCATGATGATATCAAAAATACGCAAATCGGGATGGAGCGCGCCAATCCAGTATACATCCGGCTTTATCAGTACAGGCTTCATATCCTGCCCTCCACTATGCTTTAGCTCAATAACTCTAAAAGCGCCAGAAATATTTCAGGGCTCTCAGGCTTTCTCGATTTTAATCCGGTAGCCTTCCAGGCGGATCTCCTCTACCCGGCAGCTGCCGGCATCGACATCGTTGACTCCCACCTCTGCGGAGTGATGAAAACAGGTGGTGAGCGCCTCCTCAGGCGAGCGGGCAACCCGCAGATTCCAGCAGGGATTGATCCCCAGGTGATAGACCAGGTAGAGTTTCAGTTCATCCATGGAGCAGCTCCTAGGCTTTTTTATCCTTTGTTTTTTTTCTATAGTCGTCGATGGCCGCCTTGAGGGCGTCTTCAGCGAGGACGCTGCAGTGCATCTTGATTTTGGGCAGACCGCCGAGTGCCTGGGCCACGGCCTTGTTGGAGATCGTCAGAGCCTCGTCGAGGGTTTTGCCCTTAACCAGTTCGGTGACCATGGAACTGGTGGCAATGGCGGCGCCGCAGCCAAAGGTCTTGAATTTGGCATCGGTGATATGATCGTCCTCGATGCGCAGGGTGAGTTTCATCACGTCGCCGCAGGCCGGATTGCCGACGATGCCGACGCCATCCGCTTCCTCGACGATGCCGACATTGCGCGGATGTTCGTAATGATCCATCACCGCTTCCGTATAGTCATCCCATGCATCCATGATGTTGCCTCAATCGTTATGATGATCGTGTGCGCCCCAGGAAAAGCTTTCGATATCGATCCCCTCCTTGGCCATATCGTAGAGGGGGGACATCTCGCGGAGGCGCTTGACGTGGGTTTCGAGCAGGTCCAGCAGGATCCCGATATCTTCCCGGGTGTTGCTGCGGCCGAGGCCGAAGCGGATGGAGCAGTGTGCCAGGGTTTCCGGGACGTTCAGGGCCCGCAGGACGTAGGAGGATTGGAGCGAAGCCGAGGTGCAGGCGGATCCCGAGGAGAGGGCGATGCCGCGGCAGGCGAGCATCAGCGATTCGCCTTCGACAAAGGAAAAGCTGTAATTGAGATTATTGACCAGGCGCTGGCTCGGGTGCCCGTTGAGCACGACCATATCGATGCGGCTCTCGATGCCCTGGCGCAAGAGTTCACGCAGCTCGAGCAGGCGGGCGCTTTCACTCGCCAGATCGCGCCGGGCCATCAGCGCGGCGTGGCCGAGACCGACGATGCCGGCGACATTGAGAGTGCCGGAACGCATGCCCGCTTCGTGGCCGCCGCCGTGGAGCAGGGGCTGGAGTTTGATGCCCTTGCGCACATAGAGCGCGCCGACCCCCTTGGGGCCATAGATTTTATGCCCGGAGATCGACAGCAGATCGATCTGGTCGCGGTTGACCTGGATCTCCATCTTGCCGAGGGCCTGGACCGCGTCGGTGTGAAAGAGGATGCCGTGGGCGCGGGCTAAAGCTCCGATTTCAGCCAGGGGCTGGATGGTGCCGATCTCACTGTTGGCCGCCTGAATGGAGATGAGGAAGGTATCCGGCCTGATCAGGCGCTCCAGTTCGGCCAGATCGACGACGCCATAGCGGTCGATGGGCGCCAGGGAGAGTTCGAATCCCTGTTTTTGCAGGAATTGCGCAGTATCGAGAATGGCCTTGTGCTCGGTCGCGAGGGTGATGATATGGCCGGAGTGTTCCGGCCGGAGCAAGGCCAATCCCTTGAGGGCGAGATTGTCGGATTCGGTGGCGCCGCTGGTGAAGATGATTTCGTCGCTGCGTTCGGCCGAGATCATCGCCGCGACCTCTTCGCGTGCGCGCTCGACGGCGGCGCGCGCCCGCCGTCCGTAATCGTGCGTGCTGCTGGAGGGATTGCCAAACTCGGTGGTGAGATAGGGCATCATTGCCTCGAGGACCTCGGCTTCAAGTGGGGTGGTGGCGTGATGGTCCATATAGATGGATTGCATAGGGCTCCTTGAAGATTTATAAGAGCAAGTCAGGCCCCCCGTACGGGGCGGAAAGACGCATAATAATAGTAAATAAATCTGTGGGAATCAAGGGCAGAATCCGCCGCGGCCGGGAAAGCACGCCTGGTCCAAAAAAAACCGCCTCCGATCGGGCGAGGATCGCAAGGCGGTTCAGAGGGCTGCAGCTTTGCGCAGGCCGCGGCGACGAGCGCCTGGCTTACCAGGTGGAGTTCACATTCTTGGCCGCAGCCACCTCGCGATAAACGCTCTCCTCATGCTGCTGCACCAGAGGCTGTTCGAGATTGAGCGGTTCGCAGAAGGAGGATTCGAGTAAAACGATATGCTGCTCCTCTTCGAGGGCAAGGTCGCGGAAGAGCTGGCGCATGTCGCTCTCGTACATGCGGCGCGAGACGGTGATAAAAAAGTTACGGATCTCGCTCTCGTTCTTTTTGGCGTTGCGGATGACCTCGTTCGGGTCCTCGCTGCAGGGAACAAGCGTGCCCAATTTGTGCTTCTTGCCGAGATTGAGATAGAGAATCTTTTTGCCACAAATGGAGCTGTATTTGCGAATAAGCTGCACCCGGTGGCTCTCTTCTTTTTCAGCCAGACCGAGGAGAATGGCGGTAGCATCATCGTTTTTGATCAGGGCGGCGGCTTTTTCGTAATACGTTTTCATATCCATTTCGCACTGAATCGCCATTTTCAGGGCGTCCAATGAACTCAATATACCGATCTTGTTCATATAGTTCCAACCTCCTTTCGGGCACGCGCGGCCGCGCGGTGCCTGATATCGCATTATATCTGAAAAGTGGAGCACAATTACAATTTTCGGAATAAATAGATATAATATACATAAAATTATTAAAATATCAAACAAATTCGGTACAATTTTTGATTTTGCTCTCCTTCTTTCCTGCCCAAAATGCACGGCTGCTGCAGCACCGGCCCAGGCCGGGCTCTCCTTCTCTCTAACGAAATTGCCGGCGCAGGGTTCCCTTTTGCGCGCGGCTAAAATAAAAAATCCTCCGCCCCTTGCGGGAGGGAGGATCAGCATGGATTCGGCCGGAGGGTGAACGCGGCGGTTATTTGCCTTCCTCTTTCCTGTTCATATAAATGGCGGGATTGAAGCGCGGGTCGTTGTACATCTTGTACTGCCGGTAGACCTTGTGGCGCTTGCGCACCTGGCGCAGATCGAGGAAGAGTTTGTCGAGCGCTGCGGCGAGATCCTGGCGCTGCTCGCGCAGCACGTTGGCGCGGATCTCGCATAATCCCTTGAGATCCGGGGCCAGATCTTCCCGCAAAGCTTGTTCGTCCATGTGAAAAATCTTGAGGGAGAGGATGGAAAGCCGGTCGACCATGCTTCCCGGAGTCTCCGAATTCAACTCCACATCCGGTCCGGGATTGATGCCGGCGGCGCTGAGCACATTGTCGATCCAGAGATCGATGGTTTCGATGCCGTCATTGCGCTGCTGGTTGTGCAGGTCGATCGCGCGTTTCGCCGCCGCGATCGCCTTGTCGGTGACATCCGTGCGCCGGGCCTCATCCTCCTGGTGCCAGAGCCAGTAGTTGTGGTAGTGGAGGGCCTGGGTCATCCCTTTGGGGGAGAGACGGTCATCAGGCGGGATGGGGCCGGTTTCATGCCAGAGTTCTGTGAGGTCCTCAAACCATTCGATCAGGCTTTTACCTTCGAAAGGCGCGATGATGTTGGTCATGGATGTCACAATGGCTCCCGAGTTGGGTGGATGGGCCTGGAGAAACGGTTATTCGCAGCAATGCGCCCGCATCCCGGATCAGGTTGAGGGGAAGGGCGTCCTTGCCCCCGTTGTGGAAACGGATATGCCGGGCACTGCGCCGCATCCGGCGGTATCATTGCCCGCAGCACTCTCCAGCCGCCAATAATGTACTATTCGTCCTTTGAAAACGCAAGAAGAATTCACGGAATTCGGGCCTCCCTCCTGTCATGGATGTATCGTTTTCCAGACGCGCCGGACATTGCCGCCGAGGATCTTTTCGACCTCCGCGCGGCTATAGCCGTGTTTGAGCAGCTCAAGGGTGAGGTTGGGCAGATCGGCCGTAGAGCCGAGTCCGCTGGGCAGGTTATCGCTGACGCCGTCGAAATCCGAGCCGAGTGCGACGTGATCGATTCCGGCCAGATGGACGATATAATCGATATGGGCGATCACCGTGGCAATGGTCGCGGGCCTGCCGGAAGCGGCGATGAAGGGGGGATAGAAGACGACGCCGATGACGCCCCCGCCTGCGGCGATGGCTTTAATCTGGGCATCGGTGAGATTGCGCTTGTGCGCGCGCAATCCATACGCGCCGGTGTGGCTGTCGATGATCGGATTGCGGGTGATGGCGAGGATATCCTCAATCGTCTTTGGACCGGTGTGGGCGACATCGATCACGATGCCCAGGGAATCACAGGCGTGAATGACGCGGCGGCCAAAATCGGAGAGCCCGACGGTGTACTTGTTGGCATCCTCGCAGGAGGCCGCCCAGCTGGTGCTGTTGTTCCAGGTAATGGTGAGCATGCGCATGCCGCGGTGGTAGAGCGTGTACAGGTTGGCCAGATCCTCTTCGATGGCATGTCCGCCCTCGACGCCGATGAAATAATCGACGGTCGATGCTGACGAGCCGATCTCGCCGGCGCTGCCGACCTGGCGCAAGCCCCCGGCGGTCAGTGCGGCTTCGCGCTCGAGCCGGTCCAGCATGGCCATGGCGGCGCTGAAGGGGTGGGTCGGATATTCCGAGGGATCCACCCACACGGCCATGAGTTGGAGATCGATGCCCCCTTCCTGCATCCGCGGCAGGTCGGTCTGCCACCAGGTGTGGCGGTCAAGCAGGTGGTAGGAGGCATTGCCGATCATGCGCTCGAGAATATCGTTATGGAGATCCGCCACCAGGGCGTGATCATGGATGCTCTCGAGCGTACGAGCGATGAACTCGCCGCCGTTGAGTGCGGTTTCCAGGGTATCGGCGCAGTAACCGAAGGAGTCAAAGATGAGGCGATAGCTTGCGGCACCGAAGCTCTTGCGCGCCACCGCAGCAGCGGGTTCGGCACCGCCGCCGGAAAAGTCACCCAATCCCGTTCCGGATCCTCCATCCAGCTGCACCATCTTGCCACGCAGCACCTGGTTTCCGAAGTGCAGGGTATAAAAATAAATCCCGGCCGCGCCGCGGGCTTGCCACGCGATGCGGTGCACCCCGGCGCCGAGATGTGCACCCCGTTCATCGACCAGGCGGCCAAGGGCGTCAAAGACCGCCAGGCGGACGGTGCCGTCCCGCGGCAGTTCAAAGCTGATGGTGGTGGCGGGATTGAACGGGTTGGGATAGTTGCCATGAAGCCGGGCCGTGTGCGGCAGCTCCGGCGTGTCCTCGGACGCGATTCCCGAAAGCAGGAGGCTCCAGGTGCCGTCGGCTGCGGTCCGGACGCTGTCCAGGCGCGCGGAACCCGCCGCTTCAAGCGTGATGAGGGCGCCGGCCAGAGGCGAGCCGTTGCGAAGATCGGTGACCTGGCCGTTGATGTTCTGTGCGGCGAGCGGGGCCGCACAGCCGAGAACCAGGAGTGCAAGAGGGCGCAAATGCATGGGCAGAACTCATTTCCGTTTAGCCTTGGGCGTAAGCATCCGGCACTCCCCCGCCGGAAGGAACCTCCCAATATACAACATTTTGCGCGAGAAGCCAAGTCTGCTCTGCTTTTTGAGAATTCAAATTGTATTTTTGTTTAAATATGTTTATGTTTTGGCTCGACGGCAACAACCACCATCCATTGCCCAGGACGGCCTCTTGGAAACGATCTTGCTGGAAAAGCTCTTCAGGAAGTGTTATTCCGAAACCCCGGACCGCATCAATCCGCTCAAGGGCGATGGCTCGGAGCGGCGCATTTATCGCATGCAGAATGTCTATCGATCGGTCATCGGTGTGGCGGGTGATAACCGTCCCGAGAATGAGGCCTTTTGTTCCTTCACCGCTCATTTCACCCGGTTCCATCTGCCCGTGCCGGCCATCTATGTGGAGGAGTTGGAGCATGGCATCTATCTCGAGCAGGACCTGGGCTTTTTCACCTTGTTCGAATGGATGCAGTCGATCCGGGAGAAGGAAGGCTTAAGTCCGGCGATCCTCGCCATGTACCGGAAGGTGCTTTCCTGGCTGCCGCACTTTCAGATCACCGCCGGGCGCTCCATCGACTACAGCTATTGTTATCAGCATGCCCTCTTCGGCCGGGATTCCATGCTCTGGGATCTGCGCTATTTTCAGCACCGGTTCCTCGCGCCCTTTTACCGCAAACCTCTGGATGTTCAGGCCCTTGGGCACGACTTTGCGCGCCTGGTTGACCATCTCCTTGAGGAGCCGACGCAAAATTTCCTCTACCGTGATTTCCAGTCGCGCAACGTGATGATCCTGGACAACGAGCCGCATTTCATCGACTATCAATCCGGCCGCCGCGGCGCGCTGCAGTACGATGTCGCCTCCCTCCTTTTCGATGCCAAGGCCAACCTCCCGCAGCCCGTGCGGGAGGAGTTGCTCTCCCATTATATCAGCGTGCTGCGCGAGGTCGAGCCGGTCGAGGAAGAGCGGTTCCGGCACTATTTCTACAGCTTTGTGCTGGTCCGGGTGCTGCAGGCTTTAGGCGCGTATGGCTATCTGGCTGCGGTCAAGGGCAAGAAGAACTTTTTGAAATCAGTGCCCTTTGCCCTGGCCAACCTGGAAATCCTGCTGGATAAGGCCGCCATTCTGCAGCACCTGCCGGTGCTGCGGCGGGTCTTTCTCGATCTCATCGAAGACCCCGCCCTGCGCCAGTTTTGATGACCTTCGGGAGTTCGAATGAACAAGAGGTTGACCATCACCATCTACAGTTTCGGCTATCATGTTTCCGGGATCCCCCGAGATCCCTCCGGCCACGGCGGCGGTTTTGTCTTCGACTGCCGCGGGCTGCCCAATCCCGGCCGCGATCCCGGCTTTCTCCGCTTGACCGGTGAGGATGCGGCCGTGCAGCGCCATCTCGACTCCGATCCGGATACCGGACGTTTTCTCGATCATGCCGAGGCGTTGATCAAGATCAGTGCGGCCAGCTATAGCGCGCGCGGCTTTGAGCGCCTGATGGTGAGTTTTGGCTGTACTGGCGGCCAGCACCGTTCGGTCTTTTGCGCCAGCCGCATCGCTGCGCGTCTGCGGGCGGCGGGATATCAGGTTGAGCTGATCCATCTTGACAAACCGGATTTTGCATGAATGCGATGATTCTGGCGGCGGGATTCGGCACCCGTCTCCTGCCGCTGACCCGCGACCTGCCCAAAGCGCTGGTGCCACTGGCGGGCCGGCCTTTGCTCGAGATCACCTTGCGGCGGTTGATCGCCGCCGGCTTTGACCGGATCGCCGTCAACAGCCATCATTTCGCCGGCCTGGTGCGCGCCTGGCTCGCCGCGCACCCGATGCCCGGCGCGGAGATCCTGCTCTCGGAAGAGTCTGAGATCCTCGGCACCGGCGGCGGCATTGCCCGGATGATCTCCCTGCTCGGTGCTGAACAGCCGGTTCTGGTGCACAATGTCGACGTCCTCACGGCTCTGCCCCTGCAGGAGCTCTACGCCGCCCATGTGCGCCTCGAGGCTGCGGCAACCCTGGCCATCTCAGAGCGCACCACGCAACGCTACCTCGTGTTCGATGATGAGGCCCGTCTCTGCGGCCGCGCCGATGCCAGCCGGCAAAAGCTGGAGCTGGTGCGGCCGCCCGCAGGCGCGCCCCACTGCTTCGCCTTCAACGGCATCCAGGTCATCACGCCGCGCCTGTTCGCAGACGCGCCGGAGCGCTCCTTCTCCAGCATCGACCGCTATCTCGCCGCAGCCGCCGCAGCGGAACGTGTCTTCGGGTGGCGGATGGACGCCTGGTACTGGCGCGATCTGGGCAAGCCGGCCGATCTGGAAGCGGCGGCTGCGGATATGGACAAGGGAAGGATTCGACTCGATCCGGCAGGCGATGGCGCGCCGGGATCAGGCGGCGTCACCGCGTAACTTGATAGCACAGGAGATGGCGCGCCGGGATCAGGCGGCGTCACCGCGTAACTTGATAGCACAGGAGATG
>DAOQAG010000007.1:88722-119021 GCA_035353815.1 bacterium
GATGGCGCGCCGGGATCAGGCGGCGTCACCGCGTAACTTGATAGCACAGGAGATGGCGCGCCGGGATCAGGCGGCGTCACCGCGTAACTGGATAGCACAGGCGGATCTGCGCCGGGATCAGGCGGCGTCCCATCGCGACTCGATCCTGGTGCGCAAGGCTTGTTTCTCTTCCTCCGGCAAAAAAGCCCCCTCCACCCCGTTCAGCACGATCCGGTGCAACTCTCCATGCGTCAAATCAAAGCTCTTTTGCGCCAGCCGGTATTCATCGGTCAGGCACACCTGGAAAACCTCGGGATCATCGGTGTGCAGCGCGACGATCAGCCCCTGCCGCAAGTAGTACGGAAAGGGATGCATGGTGATATCGGGGACGACATTAAGGCGGAGATTGCTGCTCAGGCACTGGGTGAGGGGGATCTTTTCGCTGCGGAGACGTTCGATCAGCGCCGGATCCTCCATGGCGCGGGTGCCATGGTCGATGCGCTCCGCCTTGAGCAGATCGAGGGCATCGCGGACGCTCTCAGCGCCTCTTGCTTCCCCGGCATGGACGGTGCGGTGCAGTCCGGCCTCCAGGGCCAGTGCGAATGGGCGGATAAATCCCGCCTGCGGGAAGAGGGACTCATCGCCCGAGAGGCCGACGCCGGCGATGAGGGGATGTTCGAGGCGGGCGATGCGTTCGACCAGGGCAGCGGTCTTTTGCTCGCCGTGGGATCGCTGCAGGTTGACGATCATGCGGGCCTTGATCTGCGGTTCCACCTCCTGCACGCAGCGATGGAGCAGATCCACGGTCTCCTCGAGATCGAAGCCGAGGTCGAGATACTTTTGCAGGGCGCAATCGAACTCGACGTAGAGGACATTCTGGTTGATGAGCGTCTGCAGCAATTCGCGGGTGATGCGCTCGAGGTCTTCGGGGTGCTGGACATGGTTGGAGACCGTACGCATGGCGGTGACAAACTGGGTGAGGTCCTCGAAGCGGTAGAGGCGCTCGACTTCGGCGCTGCTTTTCGGGACATATCCGGCGCGATTGCGCTTCATCAAGGCGATGGCGGTCGCCGGCTGGATCGAGCCCTCAAGGTGGAGGTGCAGCTCGACCTTGGGCATCCGCCAGATATAATCATTTTCCTGTTCCACGCTCTCCTTTTCCCCATACTATCCCGCAGCACATGGCGACCCCTTCCGATAATATAGAACAAAGCGCTCACAATAGCCAGCATAAAGTTATAAAAACGTGACCTTGTCCACAATCAGATTGACGGCGCCGAATTGTTCATCCACCTTGCCGTGCAGCACAAAGGGCCGGGTTTGCGTCATGCGATGGGCAAATTGGGCATAGGTACGCGGGAAAAAGGTCGTTTCATAGATCGCCGTGGTATCCTCAAAGCTGAGAAATTCCATCAACTCGTGGGTTCTCGTCGTGGTCACCTTGGCCGTGATCAGCCAGCCGATAGTCGTCACCTGCTCACCGACGTGTTTCTCGAGATCACAGCCGCGGATGTGGGGAATGCGCTGCATGTGTTCGCGATAGAGTTCGAGGGGGTGGGCCGAGAGTAAAAAGCCGAGGGTCTCCTCCTCCATGCGCAGCAGCTCCGCAGCGGCATAGGGCGGGGGTTGTGGCAGATTCTCAAGCTCGGCGGGGTCGGCTGCGAAAAGCGGCAGGGTGCCCGCTGCGAGCAGCGATCGCCGGCTACAGTGGAGATGGAGCTGCCAGAGCAGCTGTGGCCGGTTTTTCTCCTTTTCCAGGGCATCGAAGCAGCCCGCCTTGATGAGAATGGCGCCATCGGCGGCCGTGACCGGTGTCCGCTCGAGAAAATCGGCCAGGCTCCGGAACGGTCCGCGGTGGGTGCGTTCGTGGAGGAGCGCCTCCCGTGTCTCGCGGTTGAGGGCTTTGAGCTGCATCAGTCCGACGCGCACCTGCTGCCCCCGGCCATGATAGGCGCAGCGGCTGAGGTTGATGTCAGGAGGCAGGATCTCCAGTCCCATCCGCCGGGCCTCGGAGATGTAGGCGAAGGGGGAATAATAGCCGCCCTGGTTGGTGATCACGGCAGCGATGAACTCGGCCGGATAGTGCGCGCGCAGCCAGGCGGACTGATAGGAGACCAGGGCGAAGGAAGCCGAATGGGGTTTGCAAAAGCTGTATTCGGCAAAGCTGAGGATCATCGCCCAGATCTGGTCGCACACCTCCGGGGTGGCGCCGTGCCGCGCCGCGCCGGCGTAAAAGCGTTCCTTGTATTCGGCCAGCTGGCGCTGCTTGTTCTTCTTGCCCACCACCTTGCGCAGGCCATCGGCGGCGGAGGCATCGAAATCGGCCAGCGCGATGGCGATCTTGGAGACATCCTCCTGATAGACCATGATGCCATAGGTCTCTTTGAGCATTTCCTCCAGGCGTGGATGCAGGGGCTGCCAGCTGCCGCCGTTGAGACGGCGGATGTACTCGCTGATAAAGACCGCCGCGGCCGGGCGGATGATCGAGCTGTGGATGACGAGATGTTCAAAATCGCCCTTGCCGGTTTTGCGCTGCAGCTGGCGCATGGCGGGCGATTCGACGTAAAAGACGCCGATGGTATCGCCCCGCGCCAGCAGATCCTGGGTGGCCTGATCCCGAAGAGGATTGAGGCGGTGGAAATCGATCTCGCGGCCATAATTCTCGCGGATGGCGGCGCGGGCGTCGCGAATGACGGCCAGGGAGCGGTTGCCGAGGATGTCCATCTTGACCAGTCCCATCTCTTCGGCCTGGTCCTTTTCCCATTGTACCACCATCACCCGGCTGACGTCGCGCGGCAGGCCTTGGTCGCCCGCTTCCGCTGCCGCGGAGCGCTGCAGGATCTTCTTTGCCGGCTGCAGCGGCACGTAGCGTTCGAGGCCGTCCGGGGCGATGACCACCCCGCCGCAATGGACGGAGAGGTGGCGGGGGAAGCCGCGAATGCGGTCGGCGAGGCGCAGGATTTCGGGCCAGGGCGCCTGCAGTTCAGTGCCCTTGAACACCGGATGGGTGTCGATCATCGTCTGGATGCTTTTAGGCTGCCAGTAGCTGGTCATCTTTTTGGTCACGGCACCGATCTCGGCATCCGGAAGGCCATAGACCTTGGCGATTTCTCGTACTGCCGAGCGCGCCTTGAAACTGTTGTGGTTGGCGATCATCGCGACGCAGCCCTGGCCGTAGCGGTGGAAGAGATAGTCGAGGATGTCATCCCGCTCATCCCAGGGGAAATCGACATCGATGTCGGGGGGATCGCTGCGGCCGGGATTGAGGAAGCGCTCGAAAAAGAGGTCATAGCGGATGGGATCGACATGGGTGATGCCGAGGCAGTAGCTGACCAGACTGGAGGCGGCCGACCCGCGGCCGCAGGTTCGCGGTGCCTGGTGAACCGCGTCGGCGACGACGAGAAAATAGGGGGCGAACCCCTTGCTGTTGATCAGATCCAGTTCATAGTTCATGCGTTTGGCCACCGGCGGGGTGATCTCGCCGTAGCGCCAGCGTGCGCCGGCCAGGACCTCATTGCGGAGCCAGCTTTGCGCGTCCTCACCGTTCGGGCCGGTGAAGGAGGGAAAGACAAAGTGGCCGAAATCGAGATCGAAGGTGCACTGGCGGGCGATGGCGGCGGAGTTCGCGAGCGCATCGGGGGCATCCGGGAAGAGGGGCTCCATTTCGCGGGGGGAGCGGAGCCGTGCCTGCGGCGAGGCCACCTCGCCGGCCGGGATGCGCTCCAGGGTGGTGTTAAGATCGATGGCGCGCAGGAGGCGGTGGACGGGATAATCCGCCTCGCTGAGGAACCAGGCGGCGCAGCTGGCCACGGGCGGGAGGCGGTGCTCCCGGGCGAAACGCAGGAGGCGTTCGCGCTCGCCATGCGGGACGATCTCGGCATAGAGATTTTCGCGGAAGCTGCTGGCGAGCAGGATTTGCAGCAGGGGAATTTCCGGTGTCAGGATCACGATATCGGCGTCGTAGGGCTGCAGCAGCGCCCCGAGGCAGGGGGCCGCTTCCGTATGGATGGCGGTGATGAGCCGGCAGAGGGTGTGATAGCCGCGCAGGTTTTTGGCGAGCACGATGGCATTTTCGCCTCCCGCCTGGAGATGGGCGCCGACGAGGGGCTGCAGGTGGTGCTGCCGGGCCTCATCGCGGAAGAAGGCCAGGCCATAGAGCCCGTTGGTATCGGTCAGGGCGAGATGGGTGCATCCCATCTGCTCCGCCGCGGTGCAGATCTCGGCAATGGTGTTGGCGCCGCGGCAGAGCGAATAGTTGGAATGGAGATGCAGGGGAACAAAGTCCATAGGTGCAGCGGTAATCGCCTCAGTTCAGGGGCTTTTGCATGACCGCATAGGTCTTGGAGAGGTGGGCGCCCTCCATCGCCTCACCGACGCGGATGACGAGAACGTTGTCCTCCAGGACCCAGCCGAAATCGCAATAGTCGTAGCCCTTTTTCTGTGAATAGAGTTTTTGTTGCCAGAGCATGACGCCGTCGAGGCCGAGGCGGCGGAATTTCTGTTTCACGCCCATATAGCCGAGGCGGAAGCCCTTGATCTGCTTGCGCGTCAGGATCATTTTGGCGGCGCGCAGCAATTCAAAGCGCCGGGCGCCCGGAGTGACGGCCATGCGTTCAAAGATGTTGGGCACGCCGCCGAAAAAGGCCGCGAGTTCGCCCTTGACATAGACGAAGAGGAAGAGGCCCTTTTCCATCACCAGTTGCATGTCATCGACGTTCTTGAAAAACTCCGCCTGGGTGAAGGGAACGAAGCCCCAGTTATCGTTCCAGGCATCGTTATAGACCTCGAGCATTTCGGCCTTGCGCACCGCAAGGGGACGCTGGTCCCAGGTCTCGATAGTCACGCCAAAGTGTTCGATCACCTTTTTGCCGACCCGTTCCAGCTTTTCTTCCATCGGGCGGTTGACCGGGACCTCCCAGGATTTGACGCGCTTGACCACCTCCATGCCATAGTCCTGCAGCAGCTTTTCGTAATAGGGCATGTTGAACTGATAATAGACCACCGGGCGGGTTTCGAATCCCGCGACAAGCAATCCGGGGGTGGCCTCATTGATGGGCAGATTCTGCGGGCCGCGCATCGCCTCCATGCCCTTGCTCTTGAGCCAGGCCGCCGCGGCATCGAGCAAAGCGGTGGTGACCGCCGGATCGTCGCTGCTCTCGAACTGGCCGAAAAAACCGACCTTGTCGTTCCAGTGGCGGTTATGGTTGTGGTTGATGAAGGCGTTGCAGCGGCCGACGACCGTCTCATCGCGCAGGGCGAGGAAAAAGGTCATCTCGCCATGCTCGAAGAAGAGGTTGGCGGGTTCAAAGAAGCCGGTGATGCCGAGCAGCTTGAAGCCGAGGTACTCGTAATCGAGCAGGGGGACGAAATGGGGCTCGTTTTTGTAGTGTTGCCAGTGAAAATCGACGAATTTCTTCAACAGGCGCCGGTCGTCGGCGCTCTGGTTGGAAAACTGGATGATGCGGCAAGGTGCAGTAGTCATGGCCACTCCGGGTTGAGTTTCACGATCGGCGCCTTTTCAGGGCTTGGGCAAAGTATACGCATTTGCCGCGGTTAATCCAAGTTTTTTCACGGCGGCAGCGGGCGGGCGCCTCATTTTTTGTGCGTGCCGGCCTCCGGCCCGGGCCAGGCGGCGGCGCGGCCGTAGCGGATGGCGTTCTCGCCGAAGCGGTCGCGGATGCGGTCCACGGCCCGGCCGAGGGCCGCGCGTTGGGGGGGGGCGGCCGGAGCGAAGAGTTCGAGCTGGGGGCTGGCCGGGGCGAGTCCCTCGAGGCGCAGGGTGATCTTGCGCACGCGCACGCGCCGGTTCAGGGCCTGCTCCAGGGCGGCGGCTGCGGCGGTGAGGAGGGCGTCGTCGTTCTCTGCCGGGGGCACCGCGACCCGGGCGGAGGCTTCGCGGTAATCGGAGAAGCGGATCGCCAGGGCGAGGCGGCGGGCGTGCAGGCCGCTCTGGCGCAGACGGCGGCTGGCGCGGGCGAGGAGGCTGAAAGTCAGGCGCCGGATCTGCGTGAAATCGTTGCAGTCCTCGTCGAGCTCGAGCGACTCGGCGATCTCGGGGCCGCGCTGCACCGGCTGCACCGGGCGCTCATCGATGCCGCGAGCGCGCTGGAAAAGAAGGAGTCCGAAGCGCCCGAAGAGCATCTGCAGGTGTTCGGCGGGGATACGGGCGAGGTCGTGGACGAGGCGCACGTTGAGTTCGCGCAGCTGCTGCCGCACCTTGAGCTGCACGCCGGGCAGGCAGGTGACCGGCAGCGGCGAGAGAAAGTGCTCCTCTTCGCCGCAGTGGACATCGCAGAGCGGGCGGACCGCCGTCTGCCGGGTCAGGAGGTCGGAGGCGACCTTGCTGACCAGTTTGTTGCTGGCGATGCCGGCGACGGCCTCGAGGCGCAGGTGTTCGTGAATCTCGCGCTGGGCGCGGGCGGCGGCGTCGATGGCGGCGCCGAAGAGGCGCGTCGAACCGGTCATGTCGAGGTAGGCATGGCCGAAGCGCAGGGGTTCAATGACCGGCGAGAAGCGGCCGAGGAGGTCGAGGAGGGCGGCGGTGGCGCGGTGGTAGAGCGTCTCATTGGGGGGCAGGACGGTCAGGTCGGGGCAGTATTTGCGCGCCTGGGGCAGGGGCATACCGCGTTCGATGCCGCAGCCGGCCGCCTCGCGCGACAGGGCGGCGACGAGGGCGCGGCTTGCGGTCTGGACCGCCACGGCCACCGGGCGCTGGCGCAGGCGCGGTTCCAGCACCCGTTCCACTGCCACCGGGAAATCGCTGACGTCGATATGAATGATGGTGCGCGACATCGGGCCCCCGCTTCAGGCCACCGCTTCGCGGATCAGGGCGACCACCTTGCCCTGCACGCTCCACTCCCCCTCCGGATGAATGTCGGGGTGGGCGGGGTTTTCCGCCTGCAGAAAATAGCGTCCCTCGTGCTGGGCGAGGCGTTTGACCGTGGCCTCGTGGCCGATGAGGGCCACCACGACATCGCCGACAACGGCATGCGCCTGGGCGTGCACCAGCACCAGATCCTCGGGCAAAATGCCGGCATTGATCATGCTCTCGCCGGCGACGCGCAGGAGAAAATGGGGACCCGCGGCGCGCAGGAGGAAGCGCGGCACCGCCACATAGCGTTCGATATTCGCCTCAGCCAGCATCGGGGTGCCGGCGGCGACCGCGCCGATCAGGGGCACGCCGCTCTCTTCGCCGGCGAGTTCCGCGGCCACCTGGATGCCGCGGGCCTTGTTGCGGTCCCAGACGATATAGCCCTTGCGGGCGAGGATACGCAGGTACTTGACCGCGGTATTTTTGGAGGCGGCGCCCAGTTCCTCGGTCAGTTCCGCCAGGGTCGGGGGATAGCCCTGTTCGCGCGAGCGTTTGACGATCAGCGCGAGGGCCTTTTCCTGTTTGCGCGACAGCTTTTCCATGCTCTCCCCAATAAAAAAGGGTGAAATTAGTTTCACCCTTAGTATACGCATTTTGCGCGCGCTTGTCAAGCAAAAAGTGTCCTAATGATCACCTTTATGCAACGTGCCCTCCGGCAGGTTGAGGAGCGCGGCGAGGCGCTGATGCATGGCCTCCGGCACCTCCTGCTCCCCGAGGCAGTGGTAAAGGTGGATGGTGGTGCGCATGGCCGAGAGCTGCCGGGTGCAGTCCGGACACTCCTGGAGATGGCTGCGCAGCCGGCCGCAGACCTCGGAATCGATGTCCTCGGCGAGATCGTTGCAGATCTCGCGCAGAATCTTGTCGCACTGCATAGCTTCCTCGCATTCCTGTTCAGCCGCTTTGCCCCTACCTATTGGATGCAGCAAACCGAAAAGGATTCAGATTACCACTTTTTCAGGCGCCAGAAAATATAAAAAACCAGGACGGAGACGAAGGCGATGCCAAGAACCAGCCAGAAGGCGTGCGGGGCTTGCTGCATGGGGATGCTGACGTTCATCGAGAAGGCGCTGACGACAAAGGTCGGCACCATGATGCCGATGGTGATGATGTTGAGGGTCTTCATCAGGACGTTGAGGTTGTTGCTCACGATCGAAGCGCGGGCATCGGCCATGCTGGAGAGGATGTTGGAAAAGATCTCGGCCTGGCGGTAGCACTGCGAATTCTCGATCATGATATCGTCCAGCAGTTCCTCTTCCTCCTGGGCAAATCCGATTTTGCCTGCGTTGTTCTTGAGCCGCTGCAGCAGGATGGAGTTGGAGGTGATGGCGTTGAGGTAGTAGACCAGCGATTTTTCCAGCGAGAAGAGGCTGATGAGGTACTTGTTCTGCATCGAGAGGTTGATCTTCTCCTCCAGCTCGTTGGTGATCATGTCGATGATCTTGAGATGCTCGAGAAAATGATAAATGGAGCGATAGAGCATCTTGAGCATGACATCCTTGAGGCTGGCGACCTTGGCGAATTTCTTGTCATCGAACATGGGCAGGTCTTCATTCGAGACCAGGATGATCTTGTCGGCGAAGAAAAAGATACCCATGGAGGTGACGCGAAAGAGGAAGCGGTCCTCGACGATATAATTGCGCGGCCGTTTATAGATCATGGCCACGTGTTCCGGCTCGAATTCCAGGCGCGAGAGTTCATCCGGATCGAGGGTGGAGTTGAGCGTATGTTCGTCGAACTTGAGTTCGGAGGTGAGGTATTTCTTTTCCGATTCATCCGGGCTGATGTAGATGAAAATCTGCGCGGACTCGCGGGCGCAAGCCTGGATCTTTTCATTGGAGATGTGATAACAACGCAGCATGGCCACCCTCCGCCCTGTTCCAACGTGCCTTATCGAATAGACAAGATACGGATAAAATTCTTCAATTGCCAAACCATATTTTTCGCCGCTTTGCGCTCGCAGATCCTTTGGCCGATTGCACGCCATTGAATGAACTGTATTCATTTTCTTGTTGCACTTGTAGGCGAAATTTTGTATTATTTGAATATCATTCATTTTTGTGCTTCTTGCCGAAAGGGTTCTCCATGGTCCTTCATCATGCCTTCATCCGCACCGCCAAACGGCTCAGCGAAAAACCCGCCATCATCGACCGCACCCTCGAACGGCGGCTGAGCTTTCAAAAAACCCTCATCGCCAGCCTGATCTTCGCCGATTACCTCAAACGCTACCGCGAGGGATTCATCGGCGTGATGATCCCCACCTCCTCGGGCTCCATCCTCTCCACCCTCGGCACCGTCATGGCCGGCAAAGTCCCGGTGATGATTAATTACTCCACCGGCGCCGCCGAGAATTGTGAATACGCGCAAAATAAATGCGGCTTTTCCACCATCATCACCTCCAAAGCCCTGCTCGAAAAAATCAACTGCCGGGTGGTGCCGGGGATGATCTTTGTCGAGGACATCCTCGCTAGCATCGGTGTCAAGGCAAAACTCAAAGCGGCGCTGCGCTCCAAGCTCCCCGCCGCCTTGCTCATCGCCACCCTCCCCACCGTCAAGGAAGAGGATACGGCCGTCATCCTTTTCACCAGCGGCAGTGAAAAGGATCCCAAGGGGGTGCAGCTGACCCACAAGAATTTCAGCGCCAATATCACCGATCTGATCCAGGTGTTTCATCTGACCGAGGACGACAGTTTTATGGGGGTGCTGCCGCTCTTCCATGTGTTCGGTCATAACGCCAATTTCTGGCTGCCGCTGGTGGTGGGCATGACCAACGTCACCGTCGCCAATCCCCTGGAGTACAAAAATATCCCCAAAATCATTCGCGAGGAGAAACCCACGCTGATCGCCGGCACGCCGATCTTTTTCGCCGGCTACCTGCGCGAATCCGAGCCCGGGGATTTTGCCTCCCTCCGCCTGGTCCTTCCTGGCGCTGACAAGACGCCGGACTGGCTGCGTGAGGGCTATCGCAGCAAGCATGGCATCGAATTGATGGAGGCGTACGGCACGACCGAGACCAGCCCCGGCGTTTCGGTCAATACGCGTGAGGCGAACAAGCCCGGCAGCATCGGCCGCCCCTTGCCCGGTGTGCAGATCCGGATCGCTGATCTCCAGACCGGCGCCGCGCTGCCCCCGGGCCAGGAGGGCAAAATCCTCGTCAAGGGGGATCTGGTCATGAAAGGGTATTTCGATGACCTCGAAGAGACCTCGCTGCATATCAAGGATGGCTGGTATGATACCGGGGACATGGGTATGATGGACGCCGACGGTTTTCTCTGGCACCGCGGCCGTCTGAAGCGGTTTGTCAAAATCGGCGGCGAGATGGTTTCGCTCGTGCGCACGGAAAGTGTTCTCGAAACACACCTGCCGCCGGGCATCGCCTGTTGTGTGGTCGAGATCCCGGACTCCCTCAAGGGAGCGCGTATCGTGGCTGCGGTTACCGCCCCGGTGGATGAGCGCGCCATTCTGAAAAAGATGTCCGGCGAGCTGCCGGCCATTGCCCTGCCGAAGAACTTTGTCGTGCTGGAAGAGATGCCCAAAATGGGCAGTGGCAAGATTGATTTCCGCTCGGTGGCGGCGCGGGTGCGGATGGTGTTGCAGAATACCCGGTAGTCCTGGCCCAGTCGCAAGAATAGATCGCGGCTGCGGAGGATGCTGGAGAATGCCCGGTAGTCCTGGCCCAGTCGCAAGAATAGATCGCAGCTGCAGAGGATGCTGGAGAATACCCGGTAGTCCTGGCCCAGTCGCAAGAATAGATCGCGGCTGCGGAGGATGCTGGAGAATGCCCGGTAGTCCCGTCGCCAGCCGCCTGAATGAAGCCCTGTCAGGAAGACAGGGCTTTTTTATAACCGGTTTTGCATCTGCGAGCGCAGCTGTTCGATATTCCGCAAGAGTTTGCGCCGCTCCGGGCTGGAAAAATAGCAGAGGAAGAAGATCAAGGTGGCCACGGTGACGATGGTGGCGCCCGAGGCGAGATTGAGCCAGACCGAGAGGAGGAGTCCGATCCAGGTTGAGCCGACGCCGATGAGGATGGCCAGGCCCATCATTTTTTTGAAATCATCGCTGAGCAGCAAGGCGGAGGCAGCCGGAGTGACGATCAGGGCGGAAACCAGGACGATGCCGACGCTTTTGATCGATAATACGATCGTGACCGCGATCAGGCTCATCATCAGCAGATTGAGTCCCTTGACCTTCAGGCCGGTCACTTTGGCCATCTCCGGATCGAAGGTGAGCAGCAGGAATTCCTTGAAGAAAAACCAGACCAGAGCGAGGACCATGGCGCCGATGATCAGGCTGGAGATGAGGTCAAAACGGCTGACCGCAAGGATATTGCCGAAGAGATAGCCGAACAGATCCGCCTGGTAGCCCTTCATGAAGCCGATGAGCAGCACGCCGAAGGCCATGGTCGAGGCAAAAAAAACGCCGACGGCGCTGTCTTCGCTCACCTTGCGCTCCTCGCTGAGAAAGGCGATCCCCCAGGCGGTGGCCAGGCAGAAGAGGATGGTGGTGAAAAAGGGATTGATGCCCAGGAGGAAGCCGAGCGCGACGCCGCCGAATGAGGCATGGGCGACTCCCGCGCCGATAAAGGCCATGCTGCGCAGCACCACGTAAACGCCGATCACAGCACAGACCGTGCCGATCAGGGTGGCCGAGAGCAGGGCGCGCTGCATGAAGGGATAGCAGAGGATATCCATAGGGCCTTTCTCAGGGATGCGGGTGCGCGGGGTGATGGCTGTGGGCCGGCGTCGGGACGACCATATGCGGCACCTCCCCATGCTGGAAATAGAGCGCGTCGCAGCCGTACATGCCCTCGAGGGTTTCACTGCCGAGCACCTCCTGCGGCCGTCCATGGGCGACGAGGCGGCGGTTCAGGCAAGCGACGGTTGAGACATAGCGCGAGACCACGCCGACATCGTGCGAAACCAGGATGAGGGTCATGTGCATTTGCTCGTGCATATGGTGCACCCACTCATAAAATCCCTCGGTGGCGCCGATGTCGAGGGCGGCGGTGGGTTCGTCGAGAAGCAGCAGTTCCGGTTCGAGAGCCAGAGCCCGGGCGATCAGGGCGCGCTGGCGCTGGCCGCCGCTGAGCCGGCCGATCTGGCGCTGGGCGAGATCGCTCATTTCGACCCGTTCCAGGGCCTGGTCGACGGCGCGCCAGTCGTCCCTGGTCGGGCGGGCGCCGAGGCCCATCTTGCGGCTGCGCCCGAGCAGGACCATGTCGCGAACGCGCAAGGGAAAATTAAAATCGATGCGGGCGTACTGCGGCACATAGCCGATCTTGTCGCGCAGGGCGCCGAGCTGGGCGGGGGTGCGTCCGAAAAGGGTGATCCGCCCGCTGATCGGCTCGATCAGACCCAGCATGGTGCGCAGCAGCGTGGTCTTGCCGGAGCCATTGGGACCGAGGATGCCCCAGAACTCGCCACGCAGGACGTTGAAGGTGATGTCTTCAAGCGCGAGCTTGTCCTGGTAGGCCACCGACAGCTCTTCGCAGGTGATGAGGATGTCGTTCATGCCGGCCTCATTTCATGGCCAGGGCCATCTGGGCGACATTCTGCCGCATGAGTTGCAGGTAGCCAAAGCCGGGCTGCTCCTCGCCGAGGGGATCGAGGAGGAGGACGCGGGCGCCGCATTCCCGAGCGATGGTCTCGCTGATCCGGGTGGGGAACTGTTTCTCGGCGAAGATGGCGTTGATATCCAGGTTGCGTGCGGTTCCGATGATCTGGACGATCTCGTGCGGGGTGGGTTCGAGACCGGGCCGGGTTTCAATCACCGCCGCCTGATTCAGCTTGTACTGCTGGGCAAAATAACTCCAGGAGGGATGGAAACAGATAAAGGAGCGCTGCATCCAGCCGGCGACCTCGAGGGTGATGGCGTTATCGAGCATGCGCAGTGAGTCGAGATAGGCGGCGCTGTTGCGGCGGAAGAGCGCGGCATGGCCGGGATCGAGTGCGATCAAAGCATCGCGGATGGCTTCGACCTGGTGCATAGCCAGGGGGGGAGAGAGCCACACGTGGGGATTCCCGCCCGGATGCTCATGCTCCTCGTCCACCGCGGCCAGGGGGGGAATTCCCGACGCGGTTTCGACGATCCGGAGCCGCTCATTGCCGATGGTATCCACGAGCTTGGGCGCCCAGAATTCCAGTCCCATGCCGTTGAGGATCAGAAGGCGCGCCCGGCTGGCGCGGCGGACGACATCGGGTGTCAATTCGAAGGTGTGGGGATTGGCGATGCCGCTGATGATGGTCGTCACCTCGACCTGATCGCCGCCCACCTGGCGGACGAAATCGGCCAGCGGATGAATACTGGCGGCAACCACCAGTTTGCCGCTTGCAGGCGCGTTCCGGTCTCCGCCCGTGCAGCCGGCCAGCGCCAGGCCCAGGATCAGTACGATGCATTTGCGAGACGCTTGCTTCATGATCGGGGTATCCCTCTTCTCAGAACTGTTGTCCATCCGCTGCTGCGGGTTTGCGCCGGTCTTTCATGATCCGCAGGTAGAGCCTCTCCGGCAGCATCCGCCCGATCCGCGCCAGAGCGACCATAGGCATGGGAAAACGGATCTCGTATTTCTCCTGTTCCAGTCCGTGCAGGATGATGCGCGCAGCCTGAGGGGCGCCGATCATGAAGGGCCGGACGAAGGTGCTGTTTTCGGTCATCGGTGTGCGCACAAAACCCGGCGAAATGACGGCCAGATGCACGCCGCTGCGCTGGCAATCGATGCGGAGGCTCTCCACGAATCGTGTCAATGCCGCCTTGGCGGCTGAATAGGTGGCCGCGGCGGGCATGCCGCGATACCCCGCCAGACTCGAGGTGACCGCAATGAACCCCCGGCGCTGCTGCAGAAAATGGGGCATGAAAGCGCTGATGAATTGAACGGCGCCCCAAAAATTGACCTCGAACTGGCGGCGCATGAGCGCAAGATCCATGGCCCGGACTGCGAATCGGCCACTGACGCCGGCGTTGAGAATCATGCCATCGAGAGTAATTCCGCTCGCCTGGATCCGGGCGCACAAGTCAGCGACGGCCTCCGGGTCTGCCAGATCGCAGGGCATGACCTGGCAGCGTTCCGCTCCTCCCGGCAGTTCCGCGACCAGCTGCTTTAGCAGCGCCTCGCGCCGGGCGATGAGGATCAGACGGCAGCCGCGGCCAGCGAGCTGGCGTGCGAGTTCGGCGCCGATGCCGCTGGAGGCGCCGGTCAACAGGATGGTTTGCTGATCGAGTTTCATTATGCGTGCATGGCCGTAAATAAAAAAGGGATTGATAATGTTCATTAATGTATGCATTTGCACCACCAAATGCAAGACCATTCCGGTGCGGGGCCGCGGTGATTTGACCCCCGATGATACACTATGCCTGGCATGGACATCCCGGCGGCGACACGGCGCGGATTCATACCGGCAACCTGTATAAAAACAACCTTGTTCAGCCGTTTACGGTTGGCATTTTATTTGCTATATTGCCTGTTTTAATCCGCACATACGCAGGAGGAGCCCATGATTGGTCGAAAATTGGCCGTTTTCTTTATGATATGGCTGAGCACTGCAGCGGCAAGCATGGCCCAGGTGATCATCCAGGCCCAGCTCCTGCAGCGGGATATACGCCTCTTTTTTATCAGTGACTTGAATTTAACCGGACGCGGCCGCACCTCGACAGAACTCTTCAGCCTCACCCTGACCAACACCTCGGCGGGCCGTCAGCGCTGCTGCCTCCATCTCACCATCGACAAGAATAGCGGCGCCGCCCCCGAACCGCTCGCCAGCGGCACGACCGATCCCTTCACCCTGGAGGCCGGCCAGGTCATTCGCATCACCAACGTCAATCTGTTCTCGCAGGCCCGGCAATTTTCGCTCAACGACTACTCTATTGAAAGCGGTGGCGAATCGGTGCGCGACAAGGTGCTGGCCACCGGCAAGCTGCCCTCCGGCATCTACCGCTTCACCTTCCAGCTCCAGCGCTGCGACGGCAGCCCCGGCATGTTTTCCGAGACCTACATCGAGATCGATGTCTCCAATCCGGTGAATCTCGATCTGATCGGACCCGGGGCGCCGGCGGATCGGGCCCAGCCTGGCCTCTCCCCCACCCCGTTTCCCATGTTTCGCTGGAACTCGAATCTCGATCGTTTCCGCTTGACCCTTGCGGAGAGACTGCCGGATGTGCATGCCTCCGCCAGTCCCGCCGAGATCATCGAGGACCGCATCCGTTTCCAGCGCACCCTGATCGTGGATCCAGCCCGCAGCGGCAACCTGGCGGCGGATGGTGCGGAATATATAGCCACGACCAGCTACGCCTATCCCCCTGCCGGCGCCTGGCCGCTGGAACTCGGCAAGGTCTATTACTGGCAGGTCACCGGACTGGCCGCCTCCTCCGGCGAAGAGATCAGCATGCCCGGGGAGATCTGGGCTTTCAAGGTCCTGGGTAGCGATGGCAGCGCACCCGCCGGTGAGGTGCGGATCGATGAGCTACTCGCCACGGTGCGCCCGGCTGCAGGGGAAGCGATTTCCGCCCTGATCGCGCGCGGCGGCGAGCTGGATGGCTTCACGGCCACCGGGCGCTGCTGGCTGAACGGCCGCTGGATCACCGCGGAAGAGCTGCAGATCATTTTGCGAAAACTCTCCACCGGCGAATACAAGGTCATTGAAACCCGGGTGGAATAACCTGAAAAAGGAGCGGAGTATGCGGATCACCGGCAAATGGTTCTCTCTCCTGGTGCTGTTCTGCGGTCTCATTCTCATCCGGCCCGGGCAATGCGCCACGGCAGAGGTCGCCTTTGTGCTTAAAGTCACCGGCGAAGCCAAGGTCAAGAGCGGTGACGCGGAGTGGCAGAACCTGAAAAAAGGGGCGCGTCTGCATGATCAGGACCGAATCCGCACCGGTGCCGATGCCCTGGTGGCGATCGTATTCCTCGACGATAAAACCATGATGAAGATTCACGCCGTCTCCGAAGTGCAAATCGTCACCGACAAGACCGATAAGGGGCTGCACAAGCGGATCATTATGGAAATGGGGCAAATGTGGAGCAAGGTGATTCCCGGCCGCGGCGGTTTCCAGCTGGAGACCCCCTCCGGCGTCGCGGCGGTCAAGGGGACTGAATTCTATGGTCTGATCGATGAACAGGGGGAGACGGTGATCATCGGCATCGAGGGTATCGTCGAATTCTTCAATGATCTGGGATCGGTGCTGGTCAAAAAGGGAGAAACCGGACGGGCCCTGAAGGGCAGCACGCCCCGCGTCGGTCCGACCACAGAGTTGGACGACTGGGCCGCTGAAGACAAGATCCAGGAGCTGGATCTGGAATACCGCAATGATGCCGGTCAAATCAAGCATTTGAAAATCAAATATCAATGAGCCGGGGCGGGGAACCTATGTTGCGATCAGCCGTGCGTCTCTTTTCCGGCAAAAGCCGGAGGGCCCTGCTGCTCTCCGTGCTCGGGGCGGGTTCCTTGTTCGCCCAGCCGGTCCTGCATCATGTGCCGCCCGCCGCAGCTGCTGCCGGTCAGGATGTGCCGCTGCAGTTCAGCCTGACCGGGTATATCGGCCGGGTGATCATGGCCAGGGTTTATTATCGCAGCGAAAGCGAGACCACCTATCGTTCCATCGATCTGGCCAGCCAGCCGCCCGGATGGCAGGGCGCCATCCCCGGGCGGTTGCTGCGCGGATCGACCCTCTATTACTTCATTTCAGTCCTGCTGGATAACCAGTCGATTCTGACCTGGCCGGGCGTTAACCCCTACAATTCGCCGCATGCGATCGCGCTCAGTCAGCCTGCCGGAGGGCCCGTGCCGCTCTCCCTTCCGGCGGGCGAGATAAAATCGCAGTTGCCGGTGCCAGTGCCGGCAGGCCCAAACAAATCGCAGTTGCCGGTGCCGGCGCCGGCAGGCCCAAACAAACCGCAGCTGCCGGTGCCACCGCCGGCGCGCGAGGCGTCTGCAGCGGCCGCCGCAGGGGATACCCTGACGCTGCTCTCCCCCGAGCAGGAGGGCCTCTATGCCTCCGGCGAGGTGATGATCGCTGTCTCGTTCTATTCCGAGAGCAGCCGCCTGAATCCGAAAAGCGTACGTATTGAACTGGATGGCCGCGATGTGACCGCAGCGGCCGAGATCAGCGACAGGCTGATCTCCTGTTCGCCGCCCGCGCTGGCTCCGGGCCCGCACCAGGTTATCATCCGCGCCCGGGAGGCCGGCGGCCGGACACTGCGGCCGCAGCTGATCCGCTTTTCGATCGCCTCCGCGGGGGCCCAGGATGCCCCCCGGCCGCGGCCCTCCTTTCAAGGGCACGGCTGGGCGGAGCTGTCGCAGGAGCAATTCGGCGGGCACAGCGACGGCATCGCCATAGCCGGAGCGGACTTTTCCGGCAAAACCGGCCCCTTTTCCTATCGGGGCACGCTTTTTCTCACCTCCCTGGAGAGCCGGCATTATCAGCCGCGCGACCGCTTCGGCTTCTCTCTCGGCAGCCGGATGTTGGGGATAAGTCTGGGCGACTCGTATCCGCGCCTGCATGAGCTCATTCTCGCCGGCCGCAGGGTCCGCGGTGCCACCGGCTATGTCCATCTTGGCCTGATCAATGTCGACCTGGTCTATGGCCAAATCCAGAGAGCCGTGCAGACCCGCTTCCGGGAAAATGGCTCCAGGCAGCTGATTCCCAGCGCCTATGGCACCTTCAGTCAATCCATCATCGGGGTGCGGCCGAGCCTCGGCGACGGCCGGGTCTTCCAGCTGGGCATGACTCTGGCCAGGATCCGCGATGATTCCACCTCGATCAAGATGGGCCTCCACCCCAAAGACAACCTGGTCATCGGGCCGGATGTCAAGCTGGCCCTTTTCGGCAGCCGGGTGCTGCTTACGGGTGCTGCGGCTATCAGCTTTCTCACTCAGGACATTTCGTATGGCCCCGCCACGGCGGATGATCTGAAACGGGCCCTGCATCAGGAGTCGGACTTGCCCCTGGATCCGGCCGATCTTGCTGACCTGCTGATCATCAATGACAGCACGGTGCCGCTCGATCCCACCTCCGGGAGCTCACTGGCCTGGTTCCTCAACCTGCAGCTGCTGCACTGGGGGCATGCGGTCAATCTGGGCTACCGTTCAATCGGCGGACAATACAGCTCACTGGCCAATCCCTGGCTGCGCAAGGATTTGCGCGGTTTTTACCTGCAGGACCGCTTCCGACTTTACCAGAACAAGCTCTATCTCGATCTCGGCTTTGAAGAGTACGCGGACAATTTCAGCGAACTAAACGGTAATCCCCGTACCGATTTGCGCACCCTCCAGGGCGGACTTGCGCTCTTCCCGGGCGGATCACTGCCGCAGATCAATTTCAATCTGCGTGATCAGCTGCGCGACAACCATCTTCATGAAATTCTCCAGGACAGCCTGGCCATCAGCTCCGTGACGGACACCCTGATCACCCGCGACGATCGCGAGAAGATCTGGTTCCGGGATCTGACGGTCCAGGTCAGCCAATCCTTTGCCCTGTTCAATGCCGCCCATCAGCTCAGCGGCAGCCTGATCAGCAGCCGTAACATCGATTCCTGGCAAAAGGAACGGGCGCCGTTGCTTGCCTCGGCCGATCTCACCAGCCGGGTCACCCTCGTCTCCCTGGCGAGTCGCTTTGCGCTCCCCTTTTCCAGCGTCGTCAGTTACAGCAGCAACCACAGTGAAGGGGCCTCGTTCCATGCCATCGATTATTCCACCGTGGCCGTGAGCGGCGAATACCGCTGGCTGCAGGATCGGCTCAACGGTTTTGCCGAGTGGCGGCGGACAGGGATCCGCCAGTCGTTTGCGGCAGCGGCCGATGCGACTTCAGATCGCCAGCAATTCCGTGTTGGTCTGCGCTGGAATCTTGCCGCAGGGCAGACTCTGCAGGGCGAGACACAATTCTGGACCTACAGCGCGCCGGCTGGCGCAGACCATGCCAAAACCGATCGCTATTTCCGGGTGCGCTATGATCGTTATTTTTAACGGGTCGGCAGCCGGAAGAGGCTGCCAGTGAACCAGCAGCGGGCTAAAGAGCATTGGCGGGTGGCCATCCTGGTTACGATCCTTGCGATCGTCCTCGGCTTCATCCTCGGCTCACTGGTCATGGTCGAGAATCTTCAGTACAAGGCGGTCAACACCCTCTTCAACCTGCGCGGCAAAGTGATGCCGCCGGACACCTCGATCGTCATCGTCGCCATCGATGACCAGAGTCTGGCCAGTCTGCCCGCCAAGCTGCCCTATCCGCGTGCCTATTATGTCACCATGCTCGATCATCTCGCCACAGCGGGGGCGCGGCTGGTCGTATTCGATATCGAATTCACCGAATCCGGCGACGATGGTCCGGGCGAAGACCTGGCTCTGGCTGCGGCCGTCCGGCGCATGGGCAAGGTCGTGCTCGCCGGCAAGGTCGTTCTCGACATCGGCAGCCGGGTGGTCAACAACCAGCACCTCCTGACGCCGGTCGTGCCGCTGATGCAGAGCGGCGCCGCCCTGGGGCTGGTGAATGTGGTTGAGGACACGGACGGTTTCATCCGCAACTATATTCTCTTCCAGAAATCGGGGCGTGAAACCTGGTATACTTTGGCGGTGCAGGCCGCACGGGTGCTGGCCGGCGAGACCGCCGCCGCAGCGCCAGACAGTGCAAAGGCCCCCTTCCTCATCGGCGGCCGCGCGATTCCCCGCCATCAGGCCAACACCATGCTCATCAATTACCGCGGGCCCGCTCATACCTTTCGTACCTACTCCCTGGCCAGTGTGCTCGATGATTCCACGTTCGCCCTCAAGGGGGACGAGGACACCGACATTTTCGCCCAATACCTGGAATGGGGGACCTTCCGGGACAAGATCGTCTTTGTCGGCGCGGCTGCAGAAGAGCTGCAGGATAACAAGCTCACCCCCTTTTTCGAATGGGAGGGCGTCAAGCAAAAGATGCCCGGGGTCGAACTGCACGCCAATGCCCTGAGCACGCTTTTGCGCGGCGATTTTATTCGCGCCCTGCCGGAGTGGTGCACCCTGCTCCTGGCGATGGTACTCGCGGCCAGCACCGGTTTGATCGCGCGCTGGATCCAGGGCGTGCGCGGACTGGCGGCCGTGCTCGGCATCGCCCTGCTCTTCGGAGTCGCCGCGCTGCTCTGCTTCACCCGGCTGCACGTGGTTTTGCCCATGACCACTCCGCTGATCTCCCTGGCACTCGCTGCGGTCGGGCAAATGTCTTACCAGGTGGCCGTCGAACAGCGCGAAAAAAAACTCATCCGCCAGACCTTCCAGCAATATGTCGCTCCCGCGGTCGTGGAGAAGATGCTCAGCTCCGGTGAACTGCCCAGCTTCGGCGGCGAGCGCAAGGAATTAAGCGTCCTCTTTTCCGATATCCGCAACTTTACACGCTACAGCGAAGCCCATGAGCCAGAAGCGGTAGCGGCGCGGCTCTCCGAGTATTTAAGTGAAATGGTGGATATCATCTTCAAGTGCAACGGCACCCTTGACAAGTTCGTCGGCGATGCCATCATGGCGGTCTACGGGGCCCCGTACGCCTTTGCCGATCACGCCGAGCGGGCCTGCCGCACTGCCGTGGAGATGCAGCGGCGCTTGCGCGAGCTGCAGAAAAGCTGGTCCGATGAAGCCTTCGGGCGCTTCAACATCGGAATCGGCATTAATACGGGCAAGATGATTGTGGGCAATCTGGGATCGCGGCAGCTTTTTGATTATACCGTCATCGGGGATCAGGTCAACCTCGCCTCCCGGCTTGAGGGAGCGAACAAGGAGTACGATACCGGCATTATCATTTCCGAGAGCACCTACGCCCTGGTTGCTGCCACCGCGCTGGCCCGCGAACTCGACCTGGTGCGGCTGGTCGGACGCACTCAGCCGATCCGTATCTTCGAGCTGCGCAGCATGGATGCCCTGCCGCAGCTCGAGCAGGATTATCTCATCGACCTCTACAGCGAAGCCCTCGCGGCCTATCGTCTGCGCCGCTGGGGCGAAGCCTTGATCTCCTTTCGCCGGATCCTGCGCCAGTTTCCCGATGATGGCCCGTCTAGGCTCTACACCATTCGCTGCCTTAATTTTATCGAAAAGCCGGCCCCGGAAGATTGGGACGGTGTCTTTGACATGAAGCAAAAATAACCCGCTTGACATAAGGAGAATCAAGGTGGATCATGAAGAGCAACTCAACAAACCGGTGGTGGGAGAATTCAAGGGCAATCCCATCCTGACCCTTAATCCGGATGAGCGCTATCCGTTCTCGTTCGGACTGTCGAAAGCCCGGCTGATCCTCGCCCATATCGAGGATATCCGGACCTTTGTGGAGCAGTACAGCAAAAAGCAGGACGACCGGAAAGGATAAAAAACAGGCTGCACACGCAGCCTGTTTTGCTGAAAAAGTATCATTGCTCTTGTCGGCCACGACGCCGGTAAAAAAAGGCTGCACATGCAGCCTGTTTTGCTGAAAAAGTATCATTGCTCTTGTCGGCCACGACGCCGATAAAAAAAAGGCTGCTCATGCAGCCTTTTTTGATGAAAAAGTATCTCTACTCTTGCCGGCGATGACGCCGACAAAACAAAGGCTGCTCACGCAGCCTTTTTTTTATCGCTAGAATCTTCGCAGCCATTGGCGGGCTTTTTCGATATACTCGCTGCCGGGGTATTTATCGATCACCGCCTGGAAGTAATCCCGCGCGTTGGTTTTGTCGTTGATGGCGTAGTAGCAGCGTCCCAGCATCAGGGTGGCATCATCCTTCTTGGTGGTATTCTCATAGTTAAAGATCGCCTGGAACGCCGACGAGGCCTGCTGATAGTCGTGCATGGCGAAGAGGCATTCTCCGATCCAGTACTGGCAATTGCTGGCCAGGGTATGGGTCGGGTAGGAGGTCAGCAGGCTGCTGAAATTGGCGGCCGCTTTTTTATAATCGCGTGCATAAAAGGCCTTGAGGGCCTCTTCATAGTTGTAGGAGAAGCCGCCGCTGAGGGTATCCCCGGCCGGGGGAGCATTCTGCAGGGTGGTTTCGAGGTCGGCGATGCGCTGGTTCTTGAAATCGAGGGTGGAGCGCAATTCCGAGAGTTCGGTCTCCTTGATATTGATCAGCTGGTTGAGTTCATCGACGCGCGATTTGAGGCGGACATACTGCTCCATACTGAGTTCGGCATCTCCGGATTCCATCTTGTCCAGCTTGGCTTCGAACATGTCCATGCTGCTGTCGCCGCTGGACTGTTCCGTGCCGGAGCTGGATTTGCCCTGCTGCAAGGCGAGGAGGTCTTCACGTTCGGATTTGATCTTGCCGGAACGCGGGCTGAGGTAATAGGTCAGTCCGACCCGGGCGTTAAGGTAGCCATCCTTGTATTTGCCGAGTTCGGCCCCATCGAGGGCATCGCCGGTGCTGAAGCGGTAATCCATGAAGGTATTGAGGGCGACCTGCGGGGTGATCATGAATTCAACGCCGCCGCCATAGATCAGGGCACCGTCCGAGATGCGTTTGTCGGTGAATTTGGGCGAGCCGATGGCCCAGGGTTTGTTGCGGGTATAGGATGAATTGGTGAATCCGGCGCCGACAAAGAGATAGGGATTGGTAGAGCCGGGGCGGCTCAGGTGGATATTGGCTTTGATGTCGCCGGAAATGAGGTCGGTGACGAAGGTATTATAGCTGAAACCGTCGTTGAGGGTGCCGTAGCCGAAGGCCAGAGAGAGATCGAGATAGTTGCTGAGGAGGTACCGCATCATGAATTCGCCGGCCAGGCCCGCGCCGGTATGCAGCACATCACAGTAGGGTTTTTGCAAGCCGATATTGAACCCGAGACCGATTTTGCTGTTTTTGGGCTGGGCAGAGCCTGTCTCCTGAGCCGGAGTCTGGACAGCGAAAATCAGTACAGCTGTGATTATAGTAAACGATAGACAACGTTTCATACGTTCTCCCCTCATCTCATCGCGAGGAAGGTGTTCAGGGTCATCAAGTTCCGAGCCTAATTAGGTGTCCGATGCAAGTACCAGGTTGCCCACCACGCCCCAATTAACATGCAATAATTATACCAACTGCAGGCACGTTGATGAAAGAAACACGCGACAGCCGGGGGCAGATCGGGAAAAATAATAGTATCTATTTGATTTTATTATACTGAATAATCAGCTATTCTCTCCAAGCTCCTTCCGGGGATCGGCTCCGCCACCTGGCGTCGCTACTGGCGCTTTTCCGTTCAGCCCTGTATCAGAATGCTACAGATGTCCGTTCTAACCGCGCCTAACTGCTTAATTGGCATTGTTTAGGCATTAAAAGTTATTAAATAAATACCGGATTGTCAAGCGAATTTGTCTGCATTTTGGCCGTGGCCCTAACGCACCAGGGCAAATTTGTGTGGCGTAAACTGGCCAATTCCGGTGATGGCGCACACATAGATCCCCGCCGGAACCGTCTGACCCGCGTCATCCCGGCCATCCCAAAAGTTGCAGTTCAATCCGCGCGGCAGATCACGCATGGTCTGGGCATGGATCGTCTGCCCCCGCTCGTTAAAGATATACAGCCGCGCTTCCCCGGCCGGAGCCGGCGTGTAAAACTGGATCTGCAGCCGTCCCCCCTCCTCCGGCTTGAAGGGCGAGGGCAGGGTGCGGATGATCCCGGCCTCCATAGCGACGGCGGGCGCGCGTGGAGAAATCGTCAAGGCATAATCGGCGTCGGTCTGGCTGTGTCCGGCAACCGGCCATTGAATATTGGTCACCGCGAGCCGCAGTTCGCTGTTGGTGCCGACCGGACCGAAGGTCAGGGGGGTATTACCGGCGATCGTATAGGTTCGCGGCGCGGCCCCCGATTCCAGGATGACCATCGTGTAGAGCCATTGTGAGGGATTGGTCATCGCGGGGCTCACTGTATAGGAGCCGCCGCCCGGCAGGGTAATGGTATAGTATTGGGTCTCGAGTTCCGAGGCGGCGTTGGTAATGGCGAGCTGATCGCTCAAGATCAGCGACTGCAGCGGCGAGATCTCAGGGAAGAGGAGGCCGTCATGAAAATAGTGCACGGTGTCCGCATGGCTGGCCGTGAAGGCGTTCCAGATGCTGAAACTGGCGAGAGAGCGGCCGAGATCGCTGCCGGTTGCCGCCAGGGCCTTGTCAAGGGCGTCGAGGGGTTCAAACTCGCGCAGCTGCTCCCAGATCGTGCGGATGATCCGGGTGCCATACTGCTCCTGCAGCATGCCGATGTAGATGCCCAGTCCGTAAGTGGCGTTCGAAAAGAGATGGAAGGGTCGGTTTGGCGACAGATAGAGGGTGCGCACATACTGAAGGTAGTCATTGACCAGAGGGTAGGCGACATCCTCAAACCAGGTGGAAGAGGCCTCGAAAAGAAAGCGCGAATCCATGGCCGTCGAGGGGAAATAGCGGTAGCCCCCCTGCAGCATATGAAAGAATTCGTGGGCGGCTGTGACATGGAGGGCATCGAGTCCCTGGGTGGCGTAGCTGCCGCCCTGGAATTTGCTGTCAATGACGATGTAGCTGGAGTAGCGGCGGCCTTCGGATCCGGCCACGGGATTCTCGAAGCGGGTTTCGCCATAGGCGGAAAAACGCATCATGTAAATGTCCAGTTCCGGGCCGTCGGTACCGTCATCCGCTGGCGGCTCGGCATACCCCATCCCGCCGGTCAGCAGTGCAAAAACGTATTCGAAGGCCTCTCCGGCCTCGGCCACAAAAGCCTCAGTGGCGGAATCGCTGCCGGTGAGGGTATAATGGATGCGGAAGTGGCCGGCAGCGGTGACCAGGGAGAGGGGCAAACGCTGCGCCGATGGCCGGCTGAGGAGCGGGATCAGCAGCTGCTGCTCCGTTGCGGAGAGTGCAGGCAGCAGCGCCCGAGCCTCAGCGGCGATTAGGGTTGGGCAAGGCAGATCCTCGAGAGCATAGCCCTGGTAAAGGGGCGGGAGCAGGCGCGGATCCTCGGCAGCCTGGAGCTGGAGGGCGAGGCTTTGGGCCTGGGTGATGCGGCCGGCTTCGCGATCCTGCTGCAGGATCGCCTGCAGCTGCTCACCGGCCTCGCCGGCGCCGGGATGGAGTACGGCCAGGAGCAGGACGACAAGAGTACGTTTCATGCGTGGATTCAGTTTTTCAGCCGGAACGCCAGGCGGATCGGCACGCCGAGAAATCCGAATTGGGCGCGAAGCTGGTTTTCCAGATAATTGCGGTAATTCTGCTTGATACCGCGAGGCTCGTTGGTAAAGATGACGAAAACCGGCGGATTGGCTTTGGTCTGGGTGATGTAGTTCAGCTTGACCCATTTGGTGCCGTAGGCGGCGGGGTGATTTTTCTCGACCACCGCCTGGAGAAAGCGGTTGAGCTCCGGGGTCGCGATCGTCTTCTGGCACTCGTCATGCACGGCCAGCGCCAGGTCGAGGAGCTTGAAAACGCGCTGCTTTTCGAGTGCGGAGATGAACATCATCGGGACGTACGCCAGATCCTTGATCGCGTCGCGGATATCCGCCTCGAATTGGCGTGCCGTCTGGGTATCCTTTTCGATGGCATCCCATTTATTGATGCCGAGGACGATCCCCTTGCCCGCTTCGGCAGCGGCCTGAAGGATCTTCTGGTCCTGATCAGCGATGGGCTGGGTGGCGTCGACCAAGACCAGGGCAATATCGCAGCGTTCGAGGGCTTTGTAGCTGCGCACGGTGCTGAAATACTCGATGTTTTCATGTACTCTGGCGCGCTTGCGCAATCCCGCGGTATCGATGAGGACCAGGGTACGTTCCTTATAGCGAAAGCGGGTATCGACGGCATCCCGGGTGGTGCCGGGGATGGGAGTGACGATCTGTTTGGCGATGCCGAGGATGGCATTGACGTAGGAGGACTTGCCGACGTTGGGCCGGCCGAGGATGGCGATATGGACGGCCACCTCGTCCTCCTCCGCCGCGCTGCTCTCCTTTTTGGGCAGGAGGGCGATGAGGGCATCAAGGAAATCGCCCATGCTGCGGCCGGCCATGGCGGAGATGGGAATGGGATCGCCGAGTCCGAGGCGGTAGAATTGACCCCGTTCGGATTCGCGCATCTCGTTATCGACCTTGTTGACGGCCACCAGCACACGGGATTGTTCCCGCTGCAGCAGGCGTGCGATCTCTTCGTCGAGCGCGGTGATGCCGGTGGTCACGTCGGTGACAAAGACAATCACGTCGGCCTCTTCGAGGGCATAGTGCACCTGCTCGCGAATGGCCTGTTCAAAGATATCCTTGCTGCCGGCGACATAGCCACCGGTATCGATCAGGTCGAAGGTAACGCCGGCCCAATCGGCAGGCTGGTACTTGCGGTCGCGGGTGACGCCGGGCTGGTCATCGACGATGGCTTCGCGGCGGCGGATAATGCGGTTGAAAAGGGTGGATTTGCCGACATTGGGGCGGCCGACGAGCGCAACAACTGGTTTTTTCTTCATAGTTTCTTCAAATAGGTGAACATTTCGCCGAAATTTGCCGCCGGGGCGAACAGCGGGACGCCGAGTTCTCCGGTCAGCCGCCCGGTGTCGAGGTCATCGAGAAAGAGCCCGTCGCCATTGCGGCAGTTGGGAGGAATCAGTACGAGATCGGCGGGCATCCTGGGGCGCAGCGCAGCGAGGATGTCTCCGCCGGAGAGGAGGCCCGAGACGGTGACCCCGCCGCCGAAAAAGCGGTTGGCGACCGGAACCAGCTCCGCCTCCAGTCCGGCAATGGAGTGCAGCGCCGGGAGAACGTGCTGCGCCAGGACGGGAGCGGCCAGTTCGCCGGTGGCAATGACCACGCGCGCCGGCTTGACCGATTTGGGAAAGCGCCCCTTCTGCCGGCGGAACCGGTCGAGGAAATGGCGGGTCATGCCGACGCCGTTCTCGATCTGCGGAAAGTCGTCATAGCGGGCGGCAGGCGGCATGGGCTTGCCGGCGAGCAGATAGAATTCATCCGCCAGGTAAACAAAAGCGATTCCCAGCGTGCCCCGGAAGCGTCCCTCCCATTCCGCCTGTTGTGCAACCACCGCAGCAGCAAGAGCGGGCGTGACCGGGGCCAGCGGTGTCAATGCAGCGCGGTGACCGGTGAGTCCGAGCGGCACAATGGCCACCGACTGGACGGCGGGATGGTAGCCGGCGAGGTCCGTGATGGTGCGTTCGAGATGCTCGCCGTCGTTCCAGCCCGGGCAGAGGACCACCTGCGTGTGCAGTTCAATCCCGCCCTCCGCCAGAAAGGCGATCTTGTCGAGAAGATGGTCATCCCGGCGCAAACCCAGCATCCGCCGGCGCACCTCGTTCTCCGTGCTGTGCACCGATATATAGAGCGGCGAGAGCCGCTGGTCGACGATACGCGCCAGCTGGGCGCGGGTGACGCTGGTCAAGGTGACATAATTGCCGTAGAGAAAAGAGAGGCGGTAATCCTCATCCTTGAAATAGAGCGCCTCCCGGAGGCCGCGCGGATTCTGATCGACGAAACAAAAGATGCACTGGTTGCCGCAGCAGTGGTAGGTCATGTCGGCGAATTCGAGGCCGAGCCAGCTGCCGTTGTCGGGTCCGATGTCGACGCGCCATTGCCGGCCGTCCCGGCTGAGCAGGAGGGTATATTCCTCCTCGGCGGAATAGAATTGAAAGTCGATGGGGTCCCGGATTTCGTGGTCGTCGATGCGGATCAATTCATCTCCGGGCTGCAAGCCCAGGCGGGCGGCGGGAGAATTTTTGTGGACCACGCTAATTTTCATTGCGTTTCCGGCGCCAGATCTTGCGCCGGTAAGAATGGATGCCCACGGAGATAAAGATCTTGAGCGAAGCGGCCATGGGGACCGCAAGAATCAGTCCGACAAAGCCGAGAAAATGGGCAAAGATCAGAATGGAAAAGATGACCCAGACCGGATGCAGGCCGACGCGGTTGCCGACGATGCGCGGCGAGAGCACCGAGTTTTCGAGGATGCGCACGCTTTCGACGGCGAGGACTATTTTAAGGCAGGTCACCATGGGTCCGGGACTGGCGATGGCCGTCAGGACGCCAACAAAAAGGGTGATGGCCAGGCCGACATAGGGGACAATATTGAGCGCGCCGGCCATGATGCCGATCAACAGGGCATACTCAACGCGCAGCAGCAGCAGGATCGTCGTCGTCAGCACCCCGACAATGACGCAGACGATGAACTGGCCGCGGAAAAAACCGGCGATGATCGAATCCACCTTTTCCACATACTCCCGCACCACCCAGCTGGTCTCGATCGGCAGCAGCTCGAGGATCCAGCGCCGCACCTTGTGGAAATCCTTGAGGATATAAAAGAAGAGAAAGGGGGTCAACACCAGGTAGAGGATCCGGGGGACGATCGTCGGCAGGGTCTGGGTGAATTGGACGCCCTTCTGGATGAGCGAATCGGAGACCCGCGACAGACGTCCCGAGACCTCGCGGTTGAGGATCTCCTGGATCTTGGCGATATCCTCCTGGGTCCGCCCAAAGATGGCCGCCCCGTCGCTGTTGATCCAGGCGCTCACCTTGGGCGGCAGGCCCATGAAAAAAGAGATGAGATTGCCGAACTCGTTGATGATTCTCGGGATCGAGAGCATCAGGATGAGCGCGAAGACGCCGACACTCAAAAAGACGATGATGCTGACGCTGAGCAGGCGGGGCACATTGCGGCGTTCCAGCCGGGTCACCAGAGGATCGAACAGGTAGGCCAGGCCGAAGGCGATGACAAAAGGCGTGAGAATATCCAGAGTATCGCGGATGAACCAGAAGGCAAAGACCACAATGACCAGGATAAGCAGCCTGCGGGCGATTGAATTCTGGTACAAAGGCGCAAGGATCGCCACGAGAATGATCGCCAGCAGGGGTGGAATCAGGGCCAGACGCATGGCATAGAAGAACATCGCCAGCAGCAGGGCCACGAAGACGATGAAGAGGATTTCAAATATGTCGTATTTGGGCTGATTCGAATTCATGCGCTTAGGGCTTGGCTTTTGCGTCCTGTTGTTTGTTCCATTTCACCCATTCATTGGCGGCATCCGCCTTTTCATCGAATGCCGATTTGGCGAACTTGCCATCCTGGCGCACCACGATCTGCTGGCCGCGGACGATCTGCTGCCATTCCTCCAGGGTCACCTGATAAGGACCAGGAACCTGGGTCGGACCGGGCACCTGCTGCGGCGCTCCGCCTTGTGGGGAGCGCGGCATCTTGACCGACCAGGCGGAAAGCGGGCCGACGCTGACCTGGCCGTCATAGACCTTGCAGGTTGTGGTGCTGTCGGCTGCAACCCGATAGATGGTGCCGCGGATGGCGCAGACTGCGGTCGGCGCCTTGAGCTGAAATTCCTTTTGCCCCGGTTTGGCATTGGCGGCATTGATCCAGGCATCCCCTGCCGGCAGTTCCGCCCGCAAGGTGCGCACCCTGGTCTTGAGATTGACGTCGACGAAATGAAAGCTGCTGTTTTCGCCAATGCGGATAACGGTGCCGTCGGTCAGGGTGATCTCGCAACGGGATTCAACCCTGGTCTGGATGAGGTCGCCATCCATGACACTGCCCTTCAGCTTCGCCGGCGTCCAGGCGGTTTTCCCTGCCGACTGGATCTGGATATCCCCGGCTGCTCCGAGCAGAAAGGTGACCGTGCCGACTTTTTCCGCCAGGGCCGGGACTGCCAGCAGGATGAGCAGCACCCCTGTCATCCGGCCGCGTCTGGAGTAGTTGCAGGAGCCACGCATGAGTCTCTCCCCTTGGATGAAAACGCTGCAAGCGCGGCTCGGGCCGGCCCGGGGCCAGCCCGTCGCCGCACACTATGGTTGTCTATTTCATGCGCACAATATCGTTGCGCTGGAAACCGCTGCCGCTGATGATTTTGCAGATCGCAGCCTTGCCGTTGCCGACGGTGTTGTTGACCACCTCGATGACACCCACCTGGGTCTCTTCAGATCCGAGGGAGATCCCGGTATCGGGATCGACCAGTTCCTCACCGGCGCGGAAAACAACCAGCTGCTGGCCGTTTTCGATACCGGAGGCGGCGCCGGCATTGATAAAGACCTGGGCATCGGCCTTGATGATCTTGGCCTGCCATTTCACGTTGGCCATATTGACATCGATTTTCTGGACGATCTCGTCGATAGCCTGACGGGTAGCCTTGCCGACGATCGATTCATCGAACTTGTCGCGGTTATCGAAATCGAAGGCATTGGTGTTCAAGGAGAGGCCTTTTTTCGATTCCGTCTTGCGCACATTATCGGCGGCGAGGATCTCCCCGGTCGAGGTATTGACGAGGCGCACATCGACCGCAACGGTGGCGGAGGTGGTTTTTACGCCCAGCCCGAGGCCCTTTTTGGCCAGACTGCCGCCCATATTGCCTTCCGCCCAGCCGAACTCGGTGACCGCGCCGACCACGGCCAGCTCAACACCCAGCAGCTGGCCGACCTTGGCGGCGCTCTCCTGGGTCACAGCGCCGGACTGGCCGAGCGCCTGCTCATCCATGACCTTCTGAATCTCGGTGCGCTCGAGGACCTGATAGCAGCCGCTTTTGACCAGCTCAGTGATCAGCATATCCGCCATACCC
>DAOQAG010000008.1:0-118655 GCA_035353815.1 bacterium
CCGACAAGCGCAGCCATTATACCGTGCTCGGCGATTTCGTCACCACCACCGACGGCACCGGCATCGTCCATATTGCTCCCGCCTTTGGCGAGGACGATTATCAGCTCGGACTGAAATACGATCTGCCCGTCCTGCAACCGGTCGACAAGAGCGGCCGTTTCACCGCCGAGGTGACGCCCTGGGCGGGCCTCTTCGTCAAGGAGGCGGACAAGTCCATCATCCAGGAGCTCAAGAGCCGCGGCGTCCTCTACCGCTCCGAGCCGATCACCCACAGCTATCCGCATTGCTGGCGCTGCCATTCGCCGCTGCTCTACTATGCGCGCAAATCCTGGTACATCAAGACGACCGCCTTCAAGGAGCGGCTGATCGCCAACAACAACAAGATCGCCTGGTATCCGCGCGAGGTGGGCGAGGGACGCTTCGGCGAGTGGCTGGAGAACAACATCGACTGGGCCCTCTCCCGCGACCGGTTCTGGGGCACGCCGCTGCCGATCTGGCGCTGCAGCCAGTGCAAGGCCCAGGAGTGCATCGGCAGCATCACCGAGCTGCGCGAGAAGGCCGCCAACACCGTGCCGCAGGATCTCGATCTGCACAAGCCGATGATGGATCAGATCGACATCACCTGCCCCTCCTGCGGCGGCACCATGGAGCGCGTCCCGGAGGTGATCGACTGCTGGTTCGATTCCGGCAGCATGCCTTATGCCCAGTGGCATTATCCCTTCGAGAACAAGGACAAGTTCGAAAAAAGCTTTCCCGCCGATTTCATCTCCGAGGGCGTGGATCAAACCCGCGGCTGGTTTTACTCCCTGCTGGTCATCGGCGCCTTTCTCTTCGACCAGCCGGCCTACAAGAGCTGTGTCTCGCTGGAGCTGATTCTCGACAAGGATGGGCAAAAGATGTCCAAGACGCGCGGCAATGCCGTGGCGCCTCTCGATTTTCTCAACGCCCAGGGCGCGGATGCCTTGCGCTGGTATCTCCTGACCGCCAGCCCGCCCTGGCTGCCGACCCGTTTTGATCCGGAAGGGGTTCGCGACGTCACCCGCAAGTTTCTCGGCACGCTCGCCAACACCTACTCCTTTTTTGTGCTCTACGCCAACATAGATGGCTACCGCTATGATGCGGCGCAGCGCATCCCGGCTGCCGAACGCTCTGAGCTCGACCGCTGGCTTTGCTCGTCACTGACCTCCCTGACCCGGCGCGTCAACGAGAACCTCGCCCGCTACGACCTGACCAAGGCCGCGCGCGCCATCGCCGATTTTGTCGTCGATGATCTCTCCAACTGGTATGTACGGCGCTCGCGCCGCCGCTTCTGGAAAGCGGAGATGGGCGCCGACAAGCAGGCCGCCTTTCAAACCCTGTACGAGTCCCTGGTCACGGTCAGCCGCCTGATGGCGCCGATGGCCCCCTTCTTCGCCGAAGAGATCTACCGTAATCTCCGCGACAGCGCCGCCGGTCTGCCCGAGAGCGTTCATCTCGCCACCTACCCGCAGGCGGGCGAAGAGCCCGTGGCCTATCGGGACGAACAGCTGGAGGCGCGGATGGATCTGGTCCGCCGCATCGTCTTCCTCGGCCGCTCCCTGCGCAACGAAGCCGGCGCCAAGGTACGTCAACCCCTGGCGGCGATCACCATCGTCGCCCGCGACGAGAAGCACCGCCAGATGATCACCGGCATGTCCGGCCTCATCCTTGACGAGCTCAATGTCAAGTCCCTGCATTTTGCCGCCGACCCGGCGGAGCTGGTGCAGCGTCATGCCGAGCCCCTCTTCAAGAATCTCGGACCCAAGTTCGGCAAGCACGTCAACCGCGCCGCCGAGGCCATCCGAGCCTTCAGCGAGGCCGATATCGATGCCCTGGTGAAAGTCGGCAGCAAACAGATGGTGATCGAAGGGCATGAGGCCCGCATCACCACCGCAGATATCACCATCCAGACCGAGAACCGGCCCGGTCTGGTCGCCGCCAGCGAGGGCGACCTCACCGTCGCTCTCGATACCACCCTCACCGAGGCCCTCCGCTTCGAGGGACTGGCGCGCGAGTTCGTCAACCGGGTGCAGAATATGCGCAAGGAGGCCGGATTCCAGGTCACCGACCGCATCCAGATCTGGCTGCAGGCCGCCGCAGAGGTGGAACAGGCGGTCGAAAACCAGAGCGACTATATCCGCAACGAAACCCTGTGCGAAACCCTGCATCTGGGCGCTACCGGCGGCGAGTTTCAAAAGGAACTCAAAATCGAAGATCAGCTGCTGCGGACCGGCATAGCCAAGAAGTAAGTAATTGTGTAGATCATCGGGAGGATGAGATGACCAAGGAACAACTGGCGTACCTCAAGAAAATTATCATGGAAAAACGCGACCGGCTGCTTTCGGAACTGGAACATATGAAATCGAGCGGATTGAATGTTTCGATGAAAGAGACCTCGGGCGACCACTCCGCCTACTCTTTTCATATGGCCGACCAGGGCACCGATACGATGGACCGTGAACAGCAGTACTTTTTTGCCGCGCGCGACGGGAATCTGCTCTATCATTTGAACCTGGCGCTCGAGCGCATCGACAAGGGCGAGTACGGCGCCTGCGTGCAGTGCGGCAAGGATATCAGCATGGAACGCCTCGAGGCCGTCCCCCATGCCCGCCTTTGCATCGAATGCAAGTCCAAAGAGGAGATTCTGAAACGGTAATCATGAAATCCTATCGCATCCTCTGGATATCCGCCCTGATCTTCTTCTTCGACCAGGCGATTAAATGGGTGGTCAAGACGAACATGCGGCTATATGACTCCATTCCGGTGTTCGGTGATTTCTTCCGGCTGACCTATGTCGAAAATCCCGGCATGGCCTTCGGAGTGCGCATCAGCGACAATGTTTTTTTCACCGTTTTCGCCGTCATCGCCAGCCTGGTGCTGCTGCTCTATCTCTTCAAATTACAGGAACGGCAGGAATGGGCCCGCATCTCCATGACCATCATCATCGGCGGCGCACTCGGCAACCTCACCGACCGCATCTTCCGCGGCCAGGTGGTCGATTTCCTTGACTTTGATTTTTTCAACATCCAGATCCCGGCCTTCAAGCTCCTCTCCTTCCACTTCTCTGGCTACAGCATGGAGCGTTGGCCGGTCTTCAATATCGCGGATATCGCCATCAGCGTTGGCATGGTCCTTCTGCTCATCTACATTCTCTTTTTCGAGGAGGAAGCGCCCCCACTTGAAGCCGGCCATAACGACACCTCGGAAATGATTCACTGACCTAACCAGGGGTGGATGGAATCCCTATGGAGACCGGATTGCACCTGCTCATCATCGAGGAAGATGCGCAGCAGGCGGAAATCATCGCCCGCGAACTTGTTAACGGCGGCTTGCCGTGCGAGTTCGTGCGCGTCAACACCGCCAAGGGCTTCTCCCAGGCCCTGGCCGCCAAGCCCGACCTGATCATCGCCAACTATTTCCTCCCCGCTTTCGATGCCCTGCGCGCCCTCGCGCACCTGCAGGAGCACCATATCGACATCCCCCTGATCGTCCTCTCGGCCAGCCTGGACAGCGAAATCGCCGTGGCCTGCATGAAAGCCGGCGCCTCCGACGTCATCCACACCGCCCATATCTTTCGCCTGGCCGCCGCCGCGCGCGAAGCCATCGAAAAACGCGAACAGGAACGGCGCACCCGCCGCATCGACAAGGCCTTGCGCTTCACCAAGTTCGCCGTCGATCATACCGCCGTCGCCATCTATTGGCTCAATCCCGAGGGCCGCTTCGCCCTGGCCAATGAGGCGGGCCTCAAACTCCTCGGCTACTCCATGCCGGAACTCAGCACCCTGACCATCGCGGCGGTGGAACCCAACCTGGTCCCGGAAAAGTGGAAGCGCCTGCTCAAGGAACTCTCCAGCAAAGAAGCCATCACCCATGAATGCCGCCTCAGCACCAAAACCGGCGGCATCCTCCCCGCCGAGCTCACCCTGAACGGCGTCCAGATGGACAACCAGAGCTATATCCTCTGTTTTGCGCGCGACCTCAGCGACCGCCAGCGCTCCGAAACCGAGTACTCCCGTCTGGCGATCGCCATCGAGCAGGCCGCCGAGAGCATCATGATCACCGACATCGAAAACCGCATCCTCTATGTCAACCCCGCCTTCGAACGCGTCACCGGCTACGACAAGGAGGAGGTGCTCGGCGAAAACCCCCGCCTTCTCGGCAGCGGCAAACACGATGCCCCCTTTTATCACGACATCTGGACCACCCTGATGAGCGGCAAAAGCTGGCACGGCCATTTCATCAATAAACGCAAGGACGGCTCGCTCTTCGAGGAGGAGGCCACCATCTCCCCGATCCGCGACCGCAGCGGCCAGATCATCAGCTACGTCGCCGTCAAACGCGACGTCACCCACGAGATCGACCTGCAAAAACAGGTCTACCATGCGGAAAAAATGGACGCCATCGGCCGCCTCGCCGGCGGCGTCGCCCACGACTTTAACAACCTCCTCACCATCATCAACGGCTATTCCGAGCTGATGATCAAATCCATCCTGCCCAGCGATCCCCTCTACAGCCATGTGCAGCAGATCATCAAGGCCTGCTCCCGCGCCTCGACCCATACCAAACAGCTGCTCGCCTTTAGCCGGCGCACCCCCATGGAACAGAAGGTGATCGATCTCAACGCCACCCTCATTGATATGGTGAGCGTGCTCAAGCGCCTCATCAACGAAAATATCGAGCTGGTGACACGGTTCAAGGAGGGGGCCGGCAACATCAAAGCCGATCCGGCGGAGGTGGAGCAGATCATCGTCAACCTGGTCGTCAACGCCCGCGATGCCATGCCCAGGGGCGGCCGCCTCGTCGTCGAAACCGACCGGGTCACCCTGGACGAAAAATATTGCCGCGACCATATCGACGCCCAGCCGGGACGCTATATGCTGCTCTCGGTGCAGGATAACGGGGTGGGGATGAACGAGGAGACCCGCGCGCGCATCTATGAGCCCTTTTTTACCACCAAGAAACAGGGCACCGGACTGGGACTGCCGACGGTCTTCGGCATCGTCCGGCAAAATAAAGGGCATGTGGAATGCTACAGCGAGCCGGATAAGGGGACACTCTTCCGGATCTTTTTACCCCAGGTGGATGAAACCGCAGCCGAGACCGACTTGAGGAATGCCTATGACACCCTGCCGCGCGGCAAGGAGACCATACTGCTGGTGGAGGATGAGGAGGATGTGCGCACCCTGACAGCGCACATGCTCACGCTGCAGGGCTACAAGGTCATTGAGGCTTCCCTCGGCGGCGATGCGCTCATCGCCAGCGAACGCCACGACGGCAAGATCGACCTGCTCCTTACCGATGTGGTCATGCCCAATATGAGCGGCGCAGAACTGGCGGAACGCCTGCGCCAGACCAGCCCCGATCTCAAGGTGCTCTATATGTCCGGCTACGCCAGCGATGTCCTCATGGCCCACGAAAATGTCGACCGTGAGAATGTCGCCTTTATCGCCAAACCCTTCACTCTGGAAAAAATCACCAAAAAAGTGCGCGACGTCCTCGACCAGAAATAGAACGCCGCCCGCCGCCAGGCCTCACCGCGCCACGATCACCTTGCCCAGGGCATCGGTCACGGCGGACTCGCCTCCTTTGCTACGGGCTTGCACCCGATACAGATAGACGCCATTGGCAACCAGATCCCCCTCCGCATCCGTGCCATCCCAAAGTTCAGGATAGACATTGAATCCCACCACCGCTGGCATCGCCGGAAATTTGCGCACCAGCCGGCCCGAAACGGTATAAAGCTGGAGGGAAACCTCCGCCTCCTGGCTGACTTCGAAGGTGAATTGCGTCCGGTTGGACATGGGATTGGGATAATTGAGCAGATTGGTCAGGGTCAGCGCGGTTTCCGCCACAACAATGAACTCGACCTCAGCGGTGGTCGAATTGTTCGAATTGTCCCAGGCCTTGACCGTCAGCGTATGCCGCCCGGGAGTCAGCTGCGCCAGCGGATAGGTGAGTTCGCCGGCGGTGTAACTGCCGGTGGTATATTGAAAATTCTCGGTGATGTTCTTGCCCTCGGCCTCATCCAGATTCATGATGATTTGATGGCCGATGTCGCCGGCGATGTTCACTCCGCTCAGGGAATCGCTGATGAGCACGTGCAGGACTGGATTCTGGGTGGTGTAATCCCCGGACGCGAACGAGGGATTGCCAAAATGGATCTTGATCGCCGGGCCCTCGCGGTCGACCAGACCCATGGCCGAGCCATCCACGGCGAGGTTGTTCAGATAGCCCGTGCCCTCACCCTCCTTGCTCCAGAGATAGAGGCTGATGCGGCCATCGCTGCCGCCGTAGGAGATATCCTTGGGCACGATGAACTGCGCATCGAACCGCCCATTCGCACTGGCCGCCGTGCCGCGAAAGATGGTATTGCCCGGCAGGATGTACTCGACGGTCGTGCCCCCCTCCGTCGTATGCGTCCGCGCCTTGCGCGCGTCGAAAACGCGCAGCAGCAAGGTGCCGCTAAAATCGCTCCACGAGGTGCCGCCCTTGTCCATGCGGCCCTTGACCGTAAAATGCGTCAAGGCCTGCAGGGTCTTGCCCGGCGCCAGGGTGTCAACCGTCGCCCGGTACTGCGGCGCCTCCAGCCGCATCGCCGGATCTCCGAGCAGCACAAATTTTTCATTGTTCAGCAGGCTGGCCGATGAAGTGCGCTTGGCGAGCATAAAGGCATCGCCGATCCGCGCGACCTTGCCGGTCGATTCATAGCTGAGGAAGAGCTGGTTGAAGAGATTGTAATTGAGCGAGGCATTCTCGCTCGAATAGACCAGCCGCGTCGAGGAGATCATCCCGATCGCGCCGCGGCCGGCTGCATTGACCAGATACTCGGCAAAACTCTGCTTCTGCGGCTGGTCCCAGTAGGCGAACTCGCAGGTCGAGGCCACCCAGAGGGCATAGCGCTGGCTGTTCTGGACCTTTGCAAAGTCGGTGGCGAGATTGAAAATATTCTCATGCGTGAGCAGCTCATCGGCGCCATGGCCGATGAAGTTGATCAGCAGGCTGCCCTGATTGATGCGGTTGATAAAGGCCTCGCTCGCCTGCGGCTTGGTCACCCCGGAGATGCTCGCAGTGCGCACGGCCGGGTACTCCATCAGATAGATCTTTTCCACATTGAGCGAAGCCGGCACATAGTGTTCGGCCAGCCATTCCGCCTGGCGGGTGTGTTCGACCTCCTCGCCCTTGCCGCCGGAGACCAGCTCGTCATCGCCGACGATCGTCACGGTCTTGCGCCACTCCTCCGCCGCAGATTTGCTCTCATAGTCGATGAGTTTGGTGACTACGCCCTGGGCTTCATCGACCGTCTGCACCGGCAGCCGGCCGATGGCCATCTGCGCGCCATTGCTGGAGCCCTTGAGGTAGGTGAACCAGTCGTCGCAGGTGCGCGACGAGATCTCTGAGGTCTCCGGGCTCTCATAGGGCGGGATCAGATTGGGGGTGCCGTACTTGTAGATATTGCGGTAATCATAGTGGCCGTCGCCAAGCAGGAGCACATAGGCCGGCTGCCCCCAATGATCATAGGCGTAGGCGAGAAAATCACGGATGGCGACGGGATCGGTCAATCCCCAGCTGAACTCATCATAAATATCCGAGAGTTTCACCACCTCCGTCTCGAGGCGGTCACCGGAATTCCAGTCTTCGCGCAGGCTTTCGAGCTGCATCGCCTGCTGATAAAAGTTGTCGTGGGTGATGATGATATAATCGGCATCGCGCGCCAGGCGCAGATTGGAGCCGGCATCGTGCTGGATATCGGTGACGGCCATATACGCGGCAGGTGTCACCGCAAGATAGCGCCGCGGTGAAATGCTGTTCACGGAATCGGCGAAACGTACCGTCGCGCCTTCAATCTGGGTGGATTCGATCACCCCCACCTCCTGGAAGGCGGTGACGTCATAAACGGTGATCTCGGCGCGGTTGAAATTGCTCACCGCATAGGTCGCCGTGCCCGCACGCACGGGTGAATTGAAGAGCAGCTGATCCCCGACCGCCTGAAAATGGCGGGGATATTCGACCTCGATCCAGTCGACATAGGCCTGACTGATGTCCGATGTGGCCAGGTAATCGATCCCGAGGGAGTTGTTGCCGTCGAGAAGGACACCCGCGGTGTTGTATTCGGCGAGGCGGACGGTGTAGGCGCTGAGCTGCCCGGAAAGGCTGATCTGGCCGAGGGCGTTGCCATTGGCATTCATCTTGAAGACATGCGTACCCGAGGTGGTCGCCGCCACCTGAAAACGGAAAGCGGCCGGGCTCTGGGGCACCGCCCCGGGGAGGGCGAAGACCTGGGAATAGGTCGCCTTGTCCCGGGCCATCTCAAAGCCGAGCCAGTCCGATCCCGATTTGTAGATATTGGACTTGTCCTCCTCGATGAAGGCCAGGTCGCGGAAACTGCTCTCGGCCTCGCCGATGACCGGCAAGGAGCTGCGGCTTTGCATCCGCTTCCCCCGGGTCAGGCCAAAGGTGAGCCAGTAGATATTGTCATAGCCGTAGCGGTTGATGTAATGGTGATACTTGCCATCCGCCGTGCTGTAGTACTTGCCCTCGAGCGAACGGCCATAAAAGAGGATATAATCCCCGCTGTCCATCTTGCCATCGGCTTCGCCGCTGACCAGGATCGCATTTTCGATGAGGGAATCGGGACGCGCCGTGGCGATGTTCTCCGCCAGCTCCCGGCCGCCGTTGTTGAAGAGCTGCAACGTTGCGGGATCGATGCTCGCCAGCGGCACGCCGGCCTGACTCAGCGCCGCGGCCGTGATCTTGTAGATGCCCTCCTTGTTCCCTTTGCCGTCGCCGCGAATGATGATCTTGTACCAGTTGTCGCCGGGGAAATTGCCCCGCTGCGCCTTGGCCAGGCGCGGCTGAGGGGTGTTGCGCCAGGAACGTGCCTGCTGATAATTGACCAGAAGATCCTGGAGCACGCCCTCTTCCGCCCCTGCCACGGCCGCCATCGCGGCGGGAGTAGCGGATGTGGTTGCAGCAGCGTCAAAGGTCAATTCGGCCACGATGCGGCGGTACAAACGCACTTGAGCCCGTCCGGGCGCCACCTGGAGGGGATGAAAGATCACCCGGACCGTCCGCAGGCCGCGGAACTCTTGCGGCGCGGAGAGTTCGATGACCCCGGGCGCGAACTCCTGATCCGCATAGAGCGCCGCATCCGGCGTGTGCACCAGCCGGTCGAGGGCGCCATCCGGAACGCGCCGTCCCACCGGCAGCACCGCGCCGGAGCGCGTCTCATATTCGGCTGTGACGATGCGCAGCGAGACCCCGCCCTCGGGCGGAATGCCCGCGACGAGTGTCCTGGCCGGAAGCTGCGGCGCACCCGGCGCGCCGGTCAGCTCGGCGCCGGCAAACTGAAAGGTCCGGTAGGTATGACCGTCGACGGCCACCGAATCGATCCGCCACTCCTGCGGGGTAAATTCCAGCACCAGCTGCCGGTTCGAGCTCGAAAGCAGTTGCACACCCTGGGGTCCCGCCGCAGCGGCAGCCGCAACCCAAAACCCCAGTACCAGAGAGATCCAAAAACGACGCATGATTGTCCTGTCTTGTAATGCGGTTGTTGTACGCGCGGGATGGATCAGGCGCAGGACCAGCCGGGTTCAGTTGAACCGGCCCGCCCCTGCTCCATCCGCCGTGTAGTCTGCCCAAAAAAAACAATATATAACTGTAACATCCTCCAAAATGCCTTTGTTCCGGTTCTTCACAGTACCCGGATCCTCACCGCGGCACTTTCCCGCCACCCCGTACCGCTGCGGGTGCGGATCCTGAAGGCATGCAGGCCGGGCGACAGCGGCCAGCGCAGCTGGAAGGGGGCGCGCACCCGCGCCAGCGTCGTGTCGCCGTGCAGCCATTCGACCTCCCGCACCCCCTCGGGGACCACCGCTTCGAGAAGCAGGGTCTGATACTCGCGGCGCAGCACGGGATCGATCTTGAGAATATCGCCATCCGTCGGGGTTATGATGGCCAGGCGCCCGGCCTTTGATGTTGCCGCCGGCGGCCCGGCCTCCGGCGGCAGGGGTAGATGCTGCATGGCCATCCAGGCGCGGTATTCCGGCGGCCAGACCTCAAAGAGACGGTTGCGGATTTCGGCGCGCGGCGTTGCCGCGTCCGCCAGCAGGCCGCTGCGGCGGTCAATGGCCACCAGGCGGTGTACACGGCATTCGCCCGCGGGGATTGTGCCGGCGATGAACCACTCCTCGAGGCGGCCCGGACATGCGGCGCCGGGGCGCTGGCCCGAGAGCGGACAGATCGCGGCGTGGACTAGGCCGGGCGGCAGCGCCAGGGGGGGCGGATCCTGGCCGGCGTGCAGCTCGAGCATGATGTCGCGGAACAGCGGCGCCGCACCGGTGATCCCACTGATCTTTTCCATCGGCTGGCCGTCGAAATTGCCAACCCAGACGCCGACCGTATAGGCGCTGGTAAAGCCCACCGTCCAGTTATCGCGAAAATCCTTGGTCGTCCCGGTCTTGGCGGCGCAGGGGAAGGGCAGATGCAGCGGTCCGCCGAGGCCGAAAGCGGGAGCGCGCGCATGATGATCGGAGAGGATATCGGCGATGATAAAGGCCGCCGCCCGCGAATAGATCCGCTCGCCCTCCTCCGCCGCCGGAACCTCCTCCAGCCGCGTCGCGGCCGCGGTGGAATCGCTCTGCACAGAGCGGATGGGCCGCAGCAGGCCGCCATTGGCAAAGGCCCGGTAGGCATTGGTCAACTCCAGCAGGGTGACCTCGCCGTTGCCGAGCGTCAGTCCCGGCCCGTAAAAGGCGGCGGGCTGCTGCAGACTGGCAAAGCCGGCGCGCTGCAGCCGCTCGAGCAGCAGATCGACGCCGAGCGCCTCGAGCAGCCGCACCGTGGCAACATTATAGGAGCAGGCCAGCGCAGTGCGCAGGCGCACCGGGCCGTGGTACTTTTCATCATAATTGTGCACAACCGGGCGCCCCTCCTCCTCGCCGCCCAGACTCTCGATATCGGCGAGGATGGCCGCAGCCGTGAAACCGTGCTCGAGCGCCAGAGCATAGGTGAAGGGTTTGATCGCGGAACCGGGCTGACGGAGGCTGCGCACACCATCCACCTGACCCTGATGGATCTCGTCGAAGAAATCACGCGAGCCCACCCAGGCCTTGACCGCGCCGCTGCTATTCTCGAGCACCAGCACCGCCGCGTTGGTGACATGGTTGCCGGCCAGCTGCGCAAGATGTCCCTCGACCAGCTGCTCCACCCGCATCTGCAGGCGGCGGTCAAGGGTGGTGCGGATCTCGGGGCCGGCTGCCCCGGTTTGTCGGCATTGCTCCAGAACCATCTGGCAAAAATGCGGCGCCGCAAAAACCACCTGCCGCGGCTGCAGGGTGAGTGGCTGCGCGCTGGCGCTGACAAAACGCTCCCGGCTGATGCGGCCCTGCCGCAGCAGCGCAGCGAGAACGACCCCCTGACGTTTGCGCGCGCGTTCGCAATGGGTATAAGGATTGAACCGGCCAGGGGATTGCGGCAGCCCCGCCAGAAAAGCCGCCTCCGCCAGGGAGAGCAGCCGTACCGGCTTCTGGAAGTAGGCGCGGCTCGCCGCCTCGACGCCGAAGAGCTGATTGCCGAAGGGGGCCCGGTTCAGGTAGTGTTCGAGGATCTCCGCCTTGCTCAGCCAGATCTCAAGACGCAGGGTGAGCAGGGCCTCGATCGGCTTGGCGTACCAGCGCCGCGGCAAACGATAGAGCTGCCGCGCCAGCTGCATCGTCAGGGTCGATCCCCCCGAGCGCACCTCACGCTGACGCAGATTCAGCCACACCGCCCGCAGCACCGCCAGCGGGTCGATGCCGGGATGGCGGTAAAAACGCTTGTCCTCCACCGCAACGACCGCCGCCGCGATCTCCGGCCCCATCTGCTGCAGCGGGATCCAGATGCCGCGGCCCTCCTCGCCGGAAAGCACCTCCCGCAGCAGGCCGCCCCGGTCATCGTAGAGGCGCCATGAATGCATCCCGCGGTGGTCGAGCCGCGAGGCCGCTGGCGGCATCAGCACGACGCCCACCAGCAGCAGCACCAGGCCCGCCACGGCCCAAACTCTCTTGTTATCGGTCATTGCGCGTCATCCGGATCACATGCAGGGTAATGTAGCAAAAATGGCGGAGCAAACAAAGAACTAATCCGGGCGGCGCCCGCAGCCGCCGCCGTTTTTGCTTGATAATCAGTGATTTTTTCCCTATGTTCAGGGGCAAATATAAGGATTCGCGTCATGGCGCGTTGTTCGCTTCAGAGTCGATTCCGTGCCTTCTGCTTCCCTTCTGATTCTCGGTTCATCCCACCCTGCCGGTCTCTTCAGCGGGCGGCTGCCCATTGCCCGCCGTGGCCCCCGTTTCTCCCGCAAGCCCCTTGCACTCTTCGCATGCGTGCCATGATGCCATTACTGGAGGAGGAGATGCTGTCATGAATTTTGAAACGCTGTTTGCCGATCGCACCAGGAACATGGGCGCCAATATCATCCGCGAAATCCTCAAGGTCGTCAGTCAGCCGGGCATGATCTCACTCGCCGGCGGCTACCCCGCGCCGGAGAGCTATCCCTTCGAGATCATTAAGATGCTGGCCAACCAGGTGCTGGAAAAATATGGCACCCGGGCCCTGCAATACGATATGACCGAAGGCTTCATCCCACTGCGCGAAGCCCTGGTGCCTTATCTGGCGAAAAAAGGAATCCACGCTACCGCCGCGGGCATCTGCATCACCAGTGGTTCGCAGGGATTGCTCGATGCCCTGGGCAAGGTTCTGATCACCCCCGGCGATTGCGTCGCTGTGGAGGCCCCCACCTACCTCGGCGCGCTCTCCGCCTTCAATCCCTACGGCCCCCGCTATGTCTGCGCCGCCATGGACGACGAGGGCATCCGCCCCGAGGCCCTCGAAGAAGTCCTGGCCTCGCAACCGGTCAAGCTGGTCTATCTGGTGCCGACCTTCCAGAATCCCACCGGACGCTGTCTCGGCCTGGCACGCCGCCACCAGATCGCGGAACTGATCGCCAAACACGACGTCCTGCTCTGCGAAGACGATCCCTACAGCGACTTGCGCTACCGCGGTGACGCCCTGCCCTCCCTCCACTCCCTGATTCCCGAGCATACCATCTACACCACCACCCTCTCCAAGGTCTTTGCCCCGGGCCTGCGCCTCGGCGTCTGCGTCGCCCCCGAGCCGGTGCGGCGCTGGCTGGTGCTCGCAAAGCAGGGCGTCGATCTCAATACCAGCACCCTCAACCAGGCCATGGCCACCGAGTACCTGCTCGGCGGCTATCTCGATCAACAGATCCCCAAGATCGTCGCGCTCTACAAGCCGAAACAGGAGGCGATGCTGGCCGCCCTGGACCGCTACTTCCCGAAAGAGTGGCACTACGCCAGGCCGGAGGGCGGCATGTTCATTTGGGCGGAGGGCCCCAGCGGCACCGATACCGAACAACTCTATTGGAAATGCATCGAACGCAAGGCCGCGTTCGTGCCCGGCAAATTCTTCTTTCCCTGCGAGGGCGACGGCCTGGCGACCATGCGCCTGAATTTCTCCATGAGCAACGAGGAGGAGATCGAGCGCGGTATCCACATCATCGGCGATACCATCAAGGAAGGCTTTTAGCCGAATATTCAACCCCTAATCCATTCCATCCGACCGGAGGTTTGATGAAACGCTTTGTCCTGTTGATTTGTGCCGTCGTGGCGCTCTCCACTGCCGCGGCGGATGCCTGCACCAATTTTCTCATCACCCGCGGCGCTTCAACCGACAGCTCCACCATGATCACCTATTCCGCCGATTCCCACACCCTCTATGGCGAGCTGCTCTACCTGCCCGCCGGCAAACATATCCCCGGCACCCTGATCGCCGTCTATGACTGGGACAGCGGCACCTACCTCGGCCAGATCAAGCAGGTGGCGGAGACCTATGCCGTCGTCGGCAACATGAACGAACATCAGCTCGCCATCGGCGAAACCACCTTCGGCGGCCGCGGCGAACTGCACGATCCCAAGGGCCATGTCGACTATGGCAGTCTGATGTATCTCGCACTGCAGCGCGCCAAAACCGCCCGCGAAGCCATCCAGGTTATGACCAGCCTCGCCGCCGAGTACGGCTATTGCAGCGAGGGCGAATCCTTCTCCATCTCCGACCCGCACGAGGTCTGGATCATGGAGATGATCGGCAAGGGCGAGGGCGGCAACGGGGCCCTCTGGGTGGCGCGTCGGGTCCCCGATGGCTATATCTGCGGCCACGCCAATCAGGCCCGCATCCGCCAGTTTCCCCTCAATGACCCCCAGAACTGCCTCTACGCCCGCGATGTCATCACCTTCGCCCGCGAAAAAGGTTACTTTGCCGGAGCAGACAAGGAGTTCAGTTTCGCCGACGCCTATGCCCCGCTCGATTTCAGCGCCCAGCGCTTCTGCGAAGCCCGCGTCTGGAGCGGATTCCGCCGCGCCGCCCCCTCGCTCAACCTCCCCAGCGACTTTGCCTGCGGCGTGCCGGGCAGCCAGCCCCTGCCGCTGTGGATCAGACCGGATAAAAAGCTGAGTGCCCGCGACGTCATGGAACTGATGCGCGATCACTATGAGGGCACCCCCCTTGACATGACCCTCGATGTCGGCGCCGGCCCGTACAAACTCCCCTACCGCTGGCGGCCGATGGAATGGACGGTCGATAGCACCAAATATTTCCATGAACGCGCCATCTCGACCCAGCAGACCGGCTTCTCTTTCGTCGCCCAGTCCCGCGGCAGTTTGCCCGATCCCATCGGCGGCATCCTCTGGTTCGGCGTCGATGACACCTATTGCACCGTCTATGTGCCGATGTACTGCGGCATCAGCCGCGCGCCCAAAAACTATGGCGCCGGTGCCGGCTCCTTCGCCGCCTTCTCCTGGGACTCGGCCTTCTGGGTCTTCAATTTCGTCGCCAACTATACCTACTCCCGCTACAGCGACATGATCGTGGACGTGCAGACCGCACAACGGGAACTCGAGGGCCAGTTCATGGCCGCGGTCCCGCAGATCGATGCGGCCGCCCTCGCCCTCTATAAAGACTCCCCCTTGCTCGCACGCGACTATCTGACCGAGTTTTCCTGCCGCTCCGGCGACGCAACCGTCGCCCGCTGGAAAAAACTGGGGGAGCAGCTGATCTGGAAGTACCTCGACGGCAATCTCCGGGATGAACATGGCGGCGTGCAGCACCCCCTCTATCCGGAGGCGTGGTACCGCACCATCGTCAACTCGACCGGCGACCGTTACAAAGAGATCCCCTGGCCCAAGAAGTAGAACCCTGCTTTCCTGGACGCCTCCGGCCGGCGCTGTGAACCGGCGCCGGTCTGGCGCGCCCGCAGGACGAAAGGACAAGCGCGCGTGGACTTGACAACCCTGATCACTGGCATCATCGTCTTTTTCTCCCGTGTCACCGATGTCACGCTGGGCACGGTCCGCACCATCAGCATCGTCCATGGCCGGACCAGAATCGCCTTCGCCCTCGGCTTTGTCGAGGTCAGTGTCTGGCTGCTGGTCGTCGCCAAGGTGCTGCAGGAGGTCGCCGCCGAGCCGATTCTCATCATCTTTTATGCGCTCGGCTTCTCCACTGGCAATGTCGTCGGGATCCTGCTCGAACGCCGCATCGCCTTCGGCAACACCGTACTCCGGGTCATCAGCGCGGAGCATGGCGGCCAGATCGCCGAAATCCTGCGCGCAGCCGGCTATGCGGTGACCACTTTTCTCGGCGAAGGTCTCAACGGCGTCGTCAGCATGCTCGTTGTCGTGTTTCCGCGCAAGGAGTTGGAGGACGTGCTCACTCTCGTCAAGAAGGTCTCGCCCGAGGCCTTTTATGTCACCGAACAGGCCAGCCAGGTCAGCAAGCTCTACCGCCCCAATCTCGGCGGCGGCAACGGCTGGAACACCATCCTCAAGAAGAAATGATCCACCCCGGCTCCGCATAAAAAAAGGCCGCGGGATCTCTCCCGCGGCCAGAAAAAAAGGCGCGTTCCCTCACGCCGTCAACCCGTGAAGAAACCCGCGAACGCGCCATGTCCCGTTGCTCTCACCGCATTAACACCATCCGCCGGCTCTCCTGATGCGCACCGGCTTGCAGACGGTAGATATAGACGCCGCCGGCAGCCTGCGCCCCCGCATCGGTCAGCCCGTCCCAGATCACTTCATGCAGGCCGGCCGTCCATTCTCCCTCGGCCAGCGTCCGGATCCGCTGTCCCAGCAAATTATAGACCGCGAGCACAGCCTCTCCGCGCTCCGGCAGCTCAAAGGCCAGCCGCGTCTCCGGATTGAAGGGATTGGGGAAATTTTGCGCCAGGGCGAATCGCCCGGGCTGGAGCTCCGCGTGCGTGGCCACCGCGGTATTGCCGATGAAAAACTTGCCCGCCAGCCCCACCGCCGGGATCTTGACCGATCCGGGCGCCACCACCTTGGGCGCGGTATAAAAGACCAGATCGAGGTCCTTGAAGCGGTCCGCACCCGCCTGCACCGAATAACTGATATTGAGAACCGCGCCGCTCCCGCTGGCGATCGAGGATTTGGCGTCCATGCTCAGCAGCAGAATGTGCAGCACGCTCAGCGAATCCTCCTTCCAGGCCACGGTAAAACCGGCGCTACGATCGGTCGTCCACACGGAATCCGGCTTGATGAAATCGGGTACATCCGCCACCTCGAGCTGCAGCGCGATGACCGTCGTGTCATTGGCCATGGCCAGCTGCACGACATTGTGCTGCGTCCCGACCTTGCCGCTGCCTGTGCCCAACTGCAGCACCGCATCCGCCGCCATGGCGAGCGGAGCGAGGCCGAGCAGCAGCCCCAACCCCAGTCGTGTTCCTGCTTTGATTCCCATATCTCTTACATCCCTTGCAAAAGCCCACCGGGAGATCAATAGATCACTTCCCAGATGGTCATGAAATCGATCAGATCAAAATCGCCATCCGCATCCATATCGCCGCTGAGAAGCTCGGCGGGGGTGATCGGATCACCCGTCTTGAGCAGCAGCTGAATGGCGCGTTCCAAATCCAGCGTCGTGACGTTGCCGTCCTGGTTGACATCTCCCTTGACGACAAAATAGAACTTGCCGTCGAGCAGCGCCGGCACCACCGGGAGGCTGTTGGCATCGGCAACCGTCACATCCGAGAGCGTCAGGTCGGCATAATCGCCCACCGGCGCGCTGCCGGAAACATCATAACTGATGTTGATGATCGGCGCGCTGCCGACCGTGATCAGACTGCCGGCCATCGAGACCAGGTAGATGATCACATTGGTGCCGTTGTCGACCTTGGTGACCGAGAAATTGACGGCGCGTCCGACCGGCGTGACGGTCATCGCCGTGAGCAGATTGGGCGAATCGTTCACCCGGAAAGAAAGCCCGCGGATGTTGGTCTGGTTGTTGAGATGGATCGCCACCTTGTTGCCGGTCGAGCCCGGCTGGCCGCTGTTGTCCTTGACCTGCAGCAGCACCAGCGAGGTGATCGTAAAGACCGCGTTGCTCTGGTCATTCTTGAGCGCATCGGCAGCATCCTCGACCCGAATCAGCGCCTGCGTGGTCAGCACACTGGGGACCGTCCAGGTGTAAGCGCCGTCGTTGCGGGTGCCGGAAATGATGCTGTCCCAGGTGCCGCCGTTGTCGAGCGAGTAATAGAGATTGACAAAAGGCATGGTGGTCGAATCCGGGCCGGTCCACTGGATCTCCTGGGCGGCGCCGAAGAGCCAGGTGTCGCCGCCATTGGGGCGGACGATCGCCAGGTCGGGCGGCGTGATGTGGAGGGTGAAATTGGCATTGCTCTGGTCGGTGGGGATGCCGTCGGTGACCTCCGAGATGCGGATGCGGCCCAAGGCCGAACTCACCGCCGGCACGGTCCAGATGTAGCTGCCGGAATTGGGCGTCGTTGCGATGATCGAGCTGAAGGTGGTGCCGCCATCGGTGGAGTATTCGATCCTGACATTGCCCCCCGTAAAGGTTGAAGTCCAGCGGATCGTAAAGGCATTCCCCGAATACAGATCCTCGCCGCCGTTGGGAGCCGTGACGGTCACGGTATCCGGCGGGGTGGCGATGGTGAAATTGGCATCGCTGATATCCAGCGGCGCGTTGTCGGTGGCATCAGAAACCCGGATGCGGCAGGTCGTCGAGGTCGTTCCGGGAAGCGTCCAGGCGTAGGATCCGGTGTTGGCCACGGTCGCCAGGGTGGTGTAGGAGGAACCGCCATTGCTGGAGAGCTCGACCTTGACATTGTTGGTCAGGTTGGCCGAACTCCAGGTGACGGCATGGCTGGACCCGCTATACCAGATTTCGCCGCCGTTGGGAGAGGTCACCGCGATCGTTTCGGGGGGTGTCGTCGGGACGCTCCCCTTGACGGTAAAATCATCAATGTTGTTGTTGCGCTGTCCGTAGAGGGCGATGCCGCAGTAGAGGGTCGTGCCGTTGCCGTAGAGCTTGGCGGCATCGGTGAGGGTGCCATCGAGCTTGTTGTTGATATACAGTTTGAAGTGGTGACCGCTGGCATCGGTGGAAATGACCACCTTCATGATATCCCCCGCCTTGGGATAGGCCTGCGCCGGAGAGACACTGGCGATGGTGGTGGCATTGCGCTGGATGATGCCATTGACGATGGGATGGAGGGTCAGATCGCCATAGCGGCGCAAAATAAAATAACCGCTTCTCGTGGTCAGGTCATAGCGCAGGATCGCCCCGCCCGAGTTGTCGCCCTCCACGTCACTGCCGGCTGCCCAGGTCCACGAGACCTCGGTCGGATTGAAGAGGGGCAGATAGACCGCGTAATAGTCCCAGCTCGCCACGGTCAGGGTGTTGTCGAGCGCGCCCGAGACGATCTGGTACCAGGAGGCATCGACCGACCAGTCGGACCCCAACGCAGCCCGGTTAAAGTTATCGGTATAGGTGGTTTGTGCCTGGACCTGAGGAACGGTACCGAGCACAACCAGCCAAAGCACAAGCTGCCATCTTTTCATAGGCGTTCCCACGTTCGAATACAAACGCATCTGACCAAGGGGTACGTTCGGCTACACTCTCCCCTTGCGCATTAATAGACGATTTCCCAGATATTCAAGAGATCGTAGAGATCGAGGTCGCCATCGTGATCGAGGTCGCCGCTCATGATCTCGTTCTCGCTGATGGCCGGTGGCCGCCCGAGGACAATATCGGCGGCGCGGCTGATGTCGAGGAGATCAATGGTGCCGCCGTTGTCGAGATCGCCCATCTTGACAAACCAGAATTTTCCCGGCATGAGCTCCGGCAGAACCGCCCGGCTGCTGTCATCGCTCACGACCACATTGCTAAAATCGAGGCTGGAGAATTCGCCCAGGGGGGCCGTGCCCGAGACATCATAGGAGAGCTGACAGATGGGACCGCTGCCGGGCGGGATCGAAGTGCCGGTCATGCTCACCACCATGATCGTCACCGCGGTGCCGTTATCCGATTTGGTCACCGTAAACTCGGCAGCGCGCTCCACCGGCAGGATGTTCATCGCCGTCAGATAGGCGGGCGAATCGGTGAGCTTGAACGAGAGGCCGCGGATGGGCGTGATATTATCGAGGCACACCAGGACCTGATTGCCGGTCGAGCCGGGCTGCCCGCTGGTGTCCCGGACGTAGAGCGTCGCCAGGGTCAGGATCGCAAAGGTGGCATTGCTCTCGTCGAGCGGCAGGCCATCCAGGGCATCGGTGATGCGGATAAGGCCGTGGGTGGTGGTCACGCCCGGCGTGGTCCAGGTGTAGGAGCCGTCATTCGGCGTGCTCGTGACGACCAGGCTCCAGTTGGTGCCGGCGTCCGCGGAATAGAAAATGCGCACATTGGCGATCGCGCCAGTGGAACTCCAGGTGATGTTCCGGGCGGCATTGATCTCCCAACTCTCTCCGCCGTTGGGGGTGAGCAGGGTGATCGATTCGGTTTGCGGCGCGATGGTGAAATTGGCGTCGCTGGCATCCAGCGGATTGCTGTCGCTGGCATCGCGGACGCGCACCCGGGCATTGGCCGAGGTGGTGGCGGGCAGGGTCCAGGAATAGGTGCCCGAGTTGGTCGCCGAGCCGGTAATGGCTGTCCAGGTCGCCCCGGCATCGAGGGAGTAATCCAGGGCAATGGTGCCGGTGAAGCCGCTCGAGTTCCAGGTGATGGCATGTGTCGAACCCGCCAGCCAGGATTCCCCGCCGTTGGGGGAGGTCAGGGTCAGGCTCTGCCCGGTAACGGTAAAATCATCGATATTGTTGTTCATGTTGCCATAGAGGCACACGCCCGCGTAGTAGGTGGCGGGAATGGCCGCGTAGCTGGCGCGCAGATAGCTCAGGGTGCCATCAAGGACACCGTTGACATAATAGTCGAAATAGGCCTTGGTCGCATCGGTGCGGAAGACGATCTTGACAATGCTGCCCTTGGTCGGCGCGGCCTGGGAGGCGGCGGTTGAAGCCACGACCACGGTGCGGTCGACATTGCCGTTGACGATGGGATTGATCTCCAGGTTGGTGTCGCGGCGGAAGATCATCATGCCGTTGGCCGTGATCGAGGCGCTGTTCAGCAGCATCGCAAATCCGCCGGCGTTGATGCCGCTGGCATCGGCGGTGGACGCCCAGGTGAATTGCACCTGATAGGGATTGGTCACCGCGTTGTAGACCGCCAGATAGGTCCAGCCGGTGGTAGTCGCCGTGTTATCCAGGGTATTGCTGACTATTTTATATTCGGTATCGGCAGTCCAGTTGCTCCCCAGGCTGGTGCGGTTGAAATCGTCCACAACCTGCGCCAGCCCTGGCGAAATCATCGCTGCCACGATCATACTGGCCCAAAGGGCCGTCGCCCGGCAAGATTTCATTTCAGAATCCTCTCAATTAGGGTGATGCCTTCGCGAAGAGGCCCCGTTACTTCGTGACCGCCAGTTTCTTGGTGATGACAACCGAACCGGCCGTCAGTTTGTAAAAATAGACCCCGGAGGAGACATAAGTACCGGCATCATCGCGGCCGTCCCAGTTCACCGTGTAGCGTCCGGCACTCCTTCTTTCATTCACCAGAGTGCGCACTTCCTGGCCCTGAGCGTTGAAGACCATCAGCTTGATCGGGGCCGTGCCCTGGCGCAGTTCGGGCACTTCGTAGGTGATCCGGGTCGACATATTGAAAGGATTCGGTGTATTCTGCATCAGAGCATACGATTCCGGGGCGGCGCTCACGCTATGGCTGCTGCCAAAGTCGGTTTGCAGCTTGCCGCCGCCCACCGTTCCGGCCAGCGCTGCGATGATCTCGAGATCTTCGTTCTGCGATAGCGGTTCGGCAATGGTTACCGGGATCTGCAGCACGGTGCCCTCATTGAGCGGCAAGGGGTCGCCGGTGAGGCTGTACAACATGACGCCCACTTCATCGCCCTGCGGCTGGATCGCGACGCTCATGTTGCGGCTGAGCTCGGTCACCCGCGGTTGGGCGACGAGGAACCGGCGTGAATCCAGCTTGAAGGAGAACTGCAGACCACTGACCGGCGCGGTGGCTTTGATCTGCACCGGCACAGAGACCAAACCGGTAACATCCTTGGGCAGCGCGGAGATGGCCAGCTCCGCATGGCCGGAATAGTCGGCCGGAGCATCCGCCGCTTCGATTCTGGGCGTGGCAGCGACCGCAAGATCGATCAGCGAGGTGATGTCAGCGACATCGATCACGCCGTCATTGTTCAGATCGCTCGACCACTTTTCATATTCAGTCGCCGATGGGGTGCGGCCCAGAACGATGTCGATCAGGCGCAGCACATCGAAGAGATTGACCAGACCGTCCGCCTTGATATCGCCCTTGATGCCGTACCAGAAATATCCGCTCTTGACGTAGACGGTCGCGGCTTGCTGTGTGTTGTTGGCCGCCTTGACACTGTCCGGGGTCACCGTCGCCTTGGTGCCGCGCACCGCCGCCGCATTGACCGAAACCGTCAGGTTGGCGATCGTGCCATTGCCGGCCGTCAACAGCGGGGTGGAGGTGTTGGTCGGGAACATCAGAATCTTGACCGTCCCGCCCACCACGGTCCATTCACTGCGGAATCCGGAGGCCCGGCCGGTTGCGGCGACGTTGGTGACGACCAGGGAATCAGGAACATCCTTGATCTTGAAGAGTAGCCCCTTCAGCGTCGTGACATTGCGCAAGTTGACGGGAATCGTATAGCCGCTCATGCCGGGCAGCCCCGCACTGTTGCCCACCGACAGGGTGTCGCCCGTCGCAGCCAGCAGCGTCGACGTCAGGATGAGAAGCGCCAGGACTACCAGCAGGATGGGATGCTGAGATGAAGAATTCATCACTTCCTCCGTACATTGAAAGTTGTAACTTGCAAAAAAGTCCTACTTGCGAGAGTGAGGAGCGGGGTGCCAAACCAGGGTGCCGTACCATGCCAGGATGCGCGAACTGTCTCTCTCTGATACGCTAACTCAGGGCAATACATCACGGGTGCTTCACCACCTGATCCCTGCTGCTGAATCTCTTCATTCACCCGGCGACCCGTATCCCGTTAATCCTTGTTATTATGAATCTTTACCTTGCTTGTTGTTGCCGGGAGCGGATGCCGCGCCGCTGCGCAACCACATCTGCATCCACTCCGCCACCTCTTTTGCAACTGTCGTGCCAGCCCGCAGGCACCCCAACCCCGCTCATCGCTGCGCCGGGGTGCATTTTTACTTGATTGGAAGCGCTTTTTTCACTATTTTATATGAAATATTTTTTTCCTTCACGCACTAGAGGAACTCCCATGGCCGTCTCGATCCACAAGTATAAAGTGGTTCCCTCCCTGCCCGTAGAACTCTCCGCCCTGCGCGACCTCGCCTATAATCTCTATTGGACCTGGGATCACGATCTCCGCAACCTCTTCCGCCGCCTCGACCGCGAACTGTGGGAAAGCTCCGGACATAATCCGGTGCGCCTGCTCGGCAGCATAGATCAGGCCCGCCTCGAGGCCCGCGCCAAGGACGATGGCTACCTCTCGCATCTGCAGCGCACCCGCGCCGCCCTCGAAAACTACCTCTCGCAAAAATCCTGGTTCCAGAAAAATTACCCGCAGCAGAAAAACTTTCGCATCGCCTACTTTTCCATGGAATACGGCCTCAACGAAGGCCTGCCCCTCTACTCCGGCGGTCTCGGCGTCCTCTCGGCGGATCACCTCAAATCCGCCAGCGACCTGGGCATCCCCTTGGTCGGCGTCGGCCTGCTCTACCAAAAAGGCTACTTCCATCAGTACCTCTCCAAGGATGGCTGGCAGCAGGAAAATTATCCGGAAAATGACTTTTATAACATGCCGATCAAGCTGGAATGCGACCCCAACGGCAAACCGGTCACCATCACCGTCGAGATCCTGCAGCGCCCGGTCCACGTCCGCATCTGGTGCGCCCAGGTCGGCCGCGTACCCCTCTACCTCCTCGATACCAATGTGCCGGAAAACAGCCAGGAAGACCAGGACATCACCGACTCGCTCTATGGCGGCGAGGAAGAGATGCGCATCAAACAGGAAATCGTCCTCGGCATCGGCGGCATCCGCGCCCTCGAACGCCTCGGCTTGCGTCCGGATATCTGCCACATGAACGAAGGGCACTCCGCCTTCATGGCCCTCGAACGCGTCCACCTCCTGATGCAGGAGTCGGGTCTCTCCTTCCAGGAGGCTCAGGAAGCCAACCGCAACAGCACCATTTTCACCAGCCATACGCCCGTGCCCGCCGGCATCGACGAGTTCGATCTCGGCCTGATCGACCGCTATATCGGCAACTATTTCGGCTCCCTGCAGATCTCCGCCGATCAGTTTCACCACCTCGGCGGTATCGGCCTGCCCCAGAGCGACGGCAAATTCAACATGGCCATCTTTGCCATCACCATGTCCGGCGTCTGCAACGGTGTCAGTAAATTGCACGGCGAGGTGGCCCGCAAGATGTGGCATTACCTCTGGCCGGAAATTCCCGAAAATGAAGTGCCCATCGGCCACGTCACCAACGGCGTCCATTTGCCGACCTGGATCTCCGAAGATATGGCCGAACTCTTCCAGCGCTACCTCGGCCCGCGCTGGTCCAGTATCGCTGCCGAAGACTCGGTCTGGGACCGCATCCAGCAGATTCCCGATGAAGAACTCTGGCGCACCCACGAACGCCGCCGCGAACGCCTGGTTGCCTTCACCCGCAAACGCCTGCGCACCCAGCTGGAAAAAGCCGAGGCCCGCCCCGAGGACATCGCCAAGGCCGACGAAGTGCTCGATCCCGAAGCCCTGACCATCGGCTTCGCCCGCCGCTTCGCCTCCTACAAACGCGCCAAACTGATCTTTCAGGATCTCGACCGCCTCAAGACCATCCTCAACAACAAGGAACGCCCGGTCCAGTTCATCTTCGCCGGCAAGGCCCACCCCCGCGACAACATCGGCAAAGGCATTATTCGCGACATCGTCAATATCATCCGCAAGGAGGAGTTCCACAGCAGCATCGTTTTCATCGAGGATTACGACATGGAGGTCGCAGCCAGTATGGTGCGCGGCGTCGATGTCTGGCTCAATACCCCGATCCGGCCGCGCGAAGCCAGCGGCACCAGCGGCATGAAGGCCAGCCTAAACGGCGCCCTCAATGTCAGCATCCTCGACGGCTGGTGGGATGAAGCCTATACCAAAAACGTCGGCTGGGCCATCGGCCGCGGCGAGGAATTCGAAAACGCCGAGGAACAGGATCTCTACGAGGTGGAATCGCTCTACTCCCTGCTGGAACAGGAGGTCGTGCCGCTCTTCTACCAGCGCAGCAGCAACAACCTGCCGCGCGAATGGATCGCGATGATGAAGAGCAGCATCCAGGTGCTCAGCCCGGTCTTCAATACCAACCGCATGGTGCGCGACTATTTCGAACAATATTATCTGCCCGCCGAGCTGCGCTGGCAAAAACTCAGCCGCAACAAGCTGGAGCTGGCCCGGGAACTGGCGGCCTGGAAGGTGCGCGTGCAGAGCCAGTGGCCCAAGGTGCAGGTCACGGTGGTTGAATCGGAGGAGGGCGATGAGGTACGCGTCGGTGGCCAGATGCGCATCACGGCCACCGTCGACGCGGACGGCCTCAAGCCGGAAGAACTCCGCGTCGAGGCCTATTTCGGCCCGCTCGACTCGGATGACGAGATCATCGATGGCCAGAGCATGGTGATGCAGCAGACCGAGCAGGTGAAAAAGAACCTCTACCGTTTCGAGGCGATCATCCCCTGCGAGAAAACCGGACAGCATGGATTTTCGGTCCGCGTCATGCCGAGTCACAGCGAGATGGCCACACCCTTCGATACCGGCCTGATCTCCTGGTTTCAGGCATAGCCCGCCCGCCGCGGCAAGAGCGTGGCCGCTGCCGCTGGCCTGGCTGCTTCCGCTCGGCTGCTGCTGCAGGCCCTCAGGCAAACCGCTGCCGCCGCCCTGAACACAAAAAGGCGCGCCCTTCGACTGCGAAGGGCGCGCCTTTTCTTTTACAGCGGGATGCGGCTTCAGCCGGTGATCGCGTAGCCGCCGTCGACGACGATGGTCTGTCCGTGGATCTGCTGCGCCAGCGGCGAACAGAGCAGCAGCACGACATCCGCCACATCCTCGGGTGTGGTCAGCCGCCCGGAGGGGGTTTTCTGCCGGCTCGTCTCCAGGAGCTGCTCGCGATTCGGAAAATGCTTCAGCGCATCGGTGTCCACCACCCCGGCGGAGACCGCATTGACATGAATGTTGCGCGCGGCGAGCTCGACCGCCAGATGGCGGATGAGCGACTCGAGCGCCGCCTTGGAGGCCCCGACCGCGGCATAATTGGGAATGGCACGCACCGAGCCCAGGCTCGAAACCGCGATGATGTGACCGCCCTGCGCCTCCATCAACGGCAGGCTGAATTGGGTCAGGGGCAGCAGAGTGCCGGCATTGATGTCCATCGTCCAGTGCCAGTGGTGCTCATTGAGCTCGAGCGCCGGCTTGAGTACCCCCGAGGCAGCGTTGCTGACGAGAATATCCAGCCGCCCGAATTTGTCCTTGATCTCCTGGATCATCACCGGGATGTTTTCTACCTCCCCCACATTGGCCCGGATGGCCAGGGCGCGCCGCCCCCGTTTTTCCACCAGCGCCACCGTCTCATCGGCAGCGGTACGCTGCCGCAAATAGTTGATCGCCACATCGGCACCGGCTTCGGCAAGCCGCAGGGCGATGGCCCGGCCAATGCCGCGCGATCCCCCGGTCACCAGCGCTACCTTGCCCTGCAAATCAATCGCAAAATTGCTCATCGGCTTCTCCTGAAATAAAGAATACGCTCACGAACGACGGCCGGCCAGCACGAAGAGATAATAAAGCCCGATGCCGGTGATAAGGAGCCAGATCACGATGCCAAACGGCTGCTGCATGCCCCCGCGTACCATGTGGGCGATCAGCCCCGCCAGACCAGCCAGTGTATAGATGATTCCCCGCTTGCCAAAGGGCCCCAGTGCCTCAAACCATTCCTTTAAAGTCTTGCCCATCGCTGCCTTCCTCCTGTTCGCTTGGCCTGCCGCAGCCCGGATGGCGCATCGCGGTGTGGTGCAGCGGTCACGGCAACTTAAACATCATCCTTTGCGGATATCATCCCGGTGACGGGCGATTTCATAAGCGGCAATGCCAAAAGCCACTGACACGTTGAGCGAATGCTTGCTCCCGTCCATCGGGATCTCCACCGCCAGATCCGCCAGTTCCACCAGCGCCTCGCGCACGCCGGTGTACTCGTGGCCGATGATCAGGCACAGGGGGAAACGCCAGGGCGCCGCGGTAAAATCGGTGCTGGCATTGGTCTGTTCGAGGACGACGAGCTGATAACCCTCCGCCTTGAGCTGCCGGGCCAGCGGCAGGGGATCCGCATGATAGCTCCACGGCACGCTCTCCTCCGCGCCGAGGCTGGTCTTGCGGATCTCATTGCGCGGCGGCGTGCCGGTGATGCCGCAGAGATAGAGATGGCCGAAACCGGCGCCATCAGCGGTTCGGAAAATCGCTCCGACATTGTGAAGACTGCGGATATCATCCAGGAGCACCACGGCAGCGGGGGTGTGCGGCCGCTCGCCGTGCTCCCGCAACCGCCGCCGTTCATCCAGCTCTGCAAAACTCAATTTTCTGATCATGAACACTCCCTGAGGGGACCGGCGCTGGCGTAATGTATCAAGAAACAGCCGCCGATGCAACACGATTCTGCAAAAAAAAAGGGAAAGCCTTGCAGCCTTCCCTTTTCCGGAGAACAACCGGATTACTTCTTTTCGCATTCCGGCTTGGCCGGGCAGCTGTGCGGACAGGCGCCTTCCTTGGGAGCGCATGAAGGCTTGTCCTTGCTCGCCGGGCAGCAGCCTTCCTTCTTCTCGCAGCCTTCCTTCTTTTCCTTGCAGCACTCTTTCTGGCCGGCTGCCGAGTCCTTGCACTCAGCCTGCCCCTTCTTGCAGCAATCGTCCTTCTGGACCGTGGTGGTGGATTTGGCCTTGTCATCGGTGACGGTCACGGCATACAGGGCGCCGGCCGCCAGAGCACAAACGAACAGCAGGGCGACAAAAATGACCAGCTTTTTCATGGATGGTTCTCCTTGTTTAGGGTTGATTTGTGGATGGATGGATGCATTGGGATGAATTCATTGCGCAGGAATGGAGCACCATACCGAACAGCTTTTGCTGCTGCCCGGGGCTGAGTAGCTTTTTTTGCGCCAGGAGATGATCGACCGAGGCCCGGGAGAGGCCATACTGGCGGTCGCTGATCCGCCGCAGCACCAACGAAATGACCGCACTGTCCGGTTGCTCCTTCATCAGCTCTTGCGTCAGCACGACTTGCTCCTGCTCCAGTCTCTCCGAGAGGATCCGGGCATCGGCAGAGAAGCGGGAATGCAAGCTCTCCACCGCGGCGGTCTGCTCCGGGGAGAGATCGAGCTCTTGGCTCAGTATCCCGGCCGTGGCAACCGGGCAGCAGGCCTTGCTGCTGCAGTGCGCACACCAACGCCGCCAGGCGAGCGAAGAAAAAGCCGCGAGGTTCACGACTGTGAGCAGGAGCAGTGCCGCCAAAAACCAGCGTTTCTTCATTTCTCCTCCGCCGCGGCCGGCTTGTACAGATCTTCCACAACCTGATAATAGGAGTGGGTATTGTCCGCCTGCAGCATGTCGGTATAAAACACTTCTTTCCAGGGTTGGTTCTGATCGACCACGGCCGGCGCTTCGTTCGGGAGGGCGCCGAGAATCAAACCGGCGCCGATCGCCGCCAGCAGCAGGACAGCTGCGGCCAGGGAACGGCCCGGCCCCAGCGGCATCAGGGCGGTGCTCCATGCGGAGCGGATGTGCGCCGACGCCGGGATTCCGGCCGGCTGCGATTGCCAGCGGGCGCGCACCCGCGGATAGAGCGCGGCGGGAGCGGTGACCGCACGATCTGTGGCGGGCGCTCCGTAGATCCGGCCGAGCCGCTCCGCCAGCACGCGGCATGGCGCGCACTGCTCAATATGCTCCGCCACCTGCCGGTGCCGCTCCGCCTCCAGCCGCCCCTCGCGAAAGAGGAGCAGCATATTCTGGATTGTCCTGTGTCGCATCCTGGCCTCTATCCTGTTAGACACCTGTCTCATGCAAAACTTGTATCCTTCAGCGCCTTTGCCAGCAATTTTCCGAGATTTTTTTTGGCTTGAAAGATCCGGCTCTCCACCGCGGTTAGCGAACACCCGAGAATCGCGGCGATCTCCTGGTAGCTTTTCTCCTCAAAGCGGAAGAGGATCAGGGCGGTGCGCTGCCGTTCGGGCAGGCGGTTGATCGCCGCCGTCAGCAGCGCGGACTCCTCTTCACGCTCAATCCGGCGCTCCGCGCCCTCATCCGGGTGGGCGGCCTCGGGCTGCAATTCAAGCCATTCAAGCGAGAGCCAGCGCTTCACCTTGCGCTGCCGCTGCAGATTGAGGCAATAGTTCAGAGTGATCCGGTAGATCCATGAGGAGAGCTGGGCATCCGCGCGAAATTGGGGCAGGGCCGCAAGAATCCTGAGGAAAATCTCCTGGGCGGCATCCTCCGCCTCCTGCCGGTTCTGCAGCATCCGCAGACACAGCCGGTAGATGCGGTCCGCATGCGCTTCATACAGCTCACGAAACGCCGCTTCATCCCGGGCCGCCAGCCGCTCAACCCAATCCTTATCCTGCACCTTGATTCCTGTCTCTTTCCGCTCTCTCTCGGCCCCTGCCGGCTCAGCGCGCTGTGCCGCGGCGGCGCCGCAACGGCCTACACGTTCAGGCGCAGCACCGCCTTGAATTCGCCGCGGATTTCGTAACTTTTGCCGCTCTCCTCTTGGAGCAGCTCCGCGCGAAACTGCCCCTCGATAAAGGGATCCGCAACGCGAGTGATGCGGACCTCGCCTCGTGCAGTAAGCGGCGGGCTTTGCGCCGACACCGTAAAGGCGACGAGTTCCGCCGGCAAGCTCTGGTCCTGCCAGCGGCGAAGATCGCTCTCCCGGCTGTTGATGCTGAGCAGCAGACGCGGGTATTTGTCGGACTGGATATCATAATTATAGATCTGCAAATTATCCTCGGGGAAAAGATCCCCGCGCGGCGTGAACTGGGCGACGACAAAACGGTCGTGCATCGTCTTGCCCTCGACGGTGAATCGCAGCATGCCGCCGTTGTCCGTGCGATCGCCCACCGCTGCGAGCGGGGCCTGCTGGCGCGGCTTATCCTGCTTTTTCCCGCACCCTAAAAGCACCATCAGGGCGACAAGAGCGAGGAAAATTCTTCTTGTCATCTCGTTTCCTTTTAGTATATTAAACCAGAGAGTTCAATTTACGGGATCGGGCGCGAACTAGCAAGACTTGTTTTGCGCTGAACCGGTTCGCCGCGGCTTATGCGCAAACCGGCCCAGACGCCCGCCCGCGGAAGGGCCACTTTTTGCATGGAGTCTTGATCCTATGAACACAAATGAGGAGCGCTGTGCCGAGCGCTTTCTGCGCTACACCACCTTTGATACCCAGTCTTCGGAAGAGTCCGCCAGCTATCCGAGCACGGAAAAACAAAAGATCCTCGGCCAGCAATTGGTCCGGGAACTGCTGGAGATGGGGTTGAAAGATGCCGCAATCGATGCGTGGGGCTATGTGACCGCCACCCTCCCCGCCAATGTGGATCATCCGGTGCCGGTCATCGGCCTGATCGCCCACATGGACACCTCGCCTGAAGTAAGCGGCGCCGGCGTCAAGGCGATCATCCACCACAACTACCGCGGCGGCGATATCACCCTGCCCGCCGGCATCGTCATCCGCGCCGCGGAGACGCCGGAACTCGCCCGCCAGATCGGTCATGACATCATCACCTCCGATGGCAGCACCCTGCTCGGTGCCGACAACAAGGCGGGCATCGCCGAGATCCTCACCGCTGTGGACCATCTCCGCCGCCATCCGGAGATTCCGCACGGCATGCTGCGCATCGCCATCACCCCGGACGAAGAGGTGGGCCGCGGCACAGAGCATTTCGATGTTGCCGCTTTCGGCGCTGATTTTGCCTATACCATCGACGGCGAATCCCTCGGCGAGGTCGAGGATGAAACCTTTTGCGCCGACAGCGTGACCATCACCATCGCCGGGGTCAATCTCCACCCCGGCTACGCCAAAGGCAAGCTCGTCAACGCCATCAAGATCGCCGCGCGGATCATCGATCAATTGCCCGCCGATGCCCTCTCCCCGGAAACCACGTCAGGCCGGGAGGGGTATATCCATCCCCATCACATCCATGGCGGCGTCGAAGAAGCCACCCTCAAGTTCCTCATTCGCGATTTCACCGTCGAAGGCCTGCAGGAGAAGGAAGCCCGTCTGCAACAATGGGCGGAACAGGTCATGACGAGCTGCCCCAAAGCGCAGATGACCTTCAAGGTGGATGAGTCCTACCGCAATATGAAGTATGAAATCGAGAAAAAGCCCCATGTGGTGGAGTACGCGCTCGAGGCCGTGCGCCGTACCGAGGTCACCCCCGTCCGCAACATCATCCGCGGCGGCACCGACGGATCACGCCTCTCCTACCAGGGGCTCCTCACACCCAATATCTTCACCGGCGGGCACAATTTTCATTCCCGCCAGGAGTGGATCTCCATCCAGGACATGGAAAAGGCCGTGGAGGTGATCATCCATCTCGCCCGGATCTGGACGGAAAAGAGCCGCTGATCCCGCCTCTGCCCCGCCGCCGCTGGCCTGAAATGACAAGAGCCGCAGCATGGTTCATGCTGCGGCTCTTTAGGTATCATCCCTTCCGCAAGATTCTGCCGGGCGGTCAGATGGTCAGGCCTTCGGCTTTCTCGAGCAGCTCCAGCACCTCTTGTGCGGAATGGGCCTTGAGCAGCTGCTTGCGCAGGGTGTCCTCTTTCAGCAGCCGGGAAAGCTTGGCGAGGATCTTCAGATAGTCGCCCACGGTGTCGACCGGGGTGCCCAGCAAAAAGAGCAGCCGCACCGGATCATCGTCCTCTGCACCGAAATCCACCCCGTGTTTGAGCCGCGCGAAGGCAATGATCAGGCGGCTAACCGCACGGGTGCGCGCATGCGGGATGGCGATCCCTTTGCCGATCCCGGTACTGCCGAGGCGCTCCCGTTCGTAGACCTCTTTTTTGAACTCTTCCGCATTCTGTATCAAATGAGCTTTGGCCATATGCTCGACGATTTCCGAAATGGCTTCGGTCTTGTCCCCCGCCTCCAGATCGAGAAATATCGAGTTTGGGCTCATGTATTCCAGTAATCGCAACGCACTCCTCCTCGCCGCCTGCACCGGGCTACGCCCCATCCGGCTGTCATCCGTCTTTAAAAAAAAGACAGCTTAACGAACAAGCTGCCCAAAAAATAACATTTTACGTCATTAATGTATCGTTTTAATTCGTAAAAGTCAAGTGATTCCCCTGCACGCCCCTTTACAGGCTCTGAATTTTGATAAAATTGGTGCTGACCCCGGCCCCGAAGGGATGGCCGCCGACCATAATAACCTGCCCCGTCTGGCCGGCGAGATGGCGCTGCAAGAGCGGCTGCACCCGCGGCCACAAGCTTTGCAGGTCGGCCACAAACTCGATGTGCTGCGGTATCACTCCCCACACCAGGTTCAGCCGCCGCCAGGTGCGCTGATCCGGGGTGAAGGCAAAGATCGGCGTGTGCGGGCGCTGCTGCGCGATGAGGCGCGCCGTGTTGCCCGACAGGGTGAAGACGCAGATGGCCGCGATCGGGATCTGCTGGACGATCGTCGCCGCCGCAGCCGCAATCGCCTGGGGCGCGCTGCGCGGCTGCGGAATGTTCCAGCGCCGGTCGGCGCCCAGATCGCCATGGCGCTCGCTCGCCTCCGCCACCTCCGCGATCCGCGCCATCATCGCCACCGCCTCGACCGGATAGCGCCCGACCGCCGACTCGCCGCTGAGCATGACCGCATCGCTGCCGTCAATGATGGCATTGGCGACATCGTTGACCTCGGCGCGCGTCGGACGCGGATTGGTGATCATCGATTCTAGCATCTGGGTGGCGGTGATCACCGGCCGGCCCGCAGCATTGGCCGCCTCGATCAGCTGCTTCTGCAGGATCGGCACCTGTTCCGGCGGCATCTCCACACCCAGATCCCCGCGCGCCACCATCACCCCATCGACCTCAGCGAGGATCTCCGGCAATTCATCAAAGGCCTCGGCGCGCTCGATCTTGGCCACCACCGGGGTGGTCTTGCCGGCGGCGGCAATCGCGGTCTTGATCTCGCGGATATCCGCGGCATGCCGCACAAAGGAGAGGGTCACCAGATCGACCTCCTGCTCCAGGCCAAAGGCGAGATCCTCGCGGTCCTTTACGGTCAAGGCCGGTGCACTCAGCGGCACCCCCGGCAGGTTGATCCCCTGGTGCGCGCGCAGCATACCGCCGGTCACCACCTCGGTGATCACCTCCCGGCCGGTCACCTTGACCACACGCACCTCCATCAGCCCATCCGAGAGCAGCACCCGGTCGCCCGGCCGCACATCATCCGGCAAGGCCGCATAGCTGGTGCTGACCCTCCGGGCATCCCCGTCGCACGCCGCCGTGGTGATGACCAGGGCCGCGCCGGGCCGCAGCTCGACCGCCTCCACGCCGGCGAGCGCGCCGGTGCGGATCTTGGGCCCTTGCAGATCCTGCAAAATGGCCACCGGCTGCTCCTTCATCGCCGCGACGCGCCGGACATCGGCGATCAACGCCGCATGCTCCGCATAGGTGCCGTGGGAAAAATTGATCCGGGCGACGTTCATCCCCGCATCGATGAGCTGTTCCAGTACTGCCGGTTCCCGCGAGGCGGGCCCCAGCGTGGCGACAATTTTCGTGCTTCTCACAAACCTGCCTCCGCTCCGTCCAGATGGTCCACTTCGCCCCAGGTGACCAGAAACCAGCTCCCCTTGCGGCAGAGAAATCTCTGGATGCCCGCATTCTTGATGCTCACCCGGAAATGATGGCTGGGAGGGAGGTGGAGAACATGGCGCAGCATGGCGATGAGAATGCCGCCATGGGTGACCACCACCAGCCGCCGGTTGGGATTGTCGCGCACGACCTCCTCCATAAACTCGGCGATTTCCATCTGCTTCTGTGCACGGCTCTGCCCGCCGGGCAAGGCATACTCGGCATCCTGGACAAAAAACCGCTCCCAGGCCTCGGCGTGCTTCTCCTGCGCCTCCCCCTGGGTCATCCCCTGAAAGGTGCCCATATGGATTTCACGCAGACGCACATCAGTGAACAGCGCCATCTTGCGTTCGCCGCGGATGATCTCCGCGGTCTTGAAGGCCCGCTTGAGATCACTGCTGTAAATCCTGTCGACCGGCTCGGCGGCCAGGCGCGACGCTACCGCCTGCGCCTGCAAAATACCGGTGGCACTCAAGGGCACATCCATGTGACCCTGCATGCGCTTGTCCGCATTCCACTCGGTCTCACCGTGGCGCACGACGATCAATTCTGTTCCGGATTCCATCATCCTCCCGCTTTTCCTGGGTATGTGTATAACTTACCAAGTTTTTTCGAAATTTGCAAAATATGTTTCGCCCGCGGCCGGCAGCAGCGCCTGCCAGCGAAACGGAGCAGCCTTCCGGTTGCCAAAATAAATCGCTATGATTTGCAAAAATTATTATGTATACTGTAATTTATAAAAATAATCCACCAACCCTAGAATGCGGAAGGAGAACTTCATGCGCAAAATGTTCATCCTGACCCTGTTAGCCGGAGCCCTGCTCGCCGGCGGCTGCGGTGGTCAAAAAGGTATGAAGCTGGAGAAGGGCACGCCTATCTATGATGTCGCGAAGGAACTCGCGAAATCCTATCCCGCGGTCGATCCCGACGCCAATAAAACCCTGGTCAAGTGCAAATATTTCACCATCACTCCCGGCACCTTCTTCACCGAAATGCAGATGGCCATGGGCAAGAATATCGACCAGATCAAGACGCTCGATCCCAAACGCCTGCCCGATTTCCTCAAGGTGAACATCGAACGTATGGGTGAGCGCAATCTGCTCCTGGAAGGCGCCAAACAGGCCGGTGTCAGCATCAAACCGACCGAAGTCGACAGCACCCTGAAATTCATCTATACCCAGAACGGCGGCGAAGAGGCCTTCCTGAAGCGCCTCGGCGGCGAGGGCATCAGCATCGAAACCGTCAAAAAAGACGTCGAGCGCGAAATGACCATGCGCAAATATTTCGACAAACTCTATGCCGATGTCAAGGTGACCGATGCCGACCTCAAAGAGGCCTACAGCCAGGATAAAACCGCTTCGGTGCGCCACATCCTGCTCATGACCCAGGGCAAGGATGAGGCCGCCAAGGCCGAGATCCGGAAAAAGATGGAAGGCCTGCTCAGCCGCGCCAAAGCCGGTGAGGATTTCGCCACGCTGGCCAAGGAAAACACCGAGGACCCGGGCTCCAAAGCAACCGGCGGACTCTATGAGAATTTCCCCCGCGGCCACATGGTCAAACCCTTCGAGGATGCCGCTTTCACCGTGCCGGTCGGCGGTCTTTCGGATATCATCGAAACCCAGTACGGCTACCATATCCTCCAGGTCATCGATCGCAAAAAAGAGACCCGCCCCTTCGACGAGGTCAAGAGCGATCTCGAACAGCAGCTGCTGCGCAGCAAGCGCCGCGACCTGAACAGCTCGATCGTCGAAAAACTGAAAAAAGAAACCGGCTACGAGATCTTCGTCTAGATCCGCCGGTGCTGCAAAACGGATAATGAGCCCCAGGCTCCGGTCGCATCCAGGACCGGAGCCTTCTTTTTTTCCACCCTTTGCGCCGTGGAGAAACGACCATGTCAAACCCCAATCCCTGTGCCATCCGTCCCGCCACCGCCGCGGACGCTCCGGCCTTGCTGGAGTTGATCCGGGGCATTGCCGCCTATGAAAAGCTTGCGCACGCGGTGGTCAACACCGAAGCGGCCCTCCTCAAGAACGGATTCGGGCCGGATCCCTACTTCCGCGCCCTCCTCTGCGAAGTGCCGGGCAAACCCGACCCGGTCGGCTTCGCCCTCTATTTTTTCACCTACTCCACCTTTACCGGCAAGCCGAGCCTCTATCTCGAGGACCTCTTTGTCCGGCCTGAGGAACGCAGCAGCGGCTACGGCAAGGCGCTCTTTATGGAATTGGTCAGGATCGCGGGGGAAAAAGGCTGCGGCCGGATGGAGTGGTCGGTGCTGGACTGGAATCGCCCGGCCATCGATTTTTATCTGCGGATGGGAGCAAAACCCCTGGAGGAATGGACGGTCTATCGCCTCGATGAAACAGCGCTGGCCGCACTCGCGGCGCAACCGGCCTAGACCGCGGCCGCCCGGCCGGCCAGAGCGCCGCTGCTGAAGGCAAACTGCAAATTATAGCCGCCGCAGGGACCGACGACATCGAGGACCTCCCCGGCGAGGAAGAGCCCGCCGGCTTTGCGGGAGGCCATGGTTTCCGCCACAACCTCGACAGCCGGCACCCCCCCGGCGGAGACCTGGGCAAAATGGAGGTCCCGCGTTCCCTGTACCTCCAGACGGGTCTGCGTCGCCTGCCGCCACAACGCCGTGTGGGCCGCGGCAGTGAACTCGTGCATGCGCAGCCCGGCGGCCAACCCGGCACTCTGCACGAGAAAACGCGCCACCTTGGGCGGCAGCAGCCCAGAAAGAACCGCCGTCAGTGGCCACGGCGTGCCGGCAAAGGCCCGCAACTGCGCCTCGAGCAGCGCTTCTGCTCCCGGCATGAAATGCACGAGCAGCTCGAGCGCCGCCCCCGGCCGCGCGCTGATGAGATGGCTCAGATCCATCGCGGCAGGACCGTTGAGCCCCCATTGAGTGAAAATAGCATTGCCGGCGCTCTCCGCCAGCACGTCGCTGCGATGACAGAGCTGCAAGCCGATATCCATCCGTACCCCCTGCAGCTTGTGCAGGCGGCGCATATCGGCGGCAACCGGCGCCAGGGCGGGCCGGTCCGGACGCCGCGTATGGCCGAGCCGGCCGAGCGGCGCAAAAAGTTCACCGCGGGATCCCAGATTCGGCTGCGCCGCCCCCCCGGCGGCAACGATCAACCGGTCGAGCCGGTACTCCCCGCCCGCCTGCAGCACCCAGCCTTCGCTGCGGGGCGCAAAATTGCGCACCTTCTCGCTGCAATGCAGCTCGATGCCGGCCAGCTCCAGGGCGATGGCAAAGGCCTCCACCACCGCAGCCGCGGACCCGGACCGCGGATAACACCAGCCGTCCTCCAGCGCCACCACCGGCACCGCCATCCCCGCCAGAAACGCCACCAGATCGGCATGGCCAAAAGCCGCCAGAACCCGGGCCATAAAACCGGGCGCATCGCAGGCATAACGCTCAGGATCGATCCGGCTGTTGGTGATATTGCAGCGACCGCTGCCGGTGACCGCCAGCTTGCGTCCAACCCCTGGATTGCCCTCGAACAGCAGCACCCGTGCCCCGGCCTGAGCCGCCTGCAGGGCCGCCATCATGCCCGCCGGCCCGGCGCCGGCAATGCCCACCACCGGTCTCTCCACGCGCCAGGATTCGCTCATAGGCCCTCTCCGGCATCGGTGTTGTCACTCTCCTCTGACGCGTCCGCTGTCCGGCGCCTATGCCGGCGCACGGCCTCCCGCAGGATCCACTCCATCTGCCCATTCAGACTGCGCAACTCATCATCGGCCCAGCGCTGCAATTCCTCCCAGAGCCGCGGATCGATGCGCAGCAGTATGGATTTTTTTTCTGCCATGCCGCAGCAGCCTTAATAGAGGGTGCCGGTATTCAACACCGGCGTGGCCGCCCGTTCCGCGCACAGCACCACCATCAGATTGCTCACCATATTGGCCTTGCGCTCCTCGTCCAGGGTCAGCACGCCCTCCCCCTTCAGCCGATCGAGCGCCATCTGTACCATGCCGACGGCACCATCGACGATCTTTTGCCGCGCCGCAATGATCGCCTCGGCCTGCTGGCGCTGCAGCATCGCCGACGCAATCTCGGGCGCATAGGCCAGATGGTTGATCCGCGCCTCTTCGATGATCACGCCCGCCTTGTTCACTCGCGCCTGGATCTCCTTGCCCAACGCATCCGAGATCTCGTCCAGAGAGGCGCGGAGGCTCACCTCGCCCGCCTCATGGCTGTCGTAGGGATACTGTGTCGCCAGATGGCGCAAGGCCGACTCCGATTGCATCCGCACATACTCTTCGTAGTGCTGTACCTCAAAAAGCGCCTGTGCCGTGTCATCGATGCGCCAGACCACGATCGTCGAAATCTCGATGGGATTGCCGCGGTTGTCGTTGACCTTGAGGATCTCCCCGTCGAAATTGCGCACCCGCAGGGACAGATATTTGCGGGTATAGAGCGGATTGGCATAGCGAAAGCCGCTGGTCTTTTCCGTGCCCACATATTTGCCGAGCAGCAGCAGAACCGCCGCTTCATTGGGTTCGAGGGTGAAAAAGCCATGGATGAGAAAGCCCTCCAACCCGAGCAGGAGGCACCAGACAATGATAGCGACCGGAAAGCCGCTCTGATGGACCTGCGCCTGCACCGATGCGATGAACTGCCAAATGGTCAAGCCTATGGCGGCGAGAATGAAAACCAGGGCGATCCAGCCGTTGAACTGGGTCGATTTCTGCTCGCTTAGCATACGACACTCCTTTGTATTTTTATGATATCATTTTGATATCTACTAAAAAATACACAATTCTTCATAAAAATGCAAGTAAAATCGATACTCATGGTTTTTCCGCCCCCCAAGTACGGGGAAAATTGTTTAAAATACTTGCATTTTGCGAACTTTTACTATAAATTCATAACATAGCGCATATACACCGTGGGTTTCCCTGGTACCATTTGCTGCACGGACCATCTCCGCACCAGCAACAAGTAGGCCGCTAAGGGTGTACGCTCCATGTACACATATACTCAGAAAGGGCTCTCGTTATGGAACGTGGAACAGTGAAGTGGTTCAATACCTCGAAGGGATATGGATTCATCACGCGTGACTCAGGCGGTGATATCTTCGTCCACTTTTCAGGCATCGTTGGTGATGGTTTTCGCTCTCTTAACGGGGGTGATGCGGTGGAGTTTGAAGTGGAAGAGACACAGAAGGGGCCGCAGGCGGTTCAGGTGAAAAAACTCTGATTGATCCCATACACGCCGTTCAGCCCTGGCAAGTGCACTTGCCAGGGCTTTTTTGTTAAAAGGCACCATGCAGGGCCTGGATCAACCAAAAGCAGAGAGCAGCGGCGATCGCCGAGAAGGGGATGGTGATCAGCCAGGAAAGGACAATGCGCATGGCTACCCCCCATTTGATCCGCGAGGCATGCGTAGTGGAGCCGACACCGACGATGGCCCCGGCAATGGTGTGGGTGGTCGAAACCGGAATGCCCATGTGCGTGGCGAAAAAGATCGTGAGCGCTCCGGAGGTCTCCGCGCAAAAGCCGTGCACCGGCTTGAGCTGCGTCAGCTTCATTCCCATCGTCTTGACGATGCGCCAGCCCCCCATCGCGGTGCCGATGGCCATAGCCAGCTGGCAACTGAGGATGATCCAGCAGGTGCGCCCATCAAAAAGCGACAGCCGGGTATCCACTGTAAAGACCCCAGCGGCGACCAGGAGCGCGACGATGATGCCCATGGTTTTCTGCGCATCGTTGCCGCCGTGCCCCAGAGAGTAGAGCGCCGCGGAGATGAGCTGGCCCTTACGGAACAGCCGGTCGACGTCGTAGGGACGCGTTTTGCGGAAGATCCAGTACACCCCAATCATGATGGCAAAGCCCATGACCATGCCGATCAGGGGCGAAAGGGGAATGAATTGAACGGTCGCCCAGATCTTTTCCCAGCGGATCACCTGCGTGCCCTTGAAGGCCATACCCGCCCCGGCGAAGCCCCCGATCAGGGCATGCGAAGAGCTGGTGGGCAGGCCCAGCCACCAGGTGAGCAGGTCCCAGAGAATGGCCCCGGCCAGACCGGAGAGAACGACATAGACAAACGCCGGATCACCGGGCTGAATCCGCACGATCTTGGAAATGGTATCGGCGACACGCGGCATAAAGATGAACATGGCAATAAAATTGAAAAAAGCCGCCCACACCACCGCAATCCGCGGAGAAAGCACCCGCGTGGAGACGACTGTGGCAATGGAATTGGCAGAATCGTGAAAACCGTTGATGACATCAAAAATAAGTGCCACAGCCACGGTCAGGACGACAACAATCCAGGTTGAATTCATCTCATTTCTCTCGCTAAATTCCGGATTTCGGCTCAACTGGCCGAAATGACGATCCCCTCGATGATATTGGCGACGTCATCCGCGCGGTCGATGGACTTTTCCAGCCGTTCGAAGACATCCTTCCATTTGATGATCACGACGGCATCGTTTTCCTGAAAGAGCCGGCGCAAGGCGGCGCGCTGCACGTCATCACCGCGGGTTTCAAGCTCATGGATGGTGCGGCACTGTTTGCTGATCATCTCCCGGTTCTTGAGATCGCGCAGGGCTTTGACCGCTTCCTGGATCTGAACGGAACAGGCGACAAGGATCTCGGCCATGGCCACCGATTCCTCACGCATGGTCTGGATATCATACAACCCCATCCGGATCACGGCGGCATCGATGCAGTCGAGGACATCGTCCATGGTTCTGATCAGGCGGTGGATATCGGGCCGATCGACCGGGGTGATAAAGGTGCGGTGCAAGGCATCGATGCATTCATGCGTGACCGCATCAGCGTCATGCTCAAGATCCTTGATCTGCTGAATACCGGCCGTCACCGCCACAGCACCCTGTGTCAGCCGCAACAGCGCCTGGCACGCCTTATGAATCAGGGCCGCATGCGCGGAAAAATTATCAAAAAAGGCGTGCTCTTTGGGCAGCAGGTTTTTAAACATGGTCAATCTCCAGAAAAGAGTGGGGGTATCCGTTCGGCAGGAAGAGGCCGCCTGCCCGGCAAATCAGGGAAATTCGATCAGGCTTTCGATGCGCGTGCGCACCAGATCGCTCAACTCCTGAAGTTCCATATCCTTGAACTCATGATAGGCGATGGGCGCACCGATCCTGATCTTGATCGGACCCGGATGGACCAGCCATCCCCGGCGCGGCTTGAAACGGAAGAGGCCGGAGAGACCGATGGGGACGACATCCACCCCGGCGATCTGGGCCAGGCGGAAGGGCAGCTTTTTAAAGGTACTGAGACGCCCGGTGAGGGTGCGCGTCCCCTCGGGCATGATAATGATCGACTTGCCGCCGCGGATCTGCGCCGCCGCTTTCTCCAGGCTGCTCCACGAGCCATGAATACTGGCGCGCTCGATCGGAATATTGCCAATGCTGCGCACAAACCAGCCGATCAGCGGCCAGCTGAAATGCTCCGCCGCCTCGACGCCGCGGGCATAGTTGGGGATGTATCCGCCCACCAGGGGAATGTCGAAAAGACTGACATGGTTGGGCATGAACAGATAGGTTTTGTCCGGATCGAGCTGCTCGACACCCTCGGCCTTAACCCGTCCGCCGAAAATCCAGACGATCAGCCGCAGCAGCGCTCTGCCGGGCCGGTTATAGATCCGCACCGGTAACAAAACCGCCATGAGGATGATCAAGAGCAGCGCCGGCACGGCCACCGCCAATCCGACGATCCAGATGACAGCCGAAGAAAGCACCTCCGCTGTTCGCCGCATCACGCCTTCTCTCCCTCCCCCGCCTGGTTCTTTTTATAATTTTGTGCCAGCTCGATAAAGATCTCCACATCGCTTTCAAAGCTGCTTTGCAGACCATCGTAATAGAGCACCCGAACCGGAAATTGATCCAGATCCTGGCTCAGGCGCGGGTAGACCGACTCGCAAACGATGCCATTCATGCAGGTGAACGGCGAAATATCGATGACCCCGTGCGCCCCCTTGCGGTGGTACCAGACGGTGCGGGCGGTGCTAATCACCATCTCGCCGTGGGCCCCTTCCCGCGGCAAATAGGGCCGGCTGAGAGCCAACAGCTGCACCGTGCTGCGCGGCTCGGGATAATCCCAGAACTCCTGCCGGAAGGGCTTCATCATCCGCACCTCGTCATCGTGCATCACCTTCTGCCGGATCTTGCAGATCAACATGGCGCGGGAATACTTTTTGCCCTGCTTCAGCAGCCGTTTCTCCTCCTCGTCATTGGTATACCAGACCCATTCGGCCACATCGGACATCCAGGCCTCGCCGCCGTATTTTTCGATCAACCGGATGAGGTGGCGGTTGGAGTAGTCGTTGAGGCGGCAAAATATTTCGCCGACAATGCCGATCAAAACGCGCGATCCGCGCGGCTGCAGCGGGATGGTGCGGAAGGCATCCCGGGCGGCGGTCAGGGCGATCAGGAGTTCCCGCATCCTTTTTTTATGCGAGAGCTCCGGCAGGGCGAGGGCCTGGCAAACCCGGTCCAGGGCAGCGGCGAAAATACGGTCGCTCAGCCCCTTTTCCTTTTCATAAGGACGGGTTTTATAGAGCATCTTGCGCAGAATGTCCGAGGCGATCACCGCCCGCCAGGCGGTGCGGATGAAGCTCTGCGCACCCTCCCCGATGCTGTTGTAGCCGTCGTCGCTGGTGGGCGAGAAGATCAGCACCTCCCCCTGGCCGCGCTCTGCGAAGATTTTAGCCGCCAGCGGCGCATAATGGCCGAAGCGGCAGGGGCCGTTGGAGGTCGGCATGAGAAAAGCGGTTTTGGCCGGATCAAAATCGGGCGCCTCGGCCACCTGGAGAAAGCTGCCGAGGGTGATCGATTCGGGCAGGCATTCATCGCCGGAGAGATATTTGCGGGCGAGATCGATGGCATGCGCATCGCATTCCGGCGCAGGGCAGGCGTCGATGCCGATCGACTGAAAGGCTGCCGACATGCAGCGCGCCCCTTCGACCGACATCAGCGGAATGTACAGCCTCCGGCCCCGCAGACTTTTCACTGCTTTGGCCATTCAGTTCAGCTCCTCTACGGCAGCCGAAACGGTCGTGCTGCTGCGCAGTAAACCCTTGCTCTGCAAATAGGCTTCGCAGCGCGTCAGCATGCCGGCATCGTTGCCGTGCTCATCAAACTGCAGAGTGAGATAAGGCGCACCCAGGGCGTCGCGGATCCAGTGCTTGATATAGGAATCGGGGCCGCATTTGAAATTGGTGATGTAGATGGCATGGAGGTTTTTCGCCCGGCCCGCCAGGGTGGCCGCCTGCAGGATGCGCCGCCCATAGTTCCAGAACATGTTGTCGTGCACCGGGCTGATATCGATCTCCTCGAAGGGGAGGAAATCCATCGGGATGACATCGATACAGTACTGATCGCGCAGCTTGCCTGCCAGGTTGAGATTAAGACCCGGATCCATGACGTTGTAGGGCCGGCCCAGCAGGATAACCGCCTCGCGCTGCGAATCAGCCAGAAGACGCAGTGCTTCGCGGCCGGCGCTCTTGATGGTGCGCGTATACTCCTCCTGCGCGGCGTAGGCGGCGGCAACAGCGCGGCGGTTATGGGCGGCATCGACGCCGAGCAGCTCGGCCATCCCTTGCAGTTCAAGCGCGACCTGCGGCGCACCCTCACGGAAGTGGAGCACCGGCGCAAGGATTTTTTCAGCCCAGGGCGAGTGATGAATCGTATTCCTGATCACCAGCGGCAGCGTTTGGCCCCAGGGGCAATACCAGGAAAAGGTTTCCGGAAATGCGGTCTCGGCGTTGATGGCATTGGGGAGAAAGAGATAGTCCACGCCGCGCTTCATCAGCTCGGCGACATGGCCGTGGGCCGCCAGGATGGGAAAACAGGGTTCGGCGATGCAGTATGCGCGGCCACCGGCGATGGTCTGGCGGTTGGTCGGATCGGAGAGGACGATCTCCGCGCCAAGGGCGTCGAAGTAGGCGTGCCAGAAGGGAAATCGGTCGAAAAAGTACATGGTGCGCGGAACACCGATCTTAACTTCGCGTCCGTCCGGGCCGGCCATCTCCCGCAACAGCAGATCACGGTGCAGATCGAAAAGGTCGGGGATCACGGTGCGGCGCTCGCTCCGCGCCGCCTTGCGGTAGCGCTCGGAGCATTTGTCGCCCCAGTAGCTTTTTTCGCCATTCACCCGCACCTCCTGCATGTCGCATTGATTGGAGCAGGCGTTGCAGTTGAAATGGCGGACCGCAAATTGCACCGCCTCGAGATCGAATCCGTGGAATCGGCTGGCCGCTCCGCCCTGCATTTTTTCGCGGGCGAGGAGCGCCGCGCCGATCGCCCCCATGACGCCGCAGTGCGGCGGCACCAGAATGGTCTTGCCGAGGGTGGCGGCGAAGGCCGCGGCCACCGCCTGGTTGTAGGCGGTGCCGCCCTGGAAAAAGATCACCTCGCCGATCCGGCGCCCGCGCACCACGCGATTGAGATAGTTCTGCACCACCGCGAAGGCCAGGCCGGCGGCGATCGCCTCGCGGGCCATACCCTGTTGCAGCAGCGCCGATACATCCTTTTCCATAAAGACCGTGCAGCGCTCCCCCATTGCAGCGGGATTTTCCGCCCGGAGGGCGAGCGCGGCGAATTCATCGACGATGGAGAGACCCAGTTTGCCCGCCTGCTCTTCGAGAAACGAGCCGGTACCGGCGGCGCAGGCTTCATTCATGGCGAAATCGACGACCACCCCCGCCTCGATCGCGATAAACTTGGCATCCTGCCCGCCGATCTCAAAGATCGTGTCGGCCGGCGGCATCCCCAGCCCCGCGGCGACAAAGGCGGCTCCGGTTTTATGGGCGGTGATCTCGTCGTTGACCGTATCGGCGCCCACCAGCGCGGCGGTAATCTCGCGGCCCGAACCGGTGGTGCCGACACCCTTCACCCGGACGCGCCCCTCCCATTTGGGCCGCCAGCCCTGCAGCTCGCGCCGCACCACCTCGACCGGCTTGCCTTCGGTCCGCGTATAGATCTCATCGAGAACCTTGCCGTCGCAGTCGAGCAGGACCAGGTTGGTGCTGACCGAGCCGACATCGATGCCAAGCCAGGCCTCGATCGGCTCCTCGCCGGGAACCGCACCGGCCTTGGTCTCCGGGACAAAACGGACCTGCGCCAGATCGAGGCGCTCGCGGCGGCTCTCGCCCGCCAGACTCTGCTCCCGCAGATCCTGCAGCGCGCGCAGATGAGCGCGCGTCAGCGCCGCGCCGCCATCGAGCCGGGCACACCCCAAAGCAGCGGCGAAAGCGTGCAGGGCCGGGACCTCGACCTCCATGCCGAGCGCTTCGCGCAAGGCCGCAACGACCCCCTGATTGGCGGCCACGCCACCGAGGAACATCACCGGCGCAGATAAGGTCTTGCCGCGCACTACCGTTCCCAGGTAATTCCGGACCACCGCCCGGCACAATCCCTTGAGAATCGCCGCCGGCGAATAGCCGCGCTGCTGGGCATGCACCATATCCGATTTGGCGAAGACCGAACACCGCCCGGCGATGTTGGCCGCCGTTTCCGCCGTCGCCACCAGCTTGCCGATCTCGGCCACGGCAAAACCCATGCGCGCCACCTGCTGGTCGATGAAAGAACCCGTCCCCGCGGCACAGTCGCCGTTGCGCGCATAATCGAGCAGGGCGACACGGCGGCTCTGCGGATCGCAGCGGAGCTGCAAATAGCGGGAGGCATCGCCGCCGATTTCGAGAATGGTGTGCGCATCGGGATTGAGGGCGACCGCCCCGTTGGCCAGCGCCTTGAATTCATTGATGAAGGGCAGATGGAGTTGTCCAGCCAAATGCTGGGCGTGGATCCCGGTTACCTGCAGCAGCAGTGGCATGCCGGCGGGGGCCTGTTCGAGCAGACGGGCGATAAGCTCATGGGCGAGGGCCAGCGGCTCGCCCAAAACCGGGCGCTGCAGAACCCAAAGCGACAGGCCGTCCCCGGCGGTGTGCGGCTGCAGTTCCGGCCAGACCGCCGCAATCCGTTCTGCGGGCCCGGGCGGCAGGATGAGCACCAGCTTGGCGGAGACCGATCCTATATCGAGACCGGCGCGTATGTCATTATTTTTCAACAAGAGCAGTTCCTGGATGGGGTGGCGGATTCAGTGTATAAAGTACCAATTTCGCCGGACTGTTTCAAGCGGAATTATCACTGCCGCGACCCGCGCGCGAGGCGCCGGGGAAAAGCCGCCAGGGGGCGAGAAGGAGAGAGAGGAGGTTAGCAGAGGGGTGGAAAAACGTGCGCGGTCAGCACCGGGCCGCGCTCATCCAAAGCGGCCTTCGAGGTATTCGGCGGTGCGCTGGTCGAGCGGCCGGATAAAGAGATCCTCGGTGCGGCTGTGCTCGATCAGCTCCCCGAGCAGCATGAAGGCGCACTCATGGCTGACGCGTTTGGCCTGGGCCATGTTGTGTGTAACGATAACAATGGTATAACGTCCCGCCAGATCGAGCATCAGCTCCTCCACGTGCCGGGTGGCCTCTACGTCCAGGGCGGAGCAAGGCTCATCCATGAGGATGATCTCCGGCTTGAGCGGCAGCAAGCGCGCGATGCACAGTTTTTGCTGCTGGTCCAGCGAGAGGCCGGTGGCGCGTGATTTCAGCTTATCCTTAAGGCTCTCCCATAAACCGACATCCGCGAGGGCTTGCTGCACAGCCTCGTCGAGGCGGGAGCGTTTGAGCGCCGGCGCCGGGGTATGCAGGCGCAGACCGAAGACGATGTTCTCATAGATGGAGATCGGCAGGGGATTGGGCCGCTGAAAGACCATTCCCACGCTCTTGCGCAGCTCAATGAGGGAAATATCGGGATCGTAAATATTCTTGCCGAGCAGGCGGATCTCGCCGGTGGTGCGCACAGTGCCATAGCGCTCATTGACGCGGTTGAAGCAGCGCAGCAGGGTGGTTTTGCCGCAACCGGAGGGACCGATGAGGGCGGTGATCAGGCCGGCGCGCACCGTAAAATCCACATTCCGCAGCGCCTGAAAATCGGCGTACCAGAGACTGAGATTCCGGGTCGTGATGCTGTAGGCGGGCTCGATCATCCAAAAATCCCGTTGACATAGTCGTAGGTCTTTTGCTGCGCCGGCCGGTCGGAAAAGATGACCTCGGAGCGGTCGAGCTCGACGACCTCTCCGGCGAAGAGGAAGAGGGTCCGGTCGGAGAGACGGCGGGCCTGCTGGACCAGATTGGTGACGAGAATGATCGTCATCTCGCGGCGCAGTTCGCGCAGCACCTCCTCGATGCGCATGGTCGTGACCGGATCGATGGCGATCGAGAATTCGTCGAGACAGAGAATCTCCGGCTCGTGCGAGAGAGCCCGGGCGATGGTCAGGCGCTGCTGCTGCCCGCCGGAAAGCTTGGTCCCGAGGGTATCGAGCCGGTCCTTGACCTCGTCCCAGAGCGCTGCCTGACGCAGGCAGCGTTCGACGACCGCATCGATATCGCTTTTATGGCGCATGCCGCCCATGCGCGGCGCAAAGGCGACATTGTCGTAGATGGTAAGCGGTAATCCGACCGGCAGCGGGGCGACCATGCCGATCTTGCGCCGCAGTTCATAGATGTTTTTGACCTTGCCAACCTCGACCTCGTCGACCTTCACCGAACCGCTATAATGAGCCCCGGCCGTGAACTCGAGGGTGCGGTTGATGGTGCGCAGCAGGGTGGTCTTGCCCGACTGCGCCGGGCCGATGATGGCGAGAATCTCGTTCGTGAAGATATCGAACGAGATGCCTTTGAGGGCCTGCTGCGTCCCGTAGGAGACGCGCAGGTCCTTGACGCGTATTTTGGCCGCCGCATTCACCATTTTTTCCGGCTCCGCAGCCTGAAGCGGATGAGGATCGCCAGGGCGTTGAAGAGCAGCACCACGCCCAGCAGCACCACCGCGGTGCCGTAGGTGATCGGTTCGGGAACATCCGGAACCTGGGTGGAGACGGTGAAGAGATGCATCGAGAGCGCCATGCATTGATCGAGCAGACCGTAGGCGAAGGGGTCGCCGGGCCGGATCGCCTTGAAGAAGACCGCTCCGGTGAACATCACCGGTGCGGTCTCTCCGGCCGCGCGTGAGACCTGCAGAATGATGCCGGTGAGGATGCCGCTGATCGAGTTGGGCAGCACCACATGGCGGATCGTTTGCCAGCGGGTGGCGCCGAGGTTCCAGCATGCCTGCCGGAACGGAAGCGGGACCGCGGCGAGGGCCTCCTTGGTGCTGGCGATGATCACCGGGAGGGTCATGATCGCCAGGGTCAGCGAGGCCGCAAGAATGGAGCGGCCCATGCCGGCGAAAAGCACAAAGGCGCCGAGGCCGAATAGAGCATGCACAATGCTGGGCACCCCGGCCAGATTGACCACCGCCAGGTTGACGGCCCGCGTCACCCAGGTGTCCCCGGCATATTCGTTCAGGTAGACCGCCGCAAATACCCCCACCGGCGTGGCGATCAGCAGCGAGATCAGCACCAGATAAATGGTGCCCAGCAACGGTGCCCAGACGCCACCGGCGCGCATGCCATGAATCGGATTCTCGAGGAGAAAATCGAGAGAAAGCACCGGTGCTGCCTTGTACAGGAGGAACAGGACGATCAGCACCAGCGGCAGGACGATCAGCAGCGTCATCGCCGAGAGCAGATACTTGATGATCCCTTCCCGCCGCTGCATGCGCCGGGTATGTTCTGTGGCTTCGAACATGGCCGATCCCGGTTATGATTTCCTGCGAATGCCGCGCACGATCAGATCCGCGCCAAGATTGATGGCAAATGTGATGGTAAAGAGGAGGATTCCGATGATGAAAAGGACCTGGTAATGCTCCGAATGGACCGGCGCCTCCCCCAGTTCCGCCGCAATGGTCGCGGTCAGGGTGCGCACCGGCTCGAGCACACTATGGGGAATGCGGATGGAGTGACCGGTGGCCATTAGTACCGCCATGGTCTCGCCAACGGCGCGGCCGATACCCAGCAGCACGGCGGCCAGCAGGCCGTTGCGCGCCGCGGGCAAGAGCACCCGCAGGACCATCTGCCAACGGGTGCAGCCGAGCGCCAGGGCCGCTTCGCGATACGAGTCCGGCACCGCCTTGAGCGCGTCCTCGCCGATGGAGACGATGATCGGCACGCTCATCAGGGCGAGGATGATCGCGCCGTTCAGCATATTCAAGCCGAGCGGTGCATCGAAAAGGCGGAGCAGCAAAGAGTTCATCAGGGTGAGGCCGATGAATCCCCAGACCACCGAGGGGATGGCGGCGAGCAATTCGATGGTGATCTTGAGGATCTCCTTGAGGCGCGGCGGGCAAAATTCCGAAATAAAGATGGCGGTCCCCATCCCGAAGGGGACGGCGATGATCATCGCCAGCAGGGAAACGCTGAAGGTGCCGGTGATCAGGGCCAAGGCGCCATAGCGCACATGGATACGCGAGGTCGGATACCACTCGATGCTGGTGAAAAATTCCCCGGCCTTGAATCCGTGCCAGAGAAAGCTGGACCCTTCGCGGAAGACAAAAAGAAAAATTCCGAAGACGAACAGCACGGCGCTGACGCCGCAAAGCCAGATGAAGCGTTCGATGAGCCACTCCTTGACGGGCTCGAGCGGTCGACGGGCTGGTTTCATGGCTGATGCGCCTCCGCCGCTGCCGCCGGAGCCGCTGCTGCCCGCGAAGCCGTTGCTGCCGCTTCTACTCCCGGAGCTTCGGCCCCTGGAGCCGTTGCTGCCCCCGGGGCCGCTGTCGCAGACGCGGCTCCGGGAGCCGCGATCCCTGGGGCTGCAGCTCCTGAGGCCGCTGCCAGCGAGACATAGCCTGTTTGCACCACCAGGCTCTGCCCCTCCGGACTGTGAATCCACTGCAGATACGCCAGAATCGCCCCCTGCGGCTCCCCGAGGGTATACATAAAAAGCGGGCGCGCAATGGGATAGCTTCCCTTCTGGGTGTTCTGTACGGTGGGCGCGTAGGCGGTGCCGCCGTTTTTCTGGGCGATGTGCAGCATGCGCACCCGGCTGGTCGCATACCCCATGCCGCTGTAACCGATGGCCCCGGGCGTGCGCGCGACCAGCTCCACCACGTCCTTGGAGCCGTGCATGTCGATGGTGCCGAGACGGAAATCGCGTTTCTTGCCCAGCACCGCCTCGCGAAAGTATTCGTAGGTGCCCGAATTGGACTGACGGCTGACGACGATGATCTCGTCGCGTTTTGGATCCGGCATGACGACCCCCAGGTCGCTCCAGTGCGTCACCCCGCCTTTTTCCCCATAGATCTCCGCCAGCTGCTCCAGGGAGATCTCCCGCAGCGGATTGTCGGGATGGACAAAGACCGCCAGGGCATCATAGCCGACAAGATGTTCGACCGGATCCTTGCCGGTATTGGCTTTGGCTTGCGCTTTTTCCGCCGCGGTCATCTGACGGCTGCAGTTGGCGATATCGGCGGTGCCGTTGATCAGCGAGGCGATGCCGGTGCCGGAGCCGCCGCCGGATACCTCCACCGAGACGCCGGGATTGATCCCACCATAGGCTTCCGCCCAGGCCTGGGCGAGGTTGACCATGGTGTCGGAGCCGGTGTTCTGGATATCCGTTTTATCCCCCTGGCCGGCAGCGCCGGACGAGCGGCCGCGCAGGCAGCCGGCGAAGAGCAGGGCCAGCAGTAAAAGGGCCAGGACGGCCAGAACCGGGCGCGCGGCACCCTCCCTATCCGCGCGGGAAGCGGCATGCCGGAAGGGCCGCGGCACCGCTGGCGCGGCGCTGCAGGCGGATTGGAAGGCGGATTCAAACACGCCGAGATTCACCGGAATGAAACTGGGTATGGCCGATGATGGCTTGAATAAGCTCGTCGAGATGGTGGTGGATCTCTGCGAAGGCCTGATCATGGCGGCCGGCGATATCCGCGGCCGATCCGGCCGCGGTATCCAGATCGGGGATCGCCCATTCAAAGATAACGCAGTTGGAGATATAGGCGGGTATCTTTTCCCGCACCGCGGGATTGAGGGCGACGATCACATCCACGGGAATGGTTTCGAGGAACTGCTCCAGGGGTTTGGGCTGATAGCCCTCGAGAGCAAAGCCCCTGGCGGCAAGATAGCTGACGGTTTGCGGATGGAGCGTCCGGGCCGGGGTGATCCCGGCGCTGGAGAAGGCAAAATGCTCCGCGGACTGCGCCCGGCCGATGGCCTCGGCCATCTGGCTCAAGGTGTCGTTCTCTTCATCGACGAAAAGGATGCGAAAGACATCGGTGGGACGATGTTTGACCGATTCGCCCGTCGACATGTAGATGATCTCTTCGCAAATATTTTTGGCCTGGTCGGTGGTCCGCTCGAGGCGGCGCGCCACGGTCATCAGCGGGGCGAGGGCCTCCAGCGCCAGTTCGCCGCGTTCCTCGGCCTCGATGAGCCGGGCGTTGATCTGATTGCGCAGCTCATCGGCGATGTCCTCCTGGATCATCAGCTGCCGCGCCCGTTCGACATCATGGGTCAGGAAGGCCTCCACCCCGTCATGGAACATCGCAATGGCGACATCGGCGAGGGCGACGAAATCGTCCAGGGCCGGAAGCGGCGTGATGGCGACGATGTTCAGGACCTGGCGCGCGATGCTCTCGGCGTAATCGCCGATGCGTTCGAGTTCGCGGATGATCTTGATCGTGGCGAAGACGAAACGCAAATGGCTGGCCACAGGCTGCTGCCGCACGATGAATTCGAGGCAGAGACGGTCCAGCTCGGTCTCGAGATCATCGACAAAGCGATCGCGCAGGATGACCGTGTAGGCCAGCTGCCGGTCGCGCGTCATGAGTGCAGTAATGGCATTGCGCAGCCCGCCCTCATCGAGCGTGGCCATCTCCAGGGTTTTTTTACGCAGTACGTCAATGTCATGCTGCAGGGATCGTTCGTAATGCGAATCGCTGTGCAGGGCCACGGTCAGGTCCTCAGATGATGGGCGTGGGGCGGAGCATCAGACGGCGCCGGGAATTATTCATCTCAACAAATTACTCTTTTGACACGCGAATGACAAGTTAAGTTTGTGTAAAGATCTTACTGCACCCCGGCCAGGGCCTTCTGCAAATTCAGCCGTCCTCCGCTCACCGTCAGGCCGCTGAAGGCGCTGAGAGGATCGACGCTGTTCAGGAGCTGCTGCTTGAGCTGGAGGTCGGTCAAGGTGGGATTACGGGCGAGCAGCAGGGCGGCCGCGCCGGAGACATAGGGCGCCGCCATGGAGGTTCCGGAAAAGACCGCATAGCCGCCGGGGACGGTCGAATAGATGTCCTTGCCGGGCGCGGCCAGATCCACCGATTGCGGCCCATAATTGGAGCCAGGAACGGCCGCCACCGCATTGGAACAGGAAAAACCGCAGTCGTTGTTGTTATCGCTGTTGTCGTCCCCCCAGAGAGCGCGTTGGTCGCCATGATCGCTCGCCGCGACCGAAATTACATTGGCCGTCTCCAGACAGGCCGGATACTCCGGCGAGGTATCGGTATTGACGCCGTCATTGCCGGCGGCGGCGACAAACAGGGCATTGTGGGTGTGCGCCAGCTCCACGGCTTGCTCGAGAAAGGTCGATTTGTCGGCACCGCCCCAACTGTTATTGAATACCCGCACCCCCATCTGTACTCCGTACTGGATCCCCTCGATCGCATCGCCGACATTACCGTTGCCGGAGGCATCCAGGAAACGGATGCCGAGGAGGCGGACCTTCCAGCACACCCCCACGATCCCGAGGCTGTTGTTGCCGACAGCGCCGACGATGCCGGCGACATGCGTGCCATGGCCATTCTCGTCGTAGGGATTATTGCTGTCGGTGTAAAAATCATACCCCTTCCAGTCATCGATGAGGCCGTTGCCGTCATCATCGATGCCGTTGCCGGTGGAGGGATCGTTCGGATTGCTCCAGGCATCTTCCCCTGGATTGGTATAGAGATTCGCTTGCAGATCAGCGTGGCGGTAATCAATGCCGCTGTCGATGATCCCGACAAGGACCGTGGGGGAACCCGTCGCCACCTCCCAGGCTTCGGGCGCATCGATGTCGGCATCGGCGCTGCCTCCGGTCTGGCCGGAATTGTTCAGGCCCCAGAGTTTGCTGAAGGAGGGATCGTTCGGAACCGCGAAGGCATGGACGCGGTAATTGGGCTCGGCAAGCTCGACCCCCTCCAGTGCCTGTAACCGGCGGACCGCCTCGTCAACACCGATAGTGCCGGCAAGACGCAGCCGGTGCATGCGCAACGCGGGCGTGAAGGCCATAACGCGCGCCTGGACCACTGCCGCCAGGGTCGAGACCGCCTGACTGCTGATCCCGGGCTTGAAACGCACCAGAACCTCGTCGACTACATAACTGGCGCTCCGGGGCGAGCGCAAGGCGGCACTCAGGACGAGCGCCAGCATGAACAATGCGATGACGTAGAGCAGACGCCTCATAAGGAACCTCCTGAGAGTACATAGATGACGATCATCTCAGAGGCTGAAAAGCGGTCACATCGGGGAATCGGGGAGCCACTGTCGCTTAATAGCCATAGAGCGATTCGGAGCGGATCTGTCCGGCCCCAAGACCCTGAGCGCTGAGTTGCTCGGTCAGCGCAACGACCAGTGCTGGAGGCCCGCACAGGAAAAAGACCGTCTCCCGGAAACGGGGAAGATGCTCGGCAATCATCTCGGCACTGATAAAGCGCCGCTCGCCGGTCCAGTGATCTTCCGGGGCAAGGTTGGTCATGGTGGGGATATAGGTAAACTGCTCTTCACGCGCAGCCAGGTCGATGAAGAGGTCGTGATAGGCGCTTTGCTCCGGGGTGGCATTGCTGTAAAAGAGAAAGGTAGGGACCGGGAGTCCGATGTGCGCGCCGTGCAGCAGCATGCTCTGGAACGGCGTGATGCCGATGCCGCCGGCCAGATAAGCCGCCGCAGGCACTGTCGCATCATAGATGAATTCGCCGTTGGGCCCAAGGTACTCAAAGAGCGCCCCCGGCTGCAATTCCGGCAGGGTTTTCTTGTAGCCGCTTCCGCTCAGGCGCGTCGCAAAGCGCAGCCGGGGCTCATGGGGTGCGGAGGTGATGGTGAAGGTCCGCCGCGGTCCCTTTGGATCCGGATAATGCAGCTCCGGCACCTTGAGGTTCATGTTTTGCCCTGCCAGATGCACCAGTCCCTCGGGCCGTTTGAAGATCAATTCGAGGGTGCCGCGGGCAATTTCCCGCACTCCGTCCAGCTCCAGAATTTTGCTCATGCCACCTCGTGGGAATGCTAAGGCTTGTGTGGTCTGCGCGGCCGTTTTTGCGGGCGGGCAAAATGCTGCGGCTTCACTTTCGCGCCCTTCGTCCTGCCCTTGCCGGGTTCTTTGGAAACTACAACAAAGTCGATCAATCTTTCATTCCGGTCCACACGCGTGATGCGGATTCGCACCGGGTCGCCCAGGGCGTAGACCCGTCCGCTTCTTTGACCCACCAGGCGGTAGCCCGAGGGTTCGCGCACGTAATAGTCATCCTCGAGATCGGAGATATGAACCAGTCCCTCGACGAGAAATTCCGGCAAGGTGACAAAAATGCCAAAGGGCACGATGCGGGAGATAAAGCCGTCCTGCTCGTCGCCGAGGTGGTCCTCCATGTACTCGATCAGCTTGAGCTTGATCGAGGCGCGTTCGGCCTCAGCCGCCCGCACTTCGCTCTCGCTCGCTTCGCGGCATTGTTCCTCGAGCCGCTCCGTCAGCGGCGCCATGTCGCTGGCGCTGTGGCCGGCCGTGTAGGCCTTGAGCAGGCGGTGGACGAGCAGATCCGGATAGCGGCGGATCGGCGAGGTGAAGTGGGTATAATGGCTGTAGGCGAGACCGAAATGGCCGAGATTTTCCGTACTGTAGCGGGCCTTGGCCATCGTGCGCAGCATCGCATCCTGCAATACCACCGCAGCCGGATGACGCCGCAGCAGGCCTCCGAGCTTCTGAAAATAATGGGGCGTGATGCGTTTGGGGGCGGTTTGCAGGATGCCAAAATTAGCGAGGAGCTTCAGCAGTTCGCTGACCTCGTCCCGGTCCGGCTTTTCGTGGACGCGGTAGACAAAGGGAGGCGCTTCGCTCCCGGCAGCGGCCCCTGCCTGTCCGGCATGCCGGGCAACGGTTTCGTTGGCCAGAAGCATGAACTCTTCGATGAGGCGGTGGCTCTGCAGCCGCTCGCGGCGCCGCAGCCCGGTCGGATGGCCGCTGGCATCGAGGATGACCTGCACCTCCTGGCTCTCAAAATCGATGCTGCCGCGCTGCTCGCGGCGGCGGATCAGCGCAGCGGCCAGATTCCACATCCGCCGCAGCTGCAGCGAGATCTCGTCCGTCCCGCCACCGTCGATCAGGGCCTGTGCCTCTTCGTAGGTGAGCCGGCGGCGACTGCGGATGATGCTTTCATGGAAACTGTAGCCGGCCAGGTTGCCCTCTGGCGTGAGTTCCAGCAGCACCGAGTAGCAGAGCTTCTCCTCGTCCTGGCGCAGGCTGCAGAGCTGGCTGGAGAGATGCTCCGGCAGCATCGGAATCGCCCGGTCCACCAGATAGACCGAAGTGCCGCGGCGTTCCGCCTCCCGGTCGATCGCGCCGGCCGGCGTGACGTAGTGGCTGACATCGGCGATATGGACGCCCAGCTCGAGGTGGCCGTTATCGCAGGGGCGCAGCGACACCGCATCGTCAAAATCCCGGGCATCAACCGGATCGATGGTGAAGATCAGCCAGTCGCGGCAGTCGAGTCGCCGGTTGTATTCGGCAAGGGGAATCTGCGCCTCAAGTCGCAGCGCCGCGGCCTCCACCTCCTCCGGAAACTGCGGGTCGAGATTGAAGCCGTGCACGATCGACAGGACATCGACCCCGGGATCGCCGGGATACCCGAGCACCTGGAGGATATGGCCTTCCGGATTCTGGTGTGGCGAGGGCCAGCGGTCGATCGCCACCACCACCTTTTGCCCCTCCTCGGCCCCCGATTCCTCCGGCTCGGGCACGATGATGTCGGTCTGGATCTTGATCTCGTCCGGGATCACATAGGCGTACTTGCGTCCCCAGCGGAAGGTGCCGACCACGCGGTCGCGACCCCGGCCGATGATCTCGACCACCTGCCCTTCGAGCCGTTCGCCCTGCCGGGTGGCGAGGAGGCGGACGCGGACGCGATCCCGGTGCAGGGCAGAGCCCATCTGCCTGGCGCCGACATAGACGTCCTCCCGGCCATCGTCGCGCGTCACAAAACCAAAGCCTTGCGAATTGACGCGCAGGACGCCCGTGATCAGCGGCGACTGGCTCGGTGAGGCATAACGGTTCTTGTGCAGCTTGAGCAGAGCGCCCTCCTGCACCAGCCGGCGCAAGGTCTTGCGCAGCTCGAGATAGGACTCTTTCGTGACCGCCAGATCCCGCACCAGTTCCTTGCCCTTGAAGCTTTTCTGCGGAAAGCGCGCCACCAGCGCCAAGATTTCCGCACCCAGATCCCGTTCTTGCGAAGCTTTCGCCATGGCTATCCCCTTTCCCCGGCATGCCGGATCAGTCCCGCACCAAAAAAGGACGGCCCGAAAGTGTTTCGGGCCGTCTCAGAGCACTATCCTCTCAAACCGCAAATTCCTGGGGATCGTAAACAATGGCCGGAAACTTGTCCATCTCGCGCCGAAACACCGCGACAATCTCCGCCAGGCGTTCACGGGTTTTCGCCTCGAAGCGCAGCACCAGCACCGGCTGGGTATTGGAGGCGCGGATGAGCCCCCAGCCGTCGCCGAAAAGAACCCGCGCGCCATCGATGGTAATGGTCTCATAGCTGGCGCTGAAGGTCTTGACCATCTCGTCGATGACGGCGAATTTTTCACGGTCCGGGCAATCCACCCGCAATTCCGGCGTGGAGACAAAGGCCGGCAATTGATCCGCCAGCGCCGAAAAGGGCAGGGAACCGCTGGCGAGGAGGCGCATGAGGCGGCCCGAGGCATAGAGGCCGTCATCAAAGCCAAAAAACTCGTCGGCGAAGAAGAGGTGGCCGGACATCTCGCCGGCAAAGGGAGCATGCAGCTCTTTCATCTTGGCCTTGAGCAGGGAGTGACCAGTCTTATACATCAGCGGAGTACCGCCGAGCCGGCTGATCTCTTCGGGGAGCAGCTGCGAACACTTGACATCAAAAAGGATCGTGCTGCCCGGATGACGGTTCAGCACCTCACGACTGAGGAGGGCCATCAGGGCGTCGGCGTAAACCAGCCGGCCGCGATCATCGACGATCCCGACCCGATCGGCATCGCCATCATATCCGATCCCCAGATCCGCCTTTTCGGCCAGAACCAGCTGACGCAGGTCCTGCATGAACCGGGGCACCGTGGGATCGGGCAGATGGTTGGGGAAATGGCCGTCGGGATCGCAATAGAGGGGGACCACCTCCAGCCCGAGGCTGCTCCACAGCTCCGGGGCGATGGGACCCGCGGCGCCATTGCCGGCATCGATGACCACCTTGAGCTTGCGCCCGAAAGTGAATTTGCTGCGCATCATCTCCAGATAGGCGGGATAGATCTCCCGGGGGCTGGCATGGCCGCTGCTGGTGCGCACAAAGGCGCTCTTGAGGATGATTTGCTTCAGCGCCTGAATGTCCGGGCCGTAGATCGGTGCGAGCCCCTCGCACATCTTGAAGCCGTTGTATTCGATCGGATTGTGGCTGCCGGTGATCATCACGCCGCCATCGGCCTTGAGGTGCTGGATCGCAAAATAGAGGACCGGAGTCATCACCTCGCCGACAGTATCGACATCCAGGCCGGTGGTCAGGACGCCGTCGATGAAGAGTTTGGCGAGATGCGGCGATGTAAGCCGCACATCATGGCCAACGGCAATGCGTTTGTGGCCGCGTTTGCCCATCCAGGTGCCATAGGCCCGGCCGATATTATAGGCGACATCGTTGGTCAGGTCTGTTCTGACGACACCGCGAATATCATACTCGCGGAAAATGCCTTCATTCATGGTTTCCTCCTGGGGAGAAGAGATGCACAAGTCGTTCCTTGCCGGCCAGATCATGAAACAATTCCACCCCCGCAAAGCCTGCCATGAAGAGGCCTCCGACGGCCTCGGCCATGCCATCGCCGATCTCAACAAAGGCCTCGCCCCCGCGCCGCAGCAGCGCGGGCACCCCTTGTGCCAGGCTGCGATACGCTTCCAGACCATCGTCGCCGCCGATAAGGGCCGCGCGCGGTTCATGATCGCGAATCTCGGGATCCAGCCCTGCCCACTCGGCACGGCGGATATAGGGCGGATTGGCGACGACGAGATCAAAGGACCCTGGCCACTCCGGCAGCGGCGGCGCGGCCAGGTCATGCTCCACCAGCGTCATTCGGCCGTCAAGGCCGTGTGCCGCACAGTTCTTGCGCGCCCAATCCAGTGCCGCCGGCGAACTGTCCATGGCCACCAGCCCGGCCTGCGGCAGTGCCGACGCCAGGGCAATGGCGATACACCCCGAACCGGTGCCGATATCGAGAATCCGGATCCCCTCCTGCTCCGTCAGCATCACCCGCGCACGCTCCAGGGCCTTTTCGACCAGCAGTTCGGTCTCCGGGCGGGGGATGAGCACGCCCGGGCCTACCTCGATGCGCAGGGACATAAACTCGGTTTCGCCGAGAAGGTACTGCAGCGGCTCATGCGCGGCCAGACGGAGAAAGAGCGACTTATACCGGGCCAGCTCGCCCGCCTGCAGCGGCCGATCGAACTGCAGATAAAGATCCACGCGGCGCAACTGCAGCACATGCGCAAGCAGCCGTTCGGCGAGCAACCGGCCATTAGCGAACCCCTTGCCGGAGAGATAGTCTGCACTCCACTGGATGAGCTGGAGCACGCTCCAGACTCGTGTGCCCGCGTTCTCGGCCATCTCCGCCCTTAGTCCATGACCTTGAGCATCTCGGTGCGATCGGCGATCTGCAGCTGTTCAATGAACTCGTCAATATGACCGGCCAGGACCGATTCCAGCTGGTAGAGCGTCAGGCCGATGCGGTGGTCCGTCACCCGGTTCTGTGGAAAATTGTAAGTGCGGATCTTGGCACTGCGGTCGCCGGTGCTGACCATCGAACGGCGCTTGGCGGTCAGTTTGGCCTGCTCCTCCGCCAGGGCGAGATCATAGAGGCGCGCGCGCAGCACCTTGAGCGCCTTGGCTTTGTTCTTGTGCTGGGACTTTTCGTCCTGGCAGCTCACCACCAGCCCCGTGGGGAGATGGGTCACGCGCACTGCGGAATCGGTTGTATTGACGCTCTGGCCGCCGGGGCCGGAGGAGCGAAAGACATCGATGCGCAGATCGTTGGGATTGATCTCCACATCGATCTCTTCGGCTTCGGGCAGGATCGCCACCGAAGCGGCGGAGGTATGGATGCGTCCGCTTGCTTCGGTCTGGGGCACGCGTTGCACGCGGTGCACGCCGCCTTCATATTTCATCTTGCCGAAGACATCCTTGCCGGCCAGAGAAAAAATAACTTCGCGAAAGCCGCCGATACCCTGGGCGTTGGCGCTCATGACCTCCAGACGCCAACCTTGACGCTCGGCGTAATATTGGTACATGCGGAAAAGATCCCCGGCGAACAGGCCCGCTTCATCCCCGCCGGTGCCGGCGCGGATCTCGACGATGGCGTCCCGCGCATCCTGGGGATCCTTGGGGATCAGCAGCCATTTGAGCTTTTCTTCCAGCGCGGTTTGTTCGCCCCGCAGCTCTTCCAGTTCGGCCCGGGCCATCTCGACCAGCTCGGGCTCTTCATTGTCGTGGATGACCTTTTCGTCGCCGGCGATATCCCTTTCGACCTTGAGGTAGCGCTGATAGGTGCCGACGATTTCCGAGAGGTCGGCATCCTCCTTGGCGAGGTCGCGCAGCAGGTGCGGCCTGGCCAGCACCTCGGGATCGCTGAGCTGTTGCTGCACCTGCTCGTGGCGGGCGACAATGGCGTCCAGTTTTTCTTTCACGGCATCTTCCCTTATGAAACCATCTCGATCGCCGAGGGCCCGGCCTGCAGATCCACGCCGATGGCGCTGCGCAACGCGACCATGGCGACCTCGAGCTGCTGCTCATCCGGCTCGTTGGTGGTAATTTTTTGCAGCCAGAGGCCGGGCAGGATGAAGGCGCGTACGAAACGGAACCGCGTCGCCCGGGCGGAAAGCTTGATCAGCTCATAGCTGATCCCGCCGATGACCGGCACAAACGCGATGCGGATGAGGCGGTCGGCGATCGAATCCGGCTTGCCGAGAAACATGAAGACCAGCACGCTGACGACCATGACGATCAGAAGAAAGCTCGTGCCGCAGCGCGGGTGGAAGGTCGTGAAAGGCCGGGCGCCTGCTGGAGTCAGGGGCTGGTTGTTCTCGTGGGCAAAGATCGACTTGTGTTCGGCGCCGTGGTACTCAAAAACCCGCTTGATCTCTTTCCAGAGGGAAATGAGATAGATATAGCCGAGGAAGAGAATGAGGCGGATGGCGCCATCGACAAGATTGAAGGCCCAGCCGCTTTTCAGCCCGAGCAGATCGGTCAGGACCAGCGGCAGATAAAAGAAAAAGGCGATGCCCAGGGAGAGTGAAAAAAGAATGGTGAGCCCCATCCAGAGTCCGCTCCAGCGGCTCTTTTCCGGCCGGGGCGTGGTCTTTTTTTCCTCCTCGGCCATGGCGATATCGCCGGAGAAATTGAGGGCCTTGACCCCGAGCAGCAGGGATTCGATGAGGAGCACGCCGCCGCGCAGGATCGGCAGGTTGAGCACCTTGAAGCGTTTAACGATCGAGGTGAAGGGCGTGCACTTGAGGGCGATATTGCCGTCCGGTTTGCGAACCGCCATGGCGACGCGGTCGGTTCCGCGCATCATCACGCCTTCGATGATGGCCTGGCCGCCAATGGCCAGGGATTCCTGTTCATTCATCAAAACGTTCCGTCCTTGCGATAATAAAATAAAAAAACGGAAGTCCCGTCGCAGCGGCGGGATATCTTCCGTTTGATGTCTGGGAAAAAAAGCTAGGATTGCTTGTTCGGCAAATTGTATCTGCGGCGGAATTGTTCGACGCGGCCCGCGGTATCCAGCAATTTCTGCTTGCCCGTGAAGAAGGGGTGGCAGTTGGAGCAGATATCCAGTTTCTCATCACCGACGGTGGTGCGCACCTTGAAGGTATTGCCGCAGGCGCAGGAGACCGTGCTCACTTCATATTTGGGATGAATACCCTTTTTCAATGTATATCCTCCAGTTCGTGAATTCGGGGAAATTTGCAATCGAAAATATACAAAAATGGCGCATCAATAGCAAGAAAAACCTTTTATTTAACCATTCATGGAGTCTAAAAACTGTTTATTCGATTTGGTGCCCTGCATCTTGGAGAGCAGGAACTCCATGGCTTCCACGGGCGCCAGTTCGGCCAGCAGCTTGCGCAGAATCCAGACGCGGTTCAGCTCCAGGTCGCCGAGGAGGAGTTCTTCCTTGCGCGTGCCGGAGCGGTTGACGTCGATGGAGGGGAAGATGCGGCGGTCGGAGATGCGCCGGTCCAGCACCAGTTCCATATTGCCGGTGCCCTTGAACTCTTCAAAGATCACCTCGTCCATGCGGCTGCCGGTATCGATCAGGGCGGTGGCGATGATGGTCAGGCTGCCGCCCTCTTCGATATTGCGGGCGGCGCCGAAAAAGCGTTTCGGGCGGTGGAGGGCGTTGGCATCGACACCGCCGGAGAGGATTTTGCCGCTGTGCGGCACCACGGCGTTGTGGGCGCGGGCGAGGCGGGTGATGCTGTCGAGGAGAATGCAGACATCCTGGCCGTATTCGGTCAGGCGCTTGGCCTTTTCGAGGACCATATCGGAGACCTGCACGTGGCGCTCGGCCGGTTCATCAAAGGTCGAGCTGATCACCTCCGCCTTGACCGAACGTTCCATATCGGTCACTTCCTCCGGGCGTTCGTCGATGAGCAGGACGATGAGCTTCATTTCGGGATGATTGGTGGTGATGGAGTTGGCGATCTTTTGCAGCAGGGTGGTTTTACCGGTTTTGGGCTGGGCGACGATCAGACCGCGCTGGCCCTTGCCGATGGGGGTGAGCAGGTTCATAATGCGCATGGACATCTCGCCCGCCGTGGTCTCCAGCTCGATGCGTTCATGCGGGTAGAGCGGCGTGAGGTTGTCGAAGAGGATGATGTTCTTGGCCTCTTCCGGATTTTCAAAATTGACCGCCTCGACCTTGAGCAGGGCAAAAAAGCGCTCGTTCTCCTTGGGAGGCCGGATCTGGCCGGAGACGGTATCGCCGGTGCGGAGGCCGAAGCGTTTGATCTGCGAGGGAGAGACATAGATGTCATCCGGCCCGGGCAGATAGTTAAAGTCGGGGGAGCGCAGAAAGCCATAGCCATCCGGCAGGACTTCGAGGACCCCTTCGGCGAAGATGAGTCCCTCCTTTTTGGTCTGCTCCTCGAGAATCTTGAAGATCAATTCCGATTTGCGCAGGCCGGTACAGCCGGTGACGCCCATGTCCTGGGCCAGCTTGTTCAGCTCGGCGATTTTCCGCGCTTTAAGTTCAGCAATATCCATTGGAACCTCTTGATAAGTAGTATGACGTAGGATCTTTGATTGCGGTGTTCAGCATTGGGGATTCAGCGGCACGAACCGTGCCAGGGTAGCAAACCATGCGTTGTGGCTTTGATCTATTGGCAGCCCCGGGGAAGCACCACCCCACCACCGGACAGATACCAGCACAGCAGGAAATCACACTGGACAGGGAGAGAGGAAACCGGAAGGGCATTTCAGGGAAGGATCAGAGGATAGCCGCTTCGTTTTCCGCCAGAAAGAAATGCGCCTTGTCCATGTCAAACAACACCCGGTATTCCGAGCGCACAACTGGACGCGATTGCACATTCATCCGCGCCACCAGGGTGTCCGGACCGTTAGCCAGGTAGACGATGATCTCGTTGCCCATCGGCTCCACCACTTCGACGCGGCAGGGGGCGCTCCGCTCCGGCACGGGAGCCACCGCCGAATCGTACTCGCTCAGATCCTCCGGCCGGATGCCCAGGATGAGACGCTGGCCGAGGTACGGCTCGAGATGTGCATTCCGGTCATCGGGCAGGCGCAATTGCATTCCGCTCGCCTTGAACCAGAGTCCATTCTCCCGGATAATCTCTCCCGTAATAAAATTCATCGCCGGCGAGCCGATGAAACCGGCAACAAATTTGTTGACCGGGGCATCGTAGAGATTCAACGGCGTATCGATCTGCTGCACACGGCCGTCCTTCATCACGACGATACGATCCCCCATGGTCATGGCCTCAACCTGGTCATGGGTGACATAGATCATCGTCGTTTCCAGGCGGGTATGCAATTTGGAAATTTCGGTGCGCATCTGCACGCGCAGCTTGGCGTCGAGATTGGAAAGAGGCTCATCAAACAGGAAAACCTGCGGTTTGCGCACGATGGCGCGGCCGACGGCAACCCTCTGCCGCTGGCCTCCGGAAAGCTGTTTGGGTTTGCGATCAAGGAGATCCTCGATGCTGAGAATGTCAGCCGCCTCCTTGACGCGGCGGCTGATCTCTTCCCGGGGATATTTGCGCAGCTTCAACCCGAAGGCCATGTTCTCAAAGACCGTCATGTGCGGGTAAAGCGCATAATTCTGGAAGACCATGGCGATGTCCCGGTCCTTGGGCGGCACCTCATTCACGACCCGGTCACCGATGCGGATCTCACCGGCGCTGATCTCTTCCAGTCCGGCGATCATGCGCAATGTCGTCGATTTGCCACAGCCCGAAGGGCCAACCAGAACGATGAATTCCTTGTCTTTGATGTCGATATCGACCGCATCTACAGCCTTGACCTGATGCTCAAAGATCTTGCTTACCTGGTGCAGCTGGACGCTCGCCAAGATTTAGCTCCCGAAATGCGTTTGTATAGAGGAAGAATGCTCATGCCAAGGATTTGGACGCGCTCTATGAATGAGGCAAATTGAAGATCAGGGTGTGTTAACATGGGGCAAAGCAGGATTGAATCCTTCTTAATGTATTAAAGTTTCATCACTTTGTCAAGCTCTTTATTCTGTCCAGCGCGGCACCGACGGTATAATGGGAGCCGGTGATGCACACCACCCGGGTTGCATCGCCCGCCGCCCAGGCCAATGCCGCCTCGACGCCGACCGCCACATCCGCACATTCGCTCACCGGCAGCCGCGCCTCCCGCAGCGCCGCCGCCAGCTCCCCCACCGGCAGGCCACGATGCGTGGGCGCCGGAACGGCGAAAATATGTTCAATATCGGGCGGCAGTTCGTGAATCACGCCGCTGAGATCTTTCTCCTTGACCAATCCCAGCACCAGGGCCTTGGGCCGGCCGGGATAAAAGTGGCGCCACATCCAGTTCTGCTGCGCAAAGCCGCCGGGATTGTGAGCCACATCGATGAGGACGAGCGGCTTGTCGCAGACCGGTTCAAAGCGGCCCGCCCAGCGCACACCGGCAAGGCCGCGCTGCAGCGGCGGCGGCGCGGGGATCAGCCCCTTGCCGGCGAGATACTCCGCCGCACACAGGGCGATTTCGGCGTTGCCAACCTGATGCGGACCGGGCAACGGCAGAAGCACGCCGGGGTATTCGGCGCCCGCGCTGGCATTGAACTGCGAGCCCTCGGCCCGGAGCCGCAGATCGCGCACCGTCACCTGCTGCGCGGACTTGATCAGCGGACTGCCCAGCTCGGCTGCGCGCTGTGCTATGACCCCCTCCGGCTCGGCCGGCAGCGCGCCGATCAGGCAGGGTACACCGGGTTTGATGATCCCCGCCTTCTCCGCCGCAATGGCAGCCAGGGTGGTGCCAAGATGATCCATGTGATCAAAGCTGATATTGGTAATGATCGAAATCAGCGGGGTGATGACGTTGGTCGCATCGAGACGGCCGCCCAATCCGACCTCGATGACGGCGGCCTCCACTCCGGCATCGGCAAAATGACGGAAGGCCAGGCCGGTCATGGTCTCGAAAAAGGTGCACTCCAATCCCACGATGACGGGGCGCCAGCGCTCCACCAGGCGGACGACCTCGCTTTCGTCGATCCAGCGGCCCGCGACGCGGATCCTCTCGCGCAGGCTCTGCAGATGCGGCGATGTGTACATGCCGCACTTCAAGCCGCTTTCGCGGAGGATGCTGTCCAGCATGGCCGTGACCGATCCCTTGCCGTTGGTGCCGGCGATATGGATCATGGCCAACTGCTCGTGCGGCCGGCCGAGTTCGTCGAGAAAGGTGCGCATGCGTTCGAGACCCAGCTTCCAGCCGAACAGCTCCCTTTGCAGAAGGAAAGTTTCCGCCTCCTGATAGTGCATCGTCAATCGATCCGGTAAGGTGCGTTCCAGTAAAAAAGCGTCAATCCGCGGGGGGTGCCGAACCAGATATGGTCGCCTTCGCGCATCAGGGTCAGAACCTCCGGGTCGGGCAGACCATCCTCCCGGCCATACTGGATCCAGCGCAAGCCGGCCCGGTCGTAGCGGAGGACGCCTTGGTTGCTCGCCACCCAAACCGAGGCCTCATCCGCCTCCATCCAGTGGATAGTGCCGGCGGATTCGAGACGCTGGGCCGGCGGCGCGAACCAGGTCCCGGTTCTGGTGTTGAATCCGGCGATGCCCGCCGCGGTCCCGAACCAGACCTCATCGCCCCAGCAGGCGACAGCGTCGATCGGCTGCTGCACAGGGAAAAAGCCTTCACTGTAGAAAAAGCCACTGTCCGTCCGGGTGTTATAACCGTACAGCCCGGTCTCCGTGCCCACCCAGAGGGTATCCCCCTGGGGCGCCAGAAAGGAGATACGCAGTGACCCGAGGCGGCGGAGATCGATCTGATCGATCGCGAGCGAGTCCTTTTTCCCCAGCGCGAAGGTGCGGAGGCGCGCCAGTCCGGATGCGGTGGCGATCCAGAGATACTCCTGATCCATGCACAGGTGCGTGATGCGCGCATCGGGCAGATGTTCCGCCTGGCCGAGGGTGCGCCAGCTGTCGTGTTGCTGATCATAGCGGGTCAGGCCGTTGCGCGTGCCGAACCAGAGATACCGGGAATCGAAAGCCATGGCGGTGATGCGGTCATCGCCAAAGCCGGTCAGGTAGCGCGGTTCGATGAACTCCGGATCGCTGCGGTCCACTTGCCAGCGGGTCATGCCGCCGAACCCCTGGAGGTTTTGATCGCCGCCCACCCACAGGGTCTCCTGATCCCAAGCCATGGCGGCCACCGCATCGTCCCACAGCCCGTACGGCAGGGGCTGATAGCGCCCGGTGAGCAGGTCGACGCGGGCAGCCCCCAGCCCCCAGGTGGCCACCCAGAGTGAATTCCAGGAATCCTGCTGCCAGAAGGTCAGCGGAAACCTCCGGTTATGGAGATCGGTGATCGCGCGCGCCTGATCATCATAGAAATAGCCTGGGGGGACGAAAAGATGCGGCAGCGGCGGTTCCGGCGCGGCCGTTCGGCGGTACCATTGGACCGTCACCTCGGCGCCGGGGCTGCGATCCCATTCCAGGGAGCCGCTGGTTCCATACGAGGCGAACGCGCGGCCGGCGCTGGTGATCCCGTAGAGAAAATGGTCGCTGCCAAAACCAAGCGCGACCGCGCGTTCTTCAAAATGAAATCCAAGTTCATCATAAAAGAGATTGGTCCAGATCCGGCTGGCCGGACCCAGATAGCTGAGGCCCTCCTGCTGCACGCACCAGAGGAAGCCGCTGTTCTCATCAAAAGCGACCAGATCGATGTCGGCGCTGGCAAGACCGCTGCTGACCGTCTGCGGTGTCTCCCACCGCTGGCTGAGGGGATTATAGCAGCCGATCCCCCCGGTGGTGGCAAAATAGATGCGGTCCGGAGCGACGCAGAGCTGCCGGATATACCGCAGCGAGGACCAGGTTGTCCAGTCCCCCTCACGGTAATGGCGGTTGGTGCCGCGGATGCGCTCCTCCGCCAGGCCCGGCAGCGTCACGGCCGCAAGCAAAAGGAGGATAAACAGGGCGGTGGTGTTATTGCGCGGACGCATCTTTGCCCTCCACGGCAATAATTCGGGCGAGCTGGCTGCGCACGCGCAGCTCGTTGTTGCGGGGAAAGCGGATCTCTACCTCCACACCGCTTTCATCATATCGCGCATTCAACACCTCCACCACCTCATACAATCGGGCCACCTGCGCCGCCTGGCTGAGGGGCAGCGCCAGCGTTTCGGTGACAAAGGCCGCCGCAGCGTACTCGCCGAGCCGGGTGACCAGCTGCGTCAAGCCGATCCCGCGCGCCGCGGAGATAAAAACGCAGGGCTTCTCCGATTCGCGCAAACGCGCGATCACCCCCGGCTGCTGAAAGAGGTCGATCTTGTTAAAGACCTTGAGGACCGGCCGTCCTTCGAGATGCAGCTCCTTGAGCACCTTCTCTACGGCGGAAATCTGCTCGGCATAGTTCGGATGGGTCAGGTCGATGACATGCAGGAGCAGATCGGCATCGGCGGACTCTTCGAGGGTGCTTTTGAAGGAGGCGATCAGGTGATGCGGCAGTTTGCGGATGAATCCGACCGTATCGATCAGCAGGATCTGGCGGCGCGCCTCAAGCTGGAGGCTGCGCACCGTGGCATCGAGCGTGGCAAAGAGGCGGTCCTCGACGAGCACGCCGGCATCCGTAAGCGCGTTGAGGAGGGTGGACTTGCCGGCATTGGTGTAGCCGACAAGGGCGGCCTTGAAAAGGTCGCGGCGGTTTTTGCGGCGGATTTCGCGCTGCGCGGCGATCCGCTCCAGCTCCTTTTCGAGCAAGCCGACGCGTTTACGGATCAGGCGGCGATCGACCTCGAGCTGGGTTTCGCCGGGGCCGCGCACGCCGATGCCGCCGACCTGGCGTTCGAGGTGGCGCCACTGTCCGGCAAGACGCGGGGCCAGATATTTGAGCTGGGCCAATTCGACCTGGGTGCGGGCTTCGCGAGTGCGGGCATGCTTGGCGAAGATATCGAGGATCAGGCCGCTGCGATCGAGGATCTTGACGCCGCACAGCTTTTCGATGTTTTTCGCCTGTGTCGGGGTGAGATCATCGTCGAAAACGATGAGATCGGCGTCCTGGTAGCGGGCCAACTGCGCCAGCTCCTCGGCCTTGCCCCGGCCGATCATGAAGGCTGGATCACGGCGGTCGCGTTCCTGCACCAGCCGTTCGATCACCTCGGCCCCGGCCGTGTCCGCCAGCAGCTCGAGTTCATCCAGATAATCCTCGACGCGCCAGGAGGGGGTCTCCCGGGTGATCAAGCCGACGAGAATAGCGCGCTCCCGGACCACGGGTTCTGTTCTGGTGTTATTCAGCAAGATTTCCACTTACTCCTCCGGTGTGCGCCCGCTTTTTTCCCGATACAGCGCCATCTCCAGCAGCAGCAGGCCGAGAGCGGCGATCAGGAATTCGCGCCAATATTCCCGGCCGATCCGTTCCTGGCGGACGATCCGGGCCAGAGCGGCAGGATCCTCCACCCAGACGAGGTGGTGCGATGCCGCCACCTGCGCCGCCACCGCCGGTTTGAGATTCAGCTCGGCGGCGGGAATATTCACCGTCCAGATCATCAGGGTTTTGCCATCGGCCTGCAGACGATAGATGCCCGGCAGCGCGGTCTCGCCATACTCAATCCAGGGGCCCGAAGGCGTGACCACCGGGTGCACGGTATCGCGGCGACCCTCCGGGCCGGAGATCTCGAGGCGGCTCTGCAGGCTGCCCGCCGGCGCCCGCCAGCGCAGCAGATCGCCCGCGTCGGCGCCGCTGTCCGGATTTTGCGCGTACGACGCCAGATAGCGCAGGCTCCGGTGCAGCAGCGGCGCAAAGAGGGTCCGAAAGGCCATATCGCTCTCCTCCAGTGCAAAGCCGGCGGAGAAGAGCAGCACCGTGCCGCGATCGCCGCGCGCCTCGAGCAGATAGGGATCGCCGTTGCTGTAGGCCATCAGGACATTTTCCTCTCCGGCCGGGGCAAGGCGCAGGGCGCGGGTGAACTGCGGCCGGACAAAATGGAGCTCCTTGCCTTCGAAAATTCCACTGAAAACGGGGTGGCGTGCATCGATACGGCCGAGCGAGAAGCTGCCGCCCTGACCCAGCTGCCCGATCACCGGCGGCAGGTGCAGTGCCGGGGCCAGACGCTGGTTGTACCAGGGGATATCGGTCCTGCCGCCGAGAACGACCAGCAGGCTGCCGCCCCGGTCGCGCCAGGCCGCCAGGTTGCCGGCCGCGGCATCGGGCAGCCGCTCCACATCGTAGAGCACCACGAGCTGCAGGGAGTCCAGCTGCAGGCCGCCCGCCCGCTCCGGCGGCACCGTGGCGATCCGGAGCATGCTGGAGGAATCGGCAGCGGAACGCAGCGCCAGCTCCAGCAATTCCCCGCCGCGTGAGGGCGCGGCGATCAATCCGATATCCAGGCGCTCGGGGACCTGGAGGGAAAAGTAACGCAGATTATCCTGCAGCAGGGCGTCATCCTCAAGCTGCACCCAGCCGTCCAGCCAGCCGCTGCGGTCGAGGATGAAATGAAAGGGCTCGAGAGCGGTCGTTCCCGGTTCGAGTGAGACGGTCCGCTGCGCCACCCGCTGCCCGTGCAGGAAGAGCTGCACCAGTTTGTTGCGGCACGGGTCTTTTCCGGTATTGGCGAGCGCCACCTCGATCTCAATGCTCTTGCCGACCTCAAGGATGGCTGAGCGGAGGGTGACCCCGGTGATCGCCAGGTTGGCAGGATGGGCGGCCTGAATGGGGAGGGCAAACTGGCGTAGCGCCAGCGGTGGGCGCGGCAGCGAGTCCAGGGTAAAACCGTTGGCCTGCATATCGGAGATCAGATAGATCTCCCGGTTGGCGTTATGGGAGGTGGCGAGCAGGTTCCGGGCGAAGCGCAGGCCGGCCGAGATTCGCGTTTCCGTGTACTGGAGTCCGGTGGCGTGCACCTGATGCTGCAGCGCGTCGAAATCATGGAAGGCCCGCCGGTATTCCGGACGGACGGTATCGGTGACCGCAGCGAGATAGATCTCGTCGCCCGGCTGCATCTGTGCGAGGATGGTTCCGACGGTATTTTGCGCCGTCTCCAGCAGGGTCCGTCCCCCCTCGGCAACCGCCATGCTGACCGAGTTGTCCAGGAGGATCACCGCGCTGGTCCGCGACCGGGTGTCGGCACCGGCGCGGCTCCGGCAGGTGGGGCGAGCGAAGGCGAGCACGAGACATAGCACGGCCAGGGTGCGCAACAGCAGCAGCAGGATCTGACGGATTTTGACGCGGCGGATCTGCTGGTTCTGCAGCTGTTTGAGAAATCGCAGTGAGCTGAAGGGAATCGGTTTGGCCTTGGCCCGGGTGAAGAGGTGGATGAGGATGGGCAGAGCGGCAGCGGCCAGCCCCATCAATATGGCAGAATTAAGAAAATTCAATCGCTATACAACTCACGATGAGGTTGCGGGAGGGAACAGGATATCTTCAATCAACGCGCACCAGATGTGAATGATGGCGATGTGTCCCTCCTGAATATGCATGGAGGTGCGGTCCGGCATGACCAGGGCATGGTCCGCCAGTTCAGACATCCGGCCGCCGCCTCGGCCCGCCAGAGCGAGGACCTGGACGCCCTGCTGCTGCGCCGCAGCGATCGCCTCGAGGATGTTGGGCGAATTGCCGCTGGTGCTGATGGTGACCAGCAGATCCCCCGCTACGCCGAGGGCCTCGACCTGGCGGCGGAAAATCTGGTCGAATCCATAGTCATTGCCGATGGCGGTCAGATTGGCAATGTCGGCCGTCAGGGCGATCGCCGGCAGCGCCTTGCGGTCGCGCTGCAGCCGCCCGACCAGCTCGGCGGCAAAATGCTGGGCATCGGCGGCGCTGCCGCCATTACCGCAGACGAGGATCTTGTTGCCGCGCTGCAGAACCGCGATCATCATCTCAGCGCCCCGCTGAATGGCCGGCCCCATTTCACGACGGAGGGCAGAAAAAAGCGTCTCACTCGCCTGCAGCTGGGATTCGATAAATTGCAGCCTGTCCATGATGCTCCCGGTTATTTTTTTCCTGGCCGCCAGCGCTGCCAGAAGCCTGGTTTGGGCGTGCTGGCGATCGGCCGCGGCGGATCGGCCTGGACTTGTTCGCCGCGGAGGATCCGCGCGGGATTGTCGGCGAAAAGACGCTGCGCGATCTCTCCCCCGCAGCGCTCGGCGACCGCCGCATAGGCCGCTTGCAGCCGCAGCGGCCGCATCTTGAGATCGTGGGCATCTGATGCGATCAGATGAACCAATCCGGCATCCAGCAGCTTCAAGGCGGTCTCCTTGACCGCGCCACCAAAAACGCCCAACAGGCTGCCGGCATTCACTTGCAGCAGCGCCCCCTTCTCCACCAGGGTCAGGGCCTCCAGCGGGTTTTGCAGGATGCGGACGTAGCGTTCCGGATGCGCGATGACCGCGGTATGCTCCGCGCCCAGCTGGGTAAAAAAACCTTTCAGGACAAAATCGGGCATCGAGCCCATCGGGAACTCGACGAGAAAATAGCGGCCATTCTGGGCGGGCGTGGCGATTTTTCGCGTCAGATCGAGGCCGGGATGGGCGAACAATTCGCAGCCCATATGGATCGTCAGCCGCAAGCCGGCCGCCGCGGCGCGCTCGGTCAATTCGCGGTGGCGCATCCACAGCGCCTCTTCATGATCCATATCCTTGGGCGAGAGAATATGCGGCGTGCAGACGACCGCTTCGATACCGTCCGCTTCCGCCATGCGCAGCATCTCCAACGCCGTGTCCCAGGAATCCGCGCCATCATCCCAAAAGGGCAACAGATGCGCATGTGTATCCACCAATCCCATATCGTCCCAGCCGCCCTTCAGATCACTTGCGATGTATCGCCTCCGCGAAGGCCTGGATCAGGGCCCGATCGCGATTCTTTTCAATAATATTGCCCGTCACAATAAAACTGGCGCCGGCCGCCACCTTGCGCGCAGCCTCTTCGGGGCTGCAAATGCCACCGCCGACGATGATCGGCAGCGCGACATGCCGCGCCAGCCCGGCGATATGCTCTTCCGGCACCGAGAGGTGGGCGCCGCTGCCGGCCTCGAGATAGATCATGCGCATGCCGAGCAGCTCCGCCGCCATGCCATGCGCCACGGTGATATCCGGCTTTTCGCGCGGAATCGGACGCGTATCGCTGAGAAATTGCGCGGAGGTTATATTTCCCGATTCGATCAGCATATAGGCGGTGGCGACGGCCTCGAGCTGCATGGAGCGGATGATGGGCGCAGCCAGTACCTGATCGCCGATGATGTAATAGGCATTGCGGCCGCTGATCAGGGAGAGATAAAGGATGGCATCGGCGTAGGGGGAAAGTTGTCGCGTGCTGCCGGGTAAGATGATCAGCGGCAGAGAGCATGCCGCCTTGATGCCCTTGATCAGATCCTCAAAAATATGGGTGAACATCAGGCTGCCACCGAGAAGCAGGCCATCCACTCCGGTCGCTTCGCAGGTGCGGGCCAGATCGATCGCCTCCTGCATGCTCTGCTTGTCCGGATCGATCAACACCAGATATCCAGCGCCCCGCTTTTCCTTGATCTGCAGAAGCCGCTCGTAAACCTTCACAGACTACCTCATATTCGTTGATAACCCGCATCAATCCTTGTTTTTTCCAGCTTCCAGCCTGCTCAACAATCCCGTGAGAATCGCCGGCGCCTGTTCCAGCGCGGCATCGATCCGGCCGGGATCCCTGGCGCCGGCCAGGGCCATATGAGGACTACCGCCGCCGCTGCCACCGGCGGCTGCGGCGATCTCGCGGACCAGATCGCCCGCCTTGAGCTTGCGCGTTTCGATGAGATCGTGGGTGACGACACACACGAATTGCACCTTGTCGCCCATCGCCGCTGCCAGGATACCCACTCCGCTCTGCAACAGCTCCCGCAGCTGGTCGGCGGCCTGTTTCAACTCCTCGATACCGGCCGCATCGATCCGCGCGGCCACCAGGCGGATGCCGGCGACCTCCCGGGCGCCCTGCACCAGCCCGGCAATGCTATCCCGGGAACTGACCTGGCGCAGCTTGCGCAGTTCGCCTTCGAGGCTCTTGCGCTCTTGCAGCAGCCGTTCGATCCGTTCCGGCACCTCCTCCTCGCGGCAGCCGAGTAGGGCGCTGCTGCGGGAGACGGCCGCGGTGCGCTCGAGCAGCCACTCTAGCGCCGCCTGGCCGGTGAGGCATTCGAGCCGCCGCACACCGGCGGCGATGGCCGACTCGCTGCGCGTGACAAAGAGGCCGATCTCGCCCGTGGCGTGCACATGAGTGCCGCCGCACAATTCGCGCGAGAATTCCTCCACCTCGACCATGCGCACCTGATCGCCATATTTTTCACCGAAAAGGGCCATCGCGCCAAGGGCTTTCGCCTCGTCGATCGGCATCACCTGCCAGCGGACCGGGCGGTTGCGCAGGATCTCCGCATTGACGATCCTGGCGATAGCCTGCAGTTGCTCGTCATCCGGTTTTTCAAAGTGGGTGAAATCGAAGCGCATATAGTCCGGCCCCACCAGCGATCCGGCCTGATGGACGTGTTCGCCCAGCACGGTGCGCAACGCGTGGTGGACCAGATGCGTCACGGTATGATTGCGTTCGGTCGCCCGGCGCTTTTCCACATTGATTTTCGCCAGCACGCGATCGCCGGGGGCGGGTGCGGTCCCGGCCGTCAACTGGCCGAAATGCACAATGTGGGCGCCGACATTTTTGGTCGTTTCAACCTTGAATTGAAAATAGGCATTGCCGATCTCGCCGCAGTCACCGACCTGGCCGCCCGATTCGGCATAAAAGGGGCTCTCCTTCAGAACGATCCGCCCGGGCTCGTAATGAACCAGATCGGTCTCGAGTTGATCGAGCAAATAGCCCATGAAACGGGAATCCTCGCCCATGCCGCCGTCGACGGCGATCGTGGCATAGCTGGCGTCGCGGCTGCGCGCCGAGCGCTGCCGCTGCTCTTCCATTGCCGCATCAAAACCCGCCACATCGACGGCAAGACCCTTCTCCTGGGCCATCAACTGGGTCAGGTCGAGGGGAAATCCATAGGTATCGTGCAGCAGAAAGGCGTCCTTGCCGGAGAGGAGCCCCGCGGTGCTCGCTGCCGCCTTTTCCTCGAAAATTTCAATACCCCGGTCCAGGGTCCGGCCAAAACTCTCTTCTTCGGAGCGGATGACCCGTTCGATGTGCGGCAGACGCTCGCGCAGCTCCGGGTAGGCATCGCCCATCGATCCGGCGAGCGGCTGTACCAGCTTGTAGATAAAGGGCTCATGCATTCCAAGGGTGCGCCCAAAGCGGGCGGCGCGGCGCAGCACCCGGCGCAGCACATAGCCCCGGCCTTCATTGCCGGGAATCGCGCCATCGGCGATGGCAAAGGAAAGCGCACGGATATGATCGCAAAGAACCCGGAATGCCACCCCCTCTTCGCCATCGCTGTAGGATGTACCGGTGATCCGGGAGATCTCGGCGATGATCGGGGCGAAGAGATCGATGTCATAATTGGAGCGCTTGTTCTGCAGCACCGCCACCACCCGTTCAAATCCGGCGCCGGTGTCGACATGCCTGGCAGGCAGGGGGAAAAGCACGCCCTTGTCGTCGCGATTATACTGAATGAAGACCAGGTTCCACAGCTCGATGAAACGCGCGCAGCCGCTGTTGACGGCGCAAACGTGGCCGGGCGTGGTGTTGGTGCAGAATCCCTCGCCGCGATCAATGTGAATCTCCGAGCAGGGGCCGCAGGGACCGGTGTCGCCCATCTCCCAGAAATTATCCTTCTTGCCGAAGCGAAGAATGTGGCCCGGATCGATGCTGGTGCGGCTGGCCCAGTATTCCGCCGCCTCTTCATCCCCCGGCACATGATCCTGCGCATCACCGGCGAAGACGGTGGCGTAGAGCCGCTCCGCGGGCAAATGCCACACCTCCGTCAGCAGCTCCCAGGCCCACTCGATCGCTTCCGCCTTGAAATAATCGCCGAACGACCAGTTGCCGAGCATCTCGAAAAAGGTATGATGATAGGTGTCGCGGCCGACCTCTTCCAGGTCATTGTGCTTGCCCGAAACCCGGATACATTTCTGCGAATCGGCGACACGCGGCCACGGCCGCTGTCTCAGGCCGAGAAAAATGTCCTTGAACTGGTTCATCCCGGCGTTGGTGAAAAGCAGGGTGGGATCTTCCTGCGGCACCACGGGCGCGCTCGGGACGATGTGATGCTGCTTGCTCTTGAAAAAATCGAGAAAACTGGCCCGGATTTCCTGTGAAGTCATCAAATGGAGTGGTCCCTTGTCAATCGTCGTCAACTTGCCCCGAGCCCGGGCCCGGAGACGTTATCCATAGTTACTTATACAACTTGAGAGTGCGGAAGAAAATTTCTCGCTAAAGGCTCTCCCACTCCCCCAGCAGCGTGCTCACGATCTCCCAGCTGAAGCCCCGGCGCAGCAGAAAATCCTGCAGGCGTTTTTGCGCCTTTTTTTCGGGCAGCGAGGCGAGGATTTTTTTGCGGCGGACCGCCAGGGCGCGGGCGACCTCCGCCTCGCTTTGCTCCTGGAAGGCCGCCTGGAGACCCTGTTCGACCTCCGCGTCGCTCAGACCCTTATGGCGCAACTCCTGGCGTAACAGGAATGCACCGGCGGGGCGCGTCGCGGTGCGATTGCGGCCCCACATTTTGGCAAACCCGGCATCGTCGAGAAAGCCGAGTCGTTCCATCTCCGCCAGTGCCGATTCCACCGCGGCTGGCGTATAATGGGCTTGATTCAGCCGGTCGGTCAGCTCCTTGCGGCTGCGGCTGCGAACGGAAAGCAGCCGCAGCGCCTTTTCCTTGGCGCGCCGTCGCTCCTCAAGGGCCAGGATCGCCTCGATCCGCTCCGCGGTCAGCTCGTCGCCTTTGGCAATGCCACATTCGAGCAGGACGTCCTGGTGCAGCCCGAAGGCGAACTCGCCATCGAGAAAGACCGAAATGCGATCGACCTTCTTTTTCTGCATCTCGATGGCGGTGACGGTGCGCTTCTCAGCCATGGATCATGCTCCCGCAAGGCCCGGGCCCTAGGCTTCGCTCTTCTCCGCTTCCTTGCTCGGAATCAGGCCGAGGGTCTCGCGCACCCGTTTCTCGATGGTCTGCATCAGCTCGGGATTCTGGTCGAGATAGCGGCGCACATTCTCGCGGCCCTGACCGAGGCGTTCCTCCTTGTAGGAGAACCAGGTGCCGCTCTTCTCGACGATGTTCATGTTGACGGCCAGGTCGAGCAGATCGCCGATCCTGGAGATGCCCTGACCATAGATGATATCGAATTCGGCCTCGCGGAAGGGCGGTGCAACCTTGTTCTTGACCACCTTGACCTTGGTGCGGTTACCGATGACGTTTTCGCCCTCCTTGATCGAGGCCGTCCGGCGGATATCGAGGCGGACGGAGGAGTAGAACTTGAGGGCGCGGCCGCCGGTCGTGGTCTCCGGGCTGCCAAACATGACGCCGATCTTTTCGCGGATCTGGTTGATGAAAACCACGCAGGTCTTGGATTTGCTGATCGCCGCCGTGAGCTTGCGCATCGCCTGCGACATCAGGCGGGCCTGCAAACCCATCTGGGCATCTCCCATCTCGCCCTCGATCTCCGCCCGCGGCACCAGAGCCGCAACCGAGTCGATCACCACGACATCCAGGGCACCGCTGCGCACCAGGGTTTCGGTGATTTCGAGCGCCTGCTCGCCGGTGTCGGGCTGGGAGATGAGGAGGTTTTCCGTATCGACCCCCAGGAGATTGGCATAATGGGCATCCAGGGCGTGTTCGGCATCGACAAACGCCGCCAGACCGCCGGTCTTCTGCGCTTCAGCGATGACGTGCAGGGCCAGCGTCGTCTTGCCCGAGGATTCCGGGCCGAAAATTTCGATGATCCGGCCGCGCGGCACCCCGCCCACCCCAAGCGCGGCATCCAGCGAAATCGAGCCCGTGGAGATCACGTCTATGGCTACTTTCTTGTCTTCACCCAGCCACATGATCGACCCCTTGCCATACTGCCTGTCAATCTGGGTCATGGCCAGCTCAAGCGCCTTGCGCTTTTCTTCTCTCTCTTCTGGCATAAGGGTACCTGCTGATTATAGTTCGATTCTTTTTAACGGCGTATAAAGAGCGCCATCCGGTCTTAAATCACTGCGCATGACAACCACGCTGTCCGCGATAAAGTGCACCGGCGCGAAGCCCTGCGCCTGCATCTCCCGGCAAATGCCCTGCACCGCCTCCGGCGATTTCACTCGTCCCAGGGTCAAATGGGGCGAGAATCGCCGCGCTTCGCGCGGATAGCCCAGCGCGGACAGTTCCGATTCGATCTGTGCCTGTACCCTGTTCAGCTGGCCCGATCTCTCCTCGATGCCAACCCAGAGCACGCGCGGGCGCGCCAGTTGGGGAAATGCGCCGGTGCCGCTGACGGTGATCTTGAACGCCGCGGTGCCCTGGCAGGCGCGTGCAACCGCCCCGGCAATCGCCTCCATCTGCACAGCTTCGACATCGCCGAGAAATTTGAGCGTCAGATGAATCCCCTCCGGATGGGTCCAGCTTACGCCACTTCCCGGCGCCTTGAGGCGGTTTTGCAAGGCCGCCAGCTCGGTGCGGATCTCCACGGGCAGCTCGATGCAGATGAATGTGCGCAGGGTTGCCATCAAACCTGAATATGGAACAATTGTTTTCGCAGCAAATTGAGCGCGAGCGCGGCGAAACGTTCCTTGTTGATCAGCCGATCGCCGGAAATGACATGGTGCTCCTCCACGGTTGTGCCGCTCTGGCCGGCATAGCCGACGAAGACCAGGCCGACCGGTTTCGCTGCGCTTCCCCCGTCCGGTCCGGCGATGCCGGTGATCCCCAGGCCGTGCTCGGTGCTGCTGATCCGCCGGATGCCGACCGCCATGGCCTCGGCGACGGCAGCGCTGACCGCACCATGCCGGGCGATCAGAGGCTCGGGAACCCCGAGCAGGGCGATCTTGGCGGCGTTGCTGTAGGAGACCACCCCGCGTTCGAAGAATCGCGAGCTTCCCGCAATGTTGGTCAGGCGGTTGGCGATCAAGCCGCCGGTGCACGACTCGGCCACTGCCAGCCGCTCCTGACGCGCCACCAGCTCCTCGCCCAGGGCCGCCTCGAGGGTGATGTTGCGCTCGGCAAAGATCCAGGGCTGAATGTTCCGGCGCACCCGAGCAGCGGCCTCCTCCAGCCGCTGGCGCGCGGCTTCGGTGGTCGCGCCGGCAGCATTGAGGCGGATGCGCACCCCGAAGGGGCTGGGCAGAAAAGCAATGCGCGCCAGGGTTTCGATCGCCGCGATATCCCCGATCCGCTCGTAGAGCGTGCTTTCGGCGATGCCGATGGTGGCGATATGATGGGTCAGGAGAATCTCCCCGGTATTCGCTGCCTGCAGCTCGGGCAGGATGCTGCCCTTCATCATCGCCTGCATCTCGTACGGCACCCCGGGCATGAAATAGAACCGCTTGCCGGCACGCATCAAGCGATAGCCGGGAGCGGTGCCGCGATCGTTGTGGATCAGCTGTGCCGATTCCGGCACCAGGGCCTGGTCTTCATTGACCCGCGCCATGGGCAGATGGCGGCGCTCGAATAGCGCGCGAATATGGTCGAGCAGCGCCTCATCACGGATCAGTCCCACCCCAAAATAGTCGCAGACCGCGGTGCGCGTGATGTCGTCATTGGTCGGTCCCAGCCCGCCGGTGACGAGGATATAGTCGGCACGCGCTTCAGCCTCCGCCAAGGCAGCGGTGATCTGCGCCAGATCGTCCCCGACCGTGGTCACACGGGAGACGCCCTGCCCGACTTCGAGCAGCTCCTGGCCGATCCAGGCGGCATTGGTATTGATGGTCTGGCCGATGAGCAGCTCATCGCCGATAGAGATTATCTCGATACACAGCATGCGGTCACCCTTTACCCAGCCCAAGACGCACCAGCACCTGCACCAGCAGGTTGGCATAGAGGCCCGCCATGATATCGTCGGCCATAATGCCCCAGCCGCGCGGCAAGCGCTCCGCCGTGCTCACCGGCACGGGTTTGAGAATATCGAAAAAACGAAACGCCAGAAAGGCGAGTATAAAGACCGTCAGGGTGCGGGGCAGGAAGAGCAGGGACAACATCATGCCCACCACCTCGTCCCAGTTGACCCGCCCGGGATCCTCGCCCCAGCGCCTCTCCGCGCGACTGGAAGCCCAGACGCCGGCCAGCCCGCACAGCAGCGTGACGGCCAGCAGCGGCACGCGCTGGTCCATCTTAAAAAACCAGAGGCCGAGCGCAGCCAGGGCAGCACCCACGGTTCCCGGCGCGATTGGGGAATATCCGCTATAACATGTCGTTGCCAAAGCGCAGGCCGCGTGATCCGGCCAGGATAATTTATCCGTCACAAGTGACCACCTGATAGTGTGCAGTGGGCTTCCGTTATCCAGCAAGCAAGAGGGTATTTTAAGGTACTAAATAATTGTCAATAAAGGCAAGTGTTAAATTGCCCCGGCAGGGAGGGACGGGAGGGGTCACAATGGGACGCGGCCCGCCATGGCGCGCGCAAGCGTCATCTCATCGGCGTATTCGATGTCGGCGCCGACCGGTATGCCGCGGGCGATGCGCGACAGCTTGATCTGCATGGGTTTCAGCAGCCGAGCCAGATAGAGGGCTGTCGCTTCCCCCTCGGTATTGGGATTGGTCGCGAGAATGACCTCCTCAACCCCCTCGGGCAGTCGCACCAGCAATTCCCGGATCTTCAGGTCGTCGGGGCCGATGCCGTCCAGGGGCGAAAGCGCCCCGCCCAGCACGTGGTACAATCCCCTGAACTCGCCGGTTTTTTCGAGAGCTACCACGTCGTTGGCCTCCTCGACGACGCAGATCAGGCGACGGTCGCGCCGCTCGTCGCTGCAGATCGCACAGGGATCCTGCTCCGTGATATTAAAACAGCGCGAGCAATAGCGTACCTTTTCATGCAGCTCGCTCAGGGCCTGCGCCAGGCCGGCGATCTCCTCCGCCGGGCGCTTGAGCAGAAAAAAGACCAGGCGCTGGGCTGATTTCCGGCCGATGCCCGGTAGTTTGCTGAGCTCATGGATGGCGCGCTCGACCGCTTCGGATGAATAGTTCATGACAACGCTTCGCCGGCCGGGGGATCAAAAACCGGGCAGTTTGAGGCCGCCCAGCATGCCGGGATCCATGCCGCCGGTTATCTTGGCCATTTCCTCCTCCGCCCGGGCGCGGCCGTTCTGCAGCGCCTGATTCACCGCGGCCAGGACCAGATCCTCGAGCATCTCGACATCTTCCGGGTCGACCACCTCCTGATTGATCTTGACCTGGAGCAGCTCCTGGGCGGCGTTGGCGGTCACGACCACCATATTACCGCCGGCGCTGCCCTCCACCTTGAGATTGGCGAGATTGGCTTGCGCCTTTTGCATCTCTTCCTGCATCCGCTGCGCTTGGCGCAGCAGTCCACCCATATTGCCCTTGTTGAACATACGCACCTCGATTGAATTACTTCATAAACTCGGCATCGAAGAGCTGCACGACGGTCTGCAGCCAGCGATCTTCCTGCAGTGCTTTTTCGAACTCGGTTTTGCTGTCGGTCAAAGGCGCCATTTTGCGCACCCGGGGTAAAAGGTTCTCTTCATCCCTGACGCAGACGATATACAGAGGGACGCCGAGGATGGTGGTGATGATCTCCTGCAGCATGGCCCGGCTGTTGACGACCGAATCCATCTGAAAGCTGTTCTCCCGGGCGAACATGATTTCAAGCTGGCCGCCGCCGACACGGGTCGGCCAGCCGGCGTGGAGGAAGGTTCCCAGGGCGACCTTTTGCGCACGCACGGCCTCGAGGATGCCCGGCCAACGGGCCTCAACCACCTCCAGGGTGACGCCGCCGGAAGGGGCAGCGGGAGCGGCAGGGGTTGCAGGCGCCGGCGGGGCAGTGGCGGCAGAAGGTGCAGAGGGGAGAGGATCGGACTCCCGAGGTGGCGGCACGGCCGTTGCGGGCGGCGCAAACGGAGAAGGTGTCGCTGCCGCCGCAACCGCGGGCGGCGGAACAGGCGCGGCAGCCGCTGGGGCTTTATAGGCGGCGGGATGACGGATCGGGGCAGCGGACCGGGGGGACGAGGGGCTCAGTCCGGCCGGATTAGAGTTTTTTTTTACGTCGTCCAGCTGCGCCAGCAGCGCGGTAAGCTGCACGCTGCCGCTCATGCGCGTCATCTTGACCAGGGCCACCTCGAAGTGCAGCCGGGCATTGCTGCTGCGGCGAACCAGGTTTTCGGTATCCGCCGCCAGCTTGATCAGGCGCAGCAGATCCTCGACAGAAAAGGCCTCCTGTCGTTCCTGATAGCGGGCGATATGTTCTTCGGAGCAGTCGATGAGATGTGCTTCGCCGCCGCTCTTGATGACCAGAAAATTGCGCAGGTGCTCCTCGAGGCCGAGCAAAAACTCGTCAAAATCATAGCCCTCAGTGAAGATATAATCGGCGAGGCGGACCGCACCTTCGGCATCCCGGTTGCGGATCAGATCGGTGACCCGAAAAAAAAGCTCCTGGTCAATGACGCCCAGCAAAGAGGCGACATCGCGGGCCTGGATCGTCTTGCCGGCGAAAGCGATGATCTGATCGAGAATGCTTTGCGAGTCGCGCATGCTGCCGTCGGCCTTGGTGGCAATGATCCGCAAGGCTTCGGCATCGATGGTGATCTCTTCCTGCTGGCACATGCTCTGCAGCTGCGCGATGATGGTGTGGTGGGGCATGCGCTTGAAATCGAAACGCTGGCAGCGCGACAGTATCGTTGCCGGCACCTTGTGCGCCTCGGTGGTTGCAAAGATAAAGAGTACCCGAGCGGGCGGCTCCTCGAGGGTCTTCAGCAGGGCATTGAAGGCCTCATTGGTGAGCATGTGCACTTCATCGATGATATAGATGCGATATTTGCCGGGGTTGGGGGCATAACGCAGGCTTTCGCGCAAGTTGCGTACTTCGTCGATGCCGCGGTTGGAGGCGCCGTCAATCTCGAAGACGTCGAGGCTGCGGCTTTCGTTGATCTCGATGCAGGAGGTGCAGGTATTGCAGGGAGTAATGGTGGGGCCCTGGTCGCAGTTCAGCGCCTTGGCCAGAAGCCGGGCGACGGTGGTTTTGCCGATGCCGCGCGGTCCGCAAAAGAGATAGGCATTGGCGATCCGGTTCTGCTGGATGGCGTTTTGCAGGGTCTGGGTTACATGCTGCTGCCCCATGACGTCGGCGAAAAACATGGGACGATATTTTCGGGCGAGCACCAAATAGGACATGTGGGGATCCGGCTTCGGTGATAAAACAAAAAAAGGCTGTGCACCCACCTTCGACCTTTCGGCGTTCAGGCCGGCACGGCCCACAACTCCAGCCAAGTACTCCCGCGGCACATAGAGCCTGTGCTTGCCGCTGCTATCTTCCGATCCTGACGGGGTTGGGCACGCCTCTATTGCGTGGGGCTTGGGCTTTCAGCGTTGCGCACCGTGGAGAGACGAGAACGTGAGCAGGCCTCAGAATGGGACTTCGACCCTGCTGGAGCGGGTTGCAGGTTACAGGGCACCGCTAGCTCCCCGTCTAGCACAGCCTTTTGTGTGGAGCTGATGGGATTCGAACCCACGACCTATACGTTGCGAACGTATCGCTCTCCCAGCTGAGCTACAGCCCCAATATCTCGCGTTGCGTGTAGCGGCGGAGTGGCTGCCGCGGCCCGGTGCGCCTCGGAAGCGCACGCCTGGCGGAGAGGGCGGGATTCGAACCCGCGGTAGGGGTCGCCTACACACGCTTTCCAAGCGTGCTCCTTAAGCCTCTCGGACACCTCTCCGAAACACTGGCCTGCAATGACTTGCGGAGAGGCAGGGATTCGAACCCTGGGTACCCGCAAGGGCACAACGGTTTTCGAGACCGCCCCGATCAGCCGCTCCGGCACCTCTCCAATGACAGGACGCGCAGGTTCCGCTTGCGCGTCAACTTTAACGCAGTTTACGAAAGAACGTCTTGAGCAGGTGGCTGCACTCTTCCTGCAGGATACCGCTGATGACGCGGGCCTGGACGTCCAGCTTGCCGCCATCGGTCATTTGCAGAGCGCTGCCGCACGCGCCATAGCGCGGATCGGCGGCGCCATAAACGATCAAGGGAATTCGCGAGAGCAGAACCGCTCCCGTGCACATCATGCAAGGTTCAAGGGTGACATACAGGATGGATTGATCCAGCCGCCAGGAGGCGAGGGCATTGGCTGCGGCAGTGACTGCCAGCATTTCGGCGTGCGCGGTGGGATCTTGCAGGGACTCGATGAGATTGTACCCCCTGCCAATGACCCGGCCCTCATGCACCACGATCGCACCGACCGGAACCTCATCTTTGTCCAAGGCCTTCTGGGCTTCGTCCAGCGCAAGCCGCATCCAGGCCGCATGATCCTGCATGAGGAAAGCCTTCCCAAAAATTGGCGCGCCCGGAGGAGCTCGAATCCCCAACCTTCTGGTCCGTAGCCAGATGCTCTATCCAGTTGAGCTACGGGCGCGTTATGTCCAGAGAACATCGTCGCAGTGCTTGCATCGTGTAGCGTGTACGGGATTCGAACCCGTGTTACCGGCGTGAGAGGCCAGCGTCCTAGACCCCTAGACGAACACGCCAAAATGCCAAGCTCATAAATATACGTCATTTTTATGATTTTGTCAATATTTTTCGCAAGCCCCCCTGCGCTCGCGCGGACGCGCCCTCGCTGCGGCCGCGCCGGAGAGCCGCCGGTGCGCAGGATCCCTTGCGCTCACCGCCCCCGGCAATGCCTCTGCTGCGTCCACGCAGGATCAGCCACGCGGAGGTTCAGCCAGGCCGGCGACGATCGCCTCGAGCAGTTTTCCCATTCGCGCGCTGCTCTGATGCGCTATGGCGGTCACCTCCTCGTGGGTCAGCTTTTCGGTCGACAGACCCGTGCCCGGATTGGTGATGAGGGAAATGCCAAGGACGCGCAGATGGCGCTGGCGTGCGACGATGACCTCCGGTGCGGTCGACATCGAGACCGCATCGCCGCCGAGGAGGCGCAGCATCCGCACCTCGGCGGCGGTTTCGTAGGCCGGACCGGTCATCCCGCAAAAAATCCCTGAACGCAGGGGAATGGCCAGCTCGGCCGCCTTGCGGCGCGCCAGGTCGATCAGCGCCGGATCATAACAGTGCATCATGTCCGGAAACCGCGGCCCAAGCTGATCATCCGGCCGGCCGATGAGCGGACTGTTGAAGGTGAAATTGATCTGGTCGGTGATGAGCATCAGATCGCCGGCGGCGAATTCCGGATTCACCCCTCCGCAGGCGGTCGTCACGATCAGGGTTTCCACCCCGAGACTGGCGAGGAGGTGTATCGGGAAGGTCACCTGCTGCAGCGAATACCCCTCGTAAAAATGAACGCGCCCCTGTACGGCGATCACCGGGACCGGTCCGAGCCGGCCGGCAAACCAGCACCCGGCGTGGCCGGGCACCGTCGAATGGGGATAATGCGGAATCTCTGTCGTTTCGATCCGGACGGCGGGCATGATCCGCTCTGAAAAGCCGCCCAGTCCCGATCCAAGAATGATTGCGACCCGGGGAGGCTCGCTCAGCCGGGGACGGACGAAGGCCATGGCCTCCTGGATCTTGTCGCGCAGTCGCTGCACAGGTGCGTTGGTCATTTGCTTGTGTCCTCATCAACCCCGGTATAAACTTCATGGCAAAAACGGCAGCGCGCTTCGTAAATATTCTGGGCCCCCACCACCACGCGCGCAGAATCATGGCTGAGACGCTGCGTCCGGTTGGCCGGATTGCCGCATTTGACGCAGATAGCCAGGGTCTTGGTGATATACTCGGCCACCGCCAGCAGCTGGGGAATGGGCTCGAAGGGCTTACCGGTATAATCCTGATCGAGCCCGGCAACGATCACCCGCTTGCCGCCATCGGCCAGGGCTTGGCAGACATCGACCAGCTCTGGTCCAAAAAACTGGGCTTCATCGATCCCGATCACCGTGGCGTCCCCCGCCTGGGCGAGGATCTCTTGCGCCGAAGCGACCGTCGTCGAGGGGAGTCGCCCCTCGTTGTGGGAAACGATATGCTCGCTGGAGTAGCGATTATCGATCTCCGGTTTGAATATGGCCACCTTCTGGCGGGCGATCTGGGCACGCCGCAAGCGTCGGATCAACTCCTCGGTCTTGCCGCTGAACATGCTGCCGCAAATCACTTCGATCCACCCCGTATCCTTGGGAACAATACTCAACATGAGCCACTCCTGAAGATTGTCCAACTTGCCTGAATTGCCGCTGCGCGCAGCCGTGCGCCAGCAGCTGGTTCCCCCCTTAGACCTTTTCCATCTGGCGGAGCAGATTGGCAAAATGGCGCCCCGCATTGGGGTAGAGCGAGCGCTCCTCCACCTTGGCAAAATCGGCCACCATGCGCTCCCCGTCCGCAGCGGAGATCTCCTCAGCCGCCCGGGGGTAGAGGACCTCGTCCTCCTGGCCGATATGCTCGCGGCGCCGCGCCACATAGTGTTCGAGCTGCGCCGCCAGGGCGCGCTGCTCCGCCGCTGTGGCGGCCGCGCCCCGCCCGATCCTGGCGAGAATGCCGGCGAGCAGCTCACGTTCGGCTTCGTGATCGAGCAGCATCTCCTTGATCAGCCCCTCCTGCGGCATGCCGTTCTCCACCAGCAGGGGGTAGAGATGATTCTCCTCCTTGACGTTATGGATCCGGTCGCCAAAGGCGAGAAGGAAATTGAGCACCTTGCCGAGGCGGCCGCTTTCCAGAGCACCCTGCCGGACGGCGCCGGCCGCGCTTTCCAGCAGATCCAGGCCGCGCCGCAACAGGGCGTGTTCCCCCATCAGAAGCTCCTGCCAGCCGCGCCGCGGCGTGCTGCGCTCCGGCCGGTGCCCCGGCAGCTCGGGATGGAGGGCGCGGACGCTCCGGAGCACCTGCGGCAGAACCTGCTCGACCGGCACCTCACCGGAAAGGACAAGGTCCGCGCGGGCGCGGCTGGCCTGCACATGTTCGACGAACATCGGCCGCACCGTCGTGCAATACTGCTGGATCACCGACTCCATGGTGCGGCCGCGCTCGAGGACGTCGCGCTGCAGGCGGCGAATGAAACAGATATCCAGCGGGGTATCCACATAGAGTCTGAGATCGAACAGGGGCACCATTTCGGGCACCGAATAGAGCAGCAGGCCGTCGACGATGACGAGATCCGCCGGGCCGGCCCGCCGCGTCTCAGGCTTGCGATTGTGGATCGCAAAGTCATAGAGCGGGTGCTCGATGCCCTCGCCGGCGCGCAGGGCCTGAAGATGACGCACCAGCAGCGAAAACTCGACCGCATCCGGATGGTCATAGTTGATATGCTGGCGCTTTTCCAGGGTGAGATCGGAGCGGTCGCGATAATAATCATCCTGACTGAGGAGCAGGCCGCGCAGTTCCGGCAGGGCGGCGAGGATGTGCTCGGCGATAAAGCTCTTGCCGGACCCGGAGGGGCCGGCGATGCCGATGATCATGCAAGAGCAGGGGCGCGGCGGTTCATTCATGCGCAAGATAGCCCTCATCAAAGGCATGTGGCAGCAGTTCACGCAATGGCATCGTGCGGTAGTCCGTTTCACTGCGGGCAAGGATCACCTCCAGATCCTGCGCCCATTCCCAGAGCACTTGCCGGCAGGCGCCGCAGGGCGGGCACCAGTTGCGGTTGCTCTCGACGATAGCGATAGCGGTAAAATCCGTCTTGCCCTCGGCCAGGGCCCGGAAGAGCGCGACGCGTTCGGCGCAGAGGGTCAAGCCATAGGAGCTGCTTTCGATATTGAATCCGGTGATCAGGGCGCCGTCCCCGCAGAGCAGGGCCGCACCAACCCGGAAGTGGGAATAGCGGGCCTTGGCCGCGCTGCTGGCCGCAAAGGCGGCGCGGATCAGGGGTACGGGATCGCAGGGTGTCAGGGCCATGGTTCATCTCTTTCCGTTTGGAGAACGCAGGGAAACAAAAAATCCAAAGCCGCTACGGACCTTGGATTTTAAAGTACTGCACCATCCCGAGCGGGCTGAAAGTGTTCTGTCCCGCCCGAAGCGGTCTTAAAAGGGCAGATCGTCGTTGACTTCAGGTCCCTGGCTCTGTCCGTTGAAATCAGCTTCGGTCGGCTGGGGGGCTTCCACAGGTTCGGCGCCCTCGCGCTCGCCGCGGCTGTCGAGCAGCTGAATCGATTCCGCCTGAATTTCCGTCGTATATCGTTTGGTCCCGTCCTTGTCATTCCAGGAGCGGGTCATTACCTTGCCTTCGATATAGAGCCGGCTGCCCTTTTTGGCATACTGGCCGATGATCTCCGCCAGTTTGCGCCAGGCCACGACGCGGTGCCACTCGGTCTTTTCCTGGGAGTGGCCCTCCTGATCTTTCCAGGAGGTATTTGTCGCCAGGCTGAGGGTGAGGACAGCGGCGCCGGCGGGAGTATACTTTAATTCGGGATCCGCGCCCAGTCTTCCGATGAGCATGACTTTGTTCAAGGTGCCTTTACTATCGAAAGCCATTTGACGCCTCCTTGGTTTGTATGATGAACTGCACAGGAGCAGCCCGCCTGAGATTATCTTACTAATAAATTCCAAATTTGTCAAGGGAATTTATCGCCACCAGGAGGCCAAAGCGTATGAAAAGACTTGAAATAAAGGCTCAATAATTGTTACATTAACAGTCTGACCCGGAGAGCCCTTATGGAGTTTACCTATTGTACGGTCGCCTTGAGCGACATCGACGACGCGGACCGGCTGTTCCAGCTGCGGCCGGTGGAGGAGATTCAGGCGCTGGCCCGTTCGATCGCTGCGCTCGGCGTCATCACCCCCCTTACCCTGCAGCCTCGCCCCGGCGCGCCCCCGGGCCTTTTCCGCTACCGTCTGGTGCGCGGATTCCGCCGCTATGCCGCCGCTCAAGCCGCCGGCCTGGCGGAGATCCCGGCCCGCCTCGTTCCGGCCGACTGGGAGGATCAGAGCGTCTACCAGCGGATGCTGGAGGAGCGCAGCGCCCTGACCCCGCTGCCTCCGCTGCAGGCCGCTCGCGCCATCGCCACCCTGCGTCAGCTCTTTGCCGAGGAGACGCCGGAGATCGTCCGCACCTGGCTGCCCCGGATGGGTCTCGCCGCTAATCCCAAACTTGTCGCCCTCTATGAGCCTTTGACCCAGCTCGAAGCGGAGCTGCAAGCGGCCCTCGCCGCCGACGCGCTCGGAATCGAGACCGCCGGTTGGCTCGCCGCCGCGACGGCGGCGGAGCGCCGGGCCTTCTGGCAGCTCAACCAGCAGCTGCGCCTGGGCAAAAACCGCCAGCGCGAGTTCTGGCTGCTCCTCGCCGACGCTGCGGCCCTGAAAAAGAGGTCCATCAGCGATCTCCTTGCCGATCCTGCCCTGGCCGCCCTCCTCGCCGACGCGGAACTCACGCCATCGCAGAAGAGCGACCGGGTCAAAAACCTGCTGCTGCAACTGCGCTATCCGGACTACAGCGCCCTGCAGGCGCGGTTCGAGGCCCTGGCGCGCGCCGCCAAGCTGCCGCCGGAGATCCATTTGCGCTCCACCCCGTGGTTTGCCGGCGAGGAGTATTTCATTGATTTCTCCTTCACCTCGGCGGAGGAATTCACCCGGCGGCTGGAGGTGCTGCAAAAGATGCAGGAGAAGGGGCTCATCGCCGCGCTGGCGGAGCTGACATGAGCGCAGCCACCAGCCAACCCTTCCTGCCCAGCCACCTCTTCATCGAGGAGGCGGTGCGGGAGAGCCCCTGGACGCAACGCATCCTCGCCCGACTGCCGCAGGCGGAGCGGATCGCAGTGCCGGACGGGAAAGTCCTGCCCGCGGATCATCCGCCGCAAAGCATCCTGCTGGCGCGGCAGCGTGGGCCCTTTCTGCGTCTCTGCCCCGGCACCTCCCGCCATATTTGCTGCCTTTACCACAACCTCGACATCGCCGCGGGCTGCGACCTTGGCTGCTCCTATTGCATTCTCCAGGGCTATCTCAATGTGCCGATGACCACCCTCTACTGCAACCTTGAAACGATGTTCGCCGAACTCGATGCCACCCTCGCGCAGCACCCGCGCCACTTTTATCGCATCGGCACCGGCGAACTCGCCGACAGCCTGACCTTCGATCATTTCACCGCCTGGAGCAGCGACCTGGTCGGGTATTTCAGCCGCCAAAGCAACGCCATCATCGAGCTGAAAAGCAAGAATACCCACACCGCCCACTTTCTCCAGGTACCCCACCACCGCCGCACGGTCGTCTCCTGGTCGGTGAATGCCGCGGCGATGATCACCAGCGAGGAACCGCTCGCTCCGCCGCTGGCCGCACGTCTCGACGCTGCTGCCGCCGCGCAGGAGGCGGGCTTCTGGATCGGCTTTCACTTTGATCCCATGATCCGCCACGAGGGCTGGGAAGAGGGATACCACGCCGTGGTCGAGGCGATCTTTAGCCGGATCAAACCCGAAAATATCGCCTGGATCAGTCTCGGCGCCCTGCGCTATCCCCCCTTCCTCGATGACATCATCCGCGAGAATCACCCGGCATCGCGGATCCGTCTCGGCGAACTGCTTCCCGGAGCAGACCACAAGCTGCGCTACTTCAAACCGCAGCGGATCGAGATGTTTGCAAAAATGTACCGCTGGATCAAGGCGCATGGGGAGGAGACCCCGGTCTACCTCTGCATGGAGAGCGATGAGATCTGGCGCAAATCCTTCGGCTGGTCCCCGGGAAATTCGGCGGGGCTGAAAAAGCTGCTCGACCGCCGCGTGGGCGGCTGAAAACGAGAGTGCGCAAATCCCCGCGGCTGCGGGTACTATCTGTACAAACGACGAACTCTAGCGGAGAACATGGATGATCACCCAGTACATCTCTGAATTGGCCATCAAGCTCCTCGATGCCGGGGGCTACTGGAGCGCCGCCCTGCTGATGATGCTCGAAAGCATGGTAGCCCCCGTCCCAAGCGAAGCGGTTATGCCCTTTGTCGGATTTCTCGTGGCCGATGGCAAATGGAATTTTATCGTCGCCGTGCTGGCGACAACGGCCGGCTCGATGGCCGGCTCGATCTTCTCTTACTATATGGGCTACTATGGTGGCAAACCCCTGGTGCTCAAGGTCGGCAAGTACCTTCTCCTGGACCGTCACGATCTCGAGCTGACCGAAAAGTTCTTCGCCCGGCGCAGCGGCACGATCACCCTCTTTTTCAGCCGCTTCATCCCGGTGATCCGCCACTTCATCTCGATTCCGGCAGGCATGGGGAAAATGCGCCTTCTCCCCTTCCTTGCCGCAACCCTGGCCGGCGCCACCCTCTGGAACAGCTTTTTGCTGTATCTGGGGATGATGCTGCGTGAAAACTGGGGGGTTGTGCAGCAATACTCCCACCAGGTCGATATCGTCGTGGTGATTCTGCTCGCGGCGCTGCTGGCCTGGTTCATCCATTCGCGGCTCAAGCGCCGCACCGCCAGTGCGCTCTGACCCCTTCAGACCAAAGGCCCGCCGGAATCATCCAGCGGGCCTTTTTGCGTTTCAGGCGTGGAGCATAAGGTGGGCCATAACCCTTGCATCGCTGAGGGTATGGGAGATGCGCGAGGTTTCTCCCGGCTGGTGGGCGGTATCCTCGAGGGTCGACCACACCGCGGCCGGGATTCCGGCGCGGCGAAAGATCGCGGCTACCGTGCCGCCGCCGATGCCGACGCAGCGCGGTTCGACGCCCTTGATGGCGCGTATCGCTTGCTTGAGCCCGATCACGACCGGCGCGTCTTCCGGAGTGGGCGGGGCTGCCTCCGCCCGCTGCTGCGGCTCCAGGCGCACCGTCACGCCGAACCGCTGCTCCACCTCATCCGCCAGTGCCCGGATCTTTTTCTCCACCTCGGCCAGAGGGTATTGCGGCAGGACGCGGCAATCGAAGTAAAACACATCCTTGCCGGGGATGGTATTGACATTGGGCACATTAGACTCATGCTTGGTCGGTTCGAAGGTGCTGATCGGCGGATCGAACAGTTCATCGCGCGCGGCGAAGCTTCCTTCCAGGGCATCCATGCGGACGACGAGATGCGCGGCGGCGCGCGCGGCATTATTGCCCTCCCCGGGTGTCGAGGCGTGACACTGCGCCCCGATCACGGTCACCTTGAGCCACAGGATGCTCTTCTCGGCGATCTCGATGATTTTGCCCTCCGGGTCGCCGGCATCCGGCACGAGGACCAGATCGTCCCCGCCGAACTGGTCGCGATGGTGCGTCATCAGATAGTCCAGGCCGTAGCGGCTCGAGGTCTCCTCATCGGCAACCAGCGCCAGACCGAGGTTGCAGCGCGGCTTGATCCCCGCCTCCTTGAAAGCCTTAACGGCCAGCAGCCCCGAGATCAGGCCCTGATGGTTATCCTCCACGCCGCGGCCCAGAAGCAGATCGCCCTTCACCCGCAGCGTGTAGGGATCCTCCGGTGCCCACTGCTCCGCATCGCCCGGCGGCACGACATCGAGGTGGGCCAGCACCCAGACGGTGCGGCCGCGCTCCTCGCCGTAAAGCCAGCCGAGTAGATTGGGACGATGCCCGCAGGAGACGCGCGCATCCGGGGCGTTGATCTCCTTGAGCTCATCGAGTCCCAGCTCTTCCAGCCATGTCCGCATGTAATCGGCCTTGACCCGCTCGCCATCCCCCTCATTTTCGGGTGCCAGCGCCGGGATCGCCACCAGATGGCGCTGCAGGGTGATGACCTCCTCCCGCCAGCCATCGATCAAAGCGATCAAACGCTGCATCTTCATATCTTGCGTCATGCTGCCTCCCGAGGTAAAAGATTATAGACATCCAGAACACACCTCCCGCAAGCGTGTATGCTTGCGGATATGGTCCGCCGCCCCCGGGCCTTCGTTGAAGAGGAGATCGAGGAGGGAGAGCCCGGGGCGAAAGCCGGGGGCTTGCTGGTGATAGGGCGCCGGGTGAAATTCGAGTGCCATCACGCCCAGCCCGGCGGCGCACAACCGCGGCAGATCGAGAAGATCAAGCTCGTGGGGCCAGACCAGGGCCCGGTCGCAGCCGCAGGCGTCCGCCCAGGCGAGGAGCCGCGCGTTGCGGTCCTCCAGCTGCAGCAGCTCTGTGCTGGAGCGCTGCCGCGCAGCCGCCTGCAGGTTCAGCGCCGCGAAATGGCCGCACGCCTGCAACAGCCCGGCGAGGTCACCTGTCGCGCCGCGGATGATCTCATCGACCGCGCCGGCATAATAATAGTACCAGGCGGCGTTGTGGTAGTTATACTCCAGGGTGCGCCGGTGCAGTTCCCCCCAGGGCTGATGGCGATCGATTTCCATGTCGCCGATCCGGGCGGCGGCACCGCGGCTGAGCACCGGCACCGAAATCCAGCTCGTGCCGGTCTGGGTGCGGATCGCAGCCCGGTGTACATTCTCCTTGCGGCTGAAACGAAAGCTCTCCGCTGCGACCACGACATCGGCCGCCAGCAGCGGGGCGCAGGCGTGCACCGCCGCAAAGTAGGCGGGGGTTTGCACCGCCAGGATCATGCGGCCGGTCCCAGCTCATCATAGAGCTGCAGCAGAGTATGGCGTTCGCTCTCCCAGCTGTAGAAGCTCTGCGCGAAGGCGGCCCCGGCCACACCCATGGCCGCCGCTGCATCGGGGTGATCCAGCAGCCGCCGGATGGCCGCCACATGCGCCTCCACCTTGTCCGGCGTGACCAGGAGGCCGCAGCCGGCGGGAGCAATCAGCTCGCGCAAGCCGGGCAGATCGCTGGCGACGATCGGCAGGCCGCAGGCCATATACTCAAAAACCTTGTTGGGGTAACAAAGCTTGAGTAGCTGCGGATGCGGCTGCCAGGGTACGAGCCCGATTCGAGCGCGGTAAAGCCACTCCGCCACCTCTTCGTGCGGCACCAGCGGAATATAGGTGATCGCCTCCTCCAGGTTTCTGGCCCGGACCAGCTCCAGCACCTCCGCCCGCACATGGGCCTCGTTGAAGGGTCCGAGGCAGATGAGGCGCAGCTGCGGATAACTCGTGCGCAGCGCCGCCATGATCTCGACCAGCATGCGCGCCCCGCGGGGAATGCTCAGTCCGCCGAGATAAAGAAGCTCGTTGCTGCGGGCGGCCGGCTGCGGCCGGGAAAAGATCTCCAGCCGCGGAAAGTTGCGCACCATGACGGTCCGGCAGCCGCGGCGCCGCAGCCGCTCCTCCTGATCAGGGACCACGCAGACGACCGCATCGAGGTGGCGCGCCAGCGCGGGTTCGAGCCAGGCGGCCAGCCGCGCGAGCACGGGCTTGAGCCACTCCGGCAGCCAGGCCCGTTCACGGATCGCTTCCGGATAGTTCTCGTGGCAGTCATAAATGACCGGCTTGCGCGTCCGGATTTTCAGCAGCAGGCCGACCGGCAGCAGCTCGAGGTCATGAAAATGGTAGACCTCCGCCTTTTGCTGCAGGGCGGCCCGCAGGAAGCGCCAGGAGGTGAAGAGGCGTTGCCGGCGATGAGCGGGCGGCGTCAGGCCGACCAAATGAACCCCGCCACGTTCGGCGCGTGCAAAGGGGGCGTGGACCAGCAACGTGACCTGGTGCCCCGCTTCGGCCAGGCTGCGCGCCTGACGATGGAAGACCCGCACATCGTCAGGCCGGTGCACGCTGGTCAAGATACATACCCGCAGCGGCCTGCGCGGTGCACTGCTTTTCTCTGCCTTGCTCAATCCAGCACCATGCTCAGGCCGATGCGGTGGCGCTCACGGTCGATGGCGATGACTTTGACCTCGATCACATCTCCGACCTTGACGACATCCAGGGGATGCTTGACGAATTTTTTCGCCATGCGGCTGAGATGGACCAGTCCGTCCGCCTTGACGCCGATGTCGACAAAGGCCCCGAAATCGACGACATTGCGTACCGTGCCCTTGAGGATCATGCCCTCGTTCAGATCCTCCATGCTGAGGACGTCGCTGCGCAGGATCGGCTTGGGCATTTCATCGCGGGGATCGCGGTTGGGTTTTTCGAGACTGGCGATGATATCCAGCAAGGTCTCCTGCCCGCACCCGCATAGCTGCGCCAGATCGGTGAGCGGGCGGCGGCTCTGTTTGAGCTGCTGACTGACCAGACGGCCGTTCTCCCGGATCTGGGCGGTGGCCAGACCCAGTTCCTGGAGCAGTTTTTCGGCCGCCCCGTAGGATTCGGGATGGACCGCGGTGCGGTCGAAAAACAGGTCGCTTTCCGGGAGGCGCAGGAATCCCGCCGCCTGCACAAAGGCGTTCTCGCCGACGCCCTTGACCTCGCGGAGCTCGGTACGTCTGGTGAACTTGCCTTTCTCCTCACGGTACTTGACGATATTTTCCGCCACCCGGCCATTGATGCCGGAGACATACTGCAGCAGCGAAGCGGAAGCGGTATTGAGATCAACGCCGACGCTGTTCACGCACGACTCCACCACCTGATCGAGGGATTCGGCGAGGCGGATCTGGTCGACATCGTGCTGATAGAGCCCAACCCCGATCGATTTCGGGTCGATCTTGACCAGCTCGGAGAGGGGATCGAGGAGGCGGCGGGCGATGGAGATATTGCCGCGCAAGGAGGCCTCAAGCTCCGGGAACTCCTTTTTGGCCACCGGGGAGGCGGAGTAGACCGAGGCCCCGGCCTCATTGACGATGACATAGTGCACCGGCCGGGAGCATTCGGCGATCACCTCGGCGGCCAGCTTTTCGGTCTCCCGGCTGGCCGTGCCGTTGCCGATGGCGATGATATCGACCTGGTAATCGCTGAGGAACTCCGCGATCGTAGTCTTGGCCTCCTGCCAGCGCCGCTGCGGCTCATGCGGATAGATGGTGGCGCCCTCCAGATATTTGCCGGTCCGGTCGATCGCGGCGATCTTGCAGCCGGTGCGAAAGCCGGGATCGATGCCGAGGATGATCTGGCCGCGCAGCGGGGGCTGCATCAGCAGGGCGCGGAGATTCTGGGCGAAAATGCGGATGGCATGATCGTCGGCCCGCTCGGAGAGCTGAGCGCGAATCTCGCGCTCGATCGCCGGGGCGATGAGGCGATGATACGAATCGGTGATGGCCTGACGCAGCTCGGCGGTGAAAATGCTGCGAGGCCGGGTGATATAGAGCTTTTCGATTTCCAGGACCAGCTCGGCTTGTGGGGCCTCGATGGCAGCGCGGAGGAAATTCTCGCGTTCGCCGCGATTGATCGCGAGAATGCGATGCGGCGGGATGGTTTTGACCGGCTCGGAGAAGGATTTGTAGATCTCATACTCCTTGCAGTTCTCGGGATCGCGGGCTTCGGAGCTCAAAAAGCCCCGGGCCAGGGTCAGCTCGCGAATGGTCTGGCGGATCCGGGCATCATCGGAGACGGTTTCGGCGCAGATGTCGCGCGCACCGGCGAGCGCCTCTTCCGGACTCGCCACGCCCTTTTCGGCATCGACAAAGGGCATCGCATACGCCAGCGGCTCGCCGTCGAGGGTCTCCTGGGCGAGGATGAGCTGTGCCAGCGGCTCCAGCCCCTTTTCGCGCGCCATCGTGGCCCGGGTGCGGCGCTTGGGCTTGTAGGGCAGATAGAGGTCCTCCAGCTCCTGCAGCCTTGCCGCCGCGCGAATGCTCTCGGCGAGTTCGGGGGTCAGTTTGCCCTGTTCCTCGATGCTTTTAAGAATCGCCTGCCGCCGCTCCTCAAGGTTGCGCAGGTAACGAATCCGTTCCTCGATGGCGCGAATCTGCTCCTCGTCCAGACTTCCGGTCGCCTCCTTGCGGTAGCGGGCGATAAAGGGGACGGTATTCTCCGCATCCAATAGCTCCACCGTGCTCTTGACCTGGCTCCAGCGCAGGTTCAGTTCTTCGGCGATCATCGTAAAAAAGTGCTGCTCGTCCACAATTCATTTCCTAATTTGGGTTAAGGCTTGGGGTTAGGACTAACGGGTTAAAATATATCAGGCAAAAGGGAGAAAAGCAAGGTTTTTGCCGTAACCTTTACAGGTGTGCGTCGTAATGGAATCTTGGCGCCCTTGTGCGGGTTATAATGGATACGCCAGGAAAATGGGCCTTGACTTTTTGCTATTATTTCACTAATTGTAGAGAACGAGCCTGTTTTTACGCAGCTTTCCGGCGATGCGGGGAACATTCGGCAAGCGCTTTTGTTATATAAAGAGATACCGGCACAAGAATGTCTTCACCTTATCAGGAGGAACGTACCATGTCAGAGAGTGGATTCGATCGCGACAGTTTCTTCAAAGGATTGCTCATCGGCGGCACCCTGGGCGCCATCGCCGCGCTGCTGTTCGCACCCAAGTCGGGCAAGGAGCTGCGCGGAGATATTCGCCGCAAGAGCGAAGAGGCCGTTGAGGGCTCCAAGCGTCTTTATAACGACGCCCGCAGCCGCGCCTCGGCGATCATCACCGAGGCGGTCGATAAAGCCCAGGCCCTCCGCGAAGAGGCCACCGAGCAACTCGCCAGCGCCCGGCAGAAGGCCGAGGAACTCCTCACAAGCGCCGGCCAAAAAGTGGATGAGATCAGCGAAGGCGCCAAAGAGTACTTTTACGATACCAAGGAAGAGGTCGCAAAAAAAAAAGTAAAGGCTGAAAAGGCCCTGACGGCAGGTGTTCAGGCCGCGCGCAAGGAGTTCGATAAAAAGTAATCCGTAACGCGGAAGGAGAGCCCCTGTCATGCTGGAATACAGTGTGGTCGTCATCGCCGCTGTCATGGTCCTGACCTGGGTTGCCCTGATCGTGACGCTGTTCTACGTCATCCGCCTGATCAAGTCCATCCAGCGGTTGACCGAAACCATCCGGCCGCATATTGCGCCGATCAGCCACGATATCACCGTCATCACCCAAAAAACAGCGCGCGTCCTTGAATCCGTGCAGCGGCAGACGCTGATGATTGAAGAGAGCGTTGATAATGTCCGCCAACTGTCGCGCAACGTCAAGGATTTCGAGCAACATGTTCTGGAAAAACTGGCCCTTCCCGCTGTAAAACTCTCCCGGTTGGGCCAGGGGATCAAACGTGGTTTCGATGCTGTTTTCGGCCTGCTCGGCCATCGCGACCGCAAGCCATTGAAATAGCCCATCAGAGTAATAACCCTGCTTCGGGATGACCCGGCAGGGTTTTTCTTTGCCTCGCGCCACCCAAATCTTCGCCCCCTCTGTCCGGTCCAGTTCCCGAAATGGAAAGGTTTTCGCATGAAAAAATCTGCTGCCTCTTTTCTGCTCCTGATCCTCCTGCTCATGGCGGCCTCTGGCTTCGCCTCCACCCTGCTGCTCCGCTTTCCGGCCATTCACGGCGATCAGGTTGTCTTTACCTATGCCGGCAATCTCTATGCCGTCGCCTCCCAGGGGGGCATCGCCCGTCCCCTGACCAGTGACGCCGGCTATGAGATGTTCGCCCGTTTCTCCCCCGACGGCCGGCAGATCGCCTTCACCGGACAATATGACGGCAATACCGAGGTCTATCTCATCCCCGCCGCCGGGGGCGTGCCGCAGCGGCTCACCTATACCGCCACCCTTGAACGCGACGAAGTCTCCGACCGCATGGGACCCAATTCCATTGTGATGGGATGGACGCCCGACGGCGGGCAGATCCTCTTCCGCTCGCGCATGCGCGAATTCAACGATTTCAAGGGGCAACTCTATCTGGTCCCCAGCTCGGGTGGCATGCCGGAACAGCTCCCCCTGCCGCGCGGCGGCTTTGGCAGCTTTTCACCGGACGGCCGCCAGTTCGCCTATAACCGCATCTTCCGCGAGTTTCGCACCTGGAAACGCTATCGCGGCGGCATGGCCGACGATATCTGGATCTATGACCGCGTCAGCAAAAAAACCCGCAATCTCACCAACGATCCGGCCTCCGATCTCTTTCCGATGTGGGCCGGCGAGCGCATCTACTTTCTCTCCGATCGCGACGAGAGCAAACGCATGAACCTCTTCGTCTGCAACAGCGACGGCAGCGGCCTGCACCAGCTCACCCGCAACACCGACTATGACATCAAATTCCCCTCCCTCGGCGACCAGGCCATCGTCTTCGAAAAGGGCGGCGCGCTCTTCCGCTTCGACCTCGCCAGCGAGACCCTCCACGAAATTCCGGTTACCATCGCGGCAGACCTCGCGGCAAGCCGCTCCGGCTTCGCCGACGTCAGCGGCGCCATCACCAATTACGAGATCGCGCCGGACGGCCAGCGCGCCCTCTTTGGCGCCCGCGGCGACCTCTTCACCGTGCCGGCCAAATATGGTGAGATCCGCAACCTTTCGCGGACGCCCGGCATCCATGAGCGCAACAGCGTCTGGTCACCCGACGGCCGCTGGATCGCCGCCCTCTCCGACCGCACCGGCGAGGATGAGATCTGGCTCTTCCCGCAGGATGGCAAGGGAGAACCCCGGCAGATCACCCGCAACAGCGATGTCTACAAATACCGGCTGAGCTGGTCGCCCGACAGCCGCAAACTGCTGTGGGCGGATAAAAAGCTGCGCCTGCAATATGTCGATATCGAATCGCAGATGGTCACCCTGGTCGATACCTCCCGGGTCTTCGAGTTCAGCGATTATACCTGGTCGCCGGGCAGCCAGTGGATCGCTTACGCCAGGCCTGAAGAGCAGATGATGTCGCGCCTCTACCTCTATTCCCTCGAGACCAGAAGCGCAACGGCTGTCACCGACGGCTGGTTCGACTGCTCGGACCCGGCCTTCAGTAGCGACGGACTCTACCTCTATTTTGTCTCCGAACGCGATTTCAACCCCCTCTACAGCCAGGTCGAATGGAACCATATCTATCGCGACCTGTCGCGGATCTACCTCATGACCCTGAGTAAGGAAACCCCCTCCCCCTTCCAGCCCAAAAGTGACGAGGTCCAGATCAAGAGTCCGGTTCCCCAGCCCGCAGAAAAAGCCAAAAAGGAATCCGCGGTGGTGGTTACACCGCGCAAAATCGATCTCGACGGCCTGGCACAGCGGGTGGTCGGCCTGCCCATCGCCCCCGCGCAATACGGCAGCCTGACCGCCCTCGAACAGAAACTCTACTACATCCGTCGCGGCAGCAAGGATGAAAAGCCGCTGCTGCTGATGTACGACCTCAAGGAACAAAAAGAGACCGAACTGGGCCAGATCGACGGTTATGAGGTCTCGGCCAATCAGAAAAAAATGCTGGTGAAACAGGCCGCCGCCTATGCGATCATCGATCTTCCCGCGGCACGGATCGAGATCAAGGACAAGCTCGATCTGGCGGGGATGGAGGTCGCTCTGGACCGCAAGGCGGAATGGCGACAGATCTTTGACGAGAGCTGGCGCCAGATGCGCGACTTTTTCTACGCACCCAACATGCATGGTGTGGACTGGAAGGGGGTCAAGGAGAAATACGGCGCTCTGGTCGACCACGTCGCTCACCGCGCCGATCTGACCTATCTGATCGGCGAGATGATCGGTGAGCTTAATTCCGGCCACACCTACGTCGGCGGCGGCGATCTGCCCAAACTCCAGCGCGTCAAGCTCGGCCTGCTCGGCGCGCAGATCAGCAAGGATGCGCAGAGCGGATACTTCCGCATCGATCGCATCCTCAAGGGCGAGAACTGGCAGACCAAAGACCGCTCCCCGCTCGCCGATCTCGGGGTCGCCGCGGCCTCGGGCGACTATATCCTCGCCATCGATGGCCAGTCCACCGCCCGCATGGCCAACCTCTACGCCGCCCTGGTCAACAAGGCCGGCAAGCAGGTGGTGCTGACCCTCAACAAAACGCCACAAACGGCCGGCAGCCACGACGCCACCGTCGTTCCGATCGAGAGCGAAGCCGAACTCTACTATTATGACTGGGTGCAGAACAACATCGCCCGTGTCACCCAGGCCAGCGGCGGACAAGTCGGCTATCTCCACATCCCGGACATGGGCACCCACGGCCTCAACGAATTCGTCAAATACTACTACCCGCAGCTGCAAAAAAAGGCCCTGATCATTGACGATCGCGGCAATGGCGGCGGTAATGTCTCCCCGATGATCATCGAACGGCTGCGGCGCGAAATCACCATGTTCACCTTCGCCCGCAACACCGTCGCCGCACCGGCCCCCGACGGCATGCTGTGGGGTCCCAAGATCTGCCTGATCGACGAATTCTCCGCCTCCGACGGCGACCTCTTTCCCTATCAGTTCAAGCAGCTCAAACTCGGCAAACTGGTGGGCAAACGCACCTGGGGCGGTGTGGTCGGCATCCGCGGCTCGCTGCCGTTCATCGATGGCGGCTCTTTGAACAAACCCGAATTCTCCCGCTTCGGCCTGGATGGTCAGAGCTGGATCATCGAGGGTCATGGCGTCGATCCGGATGTCTGGGTGGACAACGATCCCGCGCTCGAATACAGCGGCGTCGACCAGCAGCTGGACACGGCCATCGCCCTCATCCTCGAGGAGATGAAAACCTGGAAGAACAGCGTGCCGCCGGTGCCGCCCTATCCCGAACGCTGAGCGGCTGCCTGGGCCGTGGCGCTGCGGCAGCGCCACGGCAAGCGGCTTGCCCTGGATCCATGCAAAACGCCGCGGCCCGTGTTTTTTTTGTTGGGAAAATGAAGAAAAATTCGTACATTTAAATCTTTGTTTTTCGCGAATTACTTCATTAACTCCGAGCTCACTATGGCTATTGATCTGCAGAAAATGCGTAACATCGGCATCAGCGCGCATATCGATTCCGGCAAGACGACGCTGACCGAACGTATCCTCTATTACACCCAGAAAATTCACGCGATCCACGAGGTCCGCGGCAAGGACGGCGTCGGCGCCACCATGGATTCGATGGAACTGGAACGCGAACGCGGCATCACCATCTCCTCCGCCTCCACCAATGTGACCTGGGACAAGCATCCAATCAACATCATCGATACCCCCGGCCACGTCGACTTTACCATCGAGGTGGAGCGCTCCCTGCGCGTCCTCGACGGCGCGGTGCTGGTCCTGTGCGCCGTCGGCGGCGTGCAATCCCAGACCCTCACCGTCGACCGCCAGATGACCCGCTACAAGGTGCCGCGCCTAGCCTTCGTCAACAAATGCGACCGCATGGGCGCCGACCCGGAGCGGGTGACCGAACAGCTGCGCGACAAACTCGGCCATAACGCCGTGATGATCCACTACCCCATCGGCCTCGAGGCCAATTTCGAGGGGATCATCGACCTGATCCGCATGAAGGCCCTCTACTTCGACGGCAGCAATGGCGAGAGCATCCGCGAGGAGGAGATCCCCGCGGCTCTGCGCGACAAGGCGCTGGAAAAACGCGACCTCCTCGTCGACCGCGTCTCCCTCTACAGTGACGAGCTGGCCGAGGCCTATCTCGAGGACCGGGTCACTGAGGAGCTGATCTATCAGGCGGTCCGCAAGGGCACCCTGGCCCTCGAACTCACGCCCGTCTTCATCGGCTCGGCCTTCAAGAACAAGGGTATTCAGTTGCTGCTGGACGGCATTGTCAATTTTCTGCCCGCGCCGACTGAGGTCGAAAACCGCGCCCTCGATCTCGACGCCGGCGAGACCGAACTCGTCCTCCAGACCGACGGCACCCTCCCCGCCGTGCTCCTCGCCTTCAAGCTCGATGATACCCGCTTCGGACAGCTCACCTATGTCCGCATTTACCAGGGGACCATCCACAAGGGCGACGAACTCCGCAACAGCCGCTCGCAGCGCAAGGTGCGCGTCGGCCGGCTCATCCGCATGCACGCCGACGAAATGGAAGATATCACCGAAGCCAGCGCCGGGGACATCGTGGCCCTGTTCGGCATCGACTGCGCTTCCGGCGACACCTTTTGCGCAACGGATATTAATTTTTCCATGACCTCGATGTTCGTCCCCAACCCGGTCATCTCACTCTCGGTCAAACCCCTGGACAACAAGTCCAGTGAGAATATGGCCAAGGCCCTGAACCGCTTCAGCAAGGAAGATCCGACCTTCAAGACCTTCGTCGACCCCGAGACCGGCGATACCGTCATCCGCGGCATGGGCGAGCTGCATCTCGACGTCTATGTCGAGCGCATGCGGCGGGAGTATGGCGTGGCCATCGAGACCGGCGCTCCGCAGGTGGCCTACCGCGAGAGCATTTCCCAGTCCGCCGCCTTCGATTACACCCACAAGAAGCAGACGGGCGGCGCCGGCCAGTATGCCCGGATTTGCGGGATGATCGAGCCCTATCACGAGGGCAATTTCGAGTTCGTCGACGACATCAAGGGCGGCGTCATTCCGACGGAGTATGTCCCCTCCTGCAAAAAGGGCTTCGAGGCCGCCCTGGCGAAGGGCCCGCTGGTGGGCTTTCCGATCGTCGGCGTGCAGGTGACGATCAATGATGGCAACTACCACCCCGTCGACTCCTCCGACATGGCCTTCCAGACCGCAGCCCAGAGCGCCTTCCGCGAAACCTACAGCCGCTGCAAGCCAGTCATTCTTGAGCCGATCATGCGCGTTGCCGTCGAGACCCCGCCGGAATTTCAGGGGGCCGTCCTCGGCACCATCAACCAGCGCCGCGGCATGATCCTCAGCGCCACCGAGGACCGAAACTTTACCGCGGTGGAAGCCGAAGTGCCCCTGGGCGAGATGTTCGGCTACTCCACGGTGCTGCGCTCGGCCACCCAGGGCAAGGCGGAATTCACCATGGAATTCAAGCGCTATGCCAAGGTGCCCGAATCAATCGCCGAAGAGCTGAAGAAGGCCTACCAGGAAAAACAGAAGCAAAAATAGCCCTCCGGCGGGCATAGCGCCGGTATTGAAACTGCCACCCCCTTATATCGATGTTGCATCTTTGGCCAACTCTGTTGTATATTAAAATAGATTTGCCATTTGAAGCAGCGTACCTTACTTCAGAGGCCTGTCATGCTCAAAGCAGAAATTATCAAGCGCAGTCCAATCCGGATCCTGGAAAAATCGATCCATGGCGGACTGGGCAAAGGGAATCTTGGCGTCTTTGTGGCCCGCAAGGGCGTCGGCAAGACCGCCTGCCTGGTCCATTTCGCCACGGACAATCTCCTGCGCGGTCATAAAGCCCTCCATATCTCCTTCTCCGACGATCCCCAGCATATCGAACATTGGTACACCCAGGTCTATCATGAAATCGCCCGCGCCTACAAGCTGGCGGATGCCATGGAGATTTATGAAGAGATCATCCGCAATCGTCTGATCCTCCACTTCAAGCGCACCGGACTCAACCTCGATGCCGTCCGCAGCAGTGTCGCCCGGCTGATCCAGGATTCGTCCTTTCAGCCGCAGATCATCATCGTCGACGGCTTCGCCTTTGACAAGGCCAGCGACAGCGATCTGAACTTCTGGAAGCAGCTGGCGACAGATCATCAAGCGGAGATCTGGTTTTCCGCTACCCTGCCCCCCGATGCCCCACTGAGCGACACCGCCGTCGTTCCGGCCCCGATCGCCCCGTTCCAGGATATCCTGACGGTGATTATTCTGCTGATCGGCCATCGCGACTATATCGAGCTAAAACTTCTCAAGGATCATGAGGAGAAGGGAAACGATCGCATGCAGCTCCGACTCGACCCTGGCACCCTGCTCATTGCCAATCGCCGCGTCTAGGATTTCCTTGCTGGCCTGCTCATGGCCAATCGCCGCCTTTAAAATTCACTTACCGGTCAAAAAAAAGAGCTCAACTTGCGTTGAGCTCTTTTTTTTGCGCGCCCGAAGGGACTCGAACCCCCAGCCATCTGATCCGAAGTCAGAAGCTCTATCCAATTGAGCTACGGGCGCATACTCTCCGGCCCTCAACCAACACGATCGCAGGCTAATCCTGAACAGCCGGCCTGTTGCCGGAATGGCCCACCTGCCAGGGCCGGGCAAAAAAAAGCGGCCGCCCTTATTTTGGAATGCCTTAGGGGGGTCGGCATTCGGTGGAGGGATAAGGACGGGCCGCTATTATGTTAAACAATAATCCGGATTCAATGTTCCCGCTATTTTTGCGCTGCGCCGTTCGCCGCTAATTCCCCGGCCGAGGTGCGCGCGCTTATGCGCGGTGCACTCAGCGCCATACCCAGCCCGGCCTTGAAGGACCAGACCCCTTTTCCGGCGCCCTCCTGTTTCAGCTGGCCGGCGTCCTTGTGCCGTTGCAGATATTCAATGGATATCTCCAGGCTGGCGCTGCGGACCAGGCGGTACGCCACGCCGGCGCCGAAACGGGTCGCCGGAGCGCTCTTGCGCGCCATCGTCACCGCGCTGCCCGCCGCCGGCTGATTCTCCGCCGCCAGATAGTGCCCCCAGGACACCCCCGCCAAAGCGAAGGGCGCGAGCCGGGCCTGCGGCTCGAAAAAGAGCCGCATATGAAGGCCACTGTGCAGCAAAGCGGGGCCGGAATCGCCCTTCTCCCCATTCATCCTTCCCAGCCCGATCCCCGCGCCCACCTCCAGACGGCTGCCGAGACGGCAGCCGAGGTTGAGATCATAGCTCGATCCGGCGCGCGGCATTCCCGCCGCAGTGCCGGGAGCGTGGACCAGGCCGGCCGCAAGCGCGAGCGTCCAGCGCGCCGCGGAGATCGTGCCGAAGCCCGGCTGCGGAGCTGCCGGTGCGCCTCCGGCGGCGCTCGCCAGATTCACCATGCGGGGCATGGCCGCCTCCCCGGAGGAATGCCCGGCGATATAATTCTTGATCAGCAGAACCACATCCCGATGAATCCGTTCGCACCTCTCGTTGCCTTTTACCGGGGAACGCAAGTGCTGGGCCGGCTTCGGGGCCGCCGGAACAACCTTCGCCGCAACGGGTGCGGCAGAATTCGGCGCCGCCGGAGCCGGTGCGACCGGCGCCGCAGCATCCACTTGCATCGCCGCCGGAGCCGGCGCGACCGGCGCCACAGCATCCGCTGGCATCGCCGCCGGATCCGGCGCGACCGGCGCCACAGCATCCGCTTGCATCGCCGCCGGAGCCGGCGCGACCGGTGTTGCTGCAACTGGCGCCGCGAGCGCCCTGGCGGTGCCGGCGTCCGGGCCGGAACCAGCCCGCGCCGCAAGCGGCGGCGTCTCCGCGCTCCTGCCGTGCCAGGGCGGCATCGCCGCCCGCCGCGGGAAGGGAGGTGTCATGGGCTCGGAGACGGAACTGCGCTGGCGCCCTTCCTCCCCGATTCGGTCGAGTGGAACCATGGCTGTTCTCCCGGTCAGGGCCAGCTGCGGTGGCTTGCTCTGGAGGACCAGAATCATTACGGCCGCCACCAACGCGACCAAGGTATGCATCCACTTTCCCGCTTGCATTTCTCCCGGCTCTTGTTACAAAATGGTACATCAAAGAGACAATAGTGTAACCGTCCACCCATACGGCCGGCGGCAGCTACAATTTGCATGCTTGTTTTTTAATTAATTAAACCAAAGACGGTCCTGCCACAGCAGTGAACCGTACAGAAGCAGCAAATAGCATGCCAGAGCGAAGATGCAGCAGCAGGGGGAAGAGAAGGATAATGCAGAGGTTGGGGCAAAAAAAACGGGAGGGTTAATGCAACCCTTCCGTTTAGTGCTGGGGAACAGGGATTCGAACCCCGATACCATGATCCAGAGTCATGTGTCCTGCCATTGGACGATTCCCCAGTAGCGCGATGCTGACTGATGAACTCTAATATACGTATATTTTGCGAAATTTCAAGTATATTTTTTCGTTCCCCTCCCGGGTGTCGCGCCTCGCCCCGTGACGCGCCGCCCGGGAACCGGATCTCAGCCGCCAATCTTTTTCTCGATCTTGGCCCAGCTGTCGCGCAACGAAACCGTCCGGTTGAACACCGGGGCTCCGGGACGGGAGTCCACCGCATCGGCAATAAAGTAGCCGCTGCGTTCGAACTGCATGCGCTCGCCCGGCTGCACCGCCGCCAGGATCGGCTCGAGTTTACAGTGCGGCAACACCTGGAGGGAGTTCGGATTGAGGAAATCGAGAAAGCTTTCGCCTGCGCCGGTTTCCTGCGGATCGGGTTTGGTGAAGAGATGGTCGTAGAGCCGCACCGTGGCATCGAAGGCATGCCGGGCGGATACCCAGTGAATCGTCCCTTTCACCTTGCGACCGTCTGGAGAACCACCGCCCCGCGACTGCGGATCATAGCTGCAGTGCAGGAGGGTGACTTGTCCCTGGGCATCTTTTTCCACGCCGGTGCAAGTGATAAAATAGGCATAGCGCAACCGCACCTCCACGCCGGGGGAAAGGCGGTGGAACTGCTTCGGCGGATCCTCGCGAAAGTCATCGCGCTCGATGTAGATCTCGCGGCAGAAGGGCACCTTGCGCGAACCCATGGCGGCATCTTCCGGATTGTTGATGGCCTCGAGCTCCTCGACCTGCTCCTCGGGATAATTGTCGATGACGATCTTGAGAGGATTGAGCACGGCCATGCGGCGGGGCGCGCGCAGATTAAGATCCTCGCGGATGCAGTGCTCCAGCAGCTGGATGTCGACAACGCTGTCGCGTTTGGCCACGCCGATCACCTCGGCGAAATTGCGCAAGGATTCGGGCGTGTAGCCGCGGCGGCGGATGCCGGCGATCGTCGGCATGCGCGGATCATCCCAGCCGCTGACATGCTTTTCGTTGACCAGCTGCAGCAGTTTGCGCTTGCTGAGCAGGGTATAGGAGAGATTCAGCCGGGCGAATTCGATCTGCTGCGGGTGGTAGATGCCGAGTTGATCGAGGAACCAGTCATAAAGAGGCCGATGGTCTTCGAACTCGAGGGTGCAGATCGAATGGGTGATTCCTTCGATCGAGTCGGAGATGCAATGGGCATAATCGTACATCGGGTAGATGCACCAGGCGTTGCCGGTGCGATGGTGCTCGGCCTTTTTGATGCGATAGATGGCGGGATCGCGCATATTGAGATTGGGCGAGGCCATGTCGATTTTGGCGCGAAGAACACGGCTGCCCTCCGCGAATTCGCCGTCGCGCATGCGCTTAAACAGTTCGAGATTTTCAGCAACCGTGCGGTCGCGGTACGGGCTGTTCTTGCCCGGCTGCGTCAAGGTGCCGCGGTATTCGCGGATTTCATCCGGACTGAGATCGCAGATATAGGCCTTGCCCAGCTCGATCAGTTGCACCGCATAGTGATAGAGCTGCTCGAAATAGTCGGAGGCATAAAATTTTCGCTCCTCCCAGTCAAAACCCAGCCAGCGGACATCCTCCTCGATCGACTCGACGTACTCGACATCCTCTTTGGCGGGATTGGTATCGTCGTAGCGCAGGTTGGTCTTGCCGCCGAACTCCCGGGCGAGGCCAAAATTGAGGCAGATCGATTTAGCGTGGCCGATGTGAAGGTAGCCGTTCGGCTCCGGCGGGAAGCGGGTGTGCACCCGTCCCTGGTATTTGCCGGTTTTCAAATCTTCGCGAATGATCGTGCGGATGAAATTGGGGGGTGCTGTGGTGACCGGCGCCTCGGTGTTTTCATTGGTGAGGGACATATCAAGAGTTCCATGTTGGTTTGAGATCAGACGATTCCCGGCAGGGAGGGAATAACCGCGACGGCCCGGCTGAGGCGGCGTTGGACCGTCTCGGTCCCGAGGATGGCGAGCAGCTCGAAAAGTCCCGGGCCGACGCTGACGCCGGTGACCGCCAGCCGCACCGGATGGATCAGCGCGCCGCCGCCGATGCTATGCCGCTCCGCCACCGTGCGCAGGGCCTGCTCGAATCCGGCGGCATCACGAGGGCCGGCGGTGGCAAGTTCGTGGCTATACTCGGTCAGGAGGCTCGCGGTCGCACGGTCCCAGCGCTTTTTCAGCGCCTCCGGCTCGTAGCTCTCCGGATCCCGGAAGAAATAGCCGGTCAAGCGCCAGAAATCCCCGAGAAAATGCAGGCGCTCGTGTACCAGCGCGGTAACCCGCTGCAGATAATCCGGATCGACGGGGGCGAAAGCGCGTGCCTCATCCAGAGCCGCGACCTCGGCAGCGATGGCGGCCGGCGTGCGCCGCATGATGTGCTCTTTGTTGATCCAGTTGAGTTTCTTCAGATCAAAGATCGCCGCCGATTTGTTGATCCGTTCCAGGGAAAACTCCTGGACCAGCTCGTCAAGCGTAAACACCTGGCGCTCATCCCCCTCGCCGGGATTCCATCCCAGCAGGGCGATATAGTTGAGGATCGCCGCCTTCTCATATCCCTTGCGGATATAGGAGGCCACATCCGGATCGACTTTGCCGGTCGGCAGGCTATCCAGCGACTGGATATCGCGTTTGCTCATTTTGCTGCCATCCGGGTTGAAGATGAGCGGCAGATGGGCCATTTGCGGCGGCTGCCAGCCGAAATACTCGTAGAGCAGCAGGTGTTTGGGCACCGAGCTGAGCCACTCCTCGCCGCGGATGACGTGGGTGATCTCCATCAGATGGTCATCCACCACATTGGCGAGATGGTAGGTCGGATAGCCGTCGGATTTGAGCAGGACCTGGTCATCGACCTCCTTGCTGTCAAAGACCACATGGCCGCGGATAAGGTCGTCAATCTCGAACTTGCGCTCCGCCGGCACCAGCAGGCGGATGGTATGCGGAGTTCCGGCCGCCAGCGCGGCGGCCACCTCGGCCGCGGACATGCTCAGGCTGTTGCGCATCTCGAGGCGGTTGGCAAAATTGTACTTGGCGTAAGGATTACCCGCCGCCTTGGCGCGCTGACGCATCGCCTCGATGTCGGCTGCGGTGTCAAAAGAGTAATAGGCAAAGCCTTTTTCCAGCAGTTCAAGCGCGTACTTGCGGTAGGTCTCGGTACGCTCGGACTGGAAATAGGGTCCACAGACCCCGCCCCATTTCGGTCCCTCATCCGGAACCAATCCGGCCCATTCCAGCACGGCGATCAGGTTCTCCACCGCGCCCTCGACGAAACGCTCACGGTCGGTATCCTCGATGCGCAGGATAAACGCACCGCCGCGGCTGCGGGCGAAAAGATAGTTATAGAGCGCTGTGCGCAGCCCCCCGATGTGGACAAATCCGGTGGGACTGGGGGCAAACCGGACTCTGACCTGGGTCACGCTGTCACCTGTTTGATGTGTTGAACCACCACTATAAAAAAATGGCGGGATTCGCCATTTTTTATGCGGAGAGGCAGGGATTCGAACCCTGGGTAGGGGTTACCCCCTACAACGGCTTAGCAGGCCGCCCCGTTCAGCCACTCCGGCACCTCTCCGAAAATATGTATCCGCCGGGATACGACCATCTCAAGCGGAGGGAGGGGGACTCGAACCCCCAGGGGCTTGCGCCCGGCGGTTTTCAAGACCGCTGCCCTACCATTAGGCGACCCCTCCCGGCAGATGAAAATTTACGAAAAAATATAGAGATAGTCAAATTATTTCTGCACCGGCGCGCCGGCAATCCGTCTTTAAACGCGCACAAACTTTTTCCCGGGCAGCTGGGTGACCAGATTCTGCAACTCCAGCTCGAGCAGCTGCGCCAGCACCACGAAAACCGGCTTGCCGAGCTGTTGGGCTATGGCGTCGATGTGCTGCGGTTCCGCGCTCAGGGCCTTGAGCAGCAGCTCGGCGTCGGCGGAGAGCCCGAGTCCCGGCAGATTCAGCTGCCGTTCCGGCGGCGGCGTCTCGGCCATGCCGATCTCAACCAGGAGGTCCTCCACCGTCTGCACCAGCTTGGCACCCTGCTGGATGAGGCGGTTGCAGCCCCAGCTCTTCGGATTGGTGACGTTGCCCGGCACAGCCAGCACTTCACGGTTGTACTCCAGGGCATTATCGGCGGTGATCAGGGCGCCGCTGCTCTCTCCAGCCTCGACCACCAGGGTGGCCACCGTAAGCCCGGCGATGATGCGATTGCGCCGGGGAAAATGCGGGGCATCCGGCTGGGTGCCGAGCACATATTCGGAGACCAGCGCGCCACTGGCGGTGATCCGGCCGGCCAGGCGGCGGTTCTCGGAGGGATAGATCTGATCCACGCCCGAACCCAGCACCGCGACGGTCTTGCCGCCCTGGGCGATCGTCTCCTGGTGGGCGATGGTATCGATGCCGCGCGCCAGTCCGCTGACGATGACCAGCCCGCGTTGCACCAGCTCCCGTGTCAGCTTTTGCGCGATGATCTGGCCGTATTCACTCGGAGCGCGCGTGCCGACCACGGCAACAGCCTTGCCGGCGAGCACCTCAAGCTCGCCCTGCACAAAGAGGAGCATGGGAGGATCGTACAGCGGGCGCAGCATGGCGGGATAGCGCTCATCCCAGAAGGTCAACACGGTGACCCCGGCGCTTTGTGCCAGCCGGAGCTGCTCTTCCGCGGCTGCGAGGTCGGCATGTGACTTGATCTTGGCCGCTGTGGCCTGATCCACACCCTCGACCTCACACAACTGCCGTACCGAGGCCGCATAGACCGCCCGGCCGCTGCCGAACCGGTCGATCAAGCTGCGCAGCCGTTGCGGGCCGACGCCGGGTGTGTTCCAGAGACTGAGTAATTCCGCTGTTGCCGTTGTCATACATCCCCCACAGGATGCGATCAGGGCGATTCGTCCAGGCGCTGCAACTCATCCCAGATCAGCCGGATCAGCTCATCGAGCCCGTCGCCGCGCACCGCGGAAATGACCGCGGCCGTCACCTGGCCGGTCAGGCTTCTTTTCAGCCCTTTCATCTTGCCCTGGAGCAAATCCCCCTTGGTGTAGACCAGCAGCCGCCGCTTCTTGAGCAGATCCGGGCTGTAGGATTTCAGTTCGTGCATCAGGGTCTTGTAGTCTGTTTCCATCGTGGCGGAACTGCAGTCGATGAGAATGGCGAGAATCCTTGTGCGCTCGATGTGGCGCAGGAACTGGATCCCCAGACCCTTGCCGGCATGGGCCCCTTCGATCAGGCCGGGGATGTCCGCCACCACATAGCTGCGGGATTCGTCCACCCGGACGATGCCCAGATTCGGAATCAGGGTGGTGAAGGGATAGTCGGCGATCTTGGGCCGGGCGGCGGAGATGCGCGAGAGCAGGGTCGACTTGCCGGCATTGGGCAGTCCGACCAGTCCGACATCCGCGATCAGCTTGAGTTCCAGGCTCAATTCGCGTTCTTCACCGGGAAAACCGGGTTCCCATTCGCGCGGCGTGCGGTTGGAGGGGGTCGAAAAACGGGCATTACCCCGCCCGCCGCGGCCGCCATGGGCGATGATGGCTTCCTGGCCCTCCTGGGTCAGATCGGCGACCAGCCCGCCATTCTCCGCATCCCGGATCATGGTGCCCACGGGCATGTGCACGCGCAGCGACTCACCGCTTTTGCCGGTCTTGTTGGACCCCAGCCCGTGCTGGCCGCGCTGCGCCTTGTAGAGCGTCTGATACTTGAAATCGAGGAGGGTATGGATATGCCGGTCGGCCACCGCAATGACATCCCCGCCATGGCCGCCATCGCCGCCGTTCGGCCCCCCCTTGGGAACGTACTTTTCGCGGCGAAACGCGACACAGCCGGCTCCGCCTGAGCCGGCTTGCACATGGATCTTTGCACTATCGATGAACATAGGATGAGGTCGGGGAAAGGTGAACCAGAGGGAAAGGGGGGCGCGTTGCGCTATCCGGGCCGGAGCCGCCCCCCGGGAATTGGCTCTGTCTGAGAGCGCCGGTCAGTGCCCCGAGTTGAGCTGCATGCGGCCTTTTTTGCTATCGAGGCCGGTTTTCTTCAGCAGCTTCCGCATGGCAAACCAGTTGAGGCGGACGTTGCCATAATCCGGCGTATTGAGGGTGCGAATAAGCTGGACCGTGCCGATTTCCGGATCACGGGCGATGATCTTGCGCACCTTGTCTTCGACATTTTCGAGTTTGACGGTGTCGCTTTTGGCCGGGCCGTCCCGGCGTTCGCCGCCGCGGCTGCGCGGCTCCTGCATCTCCACCTCGGAGATCCGGGTGCCTTCACTGACCGGGCCCAGGGTTCGTTCAAAATCCTTGATGGCATCCTCAATGGTGTCGCAGGCCTTGAGGATATAATGAAACTCGAGCAGCTCAAAGACCTCATAGACTTCCGGGATCATGCGCACGAGTTTGAGGTCGCCGCCCTTTTCGCGGATCCCCTTGATCTCGCTGATAAAGATGCCCCATCCGGCGCTGCTGACGTAATCAACATTGCCCAGGTCGATGATGATATTGTTGGATCCTGCTTTCAGCAGCGTACTCAGGGCATGTTCGAGCTCTGAGGAGGTCGTAGTATCGATGTATCCGCCCACCTTGATAATCGATATGCTGTTTTTAGTACCCGTCTTCTCCACCGACAATTGGATGCCTTCCATGTTGAATCTCCATCAAGATGATTCCGCGATTACAGGAACTGCGCGACTAACAGTTTCTGCAATTCTGATTTGAAAGCATGTCGTGCCACCGCAAGCCCCGCCAGGACGAGCTTCAGTTCATAAATATAGCCTTTATGTCTTTAATAGTCAACAAAAATATCCCCGCGACGGGGGTATGGAAGGAGATCAGGAGGATTCGGTCTGATTGATGAACTGCTTGGCGCGCTGAATGCTGTCGAAGATGTCGCGCCGTTCGGGCGCCAGCTGCAACAAATATTCCCAATGGGCGATAGCCCGCGGGAAGGCCCCCTGGTTGGCATAAATCACCCCCAGTTTCTCATGCGCCTCCTTGTTGCGGGGATCGACCTTCAGCACCCGCTGGAACTCCCGGGCGGATTCGCGGAAGGCATGCGATCGGAACAAGGCCTGCCCCAGCAGGGCGCGCACCTGAATATCGTCTTCCTGCAGACCGAGAAGTTCGGTGCACACGGTGATGGTCTGCCGGTACTCCTCATTGAGATAGTGGCTCAGGGCGCTGGCGTAGGCCCGATCGCGGCGGGGATCATCGCTCAGGCCTGGCGCGCTTACGGCGGCCGCTTCGTTTTCCTCCGTCTGGCCGCCGCCCTCGGCATCCGCCACCGGCCAGCTTTTCTCATCGCCCTTTTCGGCGTTGAGCAGATCGATCAGCTCGTCGAAAGAGAGACGATGCCGCTCCTCCGCCGGAGAGGCCGCCTCGGCTGCAGCCGGGACGGGCCCCGGCATCTCCCCGGGCAACAAGACGCCGTGCGGCGCCGCGTCTCCGGTCAGGCCGATCTCCCAGTTCATGCGTGAAGCGATCTCGTTCTGCAGGATCTGTTCGACAATGTCGTTTTCCAGCTCACCGGTCTCACTGATCAGGCCGGCCTCATCCTCCAGCTCGAGGAACTCTTCAAAGAGATCCTGAAGCGCCGGGACGGCATCATCCGCCGGCAGCAGGAGCTCCTCTGCCGGCGGCACCGCATCCGCAACGACCACTGCGTCTTCCACGGGCGCAGCCGGAAAATTCCTGGCTTCCTCTTTGTGGGCAAAGGGGTCGTCGAGCCCCGCGCCGGACTCGAGGATCTCGGCGAAATCAAGGTCTTCGGCGGAGAGGCCCGGGACCGGCATCGCCGCCTCCGCTGTGGCGGCTATGAGCGCTTCCTCAGCGGCTGCATCTGCAGGCAGAATCGGCTCCGCCGCAGCGGCTGCATCATGGGGCGGAAGCGCTTCAGCCGCGGCGGGCGCGAGCGTCTCGTCCAGAGCTGACTCCGCCGGCGGCAGCGCGGCCGGCGCGGGGGGTTCAGCGCTCGCAGCGAGTCCGGCGTTCTCAACGGCCCCGGCACCCCCTGCCGGCGAACTTTCCGCATACTCAAAGCCGAGCTCTTCCAGGGAGAGATCGGGTTCCACCGGCGCCTTGGCCGGGACAGCCGCTGCTTCCGGCTGCGACCCCTCTTCGGGTTCGCTGGATTCCTCCTCCATCGCCGAGCCGAGGCGCTTATCCAGCAGATCCTCGAGCGGCGTTTCCAGCAGTTCATCGATTTTATAGGAGAGCACATCGCGGCCCGCAAAACGGCCGATCCCGGAACGGACCGGCAGCGGCACCTTCTGGCGTTTCGCCGGCGCGGCAGCGCCTTCGTGATTACCCGCCGCCTCCTTTCCCGCCCGCGGCTTTTTCGCCGGGCCGCCCGGCACCCGCGGCTCGATATCGGGCTCCTCGGTGGCATCGGCCAGTCCGCCCTTTTGAATGATCACCCGGCCATCCAGGGTCAGCATCGGCGTGCCCGGGGGCTTTGGACGACGTTTCTTGCCGCCACGATGCACGAAAGCCTCCCGCAGTTCGCGCGTATTGAGCTTGGCCCGCACCAGCTCCTCGTAAACCTTGGCAGGATGGATCTCCATAAAGCTGTAGCGCTCGCTGTTGAGCTCCTCGCTGATCTTTTTGGCTCCGAATTCCGGGAAGCGCATGATCACGTCGTACAGCTTGGTTTTTTCCTCTATGCTCAGATGCTTGGCCTCGATGGACTCGCTCTCGACGGTCACCAGCTCTTCGATATTACCCTGCTCAAAGATCTCTTTGTAGCGGCTGTAGTAGGCATAGGAGGAGAGTCCTTCCGCCTCGCAGGCCTCACGGATGCCCGCGCCCCCCTGCAGCCGCCGGTAGACCCGCTTGGCGCAATCGAGCTCGATCTTTTCCGCCGAGGATTTCTCCTTGATCGCCACCAGGGTGATGTCGTCGCTTTGCGAGGTGCCCTCGGTGAAGGAGAGCAGATCCTCATGCAGCTTGTTGACGAAATCCTCCGCCGCCATGTGGCCATGTTCGCGGATCACATTGAGAAAACGCTCTTCGCCGTAGAGGTGGCGGCGGCTGTTCATCGCCTCGGTCACGCCATCGGTGTAGATCAGCAGAATATCACCCTCATTGAGCGAGAGAGTATCCGATTCGATGGTGTTGCGGAACAGGTTCTTGTCAGGCAGCGAGATACCGATCGGGAAGCCATGGGGATTCAGATAATAGGTTTTATTGCGGCTGGCCCGGTAGAGGATCATCGGATTGTGGCCGGCGCTGGCATAATTGAGGCGCCGCTTCTTGGAGTCGATGATGACATAAAACAGGGTGACAAACATGCCCTTTTTCATATCATTGACGACGAAATCGTTCACCCGCGCCAGCACCTCGGCCGCGTCCTTGATGCCGCGCGCCTCGGTGCGCAGGGCTGTGCGGATCATGGTCATCACCAGCGAACCCGGCACCCCTTTGCCCGAAACATCGGCGACGACAATCCCGAGGGTATCCTTGTCCACTTCCACAAAATCGTAATAATCGCCGCCCACCTCCTTGGCGGCGGCGTAGTAGCTGCTGATGCCATAGCCCTCGATCTCGGGGAAGCTGCCCGGCAGCAGGGTCTGTTGAATCTCCTGCGCGACCTGCATTTCTTTTTGCAGGCGCTCCTGTTCGGCGAGGTTGACCTGGGATTCGCGCAATTTCAGGGTGATGTCGCTGAAGGCCTGGGCGATCTCGCCGATCTCGGTGGTGGTGTCGATATCCATTTCATCGGCAACGCCGGGCTGGCCGAGCTGCTTGACCCATTCGGAGAGCCGGCGGAAGGGATTCATCACCAGAATGATGAGCAGGAAGAGTCCGGCACCACCGATCAGCCAGATCACGGCAAGCGAACGGGCTTCGCTCCAGCGCGCGCTCCGGACCGCCGTGCGCACGGCGGCATTGTCGATGAAAAAGTGGGCGGTGCAGAGGGTTTTTCCGGCAGCATCGAGTACCGGGGCGTTGATCTCGAGGACCGTGACCCCCGACTCGAGATCGTAGCGGAGCACATCCTTCTGCAGGGCCGCCACCTTCTGCGGCCGGGTGAATTTCTCAAAGATCTGCTGGCCCTCGGTGCTGGCGAGGATGAACTGGTTGTTATCGGCAATAATCGCCCGGTAGAGAATGTCGCGATATTCCGAGTTTTGCAGGGTGTTGAGCGGCGGCAGGGTGTGGGCGAGAATGTCGAGGTCGTCGGGCAGATTGGTGCCCGCCAGCATGCTCAGGCGGGTCGCCTCGGGCAGCTGCTGCTGGAGATTGCTGGAGATGTCGCTGGTGATCACCGAGAGCGCCGTCCGCCCGCGCGCGAGAAAGTCGGCTGTAATGCTCTCCTGGCGGCGAAAAAAATTGACGCCGAAAACACCGAGCAACAGAACCGTGAATACAGAGGTCGAGATCAGCCAGTAGCGCGCCTTGAGCGTCATCGAGAGCGAGGGGACGTTGAGGCGCCGCTTGCGCGCCACGTCGCGGTACTTGACCATCCACAGCTCATTGCCCTCTTCGGTTTTGCGATAGTCGATCTCATCAAGGAGGCGGCGCATAATAAAGATGCCGAGGCCGCCCTTCTTGCCGATGTCGACATAGCGCTGCAGGTCCGGATCGCTGACCTGGCGGGGATCGAAGTACTTACCCTGGTCGATAAGGACAATGGTGAGGCTGTTCTTCTTGACGATGGCGCGAATGGTGATGCTGCCTTGCCAGTCGCGGTAGGCGTGCTTGATGATGTTGGTGGCCGCCTCGTCGATGGAGAGCTTGAAGGCGTTGATCACCCGCTCGGAGAAACCGTGCCGGTGCCCGACCTTGGTGACAAAGTCACGCAGCTCGCTGAGAAATTCGACGCTGGCAGGGACCTTGAGCTGCTCTTTGAGAATATTCTGGAACAATCGTCCTCTTCCGGTTGTCCGGCAGCCGGATGCTGCCGAAGCGGGGCATGTACCCCGCCGCCCATTTGCCGACGGATTCAATTGGCCTTGTGGCCCTGAAGGTCATTGGGTCGGCCCGCGCTGTGGTCGCGCCGGCCCCTTTGCCGACGGATTCTATTTTCCTTGTGGCCCCTGGGTGGTGGACTGGCGCTGCAGGTTCTCCTTGGCGGAATCCAGGGCCTTGAGGATTTTTTTGTTCAACGGCTGCAGCTTGCGCGCCTCCTCGAAGCAGCGCACCGCCTCTTCATATTTGTGGGTACCAAAGGCCTGGGCGCCGAGGCGGTAGAGCTCGCGCACATTGTCGGGCATCTCCATATCGCGCGCTTCAGCGCGGGCCTTGGCCTCCTTGTAGCGATCCTGCAGGGAGCGGTTGCCCGGATCGTAGCGCAAGGCCTCCTGGTAGAGGGAGGCGGCTTCGGCCCAGTTCTGGCTCATCTCCTGCGCGGCCGCGCGGCGCATCAGGTCTTCGCGGCTCAAGCGGCTTTCGATCGAGGAGATCTGCCCGGCCAGGAACGTCTCGATATCGGGGATGCCCTTGGCGAGCTGCCGTGCCTGATTGTAGATGGTGATGGCGTCATAGCCGCGATCCTGCGCCTGCAACTGCCGCGCCCGTTCCGCCAACTGCATGATCTTACGGCGCAGCTGTTCATCGGATTTGCGGCGCAGGTCGGTGGCGCGCTCGCTGGCGGGATCGATGGCCAGGGCGCGGTCACACTCGGCGATGGCCTCCTGGTAATCTTCCAGGCTATAGGCATTCAGCGCCTTCTGGTAATGCTGCTCGATCTGCAGATTGTTGCGCTTGAGGCGCATCTCTTCTTCATTGCGGGCGAGGATGGCCGCCTCTTCCCGCTGCCGTTCCTCCGCCAAAGCGGTATTGATCTGCTGCTGCAGACCCCGCGCCTCTTCCAGATCGGGATCGCTCCCGGTCACATCATAAATGAGCACACGGCTGATGACGCTGTAGGCACCGGGATAGTCTCCCTTGCCCACCAGGACGCGCGCGCGGCTCATCCCGGAGACAATCGCTTCGCTTCTTTCCGCCTGGCGCTTGGCGGCCAGTTCCTGTTCGATGCGGCGTGCTTCCCGTTCCTGATACTCGGCCAGCCGCGCCTCCCGGCTTCTGCCAATGTTGAGCACCAGGGAGATGCGATGACTGCTGCCCAACCAGCTATCGTCGCCGTTCCAGTAGGAATAATCAAACTGCACCCCGGCCAGTTTGACGCCGCCGCCGTAGGTCAGATGGTTGCGGTAAAAACCCGTCCGCAGCGAAAAGAGGTCCTGAAAGCTGTATTCCAGGCCCAGATGGGAATGGCCGGGCATGGTGCTCGTCTTGTCGTATTCCAGGGCGATGGTCATGGCGCTGCCATCCTCGCTCAGGGCGATCCCCTTGGCCATGCCCAGACGCAGCGTGCGCGGGGTGGTATCCTTCGCCTCGACGGCTCGCATCGAACGCTGCACCGCGTTCTGGAGGGTGAGCGCAAAAGAGAGATCATGCACAAGGGGCGCCTTGCTTTGCGGCGCCAGGATCAGCCCGAGGTCCGCGCCCAATGCGGATTCGGTCAGGCTTCCGGCGGATCCTCCGGCATCCGGGTAGGCCGGCAGCGACGCCCGCTCCACCTTCATCGTCGTTCCCAGCGAGAGCCAGCTCGCCGGCCGATATCCGTAGCCGAGCAGCAGCATGGTGCGGCTGTAGGCGACCGATCCCAGCTTGATCGGATCCTGATCATCGTAAAGGTCGATATCGGGGGTAGTGAGCGAGAGGACGCCGATGCCGAAGGTGCCGATGAAAAGAGTGGGATGGGCGTATCCGAGATAGCTGTATTGCGTCCCTGCCGTCAGATTGGAGTAATAGAGGCCGAGCCCCATGTTCCTGACCTTTTCCAGCGCGGCGGGATTCCAGTACAGGGCGAAGGGATCGTCGGCCGCAGCGGCATAGGCGCCGCCCATCGCCAGAGCGCGCGCCCCGACCGGCTGGTCGAAGACATCGTTCGCCCCGCCCCAGGCTTTGTCCTGCAGGACCGCCTGAGCGGAAGCCAACCCCGCGCGCAGAACCAGCAGCGCCACAAGGCCAAAGAGAGGTATGCGGATAGAGTGCTTCACAATGACAGCTTGCCCAATTCAGTTATTTGACGACAGCAATTTTCGTTAAGGCCAACTCGCCCTGTTCGGTCTTGAGATAGGCCAGATAAATGCCATTCATGACCTTCTCGCCGCGGCCGTTGCGGCCATCCCAGACCACGTCATCCTGATGCACCCCGGCGCTGGTCTGCGCGGGATGGGCCGCCTTGGTATATTCCCAGGCCTGAACCAGATCGCCGGTGAGGGTGAAAATCTTGATCTGCACGTCGCTCGGCTGTTCCAGATAATAGACAAATTTGGTCAGCGGCCGTGCGCTCGTGCCAAAGGGATTGGGATAGTTGCAAAAGGATTTGGCGAGGTCACTCTGCATCACCACCAGCGTGCCGGAGCTGAAGCCCAGATAGCGAACCCGGTTGAGGGCCGAATCGGCCATGCTCAGACGGTTGTGATAGATGGCATCGCGCGCCACGATCGCCTCGGCGGAATCGACCGCCACCACAAAATCCACCAGATCGGCCGACGCCGCAATGTCGACCACGATATCGATAGCGAAAAGATCACTGCTGCGAATGGTATCGGCAAGGGCCGTGACAAAGTTCAGATAGGCGGCGCTGCCGCTTCCCGGGGCACGGTTCTCGGCGAGCACCTCGCCCGTGCTGCCATGGCGGATGGCGGCAATGCGGCTGACGACCGAACGCGCGCTGACCGGGCTGCCCTTGCGGTTGCGGAAGGAGACCTTGATCGAATCGAGCAGAGAACGACTGCCAATGGAGTGGTCCTTGTTCTGGAGACTGAGCCCCAGCATCGGCACATCGCTCCCGCCGCGCAGCCCGACCGAGCTGCTGCGTACCGAAAAGGTGCGGGCCACCATAAAACCCGCCTCCGGCGAGATCAGCACGGCGGCGGAATCGCGGGCGATATCGGCAGCGGTTTTGGAGAAATAATCCTTCGGCGCGCTCAGCAGGCGGACGACCAGCGTGTCCGGCACCTCGCTCACCTTGTCCGGCGCCTTGATCCGCCAGGTGAGGGAATCCTCGGCCGTGGTGACCGTCAGATCGTCGCGGCTGCTGTAGCCGGCCGGCAATTTGAGCTGCACCTGGTAGCTGCCGTAGTAATCGGCGGAACCGAGGTTATGAAGCAGCGAAGTCAGATCGAATTCATTGCCGATGCATCGGCCGGACTTCGCGCCGACCGGATCTGGTT
>DAOQAG010000009.1:0-108004 GCA_035353815.1 bacterium
AGAGGGGCGGGCGGGCGCGAGAGGGGCGGGTGGGCGCGAGCGGGGCGGGCGGCAGAGGGGCGCCGGGTGGGCGCGAGAGGGGCGGGCGGGCGCGAGAGGGGCGGGTGGGCGCGAGCGGGGCGGGCCGGGCCCTGACCCGGGCCACAAAAAGGCCATATAGAACTTGCTTTTTTGGCATAAAATTGCTAAAATTATTATATTTACCGGCTATGAGGAACTTGTTGTTCATGACCGAGTTATACTATAAACCGCCCGTCCACTCAGAGAGCGTTTCGACATGATACACCCTATCAAGGCCCATCCGGTTCTGTTCCTGATCCTGGCCCTTTTTGCCGCCCGCATCGCCAACGCCCAGCTCCAGGATCCCGAGGCCGAGCGCGCCTTCGCCCTGGCCCGCCAGGTTTACCAGGACCAGCTCTACGAGCTTGCCGCTGATCAGTTCAACGCCTTTGTCCAGAAATATCCCTCCTCGCCGCTGGCCGAAGAGGCCTGGTTCCTCCTCGGCGAGAGCTTTTTCCAGCAAAACCAGTTCGATCAGGCGGTCACAGCCTACCGCGCCCTGCTGCAGCGCCACGCCGCCCTAACCCTGCGCGACCAGGCCGCCTTTCGCATTGGCCAGGCGCTGGTCTACAGCGGCAAATTGGCGGAGGCCAAAACCGCTTTGCTCCAGTTCCCGCGGGACTTTCCCTCCAGTCCGCTGGTGCCCGATGCCCTTTACTGGTACGGCGAAGCCCTGCTGCGCGGCGGCAGCAAGGAGGAGGCGCTGCGCCACTTTGGCGAGCTCGTCGCTGAACATCCCGGCAGCAAGGTCGCCGATTATGCTCTCTTCGCCATGGCGGACATCCAGGAACAACAGAATCAGTGGGCTGAGGCGCTCGCCGCCTATGAGCGGCTGCTCAAGGAATATCCGCGCACTCCCTTGATTGAGCAGGCGACCTATCGCAAGGGCATGGCGCGCTACGGGCACCAGGAGTATGACCTGGCGATCCAGGAGCTCTCTGCGGCGATCGTCGCCTGGCCGGAAAGCCGCTGGCGCGGCGAGGCGCAATACTTTATTGGCGAATCCTTTGCCCGCAAGGGGGAGCATGAAAAAGCAGCCAAAGCCTTCGCCCTGATCTCGGAGATGCCCGCAAACCGCTATGCGGATGATGCCCTCTACAGTCTGGGTCTGGCCCATCTCCATCTCAACAAAACGGCGGAGGCGCTGGCGGCATGGGACAAGCTGCTGGCCACCAGCACGGACGCCGATCTCAAGGCGGCGGCGCTCTTCCAGAGTGGCCGCGCCCTGCAGCAGAGCGGCCGCAGCGACGCGGCGCTCGAGCGCTACAAACGGCTGATCACCGAATACCCGCGCAGCGCCGATGCCCCCAACGCCCTTTTCGAGCAGGCCGGTCTCCTCTTTCAGGCGAAAGAGTTCGCGCGGGCCCGGGCCCTCTTCGGCCAGATCGTGGAACGCTTTCCCAAGGCCGGGGTCGCCGGCGATGCAGCCGTGATGATCGGTGAGTGCTATCTCGGTGAAGGCAACGTCGACGCCGCCAACCGGATTTTCCGGCAGACCGCCGGCGGGTATGACGATCCGGAGGTCAAAGCCCAGGCCATCTTCAAGCTCGGGCTCTCGCGCTTTCAGACGGGCGAATACGACCTCGCCTTGAAGAATTTCGCGGACATCCTGCGCGCGTACTCCCGGAGCGCGGTGGCGGCCGATGCCCGCTTCTGGAACGGTGAAACCCTCTTCAAACTCGGCCGTTATGCCGACGCTCTGAGCGCGTATCAGCTCTTTCTGCGCGAGACGCCCGGCTCCAGAGCCGCCGAGGCTTATTACGGGCTCGGTTACTCCGCCCTCAAGTGCGGTCAATTCCAGGATGCTGCCGCGGCGTTCGCCACCGCCGCGGAAAAATCGACCTCCGCAGGCCTGCAAAACGATGCCCGCCTGCGGCAAGGCGATGCCTGGATGAATGCCAAAAAATTTCCTGAAGCCATCCAGGCCTATCAGGCCGCATATGAGGGCAGCAAGGATGGCAAGATTCGCGCCGAAGCCTGCTATCAGACCGGACTGGCCTGGTATCGCAGCGGCGATTTCAGCAAGGCGCGTACGTACCTCGAGGAGGTCGTCAAGAATTGGCCCGAATCCTCCTTCGCTGCGGAGGCGCTCTATCTGGGCGGTCGGGCCCGCTTTCGCGCCAATCAGTTCGCGGAGGCCATCACCCTTTTCAGCCAGCTGATCCAGTCCTATCCCTCCTCGGCCTTGCTCGACGATGCCACGTATGCGATCGCCGACTGTTATTACAACCTCGGCGAATACGACAAAGCCATCGCCCAGTATAAAAAAGTGGTCGATAGCTATCCCGGGAGTGAGCTGGTGGCCGACGCGCTGACCGGATTGCAGTGGTCCATGATGCAGAAGGGGGAGACCACCGAAGCGGACCAGGTCGTCGCCGGCTATATCGAACGCCTGCCGGACCGCGAAACCGCGGCCAGGGTGGTGGAACGCCAGGCGGAATACTATCGCGACAACGGCCAGTATACCGAGGCCATCGCGCAGTATGAGAAGCTCCGCTCCGGCTACAGCGCCACGGCTGCGGGACAATCCGCCTGGTATGGTATCGCGCGGTGTCAGCAGGCCCAGGGGCAGCCCGACCAGGCCATCGCCTCATTCCGTCAGCAGTGGACCAAATTTCCGGGAGCGGCCGCAGCGCCGCAGGCCCTTTTCACTGGCGCCCAGCTGCTGGCCGAGCAAGGCAACAAGAAGGAGGCGGCGGCGTGGTATGCCCGGTTGGGTTCCGATTATCCCGGCCATGAGCTGAGTTCCGCCGCGGCCTACGCCCGGGGCGTACTGGATATCGATGCCAACCAGCCGGATCAGGCGACAGAGCGCTTCAAGGCGCTGGAGAGCGAGGGCAAGAGTGCCGGCGATCGGGCGCTGGCCCGGCTCGGTCAGGCGCGGGTCCTCATCGGCCAGAAGCAGTTCGCAGAGGCCCAGACCCTGCTCGAGCAGCTGCTGGGGGAGGGTTCCCCCGCCATCAGCGGCGAGGCCCAGTTCCTTGTGGCCTCGATCCTGCAGGAGCAAAAGGAGTGGTCCAGGGCGAGCCTAGCGTTCGTCAAGATCAAATATCTCTATCCGGAGGAAGAGGAGTGGGTGGCAGCCGGTCTCTACCAGGCCGCGCAGTGCAATGAGGCGCTCGGACGGCTCGCGGATGCGCGCCGTCTCTATCAATCGCTGATCAGCGATTATCCGGCCAGGACCGAGTATGTCAGCAAATCGCGCGCGCGTCTTGATGCGCTTGCGGGAAAGTGAGGCGGCGATGATGCGAACCGCCCCCTTCCTCCTGCTGCTGACGGGTTTCACCTCCGCAGTGGCGCAGGAGCGCCCCTTGCCGCCGACGCGCATCACGCTACCGTCGGACACCCTTGCAGCCCGGCGCACCCCGGCCAAGATCGATGCGGACAGCAGCCGGATCGAGCTGCCCGAGGTCCTGGTCCTCGGCCGCGACCGCAGCGTGCGGCAGGTCGAGAGCAAGCAGCGCTCGGGCGATGACCAGCCGCGTCTGATTCAACCGGAGTATCTCTCCCTCTCCATTTTCGGGCGTCGGGACAACAACCGGCCGCTGGTCAACGCCGCCGCGGCAGCCCGGGAGCGGATGTATTGGGCCGGAGCCGGGGCCGGCACCTATTCCACTCTGACCGCCAACGGCGGCTATTCCGGCACGTACCCTTGGGGTTCCACCCGGCTCACGGGCTGGTTCGACCGCAGCAACGGGGCCTTTCACAACAGCCAGCACCGCGATGGCGGTCTGACGGCGTCGGCGACCACCCCCCTGCGACCCGCGCTTCATGGCCGCGCCGAAGCCGCGGCGGACTGGCTGACGCGCGGCCTCCATGGCGCGGCGCTCCCCCACCCCACGCGCAGCGCCCGGCTCACCAGCCTCCAGGGCGAGGCCGAGTTCGCCCTCGATCCGGCCTCCAGCGCCCGCGCGGGCCTGCGTTTGGCCGGCGCCGGCGTCAGCAGTGATACCAGCGGCCGGGAATGGCGGCACACCGGCGATTTCACGTTCAGTATGCACGGCGACTACCAGCGGCAGCTGGAAAAACTGACCCTGCGCGCCTCGGCCGCCTATCAGCGCGAATCCCTCTCCCCCGGCGCCGACTCGCTCGATGGAGCGGCCGGCTTTGGCCGGATCCGCGCCGAGGTGCAGACCTCGCTGCTCGCCCCCCTGCAGCTAACCGCCGCCGTGGGGTACGAAAGCTGCGCCGGCAGCCGCTTCGCCCCCGCCCTGCGGCTGGCCTGGCTCCCCAACGACCGCTGGGGTCTCTCGCTCATAGCCTGGGCCGGACTCCGCTACCGCAGCTACAGCGAGCGGCTGCGCGAGAATCCCTACATCGCCCATGCGCTGCCGCTGGCGGCGGACGACTCGCCGCTCTCGCTCCAGGCACGCGCCGACTTCCGCCCCGCCGGACGCTTGCTCTTTCAATTCGGCGCCTATCACGGGCGGTTCGATCGCCTCCACTACTGGGAACGCGATGGCGCGACCGGGCTCATCGGCCTGCAGCAAGCCCGCGATGTCGCGCTGACCGAGATTCAGGCGAGCGCGCAAATCCGGTTTGAGAGCGGCATGACGCTGCAGGGAGAGATGCAGATCAACAGCGACCATCTGCAGCACCCGGTGAGCCTTGGCGCCGATGACCGCATCCCCTACCGGCCCGACTTTGCAGCCCGGGCCGCCGTAAGCGTGCCGCTGCCCTGGCAGCTTGAGCTCACCGGCCGCCTCGAGATGGCCGGAGAGCGCCGCCGCGGCCTCGATCTGGAGGGACGCCTGCCCAGGTACAATCTGATCAGCGCAGGATTGGGCCGGACCTTCGGACGCCACCTCTCCGCCGCGGTCGATCTGTACAATCTGCTTGACAGCCCATACGTCATCTGGGAGGGCTATGACGAGCCCGGCACCCGGATCATGGCTCAAATCAAGTATATCTATTAACGAAACCCCAACAAGAACCTTTCATCAGAAACGGAGGCCCCAGCATGTCGATGTGGGATATGTTTGTCCTGGGCGGATCGATGATGATCCCGATCGCGATCTGTTCCTTCATGGCGGTGATCATCTTCATTGAGCGCTACCTCTCCCTGCGCAAAATCCGCCTCAACTCCCGCAAATTCACCCTGCAGATCCGCAACCTGCTCGCGCATCAGCGCATCGATGAGGCCATCCTGCTGTGCAAGGAGACGCCGGGTCCGATCGCCGGCGTAGCCAAGGCGGCGCTGCTCAAGAAAGACCGGCCGCGCGAGGAGATCAAGGAGGCAATCCAGAGCGCGGGCCAGGCCGAGATCTATCACCTGGAAAAATATATGGGCATTCTCGCGACCGTGGCGGGTGTGGCGCCGATGTTCGGCTTTCTCGGGACGGTCACCGGCATGATCAAGGCCTTCATGGAAATCCAGACGCGCGGCGGCAACGTCGACGCCGGCGTGCTCGCGGGCGGCATCTGGGAAGCCCTGATCACCACCGCCGCGGGACTCATCGTCGGCATTCCCGCGCTCATCGCCTACAACTGGATCCAGGGCCGCGTCGAGCACCATGTCTATGAGATGCAGGAAAGCTCCAATGAATTCCTCGACATGCTCCAGGAGAAGGAGGCCAGATGACCTTTACAACTTCGCGCAAGCGCATCGTTCAGTATGCGGCCATCAGCCTGACCGATATCGTCCTGCTGCTGCTCATCTATTTTCTGCTCTCCTCCTCCTTTATGGTGCACCCCGGCATCAAGGTGCAGTTGCCACGCGCCGTCACCGGAGAGTATGACAAGGCGAACCGCATCTATCTGACCCTGACCAAATCGGATCAGATTTTTCTCAATGGTCAGCTGGTCCGACCCGAGGAGTTGGGGGCCAGGCTGGGGGCGCAGCTCAAAGTGGCCGCTGACAAGACCGTGATCATCCGCGCCGACAAGGATCTCACCCTTGAGGCGACCGTGCGGGTGATCGATATCGCCAAGATGGCCGGAGCGGATAAATTTCTCATTGCCACCGAGCCCGGCAAGTGAGGTAGAAGATGGCCTTTTTTCAGGACATCCCGCGGGAGCTGAAGCGGGGAATCTTGGCCTCGGGACTGTTTCATCTGGCCCTGCTGGCGCTTTTCGTGATGATCCAGGTCGGGCGGGATGTAGCGCCGCTGCAGTTCGCTGAGGTGGCTTTCATCGCCGGCACGCCCGGCGGCGCGAGCACTGCATCAACCCTCGCCGGCGCCTCCTCCCCATCCCGGGATGCGCGCGAGGAAACCGCCGCCGCCTCTCCGGCCCTCCAGCCGCAGCGCCGGCAGCCCGCAAAGCCTGCGCCCCTGACGCAAAAACCGCAGAGCGCTACACAGCGCGCCTTTGAACCGCCGCACCGTGCGCCGGTGACACCGCCCAAACGGCGCATGCTCGAAGATGAGAAGCCCCTCCTGGGGAGCCAGGAGGAGGGCAAAATCACGCCGGGGCGCAATCCCGCCCCGGTGGCAGCGGCGGCGGGTGCTGTGGCAGCTCCCGGCAGCGGATCCGCGACAGATTCAGGGGCGGAACCGGCCGGGCGGCAGGGGAGTTCAGCCGGCGGCGCCGGGCAAGGTCGCAGCGGAACGGGCACAGGCAGCGGCATCACCCCGGGGGAGGGATCGGGACAGCCCTTCACCATCGAGGGCGATGCAGCGCAGCGGCTGATCCTCAAACAGGTGATTCCGGCTTATCCGGAAGGGCTGCAGCAGGAGGCAGTCATCCAGTTCAAATTCACCGTCCAGCCCGACGGCCGTCTGAGCGGATTGATCCCGATGCGCAAGGGCGATCCGACGCTGGAAAAAATCACCCTGACCGCGCTGCGGCAATGGCTCTTCAGCCCCCTGCCGGCGCAGGCGGTGCAACGGCCGGTGCAAGGGATCATCACCTTCCGGTATCAGCTCGAATAAACGGAGGAAACCAGCGCTGCGGCCCGCGGGAAGAAGAGACCAAAGCTGCAGCCCGGGGCAAGGAAAAGCCGGAGGTGCAGCCCGAGGCAAGGAAGGATCCGAACTGCGGCCCGGGTCTCCCCTCGCTCCGGGCCGCAGCAGGGGTGGGCAGCGAATCAGAGGCCGCGGATGAAGGTCATGCGGAAGAGGCCGATGTCGTCACGGTTCTGGCCGTAGAAGAGGCCGAGCAGCCCGACGCCGACGCTGACATCGATATGGCCGCCGAAGTAGTGATCGGGCGCGGCATCGGGGTAGATATTGCCCTCCACCTGCGGTCCGATGAAGGAATCCCGGTAGAGGCGATGGCCGAGGTAGTCGCGGTAGTAAAAGTAGGTGGGATAGGTTTCGTCCGTCACCTTGAGGAAATAGAGGTTCTGGCTCTCAAAGGTCCACTGCGGATCATTATAGGTGGCGAAGAACTCGGGTGCGACGTGCCCCAGGCGGGCGCCTTTTGATCCGGTCTCGATGAATTCAAAGCCGAATTCGGGGAACAGGGCCAGGTTGCCGAAATGGAAGGCGGCTCCGAAATCCATCTGGGCGAAGCCCTGGGTCGACATCTGCATGACCACCGAAAGGCCGATATCCTTTGCGATAGGCCGCTCGTAGAAGAGCCAGGGATTGATCTCGCCGTAATGATAGTCGACGCGCAGCAGACAGGATGGCGACGCCGGCTGCTCCTGGGCCGCGCGCAGAGGTCCTGCAGCGGACATCCAGAGGGTCATGACTGCAACAAGGACAATATTTTTTTTCACTTCACGTGCTCCGTATGGTTGATTTCCACTCCTCTTCCTGCACTATGGCGATTCCCTTTCAGTAGATCTTGACCAGCACCGCACCATGGGCCGGGACCTCGCGCCTCCAGGCGGTGTTGGAGCGGCTGGTCTCCTTCTGCCGCCAGAGATCGCGTACCCGCCGCTCCCCCTGCAGGCCCAGTTCGGACCAGGTGACCGTAATCCGCCTGGCCTCAAGGTTGCGGTTGAAGAGCCCCACCGCGGTGCTGCCGTCGGCCAGCGGTCGCGCCCAGATCTCACACCCATCCCGTTGAGCCACCCGCTGCGCCTGCACGCCTTTCTCATCCTGATTGACCGCCAGCACCTCGTCATTGCCGAGAAGGTTCATCGTAAAAGCATCGAGGCGGGTCAGGTCGCAGCCGATCAGCAGCGGCGAGGCCAGCAGCGACCACAGGGTGATGTGAGTATACTGCTCATCCGGGGTGAGCCGGCTCGGATGGAGTTGGGGACCCCAGCCCACCCAGCCGACCACCAGCATATCCGGATCGTTCCAGTGGCTTGGCCCCGCATAGGATTCATGCCCCGCCTGTCCGAAACCGATGGTGGACATGCTCTGCCAGGTGTCAGTGATATCGCCGGTCGTGCGCCAGCAGTTGCCGCCGACCTCTGCACCCCACTTCCAGACCTCCCCCATGCCATACTGACACAGACTGAACACAATATCGCGCTCCGCGCGATCAAGCGCGGCGCGCATCACCCGGTATGGCTGCTGCAGTTCCTCCAGTGTGGGATGCGGCGCGATCTCGCCGTAGGAACACCAGTCGTATTTAAGGTAATCCACACCCCATTCGGCAAACTGCTCCGCATCCTGCGGCTCGAACTGCCAGGCGCCGGCATAGCCCGCGCAGGTCAGCGATCCGGGGGAGGTGTAGATGCCAATTTTCAGTCCCCTGGCGTGGACATAATCGCAGAGCGCCTTCATGTCGGGAAATTTGGCATTGGGGCGGATCCGGCCGTCGGGATAGCGCACCGGCCCGGAGATCCGGGGATCGGGATCATCCGGTTTGACCGCCCAGCAGTCGTCAATGTTGATGTAGCTCCAGCCGTGGCTGGCCAGCCCGCTCTGGACAAGCGCATCGGCGGCGGCGCGTACCTTGGCGTCATCGACATCACAGGCGAAGCAGTTCCAGCTGTTCCATCCCAGCGGCGGCGTGAGGGCGATCTGATCACCGATCACGATCTTGAAGCCGCGCTCGGCCCGGCCGCGGCTGTTCAGGACGCGCAGCAGGACCGGATACGTTCCGCGCGCATCCACCCGGCCGGTGATGATGCCGGTCGCCGCATCCAGCGTCAGCCCGCCGGGCAGCCCCTCGGCTTCATAGCGCAGGGGCGCCTTGCCGGTGGCAGGAATCCGGTAGAGAAAGGGATGGCCGGGACGGGCGCCATACAACATGGGGCCGTTGATGCGCGGTTTGGCACCGGGGGCCGGGGTGAGCTGATAAGGTGCCACTTTGGGCGGCACGATCGCCGCCGGCTTGCGGCCGCGGTAGACGATCCGCGCATCGTTCCAGTCGGCATGATCCCAGTTGATGCCGTCCCCACCATCCTCGACCACCAGCTCCAGCTTGCGGATCCCGGTCAGATCCAGGTCCACCCGCTGCGCAGGCTGATAAGCCCTGGCAACCGCGCCGCGCCAAAGCTCGCGCTTGTCGCCGCGAACAACAAAGACGACGCTGGAGGGAGCTTCCTGGTTGACATCATCGTCAACCCCGACCTCGGCCAGGAAGCGGAGGGCATCGCCCTTGAGATCGATCGGGAACGAAGACGCGGCGTGGGTTGCGAGACCGCAGCTCCAGGTGCGGCCGTTGATGGTAAGGGGCTTGCCCTCCAGAGAGATATCGGCGCGGGGATGTCCCCATCCCTGCGCGATGCCGCTCAAATTCAGCCGGGAGATCCACAGGGTATCCGGCGCCTGGGCGGAAAAGCAGACCGCCGTAAGCAGCAATGTGCCAACGAAACCATAAAGTGCGCGTTTTGCCATGCATATCCTCGAAAGAATGAGAGGGAGTGATCAAGCCGGGCGGGTCTGCACCCGCGGCGGGTGGGCGGACTCAAAAGCCGCGATCGCGTCCTCCCGCTGCAGCAGGTAGCCCAGGGTGTCGATGCCGTCGAGAAGACAGCGCTTGCTGAAGGGGTCGATATCAAACTCAACCCTGCGGCCGCCTGGCAGTGTCACGATTTGCGCTTCCAGGTCGATCGTCAGTTTCGGGCCCCCGTGGGATATGGGGGTGGCCATGATGCGGTCGAGATCGAAGGGGGCGAGGACCACCGGGAGGATGCCATTTTTCAGGGCGTTGCTTTGAAAGATATCGGCAAAGCTGCTGCTGATCACGGCGCGGAAGCCATAATCCGCCAGGGCCCAGGGTGCATGTTCGCGGCTGGAGCCGCAGCCGAAATTGTCGCCGGCGACAAGGATTTTGGCGCCTTTTCCCTCCGGCCGGTTGAGAATGACCTCGGGGATCAGTTGGCCCTGCTGGTCATAGCGCCAGTCATAAAAGAGGTTCTCACCCAATCCCTGCTTGTCCGTTCCCTTGAGGAAGCGGGCCGGAATGATCTGGTCGGTGTCGATATTCGCCATCGGAAAGATGACGCAGCGGCTGGTCAGCTTGGTGAATTTTTCCATTGGATTCTCCCATTGACATCGGGCTTGCGCCGCAGAGCAGGCCATCGCCTGCCGGGGTCAGGCCAATTCTCGGGCATCGGTGATGCAGCCGCGTATGGCACTGGCGGCAGCGGTCAGGGGGCTGGCGAGAAAGGTCCTTCCCCCCTTGCCCTGGCGCCCCTCAAAATTGCGGTTGCTGGTGCTGACCGCGTACTGTCCAGCGGCGAGCTCATCGCCGTTCATGGCGATGCACATGCTGCAGCCCGGCTCACGCCATTCCGCGCCGGCGGCGAGAAAAATGCGATCCAGCCCTTCGGCCTCGGCCTGGCGCTTGACCGCCTGTGAACCCGGCACCACCAGGGTGCGCACCCCCTCCGCCACCTTGCGGCCCTTGAGGAGGCCGGCGGCGGCACGGAGGTCGCTGATGCGTCCGTTGGTGCAGGAGCCTATAAAGACCACGTCGATCTTTTGTCCGCGGATTGGCTGGCCCGGGGTTAACTTCATATAGCGCAGGGCCTTGTCCAGGGTCAACCGTGCATCCAGGTCGGTCAGGGCGTAAGGATCCGGGACGATCCCGTCGATGGCAATGCCCATGGCCGGGTTGGTGCCGAAGGTGATCATCGGCGGAAGGGCACCGGCGTCGAGCGTTACGGTGGCATCGAATCGGGCGTCGGGATCGCTGGCCAGCTGGCGCCATTCCTGCGCACATTGCTCCCAGGCCGCCCCTGCGGGAGCAAAAGGCCGGCCCTCCAGGTAGGCTAGAGTAACGTCGTCAGGGGCGATCATGCCGGCACGCGCCCCGGCCTCGATGCTCATGTTACAGATGGTCATCCGGCCTTCCATATCGAGGCTGCGGATGGCGCTGCCGGTGTACTCGATGACGCAGCCGGTGCCGCCGCCCACTCCGATCCGGGCGATCAGGGCGAGAATGATGTCCTTGGCGGTGACGCCCCGCTTCAGGGTGCCCTCGACGCGCACCTCCATGGTTTGCGGACGATTCTGCAGCAGGGTCTGGGTGGCGAGGACATGTTCCACCTCGCTGGTGCCGATCCCGAAGGCCAGGGCGCCGAAGGCTCCGTGCGTGGCGGTGTGGCTGTCGCCGCAGACGATGGTCATCCCCGGCTGGGTGAGTCCGAGTTCGGGGCTGATGACATGGACGATCCCGCGGCCGGGGTCATCGGCGCCGTAAAGCGGGATGCCGAATTCCGCACAGTTGCGCTCGAGTCGGGCGAGTTGGGCCTTGGCAAGGGGATCGTGCCACCGCACCCCGGGAGCGGTGGTCGGTATCGAATGGTCCATGGTCGCCACGGTCTGGGAGGGCCGGCGCACCGGCAGGCCGCGCTCGCGCAGTCCCTGAAAGGCCTGCGGCGAGGTGACCTCGTGGATGAGCTGGAGATCGATATAAAGTACAACCGGAGCGCCGGGCTCCTGGCTCACGACATGGTTCTTCCATATCTTGGCAAAGAGGGTGCGTGAAACATGCGTATTCATAGGGCGGCTCGTTTATTCGGGTTCAAGGTCCTGCAGCACAGCGCCCGTATGGGCGGAGGTGACCATGCGGGTATAGCGTGCCAGCCAGCCGCGCCGGTACCTGGGCGCGAAGGGCGGCAGCTGCTGCAGCCGGCTGTTGATCGCGGAGGCGTCCAGCCGGAGATTCAGGGTACGCTGGTGCAAGTCTATGTCGATGATATCCCCCTCCTGCACGGCGGCGATCGGGCCGCGCGCCGCCGCTTCGGGGCTGACATGGCCGATGCAGGCGCCGCGGGTGCCGCCGGAGAAGCGGCCGTCGGTGATCAGGGCCACGCTTTCGCCCAATCCCATTCCCATGATCGCCGAGGTCGGCGAGAGCATCTCGGGCATGCCCGGCCCGCCTTTGGGTCCGCAGTAGCGGATGACAACCACATCGCCTTGCTGGATGCGCCCGCTGTTGATCGCCGCGATGGCCGCCTCCTCCGCGTCGAAGACCCGCGCCGGACCGCTGTGGCGCCACATCGCCTCGGCCACGGCTCCGGTCTTGATCACCGCACCAAGCGGCGCGAGGTTGCCGAAGAGAATCGCCAGCCCGCCCCGGGCAGCGTAGGGATGGTCAAGCCGTCGGATCACGGTCTCATCGAGAATTTCAGCCCGGGCGATATTCTCGCCGAGGCTTTGGCCGGTCACGGTGACAGCGCCGGGATCGAGCAGTCCCGCGATGCGGCTCAGTTCCTGGAGGATGGCGGAGACACCGCCGGCGCGGTCGACGTCCTCGACATGGACCATCCGCGAGGCCGGCGATACCTTGCAGAGATAAGGCACCTGGTCGGCCAGGGTATTGAGCCCGGCCAGATCGATCTTGACACCGGCCTCGTGGGCGATGGCCAGGGTATGGAGGATGGTGTTGGTCGATCCGCCCATCGCCAGATCGAGGATCAGAGCGTTGCGGAACGCCCGCGGCATGAGAATATCCCGCGGCTTGAGGTCGAGTTCGAGCAGCCGCATGATGGCCGCACCGGATCGATCGATCAGCGCCTCGCGGCGCGGATCGGTGGCGAGAATCGTGCCGTTGCCGGGCAGGGCCATGCCGAGGGCCTCGAGCAGACAATTCATGCTGTTGGCGGTGAACATCCCGGCGCAGCTGCCGCAGCCGGGGCAGGCGCGGTCCTCGAGCTCCTTGAGCGCCGCGGCGGAGAGGCGGCCGGCGTGATACTGGCCGAGTCCCTCGAAAATCGAGATCAGGTCGATCGCCTCGCCGGCGGCCGTACGCCCCTTGGCCATCGGCCCGCCCGAAATGAACAGGGTCGGGATATTGAGCCGCGCCGCCGCCATCACCATGCCCGGCACGATTTTGTCGCAATTGGGGATGCAAATCAGCGCATCGAGCGGATGGGCGGAGGCCATGGTCTCGACGCTGTCGGCGATCAATTCGCGCGAGGGGAGGCTGAAATACATGCCGGCATGGCCCATGGCGATACCGTCATCGACGCCGATGGTATTGAATTCAAAGGGAACGCCACCGGCCTGCCGCACCGAGGCCTTGATCTTGCGGCCGAATTCCTGCAGGTGGATATGGCCGGGGATCAGATCGGTGAACGAGTTGCAGATGCCGATGAAGGGCTTGTCCATGTCTGCATCGGTCAGCCCCGTCGCCTTAAGCAGTCCACGGTGCGGCGCACGGTCGATGCCCTGTTTGATTTGGTCCGATCTCATGTTCATCCTTCCATCAGAGACCGCAGCTCTCTCCCCTTGGGCCGGCGGGACCCGGGTGATGTGTGGGAATGCTGCAGAGGGATGCGGCGGATCACGTGGGGAGGTGCGGCCGGCTGGCTTATTTTTGAATATCGTGATTTTTTGTCTGGGGTGCAAGGACTATTTCACCGGCCGCGCGGCGGCGCGCTGGAAGCCGCACCCGCTGCCGGCCTGGCCCACGGAAACTCCCACCATTTTCCTTGACTTTTGCGCCGGTTATTTGTACCATCATACCAGCCGACGCCGCACTCCGGCCGGAACCGGCCTGCCCTGCGGTCCAACCCCACTGCTTTAAGTCCTGGGAGTCCCGATGCGCACGCCCAAGAAAATCGCACTCCATTCCAAAATTCTCATCAGTCTCGTCTTCGGCATTCTTCTCGGCATCGCCGCCAACCTGGCTGGGGCCCGCAATCCGGAGGTTGCCGCCTTCGTCAATGAGGTGGTGATCAAATACGTCACCGGTCCCCTCGGCAGGATCTTTTTGAACCTGCTCTTTATGACCGTCGTCCCCCTGGTCTTCTCCACCCTCACCGTCGGCGTCACCAACCTCGGCGATCTGCGCCGGCTGGGACGCATCGGCATGAAAACCTTCGCGATGTTTATGCTCCTGACCACGCTCAGCACTATCCTGGGGATGAGTTCGGTCTCGCTGCTAAAGCCGGGCGAAGGATTTGACCAGGCCACGCAGACGCGCCTGCTCGAGACCTACCGCGGGGAGATCCTGCAGCGCAGCGATTCCTTCAAGGACAAGGGTGGATTCGGCGTCGACACCTTTATCAACATCATCCCGCGCAATCCCCTGGCCGCCATGGTGAACATGGACATGCTCGCGGTCATCTTTTTCGCCCTCGTTTTCGGTGCCGCCCTAACCCTGGTCCGGTCGGACAAGACCCATCTGGTGACGGGCGCGCTGGAGGTGACCTCCGAGGCCATGATCAAAATCGTTGGATTCGCGATGAGCCTGGCGCCCATCGCTGTCCCGGCCCTGATCTTCAACGTCGTCGCCCGCTTTGGCATGGACCTGCTCGAAAAATTGCTCTATTTTGTCCTGATCACCTTCGGCGGCTATCTCATCTTCCTTTTCGGGATCTACACGCTCCTGCTCTTCTTTGTCTGCCGGGTCCGGCCGCTCGAGTTTTTCCGCCGCATCATCCCGATCATGGTGACCGCCTTTTCCACCAGCTCCAGCAATGCCACCCTGCCGACCACGCTGAAGGAATCCGAAGAAAAGCTGGGCATTCCCGCCGATATCGCCGGATTCGTCCTGCCGCTCGGCGCGACGATGAACATGAACGGCACTGCCCTTTATGAGGGGGTGACCGTGCTCTTCCTGGCCCAGGTCTTCGGCATCTCCCTCGGTGTGGGTTCGATGCTCATCGTGGTCATCCTCTCGGTACTGATGGCGGTCGGCACCGCCGGCATTCCCGGGGCCTCGCTGCCGATGCTGATGATGGTGCTGAACGCGGTGGGGGTGCCCCCGGAAGGGATCGCCATCATTCTCGGCATGGACCGCATTCTCGACATGGGGCGGACGACGCTGAATGTGACCGGGGATGTCGTCACCGCCGCCTACGTCACCCGCTCGGAGGGGCTTGCCCCCGCCGGGGCCGGGAGCGCCTTTATGCCGTAAGCGCGTTACCCCGCCCTTGCGGCAGCGCGCCCGATTCAGCTCCGCACAGCCGAGATTTTATTGGGTCACCAGCAGCCGTGTGGCCAGTGGCGGCAGTTGGACCGGCACGGCATGATGCCGTATCGGCTGTTCTTCCCCCAAGCCTCCGGCCGCCGGATCAAGGACGATCGCGTGCCGGCCCCGCTCGACCCTGAGCTCGCCCGTATAAGGCGCATTCCCTGTATTGACCAGGATGAATATCCGGCGCCCCTCCCGCTCGAACTCGCCATAGGCGATCGTCGAATCGGCGGGCGAGAGGGCCGCAGGCCGGCCTGTTTGCTGCAGGAGCGCACCGGGAGCCGGTGAGCGCAAGGAATCCGGCATCAGCACCACCGCCACGCCCGCCGCGCGCGACTGGTCCACCAACTGCCGCAGCGGGCCCGGCAGAGTGATGCCCTCGGGAAAGACGAGCGCGCTATATTCTGAATCGCCAAGACGGAGGCTCCCCTTCGCCGTGACGGCAGCCTTTTCCAGACTCGCCGCGTCGGCCAGGGTAAAGGGGATCTGGGCTTGCAGCAGATCTCCCCCCCATCGGGTGAAGGAACTCTCCAGCCGCACCGCCCGTTCATTCTGCGTCGTCCGGTCCATTTTCTCCGCCACCGGGTGGTACTCGCGCTGCAGGTCATAGATCGGATAATAGAGCACCACCCGGCGCAGCGGCCGGGCCGGTTTCAGCAGGGCATTCACCCGGCCGACGAAGGTGCAGTAGGCCTGATATTCCTTTTCGCCACGGTAGGGATACTCCTGGCCCGGCACGATGGTATAGTAGAGATTGAAATCGGTGACGCCAAAGGCCATTTGCCAGGCCGCGGCGGCTTGCATGTGTGCGAGATTGGCCGGCGCCCGGCCGTGAATGGTCTGATCGAAGTCGCTCATTTCGCACATCACGCGGCGCTGCCCCTGCAATGCGGCCGCGGAGGCCGGAAAGGCGACGGCCATCCAGGCCTCCTCCGCCCAGATGGCGGGATCGGAGCTGAGCTGGTCGAGGCCGGGGATGTCAAAACCCCTGCTGACCAGGAGTTTGTTGCCATCGAGCGGGACATGGCAGAGCGGGTTTTCCTCCCGCAATCCATGTCCCGAGGCCACCGGCCCCTGGCCCTGATGCTCCAGTCGTGCCGTGCGCAGCCACTCCTGAATCGCCTTGTAGTAGAAGCGATAATCGAGATCCGCCAGCAGCGACCAGAATTGCTGCCGGACAACCCGATCCTCTTCTGCATCGCCGCTGAACAGGGAGGAAATCACCGCCATCAGATCCTGGCCGTATCGTTCACGGTAGCGCTCCGGCAGATCCGCAGCCCAGGAAATCATCGGCAGATTCTTCTTGCCGGGATCGAGCGGATCGATGACGCGCACATTTTTGCGCACGCTCTCGCGGAGCTGCCCGAGATTGAGTCCCATCATCGAGGGTTCATCGCTAAAAAAGGCCTCGATCCTGCCAAAGAGTTCGGGACCCAGGTGGTCGCGATAGGCCTGATGGGTCAGCGCGATGAATTGCTGCGTGGAGCGGGGATCGAGGGGATTGGGATATTTGCGCGCCGCGTAAAAATTGTTGCTGGCATGGGTGAACTCATAGCAGGGACGCACCTGGAAGGGATGCTGCGGATTCTCGCGGTCATAGACCATTTCCAGCGACTGCAGCGACGGATCGGCTTGCAGTACCCCGCCGCCGGCGGCCAGGCTGGGATAGCCATCCTCGTCGTAAATCCATACCCGCAGTCCGTTATCCAGCATGGCGCGGACGCCCTCCACGAAGATCTGCCACTCTGCCGCCGATCGCAGATAGGTATCGCCAAAGGGCACGTTGCAGACCACGCCGCCCAATCCGCAGCTTTCCTTGTAATAGCGGGATTGGTCGCGGATATCGGCCCCGTGGACGATCTGCAGCGGGCGGCACTCCGCCGGTGGTGTTTCCCAGGCCCGGCGCCAGGATTCGGGCAGCAGGTCGCCCTGGCCGCCGCGGGCGAGGAGCGCCGCCGGCAGCAGGACGGTGAGGAGCAGGGTGCAGAGCAATCGCGCAGTGTGCTTCATGGTCAGGATCTCTTTCGTTAAGGTTGGGGTTCAGGACAATCGCCGCGGACCTCATGGACCAGCTGCGCCCGATGGGGCGAGCAGCGGCGATGACCGGTTCAGCATGCACAAACAGGGAATCCCCTCTATGAAAAATGATCTTCAGCAAATCGCGCTGCTGGCGTTCCTCCTCCCCGCCGTCGTCTGCGCCTCAGCCAAAACAGAGGCCCAGCGCGGCGCCCGGGCGCGCTTCGCGGCGTACTGCGGCGCAACGATTGCGGCTCCGGCCACCACTCTGAACGGGATCCTCCCGGCGGCCCACTGGATCTGGGACAGCGGCGAGATCAACCCGCAGGACGACCATCTTCTCATCCGCAAGCTCTTCACCCTGCCCGCCGCGCCGCAGCACGCCAGAGCCTTTATTTCGGCCAGCGCTTTTGCGGATGTTTACATCAACGGCAAGCTGCTCGATCGCATTCCGGTGAACTGCGATCCGGAATTCCAGGTCTATGAAGAGTACGACCTCTCCCCCTACCTGCAGGCGGGCAGCAATATCATCGCCGCCATCACCTATAATTATGGCCTGGGCATGCATCATCGTATGGAGGCCCGGGCCGGCTTTTTCTTCCAGTGCCGGGTGGAATGCGATCACGCAAAGCCACTGCAGATCCTCTCCGACGCCAGCTGGCAGGTCCGGCACGCGGCCGCCTGGGAACCCTCCGGCAAGATGCGCACAGGGCTCGGCGAGGACCGGCCGCGGCTGATCGGCTATAATGAAAAGTACGACGCCTCCCGGATGCCCGAAAACTGGCAAGCGGAAAGCGGCCCCGCGGCTGGCTGGGAGAACGCCCGCGCCATCGGCGTTCCCCCGCTGGCGCCCTGGAATCAGATCGTGGTCGTGCACCGGCCGCCGCTGCGCCGGGGCACCGCCTTGCCACTCCGCTGCTGGCGAAGCGGCAAGGCGATCATCTATGACTTTGGCCGCGAGGTAGCGGCCGCTCCGCGCATCGAGATCGATGCCCCCCAGGCCGGCCTCCTCCTCGAGCTCGGCACGGGCGAGCGCCTGAATGCGGACAGCAGCGTCAGTACCAGCAAACGCGTCGACTTTACCGACGTATATCTCACCCGTGCGGGCGCGCAAGCCTGGGAGCCCGCCACCTGGCGGGGCTTCCGCTACTTCTCTCTCACGGCGCCGGACTGCGTCAAGATCGCCAAGATCTCCGCCATGACCCGGGGCTATGACCTGCGAGATGCGGGTGACTTTTATTGTTCGGATAGCCTGCTCAATGCCATCTGGGATATCGGCCGCAACAGCATCCGCCTGTGCGCACAGGACACCTATATGGATACCCCGTGGCGCGAGCAAACGCAGTACATCGCCGGCGATGCGCGCTATCTGCAGAAATATGCCTTTTATGCCTTCGGCGGCAGTTCCAATTTTTTGACCCGCTATAATCTGCTCTGCGGCGCCGAATCCCAGCGCTGGAGCGCCGCAGGTGCGATCCGCTCCCGATACCCCACCGGCTGGCTGCTCGGCCCCCATACGTCGGCATACCTGCCGGATTATGAGCTGGAATGGATCATCATGCTCGGCGAGTATTTCCAGTACTTTGGCGACACCGAGCTGGTCCGCCAGGTTTATCCCAACCTGACCCGGCTGCTGGGATATATGGCAGGCTTTATCAGCGCGGAGCATGGACTGATCAAGGACACCCCCGGTTGGATCGTGCTCGACCATCCGCGTAATTTCCCGATGGATCTGCGCAACGAGATCACCGCCTTGAACGCCCTCTACTATGCCGCCCTGCAGCAGGCGGCGATGCTGGCGCAACAGGCTCTGCACGACGAACCCCGGGCCCGACAATGGCTGGGCGAAGCGGGCCTCTTGAAAACGAATATGCACCGCTGGCTCTGGTCCGATTCGACCGGATTGTTCCGCGACAGCTACGGCAGCGCGAAATTCAGCCCGCAAACCCAGGTCTATGCCCTGCTCTATGGCCTGGCCGATGATGCGGCCCGAGCCGGAATCGTCCGCTACATCACCAGCCAGGGAAAGTGCAGCGAGCAGTCCTTCGCCTATTATGTGCTCTGCAGCGTTTTTGCGGACGAACCGGTTTGGGCGCTGAACTATGTCCGCAGCCACTGGGGAGCGCAGATGCACTCGCCTTTCTTCAACGGCGCCTGGCATGAAGCCTGGGATATTGCGGCGTGGCAAGGCGATGTGGGTTCCGCCTCGCATGCCTGGAGCTCCGGGCCGACCGCGCTGCTGCCGCAAAAAGTCCTCGGGGCCGAACCCCTGTCCTCGGGCTGGAGCACCTTTGCCGTCCAGCCGCATCCCGGCGACCTCTCCTGGGCGCAAGGAACGGTGCCATCGCCGCAGGGCCCCATCCGGATCGAGTGGCGCAAAGATACGGACCGCTTCACGCTGCGCCTGAGCGTGCCGCCCGCCGCTGCAGCGGTGGTCACCCTCCCGGCAACCGCGGCCGGCGCGGTGACTCTCAACGGCAGGCCGGCTGCCGCCCTCGCCTGCCGCTATGCCGTCCATATGAGGCCCGGCCGGATCGAAATGACCCTGGCTGGAGGGCGCTACGAGTTGGTCTCCCGGTTCGAATAGAGCGCGGCGGCGAGACCAATACCGTCGTGCCTGCCGGGCACAGGCCGCCGCCTGCAGGGCATGGACCGACGCTGCAGGGCTTGAACCACTAGCGCGGGGTATGAACAGGTGCTGCAGGGCCGCCGCCCGCGCCGCACACCGCAGCCTCAGCGCAGGTTGACCCCCTCCAGCGCGACCATGGGTTGGCCGCCGCGGCAGTCGGCCTCATCCACTTCTATCTCCACCTGCCGCTGCTCGCCTGGCATCAACGAAATGAAATTATCGCTGAACACGGCCGGCAGGATGCGCTCCTTGTCTTTCGCCCCCATGATCTCGAGCCGGACCATCAGCGCAGGCGTCGAGGAGGAGTTGGCCAGATTCGCCGACAGGAACCACTTGCCGGTCTGGCGGCGTGAACGGACCCGGAGATCGAGTTTTACCTTTGCCAGCTGCGCGATCTCGTGAAAATCCTCCTCGCGCCGACTGCTCCAGTAAAAATTCTCCGCGACCGGCCGCCCCCGTTGTTCAAGCCGGAGACGAATGAAATGGGTCGGGCTCAGCGCGGCGGGGCGCTCCAGCCGGCAAATGCGCCGGACCTGATCGATGGGGCAATCGGCGTTGAAGAAACGACGGGCGGCGGTCGAACCGTCGAGGTTGATCAGCTCGACGGTGGCGATGAGGTTGCTGCCACCCGCGATGCTCATGTTTACCACCTCGATGCTGTCGGTGGCGGCATTCCAGAGAATATGGAGTGGTTCGCTGCCTTTTTTGCAGCCGAAATAGGCGCCGGTGGGCTCGAAGTAATAGTCGTAAGTCTGAAACACGAAGGATGGCCAGGCGCAGTGCGTCATCCAGAACAGCACCCCCATCCGGTTCCTGGCCTGGGCTTCGAGGATGCCGCGAAACCCCTGATAGCTGAGCCACTGGGCGTATTCCAGCCATTCGCGCGCGTTATCCACCTTGCCAAAATGGTCTTCCAGCCGCCGCATAAAGTTGTCCCCCTCCTGCGCGCTCTCCATGCTGAAATCATGCACCGCCCAGAGCCGCTGGACCGGCCAAAGCGTGGAATCGGGCATCATCGCTTGCAGGCTGGCCCAGGAGACCGGAGCGGGAAGTCCGATCTCGCTGTGCAGTTTTGGCGTGGCCCTCTCCTGGAAATAATAGCGCAAGGAGCGGGCGGCATAGGGACCGTGACCGCTGACCACCTCATCCGCTGAACTGGAGATATAGTGGATGCCGGGAGCGATCCGGGGCAGCAGGACGCGGAGGGCGCTGTCGATCTCCGCCGGCGGATAGCCTTCATTCCGGCCGCAATACAGAGCGATCGCGGGATGGTTGCGGATGCGCTTGACAAAATCTTCCGCGTTTTGCATGAAGAGCCGGGTATCGGCGGGATTGGGCCCGTCGCCCGGGTTGGCCAGCCAGAAATCCTGCCAGACCATGATGCCGTACTTGTCGCATGCCGCAAAAAATTCATCATCGCCGGTCTGGCCGACCCAGTTTCGTAGCATGTTCAGATTCATTTCCCGGTGATAGCGTACCGCAATGTCATACTCCCGTGACCGGTAGCGGAGGTTGGATTCTGAAAAGCCCCAGTTGCCGCCGCGTGCGATGAAGCGCTTGCCGTTGATCCAAATCTTCAATCGGCCTCCTTCTTCGGAATACGACAGCTCCCGAATACCGGTTTTGAACGCCCTGGAGTTGGATACCAGGCCGGCAGCGCTGATAAACTCGAGTCTGACGTCATAGAGGGAGGGTTTGCCATAACCGTTTGGCCACCAGAGTCGCGGATGGGCGATGTGCAGCGCCGCGATCCGGGAGGGATCCAGCGCGATCGTCCTGGTCTCCGCGCCTGCCAGGGAGACCGGGAGAGAAAAAGAGGCCGCGCCGACGCTTCCGGCCAGTTTGCCGCTGACCGGCTGCGTCTGATGGTTCACCAGCGTGACCTGGATGGTCAGATCGGCCGATGTGGTATCCGGTAAGGGGAGCCGGGATGAAACACAGGGGTCTTCGAGAGTCACACTGCCGTTTTTTGAAAGCCAGATCTCATTCCAGATTCCGATATTCCGGCCGCGCGTGGAGGGAAACCAGTCCCATCCGACGGAAGCGTGAAACGTGGGATTATCCAGTCCGAGCTCGCCGCCATTGGCCTGATGATCCCGCAGGGTCGGTTCCTTCACAAAGCCGGGTGCAAGGTTTTTGCAGATGTACACCGCCAGGGCATTTCTCCGGCCGGGCCGGACCGCATCGGTCACATCCCATTTCCCGCGCGCAAACGCACCCTCCACCCGGCCGCACTTTTTGCCGTTGAGATAGAGGTCCGCCTTCCAGTTGATGCCATCGAGATGGATAAAGATCCTGCTGCCCTCCCAGGATCCCGGCAGCAGGAACTCGTCGCGATAGATAAAGTCCGAGTAGAAATAGGAATCGGAAATCAGGAACTGATTATCCCCATAATCCGGATCGGGGATCATGCCATTATTGAGATACGAAACCAGCACGGTTCCCGGGACGGTCGCCTGGATCCAGGACCGGTCATCATAGCCAGTTTGGGAAATGGCAGTCAGCGGATCGGCGGCCAGCGAGCTCCTTTGCAGTTTCCAGGCCCCGCCCGAGAGGGGGAGAACGCCCCGGCTCTCCGCCCTGGCCTGAGGATGAGCGACCGCAACAGGGGCGCCGGTTCCATATATTTCCATCTCGCTGATGATGTAACCATCGGCTGGTGACAACGCCCTGTTCAGATTCAAACGCACATACCGGGCGCGCAGCCTGAGATCGAACCGGATCACATCATTCATGGCGGAATTCTTTGGCAGCTCGGCGATCTTTTTCCAGCTGCGGGCATCATCGGAAATCAGGATGGATCCTGATTCAGCGCGTCTCAGCCAGAAAATATCGATCCGGTCAAAGGCGCAGATCGCGCCGAGATCGACATAAAGCCATTCCTGCTGTGCGCCCGCACTCTTCCAGGCACTGGAAAATGCATACGGGCCGCCGATGCTGCAGGGTTCGCCCTGATCCATGGGCTGCACCTCCGCCAATCGCCAGCTCTCGATATTCGCGGAACTGAATTCCGCGCGATAAAACGAATAGCGGACCGGCTGCGGCAGACGCCAGGTTTCATGGAAAACCCGGTAATTCTGCGGATAGATGTTTCGCCGGTAGCCGGTGAGGGTATCACCGACGAGGCCGGTGCCGGATAAAACCCCGATCTCCTGCCACCCGGCGCCATCGCTGGAGCCGGTGACCCGGATCGACCAGGGCTCAATCTCCTTTTTGCAGGTATCGACCGAAACAGTACCACTGAACCGGAAGCCATCGACGGCAGGCAGGACACAGTGGCCCGCCTGCTCGATCTGCACCCAAAAGTTTGCCGAGTCGAAGACCATGCGCGTGGAAACATTGCGGTCGACCAGTTTTTCCCGGTCCGGGCGCGGATAGATCCCGTCCTGGCTGCTCGAGACCACCAGCCAGCCCGGCATCTCCGTCTCAATCACACCGTCCGTGATCAACTGCGGCGTCAGATAGAAATCATAGCTGCCCGAGCCATACACCGGCCGGAGCAGAGCGATGTTCCGGTAGGTCCGGGCATCGGCGCGCAGTGAAGGAGAAAAATCCTCGCGTGGATCGCCCGGATAAATGCCGATGCCGCGGCTTCGCTTTTCGGCCGCGCTGACCGTGATGAGGAGCACGGCCAGGTGCAACAGCCCGACCCATTTCAAAAAATTTCGCACGAACAAGAGGGGATAACCTTTCATAGTTCACCAGGCCTCGACGGGATTATATGCAGGGTTGTTTTTTGCGCGCGTCATCCCGGGTTTCACTTCACCGCAGCGCTGCGCGCCGGGCGCTGCCGCCCCATCTCCGCCAGGGGAAGCATTTTGAAATCCGGCAGGAGCGCATAGACGCTCGCATCACTGCGCAGCCGAAAGTCCATCCGCGCCATCTGTGCGAAGCCGGGGTCGCCGTCCGTGAAATAATTCCGGCCGGTCTGCACCCACTCGGGCGCGCCGTTATGGAACTGGCCAACCGAGCAAAAGAGATTGTCTTCAATGAGATTGCGCCGTGGCAGGCCGAAGGGCGCCTCCCAATAGTGGCACAATTCGGGATAGGCCTCGGCATAGGGCGAACGATCGTAGCCGACCTCCTCGAGGCGGCGCCGATAGAGGCCATCGGGTCCGGCGAACTCGGCACCCGCCCAGTTCTGCACGCGGTTATCGATGTGAAAGGCCAGAGGCACATCGACAAAGATATTGTTGCGATAGACGATATCGCTGCCGCCGCCGATCATCACCGCGACGGTACCCGGCTTGTAAAAAAGGTTGCCATAGACCTGCATGCCGCAAGCGCCGTCGTCATGATAGATGGACATGATCAGCCCCTCTCTCGGGCCGATATGATGAAAATAGTTGTAACGGACGATCGTGCCGCGCTCGCCGGGATTGCGGCCATAGTAGAGCGCTCCCATATCATGGCCATCGGTGACTGCATCATGGAGGATGTTGTATTCGATCCGATGATCGTTGCCGTTCAAATGGATGGCCACCCCGGGACAGTTATAGATCTCGTTATGATCGATGATGTTGCCGACCCCATCGAGGTTGATCGCACCGCGATAGCTCTTTTCATGGCGATTGAAATCATGGATGGCGCAGTTGGAAACCCGGTTATGGCCAGGCGTCAGCGTGATCCGGTCACCGCCACCGAGGATGATCCCGCCTGCCCCAATATTATAGATCTCGCAGTTTTCGACGAGGTGGCTGCTGCCGCAGTGGCGGTCCCAGGTCTGATGGCTGTAGAGGTACTCCTTGAAATGGCCGAGCATGCGCGAGGCCGGCCTGCCATCCGGCCCGACCCCCTGTCCGAAACAGAGGGCGATCGTGCCGATGTTGCGAAACGTGCACGATATAAACTGGATGTCATGGCCACCCTCGATGCAGGCGCCCATGCCCCGCGTGCATTCGAAGGTGATCCCCTCGAACCGGAGGCAAGCCGCGTTTTCGATGGCCAGCAGTGGTGCTTCGCAGAGTGAGAGACTGAGGTCGGAAAAATCCTCGTGGTCGAAGGGATAGAAATAGATGCGCTGGCGCCGGCGGTCGAGGTAATACTCGCCCGGCAGATCGATCTCTTCGAGCATATTAAAGCCGTAAAAGCCGTTGAATTTTTCCCCGGCGGCAAAGCCATAAAAGGTGGGCTGCGCCGTGGTCAGCTCTTTTTTGCCGGAATCGACCTTCCCGACCGCTACCGCATCATCGGCAAATCCGTAATGGAAAAAACCGGAAATCCATGGTTCTTCAGCGTGCTGCCAGCGATCGATGCGGCCGGCCTGATAGACGATCACCCCGCCGCGCCCCGAGGTATCGCCATCGCAGGGACGGGATCCTTCGGCAACCACGCGGTCATAGCCAGTATAGCCGCGGTTGGGCCAGCGCGCCAGAACGTAGGCCCGCTCCCGGCCGAAGAGCTCCGGCGGCGGCATCGAGTAAGGCCGGCCGAAGCCATGCGGCTGGAGGCGCGACATGTCAGCCGGCACTCCGGCAATATCGATCTGGAGGATTTTATCCCGCACCCGGGTGATCAGGCGGTTGGCCACGGTGCTATCACTGACCGGCCCCACGCGGCCGGACGCAATGCGGACGCCGCCGGAGAGGCGGACCTCCTCTCCCGCCCAGGCTTTAAAGAGTACCGGGGCACCCGCCTGGCCGCTGTCCCGTTCATTGAACGCAACGGTGGCGTGCAGGGGATAGAGTCCCCCGCGCAGGTAGACCGTGCACGCCGTCCCCGGCGCACGCTTCCTTTCCGCGCGGACCGCGTCACGCGCCCGCTCAAGCGTGGCGAAGGGAGCGGAAAACGCGCCGCTGTTCGAGTCCGCCCCGGCCGGCGCCACATAAAAAACGGCGTGCCGGCCGGCGCGAGCTGCGGATGGCGCGGCGAAAGGGGTGCACAGAAGCATTGCAACAAGAACTTGATCAAGGGCATATCGGGTAATCATCGGTAGTCCCGGATTAGGTGGAGGATCCTGAATTATGCAATAATAGCGTCGTACATAGTACCCATCCCTGGGCAAATTAACAAATATTTCCTCCGGCAAATTAGTGTTTGAACCCTTCCCAATAAGCTCGTATATTGAAGGCCCGTCTCTGGCGTGTCGCAGCGGAACACCTCCCGCGGGCGCCATGCCGTCGGTTTCGCATTGGCCGGGGGAGCCAGCCTGCACCGGACTAATCCCGCAGTACTGATCAGGAACCTTTCAAGGAGTGTACCCCCGCCATGCATCGAGTTTTGAGCTTGCTCCTTGCCGCCGTTGGCATCGCCGGCAGCACCGGAGCGGCGTACAGCCAGCGCTCCGGCCAACCTGTCGGATATGTCAATCCCTTTATTTGCACCCAGGGGGATCATGGGCAGTGGCTCCCGGCCGCCAATGTTCCCTTCGGGCTGATCGAGTTGTGCCCCGATACCTGGCCCGGCAGCCTGAGTGCTGACGGAGATTATGCCCATTCCGGATATGATTATGCCGATCGCCATGTACGGGGCTTTAGCCATTTTCATAAGGGCAGTTCAGGCGGCACGCGCCGCACCGATCGTGCCGGTCTGCTCTCCCTTCTCCCGTTTTGCACCCTGCCATCGGACACCTTTCTCAGCAATCCGGTCGTCGAGATCGATAAAAAGTCCGAGAAGGCACGGCCCGGCTATTATGCCGTCCGCCTCAGCCGCGACGGCATTGCGGTGGAGTTGACCGCGACGGCGCATACAGCCAGCCATCGATATTACTATCCCCGCGGCCGCGCCGCCCGGCTGTTCCTGTTTGAAGGCAACCGGCTGCGTTCGCGCGGCCTGAGTTGCATTCTGCGCGATCCCTGCACCATCGAGGGCACGCAGCGTGTCTATAATGGCATCCACTTTGTGGTCAAGTTCAACCACCCGGTCCGCTCTGTGCAGGTATGGAACGGCACAACTCTGGCCGGAGAGCGGCGGCCACCGGAGAGCCCCAGGAGCCGGGTCGTGCCGGCGGCGGCCGGGAGCGAGCTCCTGCCGGAATCAGCCGAGCTCGAGCTCCTGCCGGCAACCGCCGGGAGTGAGCCCCTGCCGCAAATCGCCGGGAGCGAGCTCCTGCCGGAAAGCGCCGGTGGCGGACTGGTGCTCGACTTTGGCGATCTGGCCGGCCAGGCGGTGGAGATCCGCGTCGGAGTATCGCTGACCGGCATCGCAGCGGCGCGGCGCAACCTCGCCGCGGAAAATCCCGACTTTGACTTTGCGGACCGGCAAAAGGAGGCCCTGCAAGAGTGGAACCGCCGGCTCGAAGCCATCGAGGTCGAGGGCGACGCGGAATATAAAACCATTTTTTATACCGCGCTTTATCACACCTGTTTTCTGCCGGTCACGACCACCGATATTGCCGGCACCTATCCAGGCCTCGACGAAAGGATCCATACCGCCACCGGCTACATCCATTTTGATGACTATGCTTTCTGGGACGCCTTCCGCACCGTGTATCCTCTGTACAGCCTCTATCTGCCGGAAGTCTATCGCGATATCGTCTGCTCGCTGCGCGACCTCTATGAGCAAGGCGACTGGGAGCGCCCGGATGGCGCACATGCGCCGCACGGCCCGGGATCGGGGTTCTCGCTCACCGGCAAAAACGGTTTTCTCGCCTATGACAACTGCCGTAACGAGCATATGCTGATGGTTATGACCGACGCCTGGTTCAAGGGGCTCTGCGATCTCGACCTGGCGCAACTCTATCCGCTTCTGAAGCGGGAGGCCTTGATGCAAGCGGGCCCGCACTACGACGCCATCGGCTACATTCCGGCGCGCCCGGACCAGACCGGTGAGTACGCCTGGGACAGCTGGTGCCTGGCGCGCCTGGCGCAGGCCGCCGGTCTGGAGGGTGACCAGGTCTATTTCGCCCGCCGCGCCGGATGGTGGCGCAACACCTGGGACCCTGCGCTGCGCTTTTTCCGGGCGCGCGCCGCGGATGGCACCTGGCTCGATTTCCCCGAGGATCCCACCGTGAACCGCGAAAAATACACCTATGAGGGCACCAAGTGGCAGTGGCGCTGGAATGTCCTGCATGACCTTCCCGGATTGATCGAAGCCTTCGGCGGGCGCGAGGAATTCATCAAGGAACTGAGCTGCTTCTTCGACCAGGATCTCTATACCGCCGGCAATCAGATCGATCTGCAGGCCCCCTATCTCTTCAACGCCGCCGGCGCGGCCTGGCTGACCCAGAAATGGACGCACCGGATTCTTGCCGAGCCCATGGTTCAGCGCTACGGCACCCACAATGCCTTCGCCCAGCCAGTCAACGACCGCATCTACAAGGCGACACCCGACGGATTCCTGGAGGAGATGGATGACGACTATGGCTGCATGTCGGCTTGGTACGCCCTGGGCGCGATGGGGCTCTATCAGCTGTGCCCCGGCGATCCGGTGTATCAGCTTTCCACCCCGTTATTCCCGGCCGTGACGATCCACCTCAACCGGAGCATCTATCCCGGCAAGAGGTTCAGGATTATCGCGAGAAACCTGAGCAAAGAGAATATCTTTATCCAGTCGGCGACACTGGACGGAAAGCCGATCCAGCGTTCCTGGATATCGCATGATGAAATCACCCGCGGCGGCACCCTGATCTATACGATGGGGCCCGCGCCAAACTGCAGCTGGGGGGAGTAAATGGAAAGGAAGCCCATGTCCACAACATTGCATGACCGTCATCCCGCCCCCCGGAACCGTATCCGCCGGGCCACCCTGGCTGCCGCCCTGGTTCTCCCGGCCCTGCTCACTGCGGGAGCAAACGCTGCCTGCCCCCCCCAGGAGGCGCAAGCCCATCTTCAAGTCACCCTCTCGCCCGCCATCGCCACCGCGCCCGTCACCGGCAGACTCTTTCTCTTCGTCGTGCAGAGCGCGGACGTCGAACCCCGGCTGCAGAGACGACCCGGCCCGGCCCTCTTCGGTACCGATGTCGACCGGCTGGCTCCCGGCACAGCGGCTGTGATCGACACGGCCACGCCTGGGTATCCCGTCCAAAGCCTGGCTGCCTTTCCGGCAGGCGACTATGTGATTCAGGCGCTGCTAAACGTCTATACGGAATTCCACCGCACAGATGGACACGTTATCTGGGCGCATATGGATCAGTGGGAAGGACAACGTTTCACGGTCTCTCCCGGCAACCTGTATAGCGCCCCGCTTAAAATTCACTGGGATCCTGCGGCGGGCCTGGACTGCCGGCTGACGCTCGACCGGGTCATCCCCCCCATCCCCCTGCCCGAGGATACACCGTGGGTCAAACACATCAAGATCAAAAGCGAACTGCTCAGCCGCTTCTGGGGCCATCCCTTCTATCTTGGTGCAACGGTGCTGCTGCCCAAAGGCTATGTGGATCATCCCGATCTCTTTTATCCGGTCGAATATGAGCAGACCCACTTTTCCCTGGATCCCGCCCACGGTTTTGATACCGAGCCGCGGCCTGAAACGGAGGCCGAACGCGCGCGCCGGCTCAGGAACTCGGATGAAACCGGGTACGAGTTCTACCAGCAGTGGATTGCGGAGGATTTCCCGCGCATGATCTGCGTGGTCCTGCAGCATCCGACGCCGTATTATGACGACTCGTATGCCGTCAATTCGGCGAACAACGGCCCCTTTGGCGACGCCATCATGACCGAACTCATTCCCGCCGTTGAAAGCCGCTTCCGGATCATCCGCGAGCCCTGGGCCCGGGTGCTGTCGGGCGGCTCGACCGGCGGCTGGGAAGCCCTCGCCCTGCAGGTTTATCATCCCGATTTCTTCGGAGGGGCCTGGGTCTTCTTTCCCGATCCCGTCGATTTCCGCCGCTATGGCATCCTCAATATCTATGAGGACGAAAACGCCTTCACGCTCAGGGATGGCCCGTACCGGACCCTGGAACGGCCGATGAGCCGGACCAATGACGGGCAGACGACCAGCACCTTCCGTGAGCAGAGCTGCTACGAGAGCGTCCTCGGCAGCCGGGCCCGCTCCGGCGAGCAGCTGGCGATCTGGGAAGCAGTCTATGGACCGGTCGCTGCGGATGGCTATCCCCAGCCGCTCTGGGACCCCCGAACCGGCCGGATCGACCATGCGGTGGCCGAGTATATGCGAGAGCATGGCTATGATCTGCGCTACTTTCTGGAAGAGCACTGGGCTGAACTGGGACCCAAGCTCAAGGGCAAGCTCCATATCTTCTGCGGCGATATGGACAACCTCTACCTCAACCTTGGCGTCTATCTCTTGCAGGATTTTCTCGAAAAGAGCGATCACCCTCCCTACGCGGGCTCTTTTCAGTACGGCCGGCCGCTGAAGGGGCATGGCTGGCGCCCGATGAACAATTACCAGCTGGTCCGCACGATGGGCGACTCGATCCTCCACCATCGCCCCGCCGGACACTAGCCCGCCGCGAAACCATAAGAAAAAGGTGAAGATCAAGGATCTTCACCTTTTTTTTGACTACGCTTGATTCAGGACTTAGCGGATATAGGTCATCTTGCGGATCGCCTTCTGGCTGCCGATCTGCAGGCTGTAGTAATAGACGCCGCCCGCCACCAGGGCACCGGTGTCATCAGAGCCGTCCCAGATGCGGGTATAGGCCCCGGCCGCCTGCTTCTGATCCACCAGGGTGCGCACTTTCTGGCCGAGCAGGTTGTAAATCGCCAGATGCACCTGCTGCGCCGACTGCGTCGTGTAGCTGATGCTCGTGCTGGGATTGAAGGGATTGGGATAATTCTGCTCCAGGGTGAACACCGCCGGAGCGATCGTCTGCGCTTTATTGGCGACACCGGTCTTCACCCAGGCCTCCCAGGCCGTCTTGCGGGCAGGGAACCAGTTCAGGTCGCCGAGCGGAAATCCGCCCTCAGCCGCGGTGTAGGAGGCCTTGGTGGTCGGATAGGAGAAATCATAGGGCGGATTGGAGTAATCGAAACCCACCTCATTGGCGCTGCCGCCCGAGCCGGGGACCGAATGGACCTTGGTGCTCATTTCAATGGACTTGCAGACCGGGGCTTTGGTGAAACCGGGATCCTCGCTGATCCAGGTGAGCGTATCGGCGCCAATAACCCTGGCGGAGAGGAAATCCAGGTTGACATAGCGATGCACGGTGTCCGCGTAGACGGTATAAACCGCGGGGTCGAGCCAGAAATTGTTGTTGACGGTCTTGATCTTTTGCGTCAGATTCAGCTTGGTCACGAAGGTATCCTGGACCAGCGGGCACAATTCGATCCGGCTCCATTCGTCGCGGTCTTCGAGAATCGACAGCCAGGCCGGATTCGAGTATTCCTTGATCCAGTAGCTGTCGTAGCCGATAAAGCCGGTCTGGATGACGAGGCTGTTGGTCATGGTGATGTCCGGGGATTCGCAGATGCGCAACGGGCAGGTCATGACATTGTAGATGGTGAGATGGTCCGCCTTGAAATAGCGCTCTTGCCCGCCAAAGCGGTTAAAGACCGTGTGGAAGAGGTTGTAGAAGGTCGAGTTGACGATCACGATCGAATCCGCAAAGGTCGAGCGTCCATCGATGAAGCGGCCGGTCTTGTTGCTCGTGCCGGAATTGTGATCGATGACGTCCGAGGCGAAGATGCTGCAGAAATTCTGGTTCATGAGGATCACGCGGGAGCTGATGCTGTCGAATTCGCAGTTCTTCACGGTAATCTTGACGCCCTGGGTGCCGGTCTCGATCAGGGTGCCGGCGCGGCTGCCGGCCGAGGTAACGCCGGAAAAGCTGATGCCATCCAGGGTCAGTTTTTTAAAGGGCTTGTAGGGGGTGGCAAAGGAGCCGGATTCATCCACGAGAATCTTGACAAAGGGGCGGTCGAGAGTGGCATCGCCGGTCGCTTTGAGCGTCAGATTAAAATTGGCGGCAATTTGACCGAGGGTGAAATAGACCGCGCCGCGCTGCAAGCCATACTCGGTATATTTGCGCGCGCCGGTAGCGGTGGTATCGCCTTTGATCGTCGAGACCAGCTCGGTCAGGGCCGGCAGTTCGCGGTACTGCGCCGGCGCGATGGACGCAAAGGCCAGCAGAAACATAATAAGGGCTAGAGAGATGGTACAAACTTTCTTCATGAAATACTCCTTCTCGTTTTGCCGGGTCCTTTTTGGCGAGGGCCAACGGCGAATTCCGGATGAATCCCCTGCTGTTGCCGCCTGAACTTCCCGTCTGACAGCGGTACAACCGCGGGCCGGGGCTGGGTCGTCCAGGCCGATGGGTGGCGGCTGCTGTCAGGCCGTGCGAACTCCTACCATGACTCGCGATTCCGTTCACTGCGCTACCCGCAGTGACTCATGATCCTCACCTCCTTCAGCTTGATTCTGTCCATGATCTGGATTTGACGCCCCATCTGGTTTTCACACCGTCTGATGCCGTCCGGGGTCAAGGACGGCCGTCTGTCTAAAACTCGTACTGAAATCCCAGATCGATGGTCCGGCCGTAGCGTTCCCGCCGGGTGAAGTACTTTTTATAGGGAATGTAGGATTTTTCTTCCTGGTCGGTCAGATTATTGAGCTGAGCGATGCATTTCATGCCCTTGAAGAGGCGCTGCTGCATGACCAGATCCCAACGCACAAAGTCATCATTGATGCCGTCGTTTTCCCTGGCCTGCGCGACCGATTGCAGGGAATTGCCCTGGTAGGTCATCGAAAGCCGGCCGGAGAATCCCTTTTTCTCGTAACCGAGGGTGAGATTGGCGATCTGATCCGCCTGACCGATCATTCGCCCGACCCGGGCGGTATCGAGTACAGTGGTCACGACATAGGGGGGGCGGGTGATATAGGAGGTCTTGAAAACCACATAGGGATAGCTGGTTTCCGAGTGGATCCGGGAGTAGTTGGCATAGAGGACAATGCCATCCAGCGGGCGCGGCAGGAACTTGAAATTGGTCTGCATTTCGAACTCGAATCCCTTGACGATGGATTCGTACGGCAAGTTTTCCGGGGTCGTCACCGTCCACCCTTTCAGATTGGAGAGATAGGGCGCGTAATACCCGGAGCGCTTCGGCGTGGTGCGGACATAGTCGATATTATCGACGGTTTTATAGAACCCGCCCATGCTGAATAGGCCAAAGGTATTATAGAAGGAGAGATAGGCATCATAGTTATCCGCCGTCGTCTCCTTGAGCTGGGAATTCCCGTACTGCAGGGTGAGGAGGTCCCACTGGATCAGCTCATAGGGAATCAGATTGTAGAAATCGGGCCGGGTCAGGGAGCGGGTCGAGGCGAGGCGGAGGTCAAACCAGGAAGCGGGTTTGATGCGCAGCTGGAACATCGGCAGCCAGTTGCCATAGGTCCGCGAACCGAGGGTATCGTTGAACGCCGGCGCAATGCGCTTGCCGCCTTCGGATTGCAGCGGACTGAGCATCTTGCTGGCATAATCGGTGTTGGTATACTCATAGCGCACGCCGGGCATGAAGATGAGCAGATCCTTCCACTTGAGTTCCGCCATGATATAGCCCGCGGTGATGGTTTCGCCGGCGTTATAGTCCTGCGCATCAATCTCCGGATGCGGCGTCTGATGATAGACGGTGTCGAAGGTGGTGGCGAACCAGTGGAGCTTGTCCAGGTCGATCACTTCATTGAAGGCATAATCCCCCTTGAGGAAATTCGCGTAGGCGCTTTGGGAAGGATCGATAAAATTGGCCAGGGCGATATCCCCCTTATGGTTGCGCGCCTCTGTGAACATGCCGGGATTGGCGAGGTTGACGGGTACGGGCACATACCAGCGGGAACCGCCCCACTGCGAGACGTCCTTGCTGCGCTTGGCCGAATGGATCTTGCCCCCGAACTTGATATCGGCGGAGAGGGCCTTGCCGAGCTGCAGGGGGTACTTGATATCCAGCTGACCGGTGGTGCTGTGGTCATCGGTCTGACGCTTCTCCTGCACCGTCCAGTTGAGCCAGGCCGCCACGGCATCATTCAGGGCGTAGCCGGGCACCCGCTGCGGATCGACGCTTTCGATCGGCATGGCGCTGGAAAAACCGCCGTCCTCCTCAAACTCGAATGCGACGTAATCGGGTACCTTCTCGGTCGTCTTGGAGTAGGAAGCACGCCAGTTCACCTCGGCTTTGCCAAAGGCGTGATTGCCCATCAAAGAATTGGTCCAGACGGTCACGGAAGGATCCTGCTCATTATAATTGCGGAAATGGATATGGTTGGCGACCTCATAATCGTGCGAGATCGTCTGGATATCGCGGTCGGTGCGCCCCCAGAGACTGCTCAGGATGAGATCATGGTTCTGGGCAATATGGTAATCCGCGGCCAGGTTCAGGCTGTAGCGGTCACGGGTCTCAAAATGATTGGTCAGGGCGATGGTGGAGGTGACATACTGCGGGAGATTGTTTTTCAGTCCGATCCAGCGATAGCTGCCGCTGAGGAGATTGGAGCCGCGGTCGGCGCGTTGCAGGCTGCCGGAGAGGACGACACCCAGGCGGGAAGTACCCTGCTCATCGCGCAAAAACCGGTTGCTGTAGGTGAGACTGCCTTTATAATTGCCATAATTATCGGCCAGCTGGTTATAGCCGCTGAAGAGGCGCGCCACCATATGGGCGCCTTCCGGGGCTTTCTTGGAGATAAAATTGATGCTGCCACCGATGGCGTCCCCATCCAGATCCGGACGCAGGGCTTTGTACACTTCGATTCCGGCGAGCACATCGGGGGAGATCATCGAGAGGTCGACGGAACGGTCGTCCGTCGAAGCAGGCAGCCGTTCGCCATTGACGGTTACCGCACTGAATCGCGGCGACAGACCGCGCACGACGACCTTCTGCCCCTCCCCGGCATCGCGCTGAATGGCGATGCCCGGAAGACGCGAGAGCGACTCTGCAGCATTTTGGTCGGGCATCTCCTGGATCTTGTCCTTGGAGACGACATTGACGATGGTGTTGGAACGGATCTGCTGGTTGATGGCAGCCACCTGCCCCTCCATCTGGGCGGTGACCGTTACCGACTGCATCTTGATCGCCTCCAGCTCGAGCCTGACCTCGACCTGGGCCGTCTCGCCCGGCTTGATCTGCAGGGCCACTTCTTTCCCTTTATAGCCGATATAGGTGATGCGCAGGGCCTGGGCGCCGTCCGGAGCGCGCAGGATGCGAAAGCGGCCCTCGAGATCGGTAACGGCACCGAGCGTGGTCCCTTTGATGATGACATTGGCGCCGGGCAGGGGGTTGCCGCTGCTTTTATCCTTGACGATGCCGGTCAGGGTGGCATTTCCTGCGGAACCCAGGACGACCGGTGCGGCGCAGCAAAGGACCAGGATCAGAAGAATCAGAATTCGATAAAAGCCGGTTGATTTCATCGACGCCTCCAACGGGGGTAAAAGGAGTGAACCCGAGTGCATTATTTCAGTTCCCCTTTTTTTCGCATGCATGTTACAATTTCCTCCCCTTCTTTGCATGTTCGAGCGTTCAAATCTTCGGTCTGCAGGTAAAAAATCGAGCACAAACCGGCCGGGTCTTCGGGCCTGTCGCGAAAAACAGGCCCAAAGACAAACCGCCCGGCTGCAGGGAACCCTCCCTCTCCAGGAGCGGTTCAATGCTCTTTTTTGGTGTGAAATTCCGAAGGGGATTGGCCAAAATGCTTCTTGAAGAGTTTGGTAAAGTGGGATGCATCCTTGAAGCCAACCTGATAGGCGATCTGGGTGACGTTGAGGTCGGAATCCCGCAGCAGCTGTGCGCCGCGTTTCAGACGCATAACATGAATAAACTCCTGCACGGAGTAGCCGGTCAGCGTGCGCAATTTGTGGTAGAGGCTGACGCGGCTCATACCGATCTCCCTGCTGAATTCATCGACATTGAATTCCGCTTCGCCGAGATGCGCCTCGCTGACCGCCATCACCCGGCGCAGGAACTTTTCATCCGCGGAGGTAATGGCGATTTCATTGGGCTGCACTACGATCTGCCGCCTGAACCGCGCCTGCAGCCGCATGCGCGAGATCAGCAGATTATCGATGCGCGCCCGGAGCTCTTCCGCGCTGAAGGGTTTGGTGAGGTAGTCATCGGCGCCAGTCTCCAGCCCTTTCATCTTGGCCGGATGCGAGCTGCGCGCTGTCAGGAGAATGACCGGGATATGGCTGCAGCGTTCATCGCTCTTGATGCGCCGGCACAATTCCAGACCGTCCATTTCGGGCATCATCACATCGCTGACAATGATATCGGGGAGGATGCGGGGGATCATTTCGCACGCGACAGCGCCATTCTCCGCTTCATAGATCCGGCCATCTTCTGCGAGTTCTTCGCGGATATAGCGGCGCATCTCACTGTTGTCCTCTACTAGCAAAATTTTGCGTCCCATTTCCCGTCCCGCCGCAGTGGCGATGCGGCCGGGGGCGGCGGGATCCGCCAGCGCTGCGGCGTCAGCGGCGGCGCGGGCATCACCCGAAGGCCGTGCCGCGGGGCTGGCGGCGCCGGCATCTGCAGAAGGCGGCGGCGCGGCGCTGGCGGTGCAGGCGGCGACGGGCAGGAAGACCGTAAAGGTCGAGCCCCGGCCAAATTCGCTGTCGACACGAATCTCGCCGCCATGGAGTGCGACCAGTTCCCGGGTTAAGGCGAGGCCGACGCCCGTGCCGCCTCGCTGCATGCCGCGGGGATCCTCGATCTGGTAGAAGCGGTCAAAGACGTACTTTTGTTTGTTTTTCGGAATGCCGATGCCGCTGTCGGCGACCCGGATGGCCAGCCAGCCGCCCTGCTCCTGTTGGTGCGGCTGCCGCGTTTTCACGGTAGAGTTTGGTTCACGGCCCGCAGCATGATCGACCGTCAGCCGGATCGTGCCGCCAGCCGGCGTAAACTTGATGGCATTGGAGAGCAGGTTGAAAAGAATTTTTTCCATCTTTTCGGCGTCAAATTCCATGAACAGCACGGAGATCGCACTCTCGCAACGGAAATCGATGCCCTTTTCAGCGGCCATGGGATGGAGATCGGCAGCGCTCTTGTGGATAACTTCGATCAGGTCCGCCCGCGTCGCAGTGAAGGTGAGCCGGCCCGCGGTCATCTTTTGGAAATCAAGGGACAAGGTGACCTGGCGCAGCAGGCGTGCGCAATTGGCCGAGATGATCTCGAGCCGGGGTTTGAGCCCGGCCTCGCCGCCAAGGGCTCGCTGCAGATGCGGCAACTGGCCCATGATCAGCGTCAGGGGCGTGCGGAATTCATGCGAGATGTTGGTGAAGAGGTTCTGGCGCGCATCGGAAAGCTCCTGAATCGTCCGGTTGCGGTGGTAGAGACGATAGACAAAACCGGCAATGATGACGAGAAAGGAGACCATCAGCGCGATAAACCAGCTTTGTTTCCATACCGGCGGGATGACATAAAAGGTGACGCGCGCCGGCTGGGTATCCAGGTTGAGATCGCGGTCACGCGCCCGGACCTCGAAGGAATGGTGGCCGTCGCCGACGGCGAGAAGGACCTCGCTGTTCTTGCTGCTGAACTCGGACCAGGGCTGGTCATCAAGCCGGCAGGAGTATTTGAGCTGCTGCCCGGGTGTATTCTCCCAGGGATCCAGGGCAGCCCAGGAGATCAGGACGTTCCCCGGCGGGGCGATGCGATCCTGGGCATAGGTGATAACCGTTTCCGGTGGCAGCCCATCCGGCCGGTAGCGGATGGTGGTGAACTCACCGTCGCTGGCGTGCGGCGAATGGCGTACGGCGCGCCGGTACCAGGTGCGCGAGACATGATTGATCCACAGGCTCCCGTCCGCTGTCCGGCGAAGGGTGCCGCCTTCATTGGTCATCCGGCGCACATCGGGGAAGACGTTGGCCGACCAGCTTTGGCCGTCGAAATGACAGATATCCTGATCCGTCGCCACCCAGACATTGCTGTCGCTGCAGGCCAGGATGCTGATGATGGTGTTGCTCGAGAGGCCGTTTTCGCTCGTGTAGCGGAGCCAGGCACCGTTGCGGGCGTTCCGGCAAAAGACCCCGTTGGAGCGTGTCCCCATCCACAGGCTGTGTGCCGGCGAGGTGCTGATGCAGTCGATAAAATTCTCGACCAGGGCGCGCGGCCCGTTCACCGTGGTCCAGCGCCCGTCTGCCGGATCGAGGGTGAAGAGCCCGAGCTGGCCGACCCAGAGCAGGCTGTCCGGGCTTTCGCCAATCCCGTAGGTGCCGGAGAGTGGAAAATGATCATCGAAATAGTAAGAGTCGGCCTTGCGCTCCGCCCCTGCCGCCGCGGCGGGCCGCAGCCGGACCAGGCCGCCGCGGCAGCCCGGCAGGCGCGATTGTTCCATATCGACGTTGCCGCCGAACCAGAGCGAGCCGTCCATGGCTTCAAAGTGGGTGCGGTAATCAAGGCCCCAGGAGATCCTGGGGTGCTCCTGCAGATGCCAGCGCATACCGTCAAAGCGGGCGGTGGCGGCGACGCGATCATGGCTGCCCGCAGCCCAGAGCTCGCCGCCGCGGGTGAAGTAAAGGGCGCCGGGGGCATCCATCAGGCCGTCGCGCACGTCAAAGGCAGTCCAGCGCGTCATCGCCGAATCGCAACGGACGGCCTGGCCCGCGGCGGAGAGGAACCAGCACTCGCCGCGCGGGCTCTCGGCTTCAAAGATGAGTCCGCTCATGGTCTGCCACATCCGGGTGGCATAATCCAGGCGTTTGATCTCCGATCCCAGGCCGCCGATCCACAGGCTGCCGTCCCGGGTTTCATAGAGGAACAGGCGGTTGGCCGGAATCGGCAGATCGGCGCTCTCATAGATCGACCAGCGCCCTTCCTTCAGGGCATAGAGAAACCCGAGTCCGCCCACCAGCAGGGTCCCGTGCTTCGATTCGAGCAGTCCGGTGTGCACATTGCTGCAGCCGAACATCCTTCCGAGGTCGACCTCATGCCAGCGTCCGGCCGCGAAAATATTGACGCCGGTATGGCTCTGCTGGCTGACGACGAAGAGACGTCCATCCCGCGTTCGCAGGATCTGCGGAAATTCGCCGAGCGCAAAGCCCGGCGCGGTATCCTGACGCCGCCAGACCGGAGCTGCGGCCGGCGCCGGACCGGCTGATTCGAGGGTGTAAATCTTGCCGTCGCGCAGACCGACCCACAGCCGCGCCGTGCTGTCGGCGAACAGGGCATAGACATCGAAGGAGGGCAAACGCTCGAGCCCCGCGCCGCGGCGTATCCCCGCACCGTCAGACTCCAGCGGGAAGACCCCCTCGGGGCGGAAGATGGCATAATGCTCACCGGCGATGCGCAGCAAGCCCTGGTGTGTGCCGATCCAGATGCTGCAGTCGGCGGTCTCGATGATGGGGTATTTGTTGTTGGGATAATCGAGGGTATCGGCAAAATCGAGATCGAGCGCCAGCGGCTGCCACGCCGCCCCCGGCCGGCAGCGGCTGATGCCCCGCGGCGTGCCGGCGAAGATGGTGCCGTCCTGCGCGGCGCAGAGGGCTACGACCGGTGTGGAGGGAAACCGCGGATCCACCGGCGCGGAGCTCCAGTTCATGCCATCATAACGGATGACCCCGCTGGAAACGCCGAACCAGAGGGCGCCCGTGCGGTCCTCGACCATGCAGCGGCAGCCCTTGCCACTGAGCATGGCAAAGGTCTGCCAGCGGTAGGGCTCGACCAGGGGATCTTCATAGACCGGCTTGAAGGGAATGGCGCCGCGCGATCCGGGCGCCAGGAACAGCAGCGCGCCGGTCAGCGCCACCACGAATCGCCGCAGCGATGCCGGAAAAACACTCCATTGATCAATGGTCGGCATGGTACGGCTTGGTCATATCAAACGAATCGGGATACGTGACGACAAACTGACGCGTGGTGTCCGCTGCCGGAACCCAGACATCCTTGTCGCGGTTGCACTCGTAGAGCTTGCGCACCCAGGTATCGAACTGGCGCTTGCCCTCGTGGAGGACAATGACGCGGGCGCCGCGGCCGATATCACCATAGCACTGCCGGCCGCTGACATATCCGTAGGCCAGGCAGATGCCGTGCAGACAGCCGATATAATTGTTGCTGTGATCGTGGCCGGCGAAGAGACCCATCACATCGCCGCTCTCGAGCAGGGCGGCGTAGAGACCGGTATTGATGTCCGGCGAACAGACCTTTTCTCGCTGCAGCCCCACGGTCGTCTTCAAGCCGATGACCTCCTTGTATTCCGGCACGGGAATGTGCAGGAAGGCCAGTGCCGGAAGGGGCGTGCCGCCGTTCGCCGCGGTATACAGTCGGCTTTGGGCACGGTACCAGGCGATCTGGGAAAAATGCACCCATTCATATTCGCCGAGAGCAGATCCCTTGGGCCGCCCGGTGCCGGAATCGAGGCCATAGAGAAGAGCGGCGGGCGCCTCCGTGCGGGAGGAGCGTATTTCGAGCACATAATTGCCATGGCGGTCGAGTGTGTCCGGACCATTCACCGTGAGGCAGCCGGGCCGGCCGGAGATGGCGGCGACGATCTCCGCGGGCGAGAGTTCGCCTTCCGGATCATGATTCCCGAGCACAACCGCCCAGGGGATCTGCGCGGCGGCGAGGAAACGGGCCACGGTCTCCCAGCCGCTGCGTCGATTCGCACCGGTGACGACATCTCCGGTGATGATGATCAGATCGGGCTTTTCGATCTCGAGCATCTTGCCCATCAGGACCAGTGCGCTATCGGAGCGATACGAATTGGCCTGAAAGTGGAGATCGGTGAACTGGACGATCTTGAAGTGGCCGTCGTGGAAACGCAGGGCGGCCGCGGGTGCGGACTCCTGCGCCCGCAGCGGTGCGAACGCCAGGAGGGCGGCAAGGAGGCAGGTGAAACGCGTGGACATGTTCATTTCCTTTTCATGGTTCCATCATCAGGGTGGTGCAGGCGTCGATGCGCGCCCGGTTAATGTACTGCGGCCCCGGCCTCGCCCCGCTGGGCATCCAGGAAGAGGGCCGCGGCCCCGAAGAGCGCCGCATGCGCCAGATCCGAAACCTCAAGGCGGAGGCGCTCCAGGGAGTGGGTATAGGCAAACGCGGTGAGCCCCTCCCGCAAAGCCTCGGCGAAAAATGCGTACGAGCGGCTGACCGAGCCGCCCAAGACGATGACCTCGGGGTCCAGGGCGTAGAGGACCATCTTGACCGCCTCGGCCAGATGGGCGCCGAACTCGGCAAAGAGGGCGAGGCTCTCGCTTTCACCGCAGGCGGCGGCCGCCGCGACCTCCTCGCCGCTGCGCCCATGCTGCCGCTGGAAGAACTGGCCGCAGCTGTAGTGTTCGAGGATCGTATCCTTGTAAGGAAGCATGCCGAACTCTCCGGCCCCGCAATTGGCACCGCTGTAGAGTCCGCCATTGGTAATGATCCCGGCACCGAGCCCGGTGCCGATGATGAGCCCGACCGCAGCGCGGCAGCCGCGGGCTTTGCCGAAATAGAGCTCCCCCACGGCAAAACAGTTGGCATCGTTGTTGACAAAGACCGGGAGGTTGAACCGCTGCTGCAGGATTTCCGCGAGATGCACCTGCCGCCAGCTCGGGATATTGACCACATCATAGACAATACCGCGTTCGGTATCGACCAGTCCGGGCACGCCGATGCCGATGCCGGCCACTTCAGCGGAACACACCTCCGTGATGGTCTGGCAGAGCTCCTCGAGGATCTCCTCCTCACCACCGCCGGGACGGACCCGTCGCGCGGCGGTGGCGGCCACGGCGCCATCGGCGATCCGGCCCGCCCGCATGTTGGTGCCGCCGAGATCAACTCCGATGATCTGCATGCTTTTTCTCCCGGCTTTGCGCCACGGTTTCGTTCTGGATCAGGGGTTTGGCCCAAAGTCCGACGCTGAGGATGTAGGCCAGGGTGATGTAGAGAAAGGTCATGCCGATGCGCAGGCCGAACCAGTCGCCGAGCCGGCCGATCACCAGTGGCAAAAGGGCGCCGCCAGCGATGCCGGTGCAGAGAATCCCGGAAAAACTGCCATGATGTTCCGAGACCGAATTGAGGGCCAGGGAAAAGATGATCGACCACATCACGGAGAGGCCAAAACCGAGAAGGGGAAAAGCATAACGCGCCAGCGAGACCGGGCCGAAAAGAGCCGCCGTCAGCAGCACCATCGCCGCCACGGTGAACCCGACCAGCACTGCGCGGCTGTCGAAGAGCTTGAGGAGCAGCAAACCGAGAAAGCAGCCGGCGGTCATCAGCCCCCAGAACCATGCTACGCTCGAAGCCCCGACGGTCTGGGGATCAAGGCCATGATAGGTTTGCAGAAATTTGGACATCCAGTTGGCGATCCCCTGCTCGGTGCCGACATAGGCAAATATGCCGATAAAGAAGAGGATCACGGTCTTTTGCTTGAAGAGGTGCACATGGGTCGCCCAGGCGCCGGCGCGTTCATCCTCCTTCCGGGTCACCTCCGGAAACCGGCTGGCCAGCATGACCAGCACCATGATCAGCGTCACCGCCGCGATGACCCAATAGAGCGAGCTCCACGGCAGCTCGCGCGGCACCAGCCGGGCCAGCACGCCGGTAAATCCGCCCCCGGCTGCAGCGGCCGGGTCCGCCAGCGTCCGCACCATGTGGCTGTAGACAAAGGGACTGAGGAAAGAGGCGAGCCCGAAGATCAGCTGCGCCAGGACCGAATTGAAGGCAAAATGCTCCTCCCCCCCCGCGGCCCGCAGCAAGGGATTGATCGCCACCTGCAGCGTCGCCATGCCGGCGCCGAGCAGGAAAAGCGAGATCAGGGCGACGGAGTAGACGGGATGGAGCGCAAAAAGCAGCGCGCCGATGAAAGCCGAGATAAAGGCGGCGGTCATCACCCGTTTCTCGCGATAGCGTTCCAGCAGCATGCCCGAGGGAATCGACATCACCCCGTAGGCAATGAAAAAGGCGAACGGCAGCAGTGCGACCATGGTCAGGCTCAGGTTAAAGCTGCTGATGATATCCGGGATCAGCGGACCGAGGATGTTGGTAAGAAAGGAGATAACAAAAAAGACCAGCATGACCAGACCGACGAGAAAGTAATTGCGCTTCATAAAACCTCTCTTCTCCTTCACAGGGTACAGGGGTATCTGAACAGTTCCGGCCGTCTGTTCTGTTCTGGCACCATTGAAAAAAGATCCAGCCTTCCCATGGTGCAGCGGTATCAGAACAGTTCCGGTATCAGGAGTGAAAAGATCAGCACCGCCATGCCCAGTACGAGCACGACGATCGTCTCCTCTTTGGCCCCCCGCCACTCCTTGAGAATAATCCCCCAGATGTTGCTGAACAGGATATTGAGCGACATCAGGATGCTCCAGGAGAAGGCCATCATCACGCTGCCTTCAACCAGAAAACTCTTTCCCAGCGCCAGTCCAAAAAACTGCGAATACCAGAGCGCGCCGGCGAGGGCGGAGAAGAGCAGGTTGTTGGCGGCAGCCCCGCCCGGTCTTTGCAGATAATCCCGATAGCTCTTGTTTTTGATGTTCTGCCACACGCAGTACAGGGCATTGGTCAGGAATCCACCCAGGGTGATCATGCAGATCCCGGGCAGCCCCGCCACCAGGCTCTTTGCGCCCGCACCCAGGGCCGCGGCCTGGATCGGCTCGGCTGCCGCAAGGCCGAGGCTGAAGCAGGCGCTCATCACCCCCGCGAGGAGGGCGACGAGCAACCCCTTGCCGAGGGCAAAGTCCTTGACGGCGGCACGCTGCTGCTCTGCGGTCATGTTGCGGGCGCGCAGGCCTGCAGCGTAGCCGATCACGGCGATGCCGGCGATGGCCACACTGACACCAGCCAGCAGCACCAGCCCCGCGCCGTGCAGCAGATCCCGCCCGGCCATCAACGCCGGAATCAGGGTGCCAAAGGCCGAACAGGTGCCCAGGGCAATGGACTGCCCGAGCGCGACCCCGAGATAACGCATGCTCAAGCCGAAGGTCAGCCCCCCGATGCCCCAAAGCGCGCCGAAAACGGCGGCCTGGAGCGCCGCACCGCTGCCGGCGGCGAGAATATCGCCCAGGGTGTGCCCGGCGGGAACGCCCAGCAGCGCCCCCAGCCAGGGAAAAACCAGCCAGGCGAAGAGGCCCTGGACGAGCCAAAAGCTCTCCCAGGCCCAGTTCTTCACTTTCCGGATGGGCACATACGAACTGCTCTGGCCCATGCTGCCGATGGCGATGATCAATAATCCGATGCAAGTCTTCATGATGGTCTGTCCGTGGTTAAGGTCCATGGCCGCGGCGCCGGAGGCCCGGCAAGCTTCGCAGCCCGGTCAGACGCGCCGGGAAAGTACCTCGTGCTCATAGCGCTGCACGGCGTCGATGAGGGCCGTGCCGGCGACGACGCCCTGGCTGGCGCAATAATAGGCATAGACGGCCGCCCATGGCAACGCCTTCGACTCTTCCAGCAGGGCCAGGCGCTCAAAATTTTGCCCATGGGCCTCGAATTCCCGCAGCCGCTCGATCGGCTCGAGCAGGGCTTGGAGGAACGCTTTCTGGGTGGCCCGGACGCCGATGACATAGGCGCCGATGCGGTTGATCGAGGCATCGAAGTAATCGAGGCCGATATGGACGCGCTCCACGGCGTCGGCGCGAACGATTTCCTGGCCCAGGGCGAGCAGCTCATCATCGAGAATCACCACATGGTCGCTATCCCAGCGCACACCGCGCGAGACGTGGAGCATAACTTCCGGCAGGAAGAGCAGCAGGGCGGAGATCTTGTCCGAGACCACCTCGGTCGGATGGAAATGACCGGTATCGAGAGTGACAACTACCTTGTTGCGCACACCATAGCCCATATAGAATTCGTGCGAGCCTACCGTGTAGCTTTCGCAGCCGATACCGAAGAGCTTGCTCTCGATGCAATCCTGCATCCAGGCGGCATTGGCTGGATAGGCAAAGATCTGATCCAGGGAATCGCACAGGTTGCGGCGGTAAAGCAGGCGGTCGACGGTGAGATCCTTGCTGCCGTCGGGGATCCAGATGTTATGCATGCATTTCGATCCCAACTGCCGGCCCATCTCCTCAGCGATCTTGCGACAGCGGATGACGTGTTCGATCCAGAAGGCGCGAATGGCGGGATCGCGATGGGAGAGGGTAAAGCCGTCCGCCGATTTCGCGTGCGAAAAGCAGGTGCAGTTAAAGTCCAGGGCATAGTTCCGGGCTTTGGCCCAGTCGATCCAGCTCTGGAAGTGGGCCGGTTCGATCTGGTCGCGGTCGATGCGCTGCCCGCCAAAGTCACCGTAAAAGGCATGGAGATTGACACGGTGCGGCCCCGGGATCAGGGCCATGGCGGCTTCGATGTCCGCGCGCAGTTCGCTGATGGTGCGCGCCTTGCCGGGATAATGACCCGTCGCCTGAATGCCGCCGCTGAGGCCGCCCTCCGGATTTTCGAATCCGGCGACATCGTCGGCCTGCCAGCAGTGCAGCGAGATGGGCAGGCGCTCCATCAGGGCGAGGGCGCGATGCACATCGACGCCGATGGTGGCATACTGCGCGGCCGCCCCTGCAAATTCCTGTTCAATGTGTGGATTCATGTCGGGATTCTCCATTCCGTGTTGATTGCGTGATGACCTTGAGATAGCGTTCATATGACCGGGTCCAGTCCTGCTGCTGTTCGGGCTGATAGTTCTGCACCGCCACCGCCGCGCGGATGCAGGCGCGCATGGCCTGACGGTCGGGAAAGAGTCCGGCACTGCGCGCCTGGACCATGATATTGCCGATGGCGGTGGCTTCGGAGGGGCCGGCCACGACCGGGATGCCGAGGGCATTGGCGGTGAACTGGTTAAGCAAGGCGTTCTGCGATCCGCCGCCGATGACATGGAGCCTGGTAATGGGAAATCCCGCCAGGTGGCGCAGGCTCTCGAAGACCTGCCGGTAGCGCAGGGCGAGGCTCTCGAAAATGGTGCGGGTGATCTCGCCCCGGCTTTGCGGCGCCGGCTGGCCGGTGCGCTCGCAAAAGTGGCGGATCGCTGCGACCATATCGGGCGGATTGGCAAAACCGGCGTCATCCGGATCGATTGAGGCGGCGAACGGCGGCGCGGCTTCGGCTTCGGCAACCAGGCGAGGGTAGGCATTGGCATCGGCGTCCCCACCCCATTGTGCGCGGCAGCGCTCGAGCAGCCAGAGCCCGCAGATGTTTTTCAGGAAGCGGATCGTCCCGTCAATGCCGCCTTCATTGGTAAAATTGAGCGCAAAGCTCTCCTCATCGATAATGGGCGCCGGGCTTTCGATCCCCATCAGCGACCAGGTCCCCGAGCTCAGGTAGGCGAAATGGGCGTCGCTGGCCGGAACCGCAGCTACCGCGGCGGCAGTATCATGCCCGGCGACCGCGATCACAGGCACCGGCCCCAGGCCGGTCTGTTTTTGCACTGCAGCGGTCAGGGTGCCGATGACCTCCCCCGGCAGGAGCATCCGCCCGAAGCGGGATTCGTCCATCCCCAGTGCCTCCAGAAGGGTCCGGTCGAATGTTTTGCTGCGCGCATCGAGCAGCTGTGAGGTCGAGGCGATAGTATACTCAGCCGCCATTTCCCCGGTCAGCATATAGGAAAAGGCATCGGGCATAAAGAGCACCTTGGCTGCTGCGGCGAGCGCAGCGGAGTGGTGCGCGCGCATGGCGTGCAGCTGGAAGAGCGAGTTGAAATTCATGAACTGAATGCCGGTGGTGCGGTAAACCTCGTCCCGCGGAACGATCCTGAAAAAGCTCTCCTGAGCGCCGGCGGTATGGGGATCGCGATAACTGTAGGGATTGCCGAGTAATTCACCGTTCGGCGCAAAGCAGACAAAATCGACGCCCCAGGTATCGATGCCGATGGAGGTGATGGCGATCTGTCGCTCCGCAGCGAGGTGGAGCCCCTCAAGGATAGCCTGATAGAGGCCAAGAAAATCCCAGTAATAATGGCCGTTCGCGGTGATGATCTTGTTGGGAAAGCGGCTCAATTCCTGCAGCTCCAGCCTGCCCTCCCCAACCGATCCGAGGATGAGGCGCCCGCTGGTGGCGCCGAGATCCACGGCGATAAAGTTCCTGGCTGTTGTCATGACCACACCATTCCTTCTGCGATATCGGGAGCACCCTCTCCCTGTCCTGCTGCAACGATCCGTCCGCGCGGCCGCTCTTTTTTGCTTGATCGCGATGCCCTGAGGCACTAAATTGGCATGCTGCAACGAAAAGCGTCCAACCTCACCCTTAACTGTGCTGAAAAGGGATCACGATGCTGTGCGGTTTCCCGGTCCGGCTTGTCGCCCTCATAGCCGCCGCATCGCAGGGCCAGGGACCCCTCCTTCAGCGTGTGCACCGCAACCGAACCACAACCTTGCGCCGGGCCAAAAGAGAATGAAAAACAAGCGCATCCTTCCTATCTTGATTCCGGCCACTGCATTGGCCACGCTGTTCCTTCCCCGGGCTGGGGCTGGCTGGCACGGGCTGATCTACTTCTTCAAACCGCTGACGACCGGGCTCATTTTGCTGCTGGCGTTGAGTCCGGGCTCCGCGGCGGGGCATCCCTGCCGCCGCCCGGTCGCCGTGGGCCTGCTCTTTTCGCTGACGGGCGATATCTTGCTCATGCTGCCCCGGCAGATCTTTATCGGCGGGCTGGCCGCCTTCTTCCTCGCTCACCTCTGCTATCTCCGCGCCTTCACGCGTGATGTGCCGTTCCTGCCGCGGCGATCGCCTCTGCTTCTGCTCATGCCGGCCCTGGCGGTTTTGCGGTTGATCTGGCCGGGAGTTCCCCTCGCCCTGCGCCTGCCGGTCCTGCTCTATCTGGCGGTCCTCTCTGCCCTGGCCGTACAGTGCTGCGGCCGCGCCTTGACGCTCCGGAACCGCTCGGGCAGGCTGGCGGCCGCCGGCGCCCTGCTGTTCTTCTGTTCCGACGCCCTGCTGGCCGTCAACCGGTTCGCCATGCCGCTCCCATCGGCCGGGCTGTGGATCCTGGGCACCTATTATCCAGCGCAGTGGCTCCTGGCCGCCGCGGTGCAGAGCGATCAGCCGGCTGCGGGCCAATGAGCGCTACCCTTTGCGCTGAAACCCCTTGTCCAGGATTTCATCTGGGCTGAAACCCCTTGCATCGGGTGCCATCTGTGCTGAAATCCTTGTATCCGCAGCTGCCGGGTCGGTCAACATCTTCTCCCCGGCCTTGAGGACCACGCAGAGAAATCCAGCTTCTTCCCCGCCGCCCGTCCGGATTACATTCTCTCTTCGGCCTTGAGGGCCACACAGAGAGCGGCGAAATCGCCGATCTTTTCCCCCAGTGCCGCCGGGACGATATGGCAGACTGCGGCGGCGCCGGGCAGAGCTTCGGCCGCGATGATCCGACGCGCCGGCGCCAGGAGCAATTCGCCGAGACGCACGCCCATGCTGCCGATGAGGATCAGCTCGGGATTGAGCAGGTCGATGAGCAAGGCGAGCCCTTTGCCGAGGTAGCAGCCGCTCGTCTCGACCACCTTCAACGCGAGGAGGTCGCCGGCCAGGGCCCACTCGACCACATCCCTGCCGGTCACCTCGCCCGGCGCCTTGTAACGCGCGAGCATGGCCTCCCGCCCCGCCTCTTCGGCCAGACAGAGCAGCTCGATTGCCATCATCTGCGCCAGTCCGGTGCCGCTGCAAAAGCCCTCGAACGAACCCCGTTTGTGATAGCCGATGGGCCCATCCGCCTCGAGCCGGATATGACCGGCCTCGCCGCCGTAATCGTTGGTGCCGGTGAATAGCCGGCCATCCAGGATCAATCCCGCCCCCAGCCCCGTGCCGAAGGTGAGAAAAATCATGTTGCGGCAGCCCTTGCCGGCGCCGAAACGCCACTCGGCGACCGCCCCGGCATTGGCGTCATTCTCCAGAAAAACCGGCAAGCCAAAGGTCTCGTGCAGGATATCGACGACGGGCACGTGGTCCCACCCCGGCAGATTGGGAGGCGCCAGGATCACTCCACGCTTGCTGTCCAGCGGACCGCCGCAGCTGATACCGATGGCGCGGGCCGGACGCTGCGTCAGGAATCCGGCGACAATCGTTTTGATCCGCGCCAGCGTCTCTTCCCAGCCGCCGGCGCCCACGGCGGTCGCGAACTGTTCGCGCTGCACCAAATGACCGCCAGCCTCCATGCGCAGCACGGCCGATTTGGTGCCGCCGATGTCGATGCCGATATATTCGTGCTGTTCCATAACCCGATCGCTCCCTTTGCCGGCGGCTCAGACCGCAACGACAGGCTCGTTTTTGCCGGGCTTGTACCCGTTCAGGGCGTAGAAGAGAATAAAAAGATAGCATACCAGCGGCAGGATATAGGAGGCGTGCAAGCCCAGCACCGGCCAATCCGCCAGGACGCCTTGCAGGAGCGGCAGAACCGCCCCGCCGACCGGCGCCATGACGAGAATTCCCGAGGCCTTGATGGTATAATCGCCCAGGCCATCGATGGCCATGGCGAAGATATTGGACCACATGATGGAGTTACATAAACCGGTCAGCAGCATGGTCCACATCGCTACGCGACCCCGCGTCAGGATCGTCGCCCCGACCAACACAAAGGCGCCAACCGCGGCCCAGGCCAGAACCCGCGGAGCGCGCACCCGTTGCAGGATGGCCGAGCCGGCAAAGCGCCCGATCATCAGGCCCCCCCAGTAGAGGGGGATGTATTTGGCGGCGGTCTGCGCGGGCAGGCCGGCGATATACGGCTCGCCGAGAAAGCTGACGATGAAACTGCCGATCGACACCTCCGCCCCGACATAGAGGGTCAGGGCGATCACGCCCAGGCGCAGCTGCCGGAAGCGCAGGACTTGGCCCGGGACCTTTTTATGGTCCGTGCTCATGACCGCCGGCAAGTGGGCGAAGATGAAAAAGCCGGCCATGATGAAGGCCGCCACCGCCAGGCCGATATACGGCCCCTGCACGGAAGCCGCCTGGGCGGCACTGCTGCTGTACTGACCGAGGATGAGATAGGCGCCGAAGAGCGGCGCAAGGGTCGTCGCAGCCGAATTGACCCCCTGGGCGAGATTGAGACGGCTGGAAGCGGTCTCAGGCGCCCCGAGGATGGAAACATAGGGATTGCCGACGACCTGTAGAAAGACATTGCCGGAGGCCATGACGAAAAGTCCGAAGAGGAAAAGCCCATAGGAGATCAAGCTCGCGGCCGGCAGAAAGATCAGGCAGCCGATGCCTACGATCGCCAGCCCGAGGACGATGCCCTGCTTGTAGCCGATCCGGCCGATGATCCGGCTGGCCGGGATCGCCATGGTAAAATAGGCGCCGAAATAGCAGAACTGGATCAGCATGGTCTGGGTGTAGTTCATGTTGAAGAGGCTTTTCAGGTGGGGGATCAGCACGTCGTTGAGAGAGACGATGGCGCCCCACATAAAAAAGAGCGAGGTCATCAACAGGAAAGCCGCTTTATACGGGTTCTTGCGTGCCGCACGGGGGGCGGTGACAGGGGCAGTGGCGTGATTCATGTTCAATTCCTTTGCAGTGGGTTGCGGCACTGAAGCGGGCCGGATTCGCGCCGGCCGGGCCAGGGGCGGACGCGCAGCGGAAGCCCGCAGGGAGCGGATTTACTCGCTCATGGAGAAAGGCCGGGATGTCCGGGCTTTGCCGTAGACCGGCGATGGCCGGCCGCTCATGGTGAATTCGATGCGGCCGCCTGCGGCGATATCGGCATGATTGAGATAGAGGTTGTCATAGATCCGGCCGTTCAGTTTCACCGCAGCGATGTAGGGCTGTTTTTCGCCGTTGTGGAGGCTCTGGATGACAAACTTGTTGCCGTTCGGCAGATGCAGTGTCGCCCGGGCAAAGCCAGGCGTGCCGATGACATATTGCGGTGTTCCGGGACACACCGGGTAAAAACCGAGTTTGGAAAAAATATACCAGGCGGACATTTGTCCCGAATCGTCATTGCCGCTCAGTCCGCCAGGTCCGGTGCCATATTCATCGTGCAGCACCTGCCGCACCAGCTCCTGGGTCCGGTCCGGCCGGCCGGAAAAGCAGTAGAGATAGGGGATCTGGTGGCAGGGTTCATTGCCGTGCCAGTACTGGCCGCTCGTGAACAGGGTATCGAGGCGGTCATTGAAACGGGATTCGCCGCCCATCAGCCCGATCAGCCCGGCGATATCGTGCGGCACATACCAGGTGTAGTGCTGCGGGGTCCCCTCGGTGATATAGGGCATGCGCGCGGTCGGGACAAAGGCTTCCGCCCAGCGGCCGTCGGCATGGCGCCCGCGCACATACCCGGCCGCCGCATCGAATACCTTGCGGTAACCGAGGGCACGCCGGCTCAGGGTGTCATAGTCGGCGGTCTTGCCGAGCTGCCTGGCCACCTGGGCCAGGACAAAATCATCATAGCCGTATTCGAGGGTGCGCGATACCTGCTCGCCGTCGTGAAAGGCATAAGGGACGGGATCCTCGAGGGGGATAAAACCATAGCGGCGGTAGGAGGCAAGGGCTCTGCGGCCCATCCCGTCCTTGTAGTCGCTGGAATCCCGCGGCGAATCGAAGGCGTTCCGCCGCATGCAGGCATAGGCCCGGTCGATGTCAAAGCCGCGGATGCCCTTGATCCAGGCGTCCCCGAGTACGGCGATGGCATGGTCGCCGATCATGGCCGAGGTATAGCTGCTCCACATGGGAAAGATCGGCAGCCATCCCCCCTGTTCGGCCTTGAGCAACAGCGAACGCATCATATTGCTGCTTTTTTCCGGGAAGAGCAGGGTATAGAGGGGATGCAAGGCCCGATAGGTGTCCCACAAGGAAAAGTCATCATAATAGTCAAAACCCGCCGTCTTGTGGATCGTCGAGTCCGCGGCAAAGCCGGGATAGGAACCGTCGACGTCGCTGACGATGCGCGGCTGCTGCAGGCAGTGATAGAAGGCGGTATAGAATCGGGTCATCTCCGTGCTGCTCGCGCCCTCGATCTTGATGCGGCCGAGCAGGCGGTTCCATTCCTGGCGCAGGAGGCGGCGCGTCCGGGCGAAATCCCAGTCCGGGATCTCGGCCTCGAGGTTCCGGCGTGCCGCTGCGATGCTGGTGAAGGAGGTGCCCACGCGGGCCATGACCTTTTGGCCGGGCGCCGGGGCAAAGCTGACAAAGGCGCCCGCCTCCGGCTGCGCGTTGACACTGCTCTGGTGATAGCAGGGAACCTCCTGGGTATAGACGCCCCAGTTGGCAAAGGCGCGATCGAATTGAACGACAAAATAGCCGCTGATGCCGGCCGGTTTTCCTGTGCCTTGATAGATCCGGTGCACGGGATTATAGCCGGCGATCTCATTCCGCCCGGGATCGATGCGTACGTATCCGAGTCCCTCATCGCTGTTGGGCTGGAGGAGGATATGCGCTGAATCGCCTCCGGCGAAGGTGAAAGAGAAGAGCCCGCATCGGGTGGTCGCAGTCATCTCCACCTCGATCCCATGCTCCTCGAGCAGGACACGATAATAATCGGGCGCCGCGGTCTCCCGGGTGTGGCTGAAGCGGCTGGCGCGGGCCTCCGGGCGGAAGCGCAGCGCCCCCGCCAGGGGCATGATCGTAAAGCTGCCATAATCCTGGGTGCACGAGCCGCTGAGCCAGTGGGTGGCGCGAAATCCCTGGATTAGCGAGTCGGTGTAGTAATAGGGGGCGTGACATTTCGTCTCGGTGTCGCGGGTTTGCGGCGTCCAGTTGGTCATGCCGAAGGGCATGGTGACCGCCGGCACGACCTGGGCATAGGCCTCGAGCTTTTCCGAGTGGCGCAGGGCGCTTGGGGTCCTGGCCGGCCCGGTGCCGATCAGGGGGTCGACATGATCGATGAGGCTGCTGGCGCCATGCCTGGCGCAGCCGGCGGCCAGCAGGGCGGCCACAGAAAGCAATAGCAGAGACTGCAGTTTTCGCATGGATATTCTCGCCTAGTTCTGCGCGTTCAATAGCGGCAGCGGGCCCATTTCCAGCTCCAGGAGCCCGCCCTGCATCAGCGCGGCATGGGAGAACCAGAGTTTTCCGAGCTTCACGCCGTTGAGTTTGGCGCTCTGGATGTACTTGTTTTCCTGTGAATTATGATGCGCCACGATACGGAATTCGCAGCCGTTATCCAGCTGGATGGTCACGCGGGAAAACTGCGGACTGGTGATGGTGTAAGCCGGAACTCCGGGGGTGACCGGATAAAAGCCCATGGCGCTCAGAACCACAAAAGCCGACATGCCGCCGCCATCCTCATCACCGGGAATGCCAAAGACCGTGTCGTTGTACCAGGTATCGAGAAGAAAGCGGGTCCATTTCTGGGTCTTCCAGGGCGAACCGGTATAGTTAAATAGGTAGGGAATATGAAAACTGGGTTCATTGCCCATGGAGAACTGCCCGACCAGTCCGGTGGCATCGGGGAATTTCGCCCAGAAACGGTACTTGCTGCGGCCGAGGCCCTCGCGGAAGAGCTGGTCGAGGTGGGCCTCGAATGGCTTTGTGCCGCCGTGCAGGGCGATCAGATCGTCGATATCGTGCTGGACCTGCCAGATATAGGTCCAGCCGTTGTTTTCATCGTAATAATCGCGGCTGCCGTCGCTGCCGTCAAATTTCGGATCGATGTCGATCCAGCGGCCTTCGGCATCCCTGGGCATGAACATCATCTTTTCCGGCTGCCAGAGGTTGCGGTAATAGTGTGCGCGCAGCTTGTACGCCGCGGCCACCTCGGTGCGGCCGAGCTCCGCCGCCAGCTCGGAGACCGCCCAGTCATCGTAGCTGTGGCCGAGGGTGAGGGCCACGGCCTGGCGCCGCTCAAAGGCATCGACCAGCGCGCAGCTCTCCGTCTCCCCGGGATGCAGGGCCGGATAATACCCGTGGGCGAGATAGAAATCGTCCAGTTCGCAGCGCGGGCCGTTGCGCCAGGGCACCATCGTCGCCTCTTCACTATTCTTGATCATGCCCGCCAGCGCGGTATCGGCGGAGAAGGAGCGGATGCCCTTGCGGTAGGCATCGAGAAAAACAATGGATGAATGGAAGCCGTTCATGCAAGGACGGTCGCCATAAATGACCGGAAAGGTGGGCACCCAGCCGCTCTGCTGATACATGCGGACATAGGAGGCGAGCATATCGCCCTCCATGGCGGGATGGAGGATCATCCGCAGCGGATGATGGGCGAGATAGGTATCCCACGCCCAGTCATCGACGTAAAAGGGACGCGCATCGGCATGGATGCGGTGGTCATAGCCGCTGTAATAGTGCCCCGATTCGCTGATGTTGACCATGCGTTCATGGCAGCGATAGAGAGCGGTGTAAAAGCTGCGTTTCCAGGCCTCGGTGCCGCCGCTGACGCGGATGCGGTTGATCACCGCGGACCAGGCCGCCTTGCCGCGCGCGGCCAGCGCGGCAAAGGAGACCCCCTCGACCTCCTGCGCGAAATTGGCGCGCGCCTGCTCGGGGCTGATGAAGGAGATCGCATAACGAAATTCGAGCACCGCAGGGGCTTGCGGGCCGAAGCTGAGGCGCAGCCTCTCACCGCTGCCGGCATCGCTGGCGGGCGCGGTACTGAAACGTCCATAGAGATAGACTGTGACCTCATTAAAGATCTCGCGGCCGGTGATCGCCCCCTCCTGGTACTCCAGATGGGCGTCCGGGTAATAATGGCCGAAAAGCAGCTGCTTGTTGGTGGCCTGCGGAAAGGTGAACCGGAAGATCGCCGCGTGGGCGGCCACCGCGTACTCCGTCTTGACGCCCATTTCGATCAGGTTGGTCGCGTAGTACCAGGGGCGGTTGATCTCGAGATCGGGGTCCCAGGTCATCCGCGCCGTCCAGGCGGACTCTTCCGCCGCGCCGACGGCCGGCTTGAGCGTAAATACCCTGGCGACGCGGTGCGAGATGACCGCCAGCGGAAAGCAGGAGATCTGATCGTCGAGATAGTCCCGCCGGTCCGGATAAAAGCGCAGCATCTGGTTGGGGAGCTGTACCGTCGGCCGCGTCGGTTCGAGCAGCTGGCCGACGTTGCCGATGGTCATGTCAATATAGTCCAGTCCATCCTTGCCCGCTGCCGCCGGCGCAGCGGCGGCGAGGGCCAGCAGCAGCGCCAGCGCGGCCGCGGCTGCACGGCTGAATGCCCCTCTCCCGATGATCTCTTTGCTCATGGTCTGCACATCCCTTAATTCAAGTGTGATACCGATTTTGCCCGGCAACGGCCAGTCGCCGTCAATCCCCCTACATGCCTTGAATATCCCTCTATTCAAGGGTGATACCGCTACATCGGCCCGACTGCAGGAGCGGCGCCGATGCGCCGCCGCGGATTTTGAGTCCGGTGAACGCGGCACCGGCGACGTTATGGAGCACCATCGGCCACACCGCACCGGCGGCATCCAGCATGAGCGCGCTGCCCCGGATCTCCCGGCCGTCATCGCAGAGCAGGGCCGGGCGGAAATCGGGCCCGGCCGCCTTCAGGGTGAGGTTGTTCATGGTCAGCCCGGTGACGTGGCGCGCATAGAGGCCCCAGGCGGGCAGTTCGCCGAACATGGAAAATTCGGGATATTCGCCCGCCTCCTCCGGTACCGCCTCGAGCCTGGAAAGGGGCAGGCAGGCCAGCCCCTTGTTGGCGTGCCCCGGCGCGGTGATTTGAATATCCTCGAGCACCAGGTTTTCGATAGCCCGTCCGGGCAGGCCGGCGATGACGGCGGGGAAGGAGTTGTGAAAAAAGCTCGTCGGGGGACCGGGCAGATCGTAGCCGCGGTCAGGCGCGTCAAAGGGGACCTGAACCTCCATATCGCTGATCCTGACGTTGCGGAGGAAACCGGTCGAGTCGCCCGAGCGCTGCCCCAGCCGCAGGAAAAAGGCATTGCCGGTATTCCGGGCCCGGATGTGCCGGACGATGATGTTTTCGATCCGGCCGCCATCCACCGTCTCGATGGCGATGGCCGAGCGATAGGTGTCGATCACCCGGATGTTTTCCACCGTGATGTTCCTGAACCCCCCCGTCGAGGCGGTACCGAATTTCACAGCGCTGGCGCTGCTGCGCACCGTGCAGTCGGCAATATAAATACTGTCGTTACAGGCCCCGGTGCGGTGGGATTTCAGACAAATGCCGTCGTCGGCCGAGTTGACATCGCACCCGGTGATACGCACATTGCGGCAGTCATCGATGTCGATGCCGTCGTTATTCCAGAAGGCTCTGCTGATGACGCGGAGATGCTCGAGGCGCAGGTTGCGGCAGAGGGAGTAGGTCTGGACCCAGCAGGAGGAGTTCCGCAGGGTGATGTCGCGCACCAGGACATCGCTGCAGCCGGTAAAATGGATCAGCTGCGGCCGCATCGATTCGCTCGGGCGTTTGCGTCGCTGGTTATAATTGGGATCGACGCGCGCACCACAGTGATGCAGACTGTCGGCATTGAGGGCCAGGGCCTGCCCCTGGCCGTCGATGGTGCCCGCGCCGGTGATGGCGATTCCTGCGGCATGGTCGGCGAGGATCAGGGCGTAATGGAGATCGATCTTGCGATAGAGAAAGGGATCGGTGCTGCCGAGCACAGTCCCGCCGCGTTCGATGTGCAGGGTGACGCCGCTTTTCAGCTGGATGGTGCCGGAGAGAAACCGGCCGCGGGGGATAACGACCATGCCACCGCCTGCGGCCGCGGCGGAGTCGATAGCCGCCTGCAGTGCTGCCGTGCACAGGGTGAGGCCATCGCCGCGGGCGCCAAAGGCCTCCACGGGAAATCGCCGGCGCTCCTCCTTCGGGGCGGGAGCGGCGAGGGCCGGGAGGAGCGCGGCCAGAAGGAACAGGACCAGAAGGCACGCACGGCGAGGTCGGGTCATGCTAGCGGCCCTCACGCATGGCCGAGAGCGAATAGGGGGCATCGGCAGGGTCTGTGCCGCGCTGGAAATTGGGCTGTGCACTCATGGTGAAATCGATGCGGCCGCCCTGAATGATCTCCTCGTGGCGGAGATAATTGCGCGACAGGGATTTGCCGTTGAGCGCGGCGGACTCGATGTAGACATGGTCGGGACGGTTGTTCCGCGCGGTGATCACCAGTGTTTTTCCATTCTCCAGATGGACGGTCATGCGCTCGAACAGCGGCGATCCCAGGGCGTATTCTCCGGTACCGGGGCAGACCGGATAAAACCCCATGGCCGAGAGGACATACCAGGCGGAGGTCTGGCCGTTATCCTCATCGCCGCAGAGCCCGTCGGGATCGGGGGTGTAGAGCAGATTCATCACCTCGCGCACATGCTGCTGCGCCTTCCAGGGGGCGCCGGCCCAGTCGTAGAGATAGATGGCATGCTGGATGGGCTGATTGCCGTGGGCATATTGTCCCATGCCGGCGATGACCATTTCGGTGATCTCGTGGATCTGCCGGCCGTAATAGGAGCAATCGAAGGTCGGCGGGACCGAAAAAACCGAATCGAGTTTGGCGACGAACGGCGCCCGTCCGCCCATGAGGTCGATCAGCCCCTGGGGATCGTGAAAGACCGACCAGGTGTAGTGCCAGGCGCAGCCCTCGGTGAAGGCATCGCCCCACTTGTCGGGGTGAAAGGGGATCTGGAACGAGCCGTTGCGGAGCCGGCCGCGCATGAAACGGGTGGCGGGATCGAAGAGATTGCGATAATTCAGGGCGCGCTGGTGGAAGCGTGCGATTTCATCGGCAGGCCGCACCAGGGCGCGGGCGAGCTGCATGATGGTGAAATCGTCGTAGCTGTACTCCAGCGTCCGGGCGACATTTTCGTTGACGCCGACGTCGTAGGGGATATAGCCGAGTTCATTGTAATAGTTCACGCCGAAGCGGCCGACCGAGCGCAGGGGTCCCTCCTGCGCAGAATTCTTGAAGATGGCCTTATAAAGAGTCGCGATATCGTAGCCACGGATGCCCTTGAGCCAGACGTCGGCGATGATCGCCGCCGAGTTGGAGCCGATCATACAATTACGGTGGCCAGGACTGGCCCACTCCGGCAGCCAGCCGCTCTCCTCAAAGGTATGGACCAGGCCCTCCATGACCTGGGCGACCAGCCCGGGCTGCATGATGGTCAGCAGCGGAAAGGCGGCCCGGAAGGTATCCCAGAAGCCGTTGTCGGTGTAGAGATAACCCGGCAGGACGGCGCCGTTATAGGGACTGTAATGGACGACCCGCCCGTCCCGGTCGTATTCGAAAAAGCGCCGCGGGAAGAGCATGGTACGGTAAAGAGCGGTGTAAAAGGTACGCTGTTGCGCCTCGGTTCCACCGCTGACGGCGATCCGCCCCAGTCCCTTGTTCCAGACGGCCCGGGCCTTGGCCAGGGTTTGATCGAAGGAATCGCCGCCCACTTCGCGGGCGAGATTGAGCTCCGCCTGTTCCGGGCTGATGAAGGAGGAGGCCACGCGCAGATGGACGACCTGGCCGGCGCGGCTCTTGAAGCGCAGCAGGGCACCGACATGTTCGCCCTCCAGCTCGAGGCGGTCGGGGAAGAGCTGATCACCCGACCAGGTGGCCGCGGCAAGGGGCTCGACGTCGAAATAGATCACAAAGTACGAATGGAAATTGGCCGGAACGCCCCCTTCGTTATTGCGGCAGTAGCCGACGATCTTTTTCTCCGCCGGGATGATCTTGACGTACGAGCCCATATGAAAGGCGTCGATCAGCAGCGCTGCGCTGTCGGATTGGGGATAGCGAATCCTGAACTGGGCGCAGCGCTCGGTCGGGGTGATCTCGGTCCAGAGGTCATAGTCGCCCAGATAGACCTGGTAATAATAGGGCCGGGCGGTTTCGCGCTTGTGCGTGAACCACGAGGCGCGCTCCTCCTCGCCGAGGCGGAGGCGGCCCGTCTGCGGCAGGATGGCAAAGGCTCCGTAATCGCCGATCCACGGAGAGGGTTGATGCGTCTGTTTGAAGCCGACGATCCTGGCCGCGTCATAGGTGTATTGCCAGCCATCGCCCATCCGGCCGGTCTGCGGCGTCCAGAAATTCATGCCCCAGGGCAGGGCGATGGCCGGATAGGTGTTGCCGGTGGAAAGCTGCGGCGAAGAGTCGCTGCCCACCAGGGGATTGACCAGATCGGCATAGCCGGCATCCTGTGGATCGATCTCCTTGCTGCCGGCCACAGCTGCACCCAGCAGCAAGGCCAGGATGATCAGATGGTGCTTCATGCTCCACTCCTTGGCTACAAGTCCGCACATCTCATTTTTTTCGCCATGCCGCCGCGGCGATCCAGCGCAGGCTGTGAAAGAGCAGGCGCAGCGCCGCCGCGATCAGATAGAGTACCAGCGCCAGGGCCAGAACGAATGGCAGCTGCGTGACCAGCTCGCCCCAACCCGCCTGGTATTTGACGATGGCATAGCCGTTGGCCAGCAGGGCGATCCCCAGGGAGATGATGCTGTACCTGATCTCCCGCGTGATCGCCGCGCCGGTGATGGTGATATCCCTGATCTTAAACATGATAGCGTTCTTCCAGCTTGAGCCGCGCGCCGGTCCGGGCCGCCTCTTCGGCGAGCAGCGACCATACCGTGGCATAATAGGCCTGCCGGGTCAGCTCCTCGGGAGCCTGGCCGGCGCGGATATAGCCGACGAAGGCCTCCAGCTGCAACCGGGTCTCGTCCATCCGGTAGTTGCCGGTAATATAGCCGCCTTCAGAGCGGACGGCGGTCTCGGGCACCCAGCTGGCGCCACCGATGGGGATCGTGGCGAAGAGATCCTCCTCGAGATCATGGACGAGTCGGCGGATCGCCGGCGGCGCCGGGGGCGTTTCGGCATAGATCTTGTTCACTTCCAGCTCGAGGGTGCCTCGACTGCCGAAGATCTGTTCTTCGACCCCGTAGTGCTTGTTGCTGTTGATGGAATCGTAGATGAACTGCGCATCGTCGGGATAGGTAAACAGAGCGGCTACATGATCGTAGACCTCGCGTTTTCCCTTCCAGTAGATCAGTCCGCCGTTGGCGACGACAGAAACGGGCTGCATCCCTTTGATCCAGCTTGCCACCTGCAGTTGATGGGACATCAGCTCGGTAAAGAGGCCGGCGGAATATTCAGTGTAGAGGCGCCAGTTGATCTTCCGTTCCAGATCCGGCCTGCCGGCTGGCACCGGCCGCCGCCAGTCGCTGTTGCGGTGCCAGTAGCCGCGGATATGGGTAATCTGGCCGAGTTCGCCGCTGCGGATCTTTTTCATGGCATCCAGGTAGATGGGACTGAAGAGGCGCTGATGTCCCACCTGGAGAATCCGGCCGGTGCGGCGGTGCAGATCGTACATGGCCTTGCTGTCGTCGAGGGTCCGGGCCATGGATTTCTCGCAAAAGACCTGTTGGCCGGCCTGGAGCGCGTCGAGCGTGACCGGCGCATGGACATGCAGCGGTGTGGCGACGACAACCCCGTCCAGATCCGTCCGCTCCAGCAGCCGGCGGTAATCGCGATAACCCGCCGCCTTGCCCGCCGTCAGCTCGAGGGCGCGCTGATAGTTCGGCTCATAATTATCGCAGATCGCGGCAATCTCGACATTAAGCGGGAGGGCGAAGGCCTGAATATTTTGCAGCAGGGCGCTGCCGCGGTCCCCGACCCCGATGATCCCGAGACGCACGCGCTCCAGAGCGGAGGGCGCGGCGGCCTTGCCGCTGAAAACCTTGAGCCAGGGTGCCGACGCCAGCATCAGGCCCGAGCCGGCCCCGGTCATGATCCCCTTCATGAATTCTCTTCGCTTCATCGTCTCTGGTCACACCTCCACGCTTGCAGGTACAGGCGTCACGGTCGCCCGGGTGCCGCGGTACGAGATTCGCACCACCTCCACCCTCTCCTCCAGCTGGTCCAGAACAGCGCCGATCCTGTTCTCGTCGAGGACCAGAAAGGCCGTCGAGAGGATTTCAGCTTGCAGCGGCGAATTGCCGATGACACACGCAATCCCGGTTCCGGTGACCGGCGTTCCAGTGCAGGGATCGATGACATGCGCCCGCTGCTCCAGCCGGCCATCATCCTCCACTCGATAGTTGCTGGAAGACGAGAGCGCCTGGTCGCAAAGGGCAAAGGAGCAGGCCGGGCGCTCCGGATGATAGAGATCCCGGATCCCGACCGGCCAGGCCGCGCCGTGCGGATGTGTGCCTTTGACCAGGATCGAGCTTTCGCCGAAACTGATGAAGGCGTGGGCGACGGGGGCCGCGCCGAGGAGCGGCCGGATCCGCTCGAGGGCATACCCCTTGCCGAATCCGCCCAGATCGAGGCGAATCCCGGCACGGGCAAAGGCGATGCTCCGTTTTTCCCGGTCGAGAACGATCTCGTGCAGATGCGAGGCGGCCGGGCCTGCGCCACCTTGACCAAGCGTGATATCGAAAGCTCCGCCGGTCAGCTCCGCATAGCACAAACAGGTATCCAGAATCGCAAAGAGCTCGTCATCGAGGGCGACGCCGCCCCGATGGGCGCTCCGGTTGATCCGGCTGATGTCGCTGCCGGGCTGAAAGCGGCTCAAGCGGGACTCGACCCGGTCGACCTCGGCGCGGATCCGGCCGAAGAGCCGCTCGCACAGTTCCGCATCCGCGTGCGGCAGCACCACGTTGAGGCGGCTGCCCATCGCATGGCAGCTGTTATGATAAACGTGCATGCCCTCCCCCCTGCTCGCCGCCGCCTTCCGGCCAAGCATCCGGCCTCAGCCGAGCCGAGCCGATCCAGAGTGGCAGCAGACCGCCACCGCGGCCTGTTTGCGTCCAGTCCGGCATCGCTCAGGAGGCGACAGGCGTGATGTTCAACGTGCCGCGCTGGCCCGGCTCAACCGGGATCAGCAGGCTGAGGGTGCCCCGGGCCAACTCCCGGCACTCCAGGGGCTGCCCGTTCCAGGTGGCCCGATAGTGGCGCCCGGGATCGAGGCAGGCGACCACGGCGGTCGTACGCTTCCGGCCGTAAAATTTCAGAGTGGCTGTATAGGAGCGGTTGTCCGCGCCGAAGGCCTGGCTCTCCACCCAGCCGTCGAGGCCGCAGGTGAAGGTACCGGGGCGGAAATAGGCGCTGTACCAGAGCAGCACCGGCGTCGACAATCCGCCGAATTCATGCCACCCGGCGCCGCGTCCGGTCTCGATGAGAAAATGCTCCATGCAGTTGTACGAATTCTCCACCTCTTTCTTCCAGAGATCCAGGCCGGTGCGGGCGATCTGAAAGGCGAAATCGGCGCGGCCGAGATCGAGCATCGTTTTCCAGAAGAACCACTGGTGTGCGATCCACACGGTGCCGTTCCAGTAGCCGTCCATGCGGTAATAGGGCGCGGACTGGTCGACGGCCGAGAGGCCGATCGGCGACCAGAGGTGCTGTGGCGACTCGAGGCGCTCGAGCAGGAGCCGCTCCTGTTCGGGCGTGCACGCGCCCGCCACCAGCGGGTAGGCGCCATCCATGCCCATATCATAATTGACCCGCTCCTCATAGCGCATCTGCTGCACGGGCCGGCCCTGGGCATCGTGCATGACATAGGCGAAATAGCCGCTTTCCGGGTCCCAGGCGTATTTTTGCAGCGCCGCGGTCAAGCGCTTGATGTCGGCTTCGTACTGGCGTACATCCGCCTCGAGTCCCAGCTGCCGGGCGGCCATCTCGAGGATCCGGGCGGTGCGGATGACCTGGGCCGTGGTGATCACCGGGGTCACCCCCGCTTCCAGCTTGCGGTCATGAACGTATTTCTGGGGGGGATAATCGTCCCAGCCGCCCGAGTTGTAAAAGTAATCCCAGGTCTTGAGCAGATGCGATTTCATGGCGGCGGTGGTCGAACTGCCCAGGCGGCCGGCGAGAAATTCGTGATACTGTTTGAGGCGGGGATAGAAATAGCGCAGCATCTCCATCGACTGGCTGCGCTGCCACAATTCGAGGAAGAGGTAATGCTGCACCGGCACCGGGGTGCCATGGTGGAGAAAGGCCGATTGGGCGCCCGGGGGGGTGGTATAGGTATTGAGGCACTCGATCGCGCGCCGCTCGTCGAGCTGCAGCAGCCCCATGCCGATGAAACCCGAATCCCAGGTATAGAGGCAGTCCCACCAGCGGCCCGGGGTGTTGTGGCGGATGTACTGGCCCTGGGTGTAGACCGGATAGACGACATTGCAGAGGGTGGTGGCGCTCATGCGCATCTGGCTGAAAAGGTAGGGATCGCCTTCGCCGGGGAAATCGAGATCGACCACGTGGGCGCGCGCACGGGCGTAGATCTCTTCGCCCCGGGCCGCCGTGGCGCTGTACTGCCGCAGCTTCATCTCGACCTCCTGGCGCGTGCCGCAGCAGACCATGCCATATAGGACGCGCCGGCTCTGCGGCGTGAGGTTGACGGGGCGCAGAAAGACATTGGTATACTCTTCGTCGCCGTCGATCGTAAACTCGGTGGGGACGTGGTCGTTGACCATGCGTTTAAAGTAGGTATCGATGTCCCGGCCGCGCCATTCGCGCACCTGGGACATGGGGAAATCCCACGCCAGGCCGTAATAGAGGGCGGTGTCCGCATATTTGAGGAGGAGCGACTGCGGCACCGGCCCTGCCAGGCGTTCCGGCCGGGATTGCCATTTTTTTTCGCCGAAGGTCAGGCCGCCCGCCTCCGCGGCGCTGAGCAGGGCGAAGCCGTCGAGGTCGATGGCGGAGCCACCGCGGGCCAGCAGCGTCAGCTCATGGCGGCCCGGCACCAGGGAACCGAGGGGAACCCGGCACAGCTGCATGCCAGCGCCGCCTGCGAGGGCCACCTCGCGGTCGAGGAGGCCGCCAAGATGAAAGCGGCTGCTCGAATCGGCGGCGAGGCGATAGCGCAGGACGAGGAGGGCGTCACTCAGGGGCGTCGTGGTCGTAAAAGCATAGGTGACGTGGTCGCCGGCCTCCGCGCCAAAGCCGGCGCCGAGCGCCGTGCCGTTGACAAAACCATGGTCGCGAATCTCGCCGCGGAACTTGCCGTCGTAGCCAAGATTGTCCTGCGGCCGGGGATGGGCGAATTCCATCTCGCGATACGGCAGGGCATCGATCCACACGCCGGAAGGCGGCAGCTGGACGGTGGCCAGGAGGATCGGCGTGTCGGGGCTGTACTCCCGGATCGAGGGGAAATGCATCGAGGCGAGGAAATGGATGGCGAGGTTCTGCTTATCACCCGTGTTGTTGACACATTCGATCCGGACCAGCCGGGCTTGAGGATCGATCTCGGAATAGGAGATGTCGGTATAGACCCGGTCCTGCCACTCCAGTTCATGGCGGAAGCTGAAATATTCGAACTGCGGCGAGGCCTCCCAGGGGTGATAATCGGATTCAAAAAAGACGTTCGGCAGGGCCACCTTGCGGCGGTACAGACCCGGAAAGACGCCGACGTCGAAGCGCAATCCCTGCTGGGCATCCGGGATGTGCGACAGCCCGATATATTTTTTGGTATAGGGCCCCCAGGCTGGCAGGCTGAGGTCATGGGTCTGGTTCAGGGCCGCAAAATCGGCGGCTGTCCATGAGAAGGGCGCGGCGGCGGCGCAGCTCAGGGCCGCAAAATCGGCGGCTCTCCATGAGGTGGGCACAACGGCAGCGCAGCTCAGGGCCATCATCCAGAGGAGGAGGGGGAATTTGCGTGGAGCGGGCATGTGGCATGTTCCTTTCTGGCCGCGCGGAGTACTCCGCTGGATCCGGGGTTCTGCAGAGGGCGGCTGGTCTAGTGCTCGGTCCGGGTCATGCTTGCGAAATGGAGGGTAAGGGCATGACCCTGATACTCGAAATGGATCTCTTCGGGCTGGCGCCGGGCGCGGACATAATCGCTTTCATAGCGCGGATAGTTCAGGTCCCGGATCTGGCCGTCAACGCTGAATTCCCCTGCATAGGTCAAAGATAGTGTTTTTTTGCCGCAACTAAAAGTCAGTTTGTGCTTCTGCCAGCTCACCTCCGCTGCATGCATGCGGCGGCAGAATTCACTGAAGGGTTCCTCGGCTGCGCGGCCCATGACGCAGATCCAGTAGCATTCGCGGCCCGCCTGGATCCACTCGACCAGGCCGTTTTGACGCAGCGGCACAGCCGTAAAAAAGGCCAGCCAGGCTTGCCCGTGGCGGGCTAGCAGCAGGTTGCCCTCCTGCCGCACCTCCTCGAAGCGCGCGGCGGGCAGATAGAGATGGGTATAGGGAATCACGGGCCGCTGCAGCAGTCCGGACCGTTCCGGCAGCAGATAAATCGACAGATTGATATTCTCTTCCTGGACGGAATGGGGCAGGCAGCCGTTCCCCACCCATGTGCTGGGCGGCGGGATGCCTGCCGCGCTCTCCCCCGGCAGGATCTGCGGATGATTGTGAAAGAGGGCCAGGTCCGGCGCCAGGGTGGCACCGAAGATATGTTCCTGATGGCCGAAGGTGCCCGGGTGATAGGCTTGCGTCGTATAGAGGCTATAGTCGGGCGTGCGATAGGTATAGGTATTGGCCCGCAGCAGAGCGGTGCCGTTGGTCTGCGGGTTCAGGTGCCGGCTCAGGACGGGGTTAAGATGAAAGAGCCGCAGCGCAGTAAAGTTGAGCCAGCGGAACGGGTATAAAAATTCGTTGGTGAAAAGCGCATTGCGCTCGACCCAGGCCAGAGAGTTGTCAATAACCTCGGGATTGGAAAAGGCCGCCATCCCCCATTGCATCATGATCTGCCGATCCTCCGCGCCGATCAGTCCCGCCGCAGCCAGCTCATCGAGATCCAGCCCCTGGGAGGCTTTGATGATCCGCGGCACCGGGTCCCTGCCGATCTCAAGCAGGACCTGCGGCACCCGATAGTTCTCGAGATCGAAAAAGTTGATATCCATTCCAGTGGCCGGGCCCTGGGGGGCGGCATCCGTGAAAAGCGAGCGGGTAATCCGGCTGGTGGCTACCGCGGTGGCGGTCTTGCCATTTTCATAGGCGCGGCCGCTGCTGGTGACGAACTGGCCCTGCCAGGATTGCGAAGCCAGGTCATAGAGGAGCAGATCAAGGATCATCCGGCTCCTGGCGACGATCTCCTGATCATTGCAGAAATCGATCAGATTGCACAGGGGGGCGATATCCTGCACATAGTAGGTATTGGAAAAGTACTCGCTGAAGCCGTAGCGCCAGCGCAGGTCGAGCCAGGCCAGAATCCGTTTTCGGGCCCGGACCATGTGTTCGCTGTCGCTGAGATCGGCATTGCTGAAAAAGGTCTGCGAATAATATTGCCCGGCCAGGTACTCCGCCGCGGCGAAGAGGATCTGGTGGTTTTCGCTCCAGAAGCACATACCGTCCTGCCCCGGTTCGTCCATCCCGTAGCGGAAGGCGGTGAGGGAACGCTTGATCTCCGCGTGCATCGCGGGCGTGAGCAGTGCGGAGTGCGTATAGAGAATCCGCAGCAGGGACTGCAGGCGAAAATCGGCGCAGTCGTAGCGGCGGTCGATATAGTGACAGATCGCCTGGATCTCCTCCAGGCTGACCGCCTGGCCGTGATCCAGGTTCCAGAGTACCTTGTTCTCGGGAGTAGCCGCCGGAGCGGCGGGCAGGGCGGGAATGATCGGCATGCGTTCATTACGGACAAATTCGCCAAGCGTATAGCAAGAGAGAGCGACGAGCACGAGGAGCAGGATATGGCGGATTGTCTTCATGGATTCAGGATACCGTTGGTTGAGTGGCGTGCCGTCAGGGACGCGAGCGCGGCCGCGAGGTGCCACCACCGTGGAGTAAAAAGAGAGGCGCCGCTCATGCAGCCGACGCCTGTCCAGGGACCATTACACGGGGTGATACCGGATACGTATTTACGATTAGGAAAATAATTTATTTGATCAGCGCCATCTTTTTAACCATCCGGCTCCCGCTCTGCGACAGCTCATAGAAATAGGTGCCGGAGGGGAGATTGCGTCCGTTGAAAATCGCCTGATAACGGCCGGCCGGCTGGACGGTGTTGACCAGAGTCGCGACCTCGTGCCCGCTGATGTCATAGATCCTGAGCATGACCTTGCCACGGGCTTCGAGGGTGTAGTGGATGACCGTCATCGGATTGAAGGGATTGGGGTAGTTCTGGCCGAGGCTGAATTGTTCCGGATTGACACCGTTCTGCTCGACGCCGGTGATCGTCGAATTCCAGTTGGTGTCGCCGACGGGCAGCCGGTCCGAACCGACAAACGCCGGATTGCTGGTCGCATAGGAGCAATCGAGGGAATCGGACCAGAAATCGCGGGTATGACGATCCATATCATACTCCGCGGTGGTGCTCGCAGCGATCTCGATCGGATTGGCATAGTACCAGTTATAGAGCGCGTACATGAACTTGGGGGCATTCTTCAGGGTCACTTCAGCATTGACATACGCCTGGGCCGAATCGGCGCCCATCAGTCCGCGGATGCGCTTGCTCAGAACCGGAGCTTCGACCACACCGTGATTCGCCCACACATCCTTGATGGCCTGTTCGGTATAGAACACATTGTGGTGAATCTCAAATTTGGGGGTGATCCCCTCATTGGGCTCGTCGCTGATTTCATACATCATCGGGTTAGCAGCGGCATCGACTTCGCCGTGGAGATCGAATTCAGCCCGGCGCCACTGATCGGTCGTGCTGAAGCCGAAAGCCATCGGGTTGATAAAGAGGTTGTTGGTCATCTTGAGGCCGGCCGCGCCGATATCGCCGACGTGGAACATGCCGAAGGCGCCCAGCCAGTGCATGAAGGTGCAGTGATCGAATTCCATATACTGCACGAAATTCTGCTTCTTGCTGGCATCGCGGTGACGGATGACGCGGTCACAGCCGTTGATCAGGGTGCAGTTGCGCACGATCAGGCTGTCGGTGGCGCCATCGCGGAAATCAATAAAACGGCCGTTGCCGAGGTTGTCGGCGGAGACCTGGCCCATGTTGGCGATCACCGTATTGGTGACTTTGACCAGGCGGGCACCGCTGTTGGAACGGATGGTGACCTGTCCGCAGTTGTTGAGGATACAGCCGTCCACGACCAGGACCTTGCCCGGCGCTGCAGCGCGCAGGAGCTGTCCGCCCATGCGCACCAGAGGATCGGGAACTCCGGTATCGGCATTGGGACCCATGCCATCAAAGTAGATGTTATACAGATAGCAGTCATTGCTGGCGTTGAGCAAACGGGCGCCCAGGCTGCCGTCGGCCTGAGGATAGGCCACGACGCGGGGCATGGAGCCGCTCCCCGTCTCAGCCTTCAGCACCAGGGGATAGCCGATATTCTCGATATAGCCCTGGACGAAGTAGGTGGCGCCACGCTGCAGGACGTAAACGGAATCGGCCCGCTTGCCGTTGCTGAGGGTATCCGCGTTGATCAGATTATTGATAAAGCCGGCATTGGGATCCAGCACCTTGTCCGCAAATGCCGGGGCTGCGACGATCGCCAACAACATCATGATAACCAGGATGTAGCTCATTCTCGATTTCATTACGTTTCCTCCGATGAAAGATTCTCCTACCGTAGTTTTGCAGAACAAAGAACCGCTCGCGAGACGTTCACCTCCTTGGCTTGGCAGAATGCCGCCCCGGCATCTCCGCAGTGTACGGGTTAAAAGGTCATGCGCAAGCCCAGATCTCCGGTCATGCCGTTGATCGAGCCGCCCATATCAAGATGACGAAACGATGCATAGTTGCCTTCAATGACGTTGGTCAGGTTATTGACATTCATAAAGACCGCAAGGTGGTTGGTGATCTGCTGCTTGAGCGAAATGTCCCAACGATTGAAGCTCTTCTGATACTGATCCAGACGCTCCGACTGGCTGATGTAGGAGAGATAGGGCCCCTGGAAATAGACCGAGACGCGTCCGGAAAAACCGCCGATATCATAGCCGACCGCAAGATTGCCCATATAATTGGTCTGCCCGGTCAGCGGCCTCTTGGTAAAATAATAGACCGGGGTCTGCTTGGGCGGGAAGGTGGTGGTGATATCGAGTTTGAACCGCGGATAGATCGTCTCCGACCAGATGCGCGAATAATTGCCGTTGACGATGATATTCTTCAGCAGACCGGGGAGAAATCCGAGATGGGTCTGCACTTCGAGCTCATATCCCCAGACCTTGGTGTCGGAGGTATTGACCGGCTCGCTCAGGGTGTATTGATTGAACGGACCATATTTCATCGGCAGCCCGATGCTTTTGGCATGGCTGTTGCCGGTGACGCGCACATCGTAGAGCCAGTAGAACATATCGTCGATCTCTTTGTAAAAGCCGGCCAGCGTGAGCAATCCGTACCGGGTCGAATAAAAGGACATGTTGGCGTCGTAATTGCGGGAGATGGCGGTTTTCAATTTGGGATTACGCCGTTCGATCACCCCCTCCTGGCGGTCGATGTACAGGGCCGGCAGCCGCATCTGGAAATCGGGCCGGGCCAGAGCGCTGGTCACCGCGAAACGGATATCCCACCATTTGAAAGGCCGGATCCGCAGGTGGGCGCTGGGCAGCCAGAAGCCGTTCCGGAAGGTGGCAGTGCTGTCGGTGATGATGCCATGTTGCGCTTCGAACTGGCCGACGATTTCAGGGGCATATTTGGCGGTATAGGAGTTGTTTTCCTCTTCATAGCGGACACCGGCGATCAGGGTGAGAAACTGGCGCCAGCTCAGTTTGGTCATCATATAGCTCGAAGTGACATTCTCCTCGACCGAGTATTTATAGCGGTTGCTCTCGAGCAGATAGTTATATTCTTCGCGCATGCCGTCGAGGCTGATGCCGTTCTTGTTGAAATTGTACCATTGCCGCACCCGATCGGCATCGATCAGGGGATAAAGCCGGTATTCGCCATGAATCATGCGCGAGGAATAGGGCGGTCCTGAGAGAAAGTCGGTGAGGAGGCCGGTGTAGGGCGAATCCTCCCAATAGGTGCCCGTCCAGTCCTTGAGGACCTTTTCGCCCTGGTCGTTGAGGGTGTAGGCCTGGGTCGTGCGCAGCCAGTAGGGCCCCATCCACATATCGGCATCGCGGTGGCGGTCCTTGTTGCGATATTTGACTCCCGCCTTGATAAAACCGGCCAGACTGGAACTGAGGTGGAAGGATTTTTCCAGGTCCAGCTTGGCGACCAGGTTCTGGTCGTCGTTGGCGCTCTGGGTAAAATAATCGCGATCCAGCCCGGCCTTGTTAAAATTGTTTTGGGCATACGGAATCAGATACTTGCCGGGCATGCGCAGGGTATCGCGGCTGCCCACCGTGCGCATCCCCGAAACCATCGTCGTGGGCTCGTAGAAGCGCATTTGATGTTCGAAGGGCATCTCGCTCTGAGTTTTGGCATAGGCCAGTGACCAGTCCAGATCGAAGCCAAGGAGATGGTTTTCGCCGAGCAGGGAGCTGTTCATGGTCTTGATGGTCATGTCGCGCACCGTCGCCTCGTAGCGCACGTCCGCACCGACCGGGTAGGTGCGGCCATAATCATTGGTATTGCGCGTGGTCTGGCTGTAGACGTTGATCTGTTTGATGTTGCCGCCGTCGGGGGTGTTATAGTCGAACGAGATTTCACCGCCGCTGCGTTTGCGGGTCTCCTCGATGTAACTGACCTTGAGGTTGGCGATGCGGTAATCCAGATTGGGGGGAATTTCCCAGGAGTCGATGAAGGTCTCGCTGCTGCGGTCCCGCTGCGAGGCGGAGGCCATGGCGCGCAGGCCGAGCTTGTTGCCGAAAAATCGGTTGCTGTAGCGGCCGCTAAAGTCGTATTGCTTGAAGGAGTTTTTCAGGTCGTTATAGCTCCCCACGGCATCGATCTGGAAGGCCTGGCCGGGCTCGGCCTTTCCGGTGATGAGATTCACCGTACCGGCGATGGCATCGGCATCCTTGTCCGGGGTGAGGGCCTTGTAGACCTCGATCCCCGCCAGGGCATTCTGCGACATCATGCTCAGATCGACGTCGCGGTTTTCGCTGTTGGTGGCCGGAATTTCGATGCCGTTGAGCGTGATCGTGGCGAATTTGGCATCGAGGCCGCGGATCAGGACTTTTTGCGCCTCGCCGCCGGAGCGCTGCACCGCGACACCGGGGAGCCGGCCGACGGCTTCGGCGGCGTTGGCATCGGGCAATTCCTGAATGCGTTCCTGCGACACCACATTGACGATCTGATCCGAGGCGATCTGCTGGTTGATCGCGGCCATCTGGCCTTCTCGCTGCGCCGTGACCGTGACCTCTTTCATCGAGACCATCGCGTAATGCATCTGGATGTTCAGATTCAGTTTCTGCGCTTTGCTGAGGGAGATGGTCTTTTCGAAGCGGTCATAACCGACGTAGGTGGCGGTCAGGACGAAGGAGCCCTCCGGGGCATTGGTAATACTGTACTTGCCATCCAGATCAGAGATGGTGCCGATGGCCGTCCCCTTGAGAAAGATATTGGCGCCCGGCAGCACTGTGCCGGTCGAACCATCCACCACTTTGCCCTGAATCTGACCGGCCCAGGCGGCCGCCTGTGTGATGAGCAGGATCAGGACGGTGAGGAGAGCAGGAAGTTTTTTCAAGGTCATCACAACTCCTTTTGTTTTTTAAGGCACGGTGCCGGGGTATTTCCGGAATGCAGCCTGTAAATCCCAGCAGGTGGAAGCGGATACCCGTGCTGAAAGGGACCCCGCATAATAAGAACCGAAAAATTAGGCCGCAAGTAAATTAACGGTTAACCGAAAACGTATTTTCGCATCTCAAAAATAATCTTGTTGTTTTTCGATATTTTGATTACCTTGTTTAACAAATGTTAATCGGGAGATTTATTACCATTTCCCGAACACTCTCCCTCCCCGATGGATCTCCCTGCAGGAATACAGGACAGGGGATCCGCAAGGCTCGCAGACGTCGCCCATACCGATGAACAAGAACCACCTGAATATCCAGAAAGAGCTGGAAAAAAGCCTGTTCCAGAGCGAGGCCATACGCAACTCGCGGAACACCCAGCTTCTGTTGACCTATCTGCTGCAGTGCCAGGATAAAGGCATCGTTCCGAAAGAGACGATGATCGCCCGCGAGGTCTTTGGCAAAGACCAGCATTTTAATCCGGGTGAAGACCCTCTGGTCCGGGTTCATATTCACAATCTGCGTAAAAAGCTGGAAGAGTATTACCGGGAGGAAGGGCGGAAAGACCGGTACCGGCTGGAGATTCCCAAGGGGCAGTATGTCATCCACATCATCGATCAGACCGAGAGCAAGCAGATCGGTACCTGGATCCGCGCGCACACCGGATGGCTGCAGGTTTATCCCCTGTTGTTGGTGCTGATGACCTGCATCGCTTCAGGACTGCTGATCTACGCCGTAAGCCTGCATAAGGAAGTGAAGAAATACCGCTGTGTCGATATCGATGATGCGATCTGGGGTGATTTTCTCAAGTCCCGCAACGAGACCATGATCGTCTGCGGCGATCACTTTTTCTACAATATCAACATCAACTACCAGAATCGTTCGGTCCATATCCGCGACACCTGGATCAACTCCGCGGAAGACATGAAATATCTGATCTTTCCGGACAACACCACCACCGCCCAGCCTTCCGATCAAACCTATTTTCCCTTCGGCACGGTGTGGTCGCTTCCGAGCATCGTCAAGCTGCTGAATTCTTCGCCGCGGCAGATCGTTCTGCGCAGTTCATCGCAGTTGACTCCCAATGTTATCGAAGAACAGAATGTGGTCTATATCGGCAATATCAAATCCCTCGGGATCCTGCAGCATTACATCGAGCAGGCCCATCTCGCCTATGATATCCGCCAGCGCATCCTGTACCACTTCTCCCCCGCTGACACCCTGCGCTTCAACGCCGAAGCCAACGAGGATGTCTATCACACCGATTACGCCTTCATCATCAAGTATGAAGGTCCGCGCGGCAATGCCATCCTGATCACGGCCGGATTTTTCACCATCGGGCTCAAGGAAGCCTGCCGTTACCTCACCGAACCGGAACTCCTGCCGCAGCTCGAGCAGCTGCTCATCACCTCCTGCGGCCGTGTCCCGAAAAACTTTCTGGTGGTGCTCAAGGTTTCCGGAATCCGGCAAGCGATCATCGAATCCAGATTCGCCCTGGTCGAAGCGCTGACGCCGGTCAACTCGCCGGCGCCGCACTCCGCCGCCAATCCGCTTCTTAGTCCAGTTCCTTGATCTTGATGTTTCTAAAAAAGACCTGGCAGCCATGGTCCTGGAGCAGGATGTGGCCTTCCGCCGCTTCACCAAAGTTCGGCCAGATGGCATATTTGCTGCGGGCGACCAGGGCGCGCCACATCTGGGTGCCGCGCTGATATTCGACCTGCTTGATGCCGTTGAGATAGTGGCACACCTTCTGGCCGCGGACCACGATCCGGGCCCGGTTCCAGTCGTATTTGTTGACGCGCTTGGCGGTATTTTCGTCGGGGGCATAGAGCCGAGCCTCGGCCGGGATCAGATCGTAGAGCGAAGCGAGAGTCCGGTTGCCGGCGGTACCCAGTTTGGCATCGGGATGGAGATCATCGTCCAGGATCTGGAACTCGCAGCCGATGGCCGATCCCGCGCCCTTGTTGGTCTGGGTATCGACGAAATACTTGATGCCGCTGTTGGCCCCGGCCGTCATCCGGAAATCGGCCTCGAGCTCAAAATCGGCATATTGCTTCACCGTGACGATATCGCCGCCGTTGCGCGCCTCTTCGCCGCCGCTTTCGGCTACTATGAGCATGCCGTTCTCGATGCTCCAACCGCCTTCCGGGAAGCGGTCAAGCTTGGCGCCCCGCCAGCCGGCCGTGGTCTTGCCATCCCAAAGCAGCTGCCAGCCCTCGGCGATCTCGCGCGGTGTGAGCTGGTTGGTGAGATAACTGCTCTGCGGAATGGCGTTGGTGACCGGCGTACGCAGCGCGGCCAGATTCTCCGTCAGGATGCGAAGGTTGCGCCAGGCGATGGTCTTGCCCGCCAGGCTCGAATCGTTGCCGATGCTATGCACCTGGAGGGCGATGAAGCCGGCGGGCGTCAGGTCATCGACGATATCGGCGGTGGGAAAGCCGTTGAGCCAGACGCGGATCGAGGTGCCAACCGCTTCGACACGAAACTGGTTCCATTCCCCTGGCTTGAAGGCCGCCTTGGCGGCGGGATTGCATTCGAGGTTGTAAAGCCAGCCGCGACGGGCTTCATCATAGAGGCCGCCGCTCCAGGCACGCGGCGAGGGATCGAGCTCGACCTGGAGACCATGGACGCGGCCCTTTTGCACCTCCGGCAGGCTCAGACTGCGAATCTGCACCCCGGAGTTCAGTCCGGCATCGATACGGCATTCATACTCGAGAATGAAATCACCATAGAGGGTGCGGGTGGCCAGAAAGGTGTTGGGGGTATTCAGTTTGCTGATGCCGACAATGGCGCCATCGCGCACCACAAATGGCGCATCGCCATTGAGCACCCGCCACTCCTTCAGGTTCTTGCCATTGAACAGGTTCACCCAGAGATCTTTCCCCGCCGCAGCGGAGGCCAGCGCAAGAAGAGACATGGCTATCACCCAAAATTTGCTTCTCATTATCTGCCCTTTTCCATTAAGTGGTTCATACGCTCCCCGGCCGGTTGATCAATCGATCGACAGCTCCCACCCCTTGGCATACTCGCGTTTGCACAAGCCCCGCGCCTTTTTATTGCCGCGGACCTGCCCGGTCGCCGGATCGAGATCGAGGGTCTCGTTCAGTTTCCAGGCGATATTCGCGAGCTGCAGGATCGTCACGCTCTTGTTGCCCTCAGCGATCGGTGAATTCAGCGGCGTCCCCTTGCGGATGGCGTCGATGAAATTACGAAAATGGATGTTGGTCAGTTCATCACGGCTGAGCAGGTCCTGAGAAGTGCTGGCCGTCGGCAGCCGAAATTGCTCGAGCAGCGTGTCATTGTGCGAATAGACCTCGTAGCTGTCGCGGTCCAGCACCACCGTGCCCTCGGTGCCATGGATCGCTGCACCACGGTCACGATTGTAATACTTCTTGCCCTGGCAGCTCAGGCCCTCCCAGGTGATCATGGCGTCGGGATATTCAAAGCTGGTGACGAGGGTATCATAAAATTCCCAGTCGTCCTTAAAATGGTAGCGGCCGCCGCTGGCGGTGACGCGCAGGGGGAGATCGACCCCCAGAGCCCAGCGGCAGATATCCACCTCATGGGTGCCGTTGTTGAGGGTTTCGCCGGTGCCCCATTGCCAGAACCAGTGCCAGTTGTAGGGGTGAATATTGTCCTTGTACGGCCGCCGCGGCGCCGGCCCCTGCCACAACTCCCAATTCAGAGAGGCGGGTACCGGCACCACCTTGCCAACGCCGATCGATTTGCGGACATTGCTGTACCAGGCCTTGCCAAAATAGGGCCGGCCGATCAGACCCGCATGGATCCTGGCGATGATCTCCTGGCTGTGCGCCGAGGAACGCTGCTGGTTGCCCATCTGCACCAGCTTGCCGTATTTCTTCTGCGCCGCGACAAGGAGCTCGCCTTCATGGGGATTATGGCTGCAGGGCTTTTCGACATAAACATGTTTCCCGGCTTGCAGTCCCATGATGGCCATCGGGGCGTGCCAGTGCTCCGGGGTGGCGATGGTGATGGCATCGACATCGCGGGACTCGAGGATACGGCGAAAGTCCTCGACCCGGGCGGGGGCGGCGCCAGTGGCTTGCTCCGCCGCCGCGGCGAATTTATCCAGCTCCACGGCGTCGACATCGCAGACATGGGTGACCGCGGCGTTGTCGCCGAAGCGCACGCCGTCGAGATGGGCATAGGCCCGGCCGTGCAGCCCGATGATGGCAAAATTAAGGCGGTCGTTGGCCCCGATGATCCGGCTGTAGCTTTTAGCGCTCGCTCCGAAGGCCAGGCCGGCAGCCCCCATGGCGGAAAGCTTGAGGAAATCCCTGCGTGACTGTTCCATGCTGACGAACCTCTATGTTTGATCCATGGCGGTGTTGTGATCCTGGAACGCGGCGAAGCGGATGCCGGGATGCGGCGGCCCGTCACAATCCAGATGCTGGAATCCGCTGATGACGCCCGCTCAGGGCCGCGGCCAATCCCACTCCAGCTGATACGTTCCCGATCCCAGGGTGACCCGGACAACGCCCTCCTGCTCTTCCGCCGAGAGCACCCCCTCGGCCGTGCGCAGAGGACGGCGGCCCTCGGTAACGGCTGCCAGTACAGCGCGCGGCAGTGTCGCCAGGGCGGTGGTATTGGGCGGCACGCTCAGGGAGAGGTGCATCCGTCCCTGGCTGATCTCCCAGCCGCAGGCCACCGTTCCATAAAGCGAGTTGAGTTCGGCGCGGGCATGCGTCAATCCGCCGCCCGGATGGGGCTGGAAGAGAATATGCTTGTATCCCGGCTGCGCCGGATCGATCTCAATGCCGGCGACCCACCGGTAGAGCCAGTCGCCGATGGCGCCATAGGCGTAGTGATTGAAGGAATTCATGCCGGGATCCTGGAAGGAGCCGTTCCGCTTGATGCCATCCCAGCGCTCCCAGATGGTGGTGGCGCCGCGGGTGACCGGATAGAGCCAGGAGGGGTACTCCTTGCGATTGAGGAGCATAAAGGCTTCATCCGGATAGCCGAAATCGCTGAGGACGGGACAGATCAGCGGCGCGCCGACAAAGCCGGTGGTGATGTGGCCGAAGCGGCGTACATCCTCCGCCAGCCGTCTGGCCGCGGCCGGCCGCTGCTCCGGCGGCAGGAGATCGAAGGCCAGGGCGAGGCAGTACGCGGTCTGGGTATTGGAGGCCAGCCGGCCGTTGGCGGTGACGAATTCCCGGTTAAAGGCCGCGGTGGCCTTCTCCCTGATCCGGGCCAGGGTTTCAGCTTCCTCTACCTTGCCCAGCAGCCGGGCGGCGCGCTCGGTCACTGCCGTAGAACGGATGAAATAGGCCTGGCAGACGAGATCCTTGTCGGTGGTGGCGCCGGGATAATCGGAGCGGGTCGTGGCGAAGGCGAGCCAGTCGCCAAAGGTGTAATCGCGGTTCCAGAGATAGCTCTCCCCGGCGCGCGCTGTCATATAATCGACCCAGGCCCTCATGCTGGGATATTGCTGTTCGAGGATATGCAGATCGCCGTAACAGAGATAGACGGTCCAGGGGACGATGACCGCGGCGTCGGCCCAGGCTGCGGCGGCCACATTGGCGGTGGGATTCTGCTTGTCGAGGACATTGGGGATCACATGGGGAACCGCGCCGCTGGGCTTTTGGTCCAGCGCCAGATCCTGGAGCCATTTGGTGTAGAACGCGGCGATCTCGCCGTTGAAGCAGGCGGTGCGGGCGAAGACCTGGGCATCGCCGGTCCAGCCGAGGCGCTCATTGCGCTGCGGGCAATCGGTGGGCACATCGACGAAATTGCCCTTCTGGCTCCACTGGATGTTATGCTGCAGTTGGTTGATCAGGGAATCCGAACAGGTAAAGTTGCCGGCAGGGGCATAATCGGAATGGATGACTATGCCGGTCACCATGTCGGGGCGCAATTCTCCGGGGCAGCCCTCGACGTGGAGATAACGAAAGCCGTGGAAGGTGAAGCGTGGTTCCCAGATCTCTTCACCGCGGCCGTTGAGGATGTATTCATCGCGCTGCTGGGCATCGCGCAGATTGTCGAGATAGACATTGCCGGCCTGGTCGAGCACCTCAAAATGGGTCAAGCGGATGCGCTGGCCGCTGGCGCCGGTGGTTTTAAGGCGCACCCAGCCGGTAAAGATTTGGCCAAAATCGGCGACGACCTCCCCCTTGGGGGTGGTGAAGATGCGCTGGGGGCGGATTTCGCCGATACGGCGCACCGGCAACCCCGCCGGCGCGACCAGGTGGACCGTGGCGGCGGGCAGAACCCGGACTCCGGACCACCCGGTATCGTCATACCCGGGCGAACTCCATCCCTTCTTTTCCAGCCGGCTGTCATAGCGCTCGCCGTTATAAATGTCCGAGGCGAGCAAGGGCCCGGTCGAAGAGCGCCATTTGTCGTCGGTGGTGATCCATTCGCTGCTGCCATCCGCATAGAGGACATGGATCTGCGCCAGCAGGGCCAGGGTCTTGCCATAGGTATTGCGCTGCCCGTTGAAGGCCAGGTTGCCGCGGTACCAGCCATCGCCGAGGAGGACGCCGGCGGCATTGGCGCCGGGCTTGAGCATGGCCGTCACGTCCCAGGTCTGATACTGCAGGCGGTGATCGAAGGAGGTCCACCCCGGCGTGAGGACCTGGTCGCCGACCTTGGCGCCATTCAGTTCCAGTTCGTAGAGCCCACGGCTGGTCACATAGGCGCGCGCGGCCACAATGCCATTTTTAAGGAGGAATGCACGGCGGAGCATGGGACAGGGCATCGATTGGGTGGAATCCTCGGCCAGATCAGGCTCGATCCAGGCGGCCTTCCAGTCCGATGGCTCCAGTACTCCCATCTCCCAGCAGGCGACGCTGCTCCAGGGGGATGGCCGGCCCTTCTGGTCCCAAATGCGGACCTGCCAGCAGCAGCGTATCCCCGAGGTCAGGGGCGCACCGGCATAGGGAATGTGGATCGAGGCCGCCGTGGATACTTTGCCGGAATCCCAGAGCAGCGGCGCGCCTTTTTTCAGGGCAGCAGGATCCGCGGCGACCCGGATTTGATAGGCGCTTTGCAGCGTGCCGCGGCCGGCTGCGGCTATTTTCCAGCTCAGACGCGGCTGCCGGATATCCAGACCGATAGGATCGGTCTTGTATTCGGTCCGCAGGTCGGTCACCGTCACCGCAGCTCGGGCCAAGAGCGGCACTACCGCGAGAAGCAGCCATAGCAGGGGGATATTCTTCATCGCCAACTCCATTCTGGGGGAAAATCGTTTACACGTGGGGCAAACAGGCAGCATTCAGGGCAAAATGGTCTAATTGGGTAGTATACTAAAAGTTATGATTCAAGGCAAGAATAATTCTCGCGCAGGCCCTGATTCAACCGGAATAATTTAGCGCCGCGCCTCCCGGCAGCCGGGAGGCGCGGCGCTGCCGCCGGTCACGGCCCGGAATAGATCCAGTTGAAGCGTCCGCCGGGGGCGGCATCCCCGTTGATGTACCAGTCGAGGGGATCCGAGGTATCCTGCATGTTGTCCGACCACTTGAATTCCAGATCCAGCGCCTCCGCAAACCCGGCGATGGCGCTGCGCGGCACGGTGATCATCAGTTTATCGCCCCGAAGGGCATAGGGCACCAGCTGCTGATCCTGCCACAGGCCGCTGGCGAAGCGCTGCAGCCGCTCACCACCGGTGACGCGATAGTCATACCCCTTCCATCCCGTGGTGCCGTTCCGGTCCGCGTCGATGTAGAGGCACATCCAGCCTTCGCCGGTGTTCGGCGTGATATCCGAGACCGTTTGCGCGAAGAAAAAGAGCTGCTCCTGGTCACGGGCGATTTTCATCAGATGCAGGTCGTTTCTTCCGGTGGTGTTGGTATACACGGTGACCGGCCTGGATTGCGCGCCCCGCCAGTTTCTCGGCTGCGTATCCCCGGTGTAATCCCGGTATACCGGGGCAACATCGTCCCAATCCGCCCACTCCCGGATGGTCTTGCGCGCTCCGGGCCGGGGATTGGCCTCGATCCCCTTGAAGCGTCTGATATTCTGGACCAGTTGCATATAATAGTTATCCTTCAGGCCGGCGGTCCGCGTCGGTTCGATATCGCGGCTGTATTCCGGGCTCGCCTGATCGCAAAACCAGGAGTGCTCCGGATTGCCGTCCTTGCTGGTCCAGCGGCCGGCGGTCCATTCATTCCACCCCGTCACAAAAACAAATTCCGGATCTTCCCTGAGCGCAACTTCCCACTGCTCCTGAAAGTTGTAGCCATAGGGGAGATCGGTCTCCGGATTCCCCGCCTGGCCGTTGTGATAGCTTCGCCCCCAATTGTCCTTGTTGCCATAAAAGGCCGAGCCGCCCATGCCCGCTTTCGGGTTCGGATGCTGCGCGACAGAGACGTTGATGATCTCCTTTTCGCCATGATAGTTGAAATGCGCGCGCTGCGGCCGGGTGAATTCGATCCACGGCCAGCTGTTGGTCTTGTATTTTTCATTCGGCCATTGCGATTCCCGCCAGGTGAAACTCTCCTCGCAGTCAAAGCCGACCGCTTCGGGGACCAGACCGATGATGAGGGGCAAGCCATCGAGTTTGAACCAGCACTGCGGATGATAGTATCTGGCACCCTCCATATAGAAATATTCATAGGCCTCTTCCATACGCACGCCCGAGTCGGTATGGGTGTAAAAAACGATTTTGGGGGGATTCTTGCCCTGGGCGCGGACCGCATCCATAGCCCGCATCAACAGATCGGCCCTCTCGGGGTAGACCGAGCCGTTGGTCGCATCGATCACCAGAATATCGACACCGGCATCCGTCAGCAGCTGCACGCTGCGTAGCGTGACCCAGTAATCGTCGGCGCGGTAATAGCCATAGACGGGCTCCCCCCAGTAGTACGCCGGGCAGGGTCCGCCGGGATAATAGACCGGCGTTCCCCAATACGGATGGTCATAATCCTCAAGCACCTCCGGGTGCTGCGGGACGATCTGGCTCAGATCCCAATACTCCTCCGCCGTCCCGTCGCCATGGGTGAGAAAATAGAACAGGGCGACCTGTTTGCCCGCGCGGGGATTACCCACCGCATCGTTCTGCGACAAGGTCCGGCCCAGATCGTCCGTGCCCGCCAGGGGCTGGGCATACAGCCCTGGGCTGCCGGACAATGCGAGCAACAGCAGCAGGATCATGCTCGTCAACTGTTTCAAATGGTACCTCCCTGAGAGTAGGCCTCTTGAGTTCTGCGGCAGCTAATCGACGGTGATGGCGGATGTATTGATCTGCCGGATCAGGGGTTCCTCCCCCTGCGGCGGGTCTGCTTTAAGATGGTGGATGCGCACATCGTGGGCATCCTCGAGGAAAATCGCCGAACGCATGTCCGGCTGCAGCAATTCGAACTGAACATTATCCAGCACGATATTCCGGGCATGACGGATATACAGCCCATACCCGGGCAGACTGTCGCCGAACATCCTGTTTTCCGGATAGCCCTTTTCATTCTCGATGACGTCACGCGTGGCCTGTTCGAGATTGCCGCCGCCGGTGACGGAGACCATGAAATCCCTGAGGGTGACATTTTCGACAAAGGCGCCCGGAACCGCCGTGATCGAACTGGAAATCTGGCTGCAGCTTTTCGCGGCCACATTGCTGATGAGGATGTTTTTCAACGCACCGACGGGAGGCGTGCGCTTGCCCACCTTGATGAAGAGGGGCGTCTGCACGCCATCCATGGTGATGTTGGTGATCGTGACGCGCTCCATCACGCCGCCGTCGACGATCTCGAGCGCAATTCCGGCGATTCCGGTGATCGGATCGGTGACGCCAATGATCCTTTTGTCCCAGTTGGTGAGATGGTCATCCAAGGCCGTTCCCATGGTGATGTTGCTGATCGCGATATTCCTGAAACCGGTGCGGCTGGCGGTGCCGAATTTGATAAAATTGCGGTTGGTCCGCAAAACGCAGTTGGTTACGACCACATTTTCACAAAAAGAGTCGCCATCGCTCTTGAGGCAGATAGCGTCGTCATCGCACTGGATGTTGCAGTCGGATACGATGATATCCTTGCCGTCGATATCGATCCCGTCATTATTATAATTGGTCAGGGAATGGATCCGTAGGCCCTGCACCCGGACGCTTTCGCTGGCCAGCAGCCGGAGTGTCCAGCGCGCCGCGTTGATCAGGTTCACATCCCGGATGCGGATGTTCCGGCTGTTCTGCACCAGTACCACGAAGGGACGGCCCGGAGCTTCGTTTTTAACGGTGAACCGGTCGCCTCGGCCATCCAGGGTGCCTTCTCCTGTCAGAGAGGCGTTGTTCACCCGGTACATGGCCAGCAGACACTGCGCATGTGGCCCCGCTGCGGGAAAGTCTTTCTGGTCGATGCTCGACTGGAGCACGGCGCCCTTCTCCAGATTGAGGGTCACATCGTCCCTCATCTCCAGCATACCGGTGACGAAGGTGCCTTGCGGCACGGTGACCGTCCCGCCGCCCGCCGTGCTGCAGTGATCGATGGTCTTCTGGATCGCCCGGGTATTGAGGGTTCGGCCGTCGCCTTTGGCGCCATAGCGGAGAACATCGTAATCCCGGGCGCAAGCGGTTAGTGGCACCAGCCCCCTTGCCGCGAGGAGAATCCCCAGTACGGCGGCTGCTCTTTGCACACTGTTCATCATCTTACGTTGCTCCTGTCTCGATAACTATCATGATTCTGTAGCCATGACGTGCAGTTCATCCGGTGAAGCGGGGAAGAATGCGGCGGTTTGCAGGAAAACATCACGCTCGTTGAAATCTGGATAACTTCGCCAATCGTGGAAACAAAATCAAGCAAATATTGCAGCCAGGCCCGCGGATCGGTCCGGAGCGGGCACAAAACCAGGCCCATACAGGATCTCCGCCTGGCCAAAAGCCGGCCGAGACGGGCCTGAGCTCGCGCGGAGACCGGCCCGCAAAGGATCTCCGCCAGGCTACAACTCAATCAGCGGCCCGAAACGGGCCTGCGCGCGCACAAAGGACTTGACCTGCACCCAATAATACGCTATTTTAGGCACGCTAATGATACAAGGAAATCCTTATTTTCCGCTCCCCCTATCCCCAAGGATGCTGTGATGGATACTGGTCAGAATGAAATTGCCGCGATACTGGAAAAGATCCACGCGGTCAAAATACTCCTCTATGGCGATTTTTGCCTGGATGTGTACTGGACGCTCGATCCGCGCGGTTCGGAGATTTCCGTGGAAACCGGATTGCAGGCGCTGGCAGCAGGCAACCAGAACTACTCTCTGGGTGGTGCCGCCAATGTCGCGGCCAATCTGGCTGCGTTGAACCCCCGGCAGATCAGAATCACCGGTGTCGCCGGGGACGATATTTTTGGACGCGAAATGATCGCACAGCTGAGTCGGATCGGCGTCGATATCAGCGGACTGGTCCTGCAAAACGGTTCCTTCGAGACCTATGCCTTCTGCAAGCTTATTCTCGAAGGCAACGAGCAGCCCAGAATCGATTTCGGCCGCTACAACCGAAGAACTCTGGAGGCCGATGCCAGGGTTCTCGAGTATTTGCAGCGGGAATCCCGGGAAGTGGATGTCATCCTCATCAATCAGCAGATCCCCGAGAGCATCACCAACCGCTCCTTCATTGACGGCATCAACCGCCTGGTCAGGGAGCTGCCGGACAAGATGTTTATCGTCGATTCCCGTCATCATGCAGCTGATTTTGAAGGGGTCGCGCTGAAAACCAACCAGGTCGAAGCGGCCCTCCTCTGCGGGGTCAAAGCAGCGCCCGGTGCCCGATTCGAGGCGGAGAAGGTCCGAAGCTTTGCCCGAACCCTCTACGCTAGGAATCAAAGACCCTGCTTCATCAGCCGCGGCCGGCACGGGATCATCGCCTGTGACGCCGCGGGCATCCACGAAATTCCCGGGCTGCGATTCCGGAAAAAACTCGACACCGTCGGCGCCGGTGATACAACCTTGAGCGCCATCGCCTGCGCCCTCGCCGCGGGCGTCGACACCCCGCAAGCCATCGCCCTGGCCAACTTCGCTGCAGGCGTCACCGTACAAAAGCTCTTTCAGACCGGGACGGCGAGCCCGGAGGAAATCCTCGCCCTCTGCGCCGATCCCCATTACCTCGCTCTCCCGGAACTGGACGGGAATACCACCTCTCACTGGACATCATAACCGGGTAAAAACAGCATGACGATCAAGGGTAAACACGGCCTCCTGGGAATAGTCTTGCTCGCTTCCCTGGGCCGGACACAAACGACGGTTGAAGTGTGGCAGCAGACGGAGCTGACCTTTCACAGCAGCAAGACCTATTCCTCCCCCCTGCTGGAGGTTGACCTTATGGGGTTATTCATCAGCGACTCCGGCGACACCCTGCGGCGTCCCGCGTTCTGGGACGGCGAGGGCCAATGGAAAATCCGCTTCGCCCCGACCCGATGCGGGATCTGGCAGTATACCCTCGCCGGCCGCGAGGTGGGGGATTTTACCGGACCCGCAGCCGGCACCCTCCAGGCCGTGCCGTACTGCGGTTCCCTGGAAACCGGCCGCAACGGCTTTTTGAAAATCTCGTCCGACCACCGCCGCTTCACCTATGACAACGGCAGGCCCTTCTTCTATCTGGCCGATACCCACTGGTTCCTGCCCCTGGAGAAATGGGAGGAGTGCAACGCTCCGGATTGCACCTCGCAGTTCAAATTCATGGTGGATGAACGCGCCCGGCAGGGTTTTACGGTCTATCAGGTGCAGACGAATGGAAAAAAAATGGTCTCCGACAGCGTCACCAGCGTGGATCTGGAGGCCTTTCGGGATCTCGACCGCAAGTTTGACTATCTCGCCTCCCGGGGATTTGTGATCAATACCTCGATCGGCTCGGCGCACAGTTTTGCCCTGGTGCTGGGTATCCACGGTGCCGAGCGTCTTGCCAAATACTGGGTCGCCCGCTATGGGGCCTACCCGGTCCTGTGGATGACCGCTCAGGAGGTCGATCTTGACCACAACCGCTACATTGAAATCTGGAAGGCCGCCGCTCGGACCATCGCGGCCTTCGATGACTACCATCATCCGCACAGCGCTCACTTGTGGGATAATTCCAATCCAGCACGGTTTGACCGTGAGGAGTGGCACACCTTCCATATGATCCAGGGCGGGCATATCATATGGGGCGGTGGCACGCAGGTGAAGGCCTTCTATGAACACTACTTCGAACATCAGCCGATCAAACCGATGCTCGAATCAGAAGCCAATTATGAGGGGCTCGGCAAGGAAAGACAATGCACCACCACGGATATCCGCAATGCCGCCTATAAATCGATCCTGTGCGGCAGTCCGGGGTTTGGCTATGGCGTGCAGGGAATCTGGCAGGATTGCTATACACCCGCTGAGTGCGGCTGTTGCATGGAATGGGGCACTCAATCCTGGTTGGATGCGCTCTGCGCACCGGGGGGAGAGCAGATGCGCCATTTGCGCGAGTTTTTCGCCTCTCTGGCCTGGGAACGGCTCGTGCCGCGCTTTGATGACCCGGCGTGGATCGAGATAGCGGGCACCTCTGCCCGGGAGCGGGAAAAGGCCGTTCTCGCGACCGTCACTAACCAGATCTATCTCCTCTACCTCTACTCGGACCAAGAGCTTCCAGTCATGCTCAAGGGGCTCGATCCAGGCCGCACCTACCAGGCGCTCTGGTTTGATCCGCGCCAGGGAAAGTATCTAAAAGCTGCGGCAGCTCTACTCGGCGGATCGAGCAACTGGCGCGTGCCGGCGAAACCGACGCCTGACGATTATCTGCTGGTCCTCTCCACGCTCCCGTAACCCGTGCCACGGGCCGGCTGCGGTTATTGGGGCCAATCGCCGGATCCATGGGCGAATTTCAGGCAGGCCGGAGCGGTCGTCGCGAACGTGCACGGCATGGGCCGCGGCAGGCCGTTCTTCCCGTCGAGCGCAAAGAGTGCCAGATTATCCGAGCGCTGGTTGGCGACGAGCAGATATCGCCCGGTAGGATCGATGGCAAAATTGCGCGGCCAATCCCCGCCGCAGGGGGTGTGGCCGGCGAGCGTGAGCCGGCCGTCCCGGCCGACGCGAAAGGTGACGATGGAATTGTGGCCGCGGTTGGTGCCATAGAGGAACTTGCCGCTTTTGCCGAAGTGGAGATCAGCACAGTAATTCACGCCGGAAAATCCCGCGGGCATAGTGCTGAGAGTCTGGATCTCCCGCAGCAGCCCGGAGGCGGCAACGGCAAAAACGGTGAGGGTCGAGTTGCGTTCGTTGATCACATAAAGGGCCGAGCCCTTGCGATTAAAGACGAAATGGCGTGGACCGGCGCCCTTGGCCAGGGCGACCTCGCCGTCCGCGACCGCGTGCAGTTTGCCGGTCACATGGTCCAGGTTGAAGATCGAGATGCGGTCCAGTCCGAGGTCGGTGACATAGATATTCCTGCCGTCCGGCCCGGGCAAGATCATGTGGGCACGGGAGGTGCTCCCCGGAGGTCCCTGAAAGAGCAGGGTGTCGGTGACCGCCGCCGGCAGGCCGCGGGCATCGAGGCGGACGACAGCGACCGAACCGCCGCCATAATTGGCCACCAGGAGATAATCCCCTGCCGGCGTCAGCGAGATCTGGCAAGGGCCGCCGTTCGCCACGGCCAGTTCACCCGCCTTGCGGAGCGCACCTGTGGCCGGGTCGATGGCGAGCGTGGTGATCCCGCCCGCCTTGTGCCCCGCAAAGTCATCGACCTCATTGAGCGCATAGAGCAGGCCGTGTTGGGGGTTGAGGCAGAGAAAGGAGGGATTGGCGCCGGCCTCCACCGCGGCGACCAGGCGGAACCAGCCCGCACCGGGATCGAATTCGACGATCTGCACGCCGCCCTCGCCGGTGCCGGTGTACTTGCCGACGTAAAATCGGGCACTGCGGCTGCCCGCCAAAAGCGGAGAGACGATCATCATGATGCCACAGATCATGCAGATGGTTGTTTTCATATCAAGCTCCCTGCACTCACTTTTCCGGTTATTTTTCCATTTTCCTGTGCCGCCAAATTAGCCATTCGCCCGCTGAAAAACAAGCGCAATTCATCGCACGCGGCGGCCCCACCACACCCGCCAGCGCATGAAAAGAACTTGCCAATTTCACGCTAAAAGCGTAGAATATAACGCAACAACTCGAGCCACTGACAGGAGATAAAATGAGGAGAGGATCCATGCTTCCCCCCTTGCGGGATGTGCTCTGGCTGATTCTGGCCGTTCTGTTCGCGGTGATCGCCGCCCCGCCGCAGGCTGCAGCGGACGCCGCGGGAAAGACGCGGCAGCGCATCTCTCTCAATGCCGGCTGGAAATTCTTCAAGTATGATCAGGCCGGCCCGGCCGACTCACTGATCTATGATGTGCGACCGCCGGTCCGGAATTATGCCGATGGTCAGCCGGCCGACACCCGCCCCGGCGCGGCGGAAGAGCTCCACGCCGCCGGGCAGGTGCTTAAACCCTGGGTCCTGCCGACCGGCAATGAATTCCTCCCGGACAGTACCCGGCATTTTATCCGTCCCCCAGGCGACCCGGGGAGCCGCTTTCCCTTCGTGCAAAAAGAGTTCGATGATCGGGCCTGGGAAGAGGTGAATCTGCCGCATGACTGGGCCATCGCCGGGCCCTTCGTCCAGGGCGACGATAACGAAATCGGCGGCGGCATGGGGCGCCTGCCCAGTCCGGGCGTGGCCTGGTATCGTAAAAAGCTCGCTATACCGGCAAGCGATGCGGGGTGCTCCATCTTTCTCGATGTCGATGGTGCGATGTCCTATGCCATGGTCTGGGTGAACGGCCACCTCGCCGGCGGCTGGCCCTATGGCTATACCTCCTGGCGCCTCGACCTGACCCCCTGGCTGGTGCCGGGGGCCATCAACCAGCTGGCCATCCGCCTGGACAATCCCCCCGCTTCATCGCGCTGGTATCCGGGGGGCGGCCTCTATCGTAATGTCTGGCTCACCACGACCCGATCCGTCCATATCGCCTACTGCGGCACCTTTCTCACCGCCCGTGCGGTCTCCCCCGCTGCCGCCACCCTCGATCTGCAAACCACGCTCGAGAATGATGCACGCGAAGAGGTCAGCGTCCGGGCCGTCACCCGGATCTATGCCCGCAACCGCCGCGGCACGATCGCCGGCAAGGCGGTGGCCAGCTTCCCGCCTGTCACGGCCCGGATCGCCGCGAGCGGCCGCCTCCGCCTCGACACCTCGCTCGTCCTCCGCCATCCCCGGCTCTGGGGCCCGCCACCGCAGCAAGCTCCCAACCTCTATATCGCCGTAACCAGCGTGGAGCAGGAGGGCCGGACCGTGGACCGCTACGAAACGCCCTTCGGCATCCGCGCCGTGCGCTTCGATCCGGACTCCGGCCTCTTTGTCAATGACCAGCCCGTCCGCATCCAGGGCGTCAACCAGCACCACGATCTCGGCGCCCTCGGTGCTGCCTTCCATACCCGGGCGGCCGAGCGGCAGCTCGAGATCCTCCGGGAAATGGGCTGCAACGCCATCCGCATGTCCCACAATCCGCCCGCTCCGGAGCTGCTCGAGCTGACCGACCGGATGGGATTTCTCGTCCTCGACGAGGCCTTCGACACCTGGGAGCTCAAAAAAAATCCGCTCGATTTTCACCTCATTTTTGCCGACTGGCACGAACAGGACCTGCGCGCCATGGTCCGCCGCGACCGCAACCATCCCTCGGTGATCCTCTGGAGCATCGGCAACGAGGTCGGCGAACAGTATACCGGCGCGCAGGGCGCGGCGCTGGCGCGGAGACTGCGCAAGATGGTGCGGGAGGAGGATCCCACCCGGCCCGTCACCTGCGCGATGAACTGGGCCAAACCCGATATGCCCCTGCCGGCCGAGCTCGACCTGATCGGCGTCAACTATCAAGGCGAGGGCATCCGCCAGGCCCCCGAATTCGCGGGGACGGACCGCATCCGCACCGCGCCGCAATACCCGGCCTTTCACCAGGCCTTTCCTGAAAAGGTGGTGCTCAGCACCGAGACCGCCTCGACGCTCAGCAGCCGCGGCGTCTACCTCTTTCCGGTCTCCAGCGAGCTCAGCGCGCCGGTCCGGGACGGCCGTGGCGGCGACCCCGGCTCGCGCCAGGTCAGCGCCTATGAACTCTATGCTGTCGATTTCGGCGCGAGCGTCGACAAGGTCTTCGGCTCGCTCGACCGCCATCCCTTTGTCGCGGGCGAGTTTGTCTGGACCGGATGGGACTATCTCGGGGAGCCGACGCCCTATTACGAATCCAGAAGCTCCTACTCCGGCATCATCGATCTGGCCGGATTCCGCAAGGACCGCTTTTACCTTTACCAGTCCCGTTGGCAGCCGCAGCTGCCCATGGTCCATATCCTGCCGCACTGGAGCTGGCCGGAACGCCTGGGCCAGATTACCCCGGTGCACATTTTCACCTCCGGCGATGAAGTGGAGCTCTTCCTCAACGGCCGATCGCTCGGACGCAAACACCTTGGCCCCAATGAATACCGGCTGCGCTGGGACGAGGTGACTTACACTCCGGGAGAACTGAAAGCAGTGGCCTATAAAAATGGCAAGGAGGTGGCAACCGAGCGCGTCCGCACCACCGGCGCAGCCGCGCGCCTGGAAGCGCAGGCGGACCGGACCCGGATCGCTGCGGACGGCGAGGATCTGGCCTTCGTCACTGTGCGGGTCACCGACGCTGCGGGGCTCACCGTGCCGCGCGCCGGCAATCTGGTCCGTTTCACGGTCACCGGGCCCGGCGAGATCGCCGCCACCGACAACGGCGATCCGACCGACATGGTGCCCTTTCCCGCCGCAGAACGCACGGCCTTCAGCGGTCTGGTGCTGGCCATCGTGCGTTCCCGGGCGGGCGCATCCGGCACGATCGTGCTTCAGGCGAGTTCGCCGGGGCTGAAGACTACACAGGTGGTCATCACAAGCGCAGCGAAAAATTAACGGAGCCCTGACCCCTCTATGCGCCTGTTTGCACTCCCCGTCCTTGTGTTGATCACCGCAGCACCCCTGCTTGCAGAGCAGCCCGCAGAGCTGGCGGCCGATAATGGCATATTGAAAGTCAAACTGGATTTGACGCGCGGCGGCGCGATCTGCTACCTCTCCCCTTCCGGCAGCGAGAGGAATCTGGTCAATATTTTTGATGAAGGAAGATACATCCAGCAATCCTACTATGCCGGTAAGGCCCTGGACCGCAAGGCGGAAGGGCAATCGCCGAAATGGTCCCCCTGGTGCTGGAATCCGATTCAGGTCGGCGATGAATTCCGGAACCGGGCGAAAATTCTCGAGTACCGGCATGACGGGGATTCACTTTTCGTCAAATGCATTCCGATGCAATGGGACATGAACAACCGCCCCGCTGAGGCTGAAATGGAACAACGGGTCCTGTTGATCGGCAATGTCCTGCAGGTCCGCTGCAAACTGGTCTGCCATAGAACCGATACGGTCTATGGGGAAGGCGAGCTGGTCGACCAGGAACTGCCGGCCGTGTATCCGATCTCCGCCCTTTACCGGTTGTATGCCTATCTCGGGCAAAAACCCTTCACCCTTGATACGCTCTCGGCGCTCAAGGTCAACTATCTGCAGGAAGGTTTTTGGGGGAGGTATCCGGCGGTCGGCGAACACTGGATGGCCTTTGTCGATGCGCAGGGCTGGGGAATGGGCGTCTATAACGCGCACTGCAGCGAATTCCTCGCGGGCATCGCTGGCCAGGCCGGCGGTGAAGCAACGTCCGGGGCGACATCCTATATTGCGCCGCTGCGGAAGGAGGCGCTGGGCAGGCGTTCCGTTTATGACTATGAGTATGCGATTATCGTTGGCCAGGTGGACGAAATACGGCAGCGAGTCTATCAACTGCACCGGCGTCCATGAGCAGACGAGCGTGCGGTTTCAGATTTTTTTCCTGAAGCAGGCGAAGCGGCGTATCACACCGCTGGCAGCGTACATTCGCGCTGCTCCGGGGGGAAAAGGCGCTGAAGGGATTTGGATAGCGATATTCAAGAACATCAGGGAGCAGGAATGAAACGAATAGTCGTCTGGATCTTGGGTGGGTTGTGCACCCTGGTGTATGCGCAATCCACGGAACTGTATCGAGACCCTGCCGCGCCGGTCGAAGAACGTGTGGAGGATCTTCTCAGCCGCATGACTCTGGCGGAAAAAATCGCGCTGATCGGCGGCACCGGGACCACCACCCGCGCCAACGAGCGGCTCGGCATCCCCGAGCTGAGAATGACCGACGGCACCGCCGGCGTTCAACTCGACCGGGCCCCCTCCATGGCCTTCCCGGCACCGATCGCGCTGGCCGCGACCTGGAATCCGGATCTGGTGCGTCGCGCGGGCCGCGGCATGGGGCGGGAGGTCAAAGGCCATGGCCGGCATGTGCTGCTCGCGCCCTGTGTCAATATCGCCCGCATGCCGATGAGCGGCCGGAATTTTGAAGCCTATGGCGAGGACCCCTTTCTGGCTGCGCGGATGGCGGTGGCCGCCGTCCAGGGCATTCAGGAGGAAGGCGTAGCCGCTACGGTCAAACACTTCGCCGCCAACAACCAGGAGAGCGAGCGGATGTTCGTGGATGTGGCCGTCAGCCGCCGCGCCCTGCAAGAGATCTATTTCCCCGCTTTCAAGGCGGCGGTCCGGGAAGCCGGTGCCGGGTGCGTAATGAGTTCCTACAACAAGGTCAACGGCCGTTTTGCCAGCGAAAATGAGTACCTCCTCAAAGAGATCCTCAGGGATGAATGGGGCTTCCGGGGCGTCATCATGAGCGACTGGGGAGCGACGCATTCCGCGATTCCAACCGCGCGCGGCGAGCTTGATATCGAGATGCCCACCGGGGTCTTTATGAATATGGATTCGCTGCAGGCCCCCATCGCCGATGGCCGTGTACCGCTCGCGGCCATCGAGCAAAAGGCCCGCCATATCCTGACCCTGATCTTCAAACTCGGACTCTTCGACCATCCTCCACTCGCCAGGAACCCGACCCTGATCAACACTCCCGAAAACCGGCAGATCGCTTATGAGGCTGCGCTCGCCGGTATGGTTCTGCTCAAGAATGAGCGGAACATCCTGCCGCTCAACCCGAAGCGGGTCAAGACCATCGCCGTCATCGGACCTAACGCCAGGGTGGCGCGGACCGGCGGAGGCGGCAGCTCGGAGGTCAATGACCTCACCCCGGTTACCTTGCTCGACGGCCTGAAAAGCCGCCTGCCCGAGGTCCATTTCGAATTTGCCCAGGGCGCCATCCTGGATAATACGACCGAGATCGATCCCATCGCGGCGAAAAATCTCTTTACCGATCGATCCGGAAAACAGCAAGGCCTGAACGCCGAGTACTTTAACAACATCGACCTCGTCGGCCGCCCCATCCTCCAGCGAATCGACCGGGAGATCCATTTCACCTGGGATGAGAACGGGCCAGGTTCGGGCGTCGCCAGGGATCATTATTCGGTCCGCTGGAGCGGCTATATCAAAATGGATGCCACCGCGGAATACATCCTGGCCATCGTCGGCGACGATGGCATGCGCCTCTGGCTGGATGATCAGCTCCTGCTGGACGCCTGGTACCCCCATGGCGCCATGAAACGGGCGGCGGCGGTCCGCCTGCAGAAAGGGCGCTATTATCAGGTCCGGTTCGAACTCTACGAAAAGGCGGGCGGGGCGGTCGCCACCCTCGGCTGGGACATCGCTCGCGAGGCCCTCTACCGGGAAGCAGCAGCGACAGCGCGCAAGGCCGATTGCGTCATTCTGGCCGTCGGCACCACCAGCGCACTCGAAACCGAGGGCAGGGACCGTCCCGATCTGGTTCTGCCCAACGGCCAGGATCAATTGATCGAACGCGTGGCGGCCGTCAACAAGAACGTCATTGTCGTCCTCACCGCCGGCAGCCCCGTCCTGATGGATCGCTGGATCGGCCAGGTGCCCGGTCTCCTTGATACCTGGTTCCCCGGCACCGAGGGCGGACATGCCATCGTCGATATCCTCGTGGGAAACGCCAATCCCTCGGGAAAGCTGCCCATGACCTTTCCGCACCGCTGGGAGGAGTGCTCCGCCTATCGCACCTACAACCGCTTCAAGGAGAGAAGCTATTATGCGGATGATATCTATGTCGGTTACCGGCATTTTGACAAATATCATCTCACTCCGCTCTTCCCCTTCGGCTTTGGGCTCTCCTACACCAGGTTTGCCTATTCCGATCTCCACGTCACCCGGGAGGGCGACCACTTTACGGTCACCTTCGCCATCAGAAATACCGGCACAACCCGGGGCGAAGAGACAGCCCAATTATACGTTGGCGCAGGCCAATCCAGTATGGACAAGCCGGAGAAAGAGCTGAAGGGATTCGCCAAGGTCCGGCTCGACCCTGGTGAAGAAAAGCAGGTCAAGCTGCTGCTGACCAGGGAGGCCTTTGCCTGGTACAGCGAACAATTCAATGCCTGGCAAGTCGATCCGGGCCTCTACCGGATCAGCATCGGGGCCTCTTCGCGCGATTTCCGGCTCGAGGCCGAACTCAACCTGGAATAACGCCTCGCGATTGCGCCGCGACAGGCAAGTGCGCTCACGCACACGGCGCGACGGCCATCTGGATCGCATACGCCGCGGCCGGCAAGGTTCCGGTGACATCTGCTCGCCGCGCGTCAGGCAGTGGCGGAAAGCGCCTCTTCCCAGCGCCACGGGGCCAAAGACGCTGCAAACCTCCGGCGAATCTGCAAAGAAAAGGTTTGACTTTAAGCCGGCTTTGGTTTATATTATATTAAGTAACCTATTCATTGATTTCGCAGGACGCTGATGAACTCTTCGCACCACATCGCCTGGGCGAACCTTTATGATTCCGGTCATAAAGGCCATGGTGCATTGCGTTCTTTCCTCGCTTTATCCGTCCACTCCCTGCGGGCCATCGCTATTCTGCATCTCATTCTTATTAACCTCTTGCTTCTGATTATCTACTAAATCAGGGCTGCAAGAGGACAACCGCGAATCTCATCCACACCATCCCCAATTCGTATCACCCGCGAATACCTCTGCAGCCATAGGCTCATCATGGCTTGATGCCGCCTTGTTTCCGGCGGCAGCCCCCAGCAGAAGGAACCCCATCATGACCGGCGCAGAGATGATCATTCACGCCTTAAGGCAGGAGGGCGTCCGTGCCCTCTTCGGGTATCCCGGCGGCATGGTGATCGATATTTTCGATCAACTCTACCGGTCAGGTTTTCCCTTCTATCTCACCCGGCATGAGCAAGGTGCGGTGCATGCCGCCGACGGATTCGCCCGCGCCTCGGGTGAGGTGGGGGTTTGCCTCGCCACCTCCGGACCCGGCGCCACCAATCTCGTCACCGGGCTGGCCACCGCTTACATGGATTCGATCCCCCTGGTGGCGATCACCGGTCAGGTGCCGACCCACCTGATCGGCAACGACGCCTTTCAGGAGGCCGATATGCTCGGCATCACCCGATCGATCACCAAGCATAATTATCTGGTCAAGGAGGTCGATGAGCTGCCCGGCCTGCTCAAACGGGCCTTCTATATCGCCCGCAGCGGCCGGCCGGGACCGGTGCTCATCGACATCCCCAAGGATATTCAGCAGGCCTCGACCAACGAGCCCTATCCCGATCAGGTCGCGATCCGCAGTTACAAGCCGACCATCAACGGCCACCTGCCGCAGATCCAGAAGGCGGCCGCCCGCATCAACCGCTCCGAACGGCCGGTCCTCTTCGCCGGCGGCGGGGTCCTCTCCAGCGGCGCCAGCGCTGAACTGGAGAAACTCGCCCGCACGCTCCAGGCCCCGGTGACCACCAGCCTGATGGGCCTCGGGGCCTTCCCCGAAACCGATCCTCTCTCCCTCAAAATGGTCGGCATGCATGGCACCGCCTATGCCAATTACGCCATCCAGGAAGCCGACCTCCTGATCGCTATCGGTGTGCGCTTTGACGACCGCGTCACCGGCAAGGTGAGCAAGTTCGCCCCCAAGGCCGATATCATTCATATCGATATCGATCCCGCGACCATCCGCAAAAATGTCAAGGTCGCGATCCCGGTTGTCGGCGACATCCGCTGCGTCCTCTCCGAGCTCAACCAGCTGATCGCACCAGTCACACACGATGCCTGGCTGGAGACGATCGCCGGCTGGAAGCGCGACCACCCCCTGGAGTACACCCAGAACGGCGGGATTTCGCCGCAGGCGGTGATCCGCACCATCGCCGAAATGACCCGTCACGAAGCGATCATCACCACCGAAGTGGGCCAGAACCAGATGTGGAGCGCGCAGTTTTTCGATTTCATCCGGCCGCGCAGCTGGATCAGCTCGGGCGGGCTTGGCACCATGGGATTCGGCCTGCCGGCGGCCATCGGCGCCCAGATCGCCCATCCGGACCGGCTGGTGATCGATATCGCCGGCGACGGCAGTATCCAGATGAACATCCAGGAGCTGGCCACCGCCGCCCTCTACAACCTGCCGGTCAAGATCGTCATCCTCAACAACCGCTCCCTCGGCATGGTGCGGCAGTGGCAGGCTATCTTTTACCAGCGCCGTTTTTCCGGGATCTGCCTCAACCGCGACGCGCGCTGCCCGGAGGCGTGTGACGGCCGGGGCGAGGCCTGCCCCGTCTACCTCCCCGATTTCGTCAAGCTGGCCGCGGCCTACAACATCGCCGGTTTCCGCTCCGATTCGCCGGCGGAGGTCCAGCCGCTTCTGGCCAAGGCGTTCGCCCTTCCCGGGCCGGTGATCGTCGAGTTTTTGATCAGCGAAGAGGAGAATGTCTTCCCGATGGTGCCCGCGGGTGCGGGACTGAATGAAATGATGAGAGGGATGGCCTGATGCGACACATCATCAATCTAGAAGTCGAGAACAGCGCCGGGGTGATGGCGCGGATCGTCGGGCTCTTCAGCGCCCGCGGTTTCAATATCGAGAGCATCGTCGCCGGCAAGGCCGAAGCGGACGACATCGCCCGCATCACCCTGGTGGTCATCGGCGACGACTGGGTGATCGAACAGGTCAGCAAACAGCTCAACAAGCTGATCGATGTCATCCGCGTTACCGACGTCACCCGGGAGGATTTTGTCAATCGCGAGCTGCTCCTGGTTAAGATCCATTGCCCGCCGGTCAAGCGTACCGAAGCCTCGCTGGTCGGTAACATCTTCGGCGCCAAGGTGGTCGACATCTCGGTCAAGTCGCTGACCTTTGAGTTGACCGGAAGCGAGTCCAAGATCATCGCTTTTCTCCAGACCCTGCGCCCCTTCGGCATCAAGGAGATCGAGCGCACCGGGCCGATTGCGATGGTGCGTGATTTCAATCCCCGGAGCAGTGAGTAAAATGTTTCGCGCAGCGCCACAAAGGCACCATAGCAACGAAACACCGGACTTAACCTCCGTGCCACCGAGCTGATTGGAGAGTTGCAGAGCGAGCTATGTAGCAACGAAACACCGGACTTAACCTCCGTGCCACAGCGAGAAACCTGTTAATATCCATAACTCTCACTTACTAAAGGAGATAGCATGAAACTCTATTATGAACAAGACGCCGATCTCAGTCTGTTGCGCGATACCACTGTGGCCGTGCTCGGCTACGGCAGCCAGGGCCACGCCCATGCCCTCAACCTGCGCGACAGCGGCGTCCGCGTGGTAGTCGGGCTGCACGCCGGCAGCACCTCGCGGGCGCGGGCGGAGCAAGAGGGCCTGCAGGTCATGGAGGTGGCCGCGGCCTGTGCCGCGGCCAGTCTGATCATGGTGCTGCTGCCCGACCAGACCCAGCCGCAGGTTTATGCCGAGTCGATCGCGGCCGCCTTGACGCCCGGCAAGGTACTGGCCTTCGCCCATGGCTTCAATATTCACTACGGCCAGATCCTTCCGCCGGCCGGGGTCGACGTGATCATGATCGCCCCCAAGTCGCCGGGCCACCTGGTGCGGCGGGTCTATCAGGAGGGCAACGGCGTGCCCTGCCTCATCGCCGTTTATCAGGATGCCTCCGGGCGGGCGCGCGAGAAGGCCCTGGCCTATGCCAAGGGAATCGGCGGCACCCGCGCCGGGGTGCTCGAGACCAGTTTTCGCGAGGAGACCGAGACCGATCTCTTCGGCGAGCAGGCGGTGCTCTGCGGCGGCGTGACCGAACTGATCCAGGCCGGCTTCCAGACCCTGGTTGCTGCCGGCTACGCGCCCGAAATCGCCTATTTCGAATGCCTGCACGAACTCAAGCTGATCGTCGATCTGGTCAACGAGGGCGGGCTTTCGCGCATGTACTATTCGGTCAGCGACACCGCGGAATATGGCGGATTGACACGCGGCCCGCGGGTCATCGGCGCCGCAAGCCGCAAGGCGATGGCCGAAATCCTCACCGAGATCCAGAGCGGCCAATTCGCCACCGAATGGGTCCTCGAGAACCAGGCCCACGCCCCACGTTTCAAAGCCCTGCGCCGGATGATGCAGTCTTCCCCGATCGAACAGGTGGGCGCGCAGCTGCGCAGCATGATGAGCTGGCTGAAAAAATAGCCTCTGGCTGTTGAACGGCAGCGCGCAGCGCAGGCCTGCGGCTGCAAAGAAAAGGAAAAGCACATGTCGCAAGAGCGGATTATCATATTTGACACCACCCTGCGTGACGGCGAGCAATCACCGGGCGCCAGCCTCGGGGTCAACGACAAGCTGACCATCGCCGAGCAGCTGGCGCGCCTCAAGGTCGATGTCATCGAGGCGGGATTCCCGGTCTCCTCCCAGGCGCAGTTCGACGGGGTGCGGCTGATCGCCGGCCAGGTCAAGGGCCCGGCGATCGCCGCCCTGGCCCGCTGCATCGACAAGGATATCGATGCCGCCGGGGAGGCCCTCAAGGGAGCGGAACGGCCGCGCATCCACACCTTTGTCGCGACTTCGAAAATCCACCTGGAGAAGAAATTCCGCAAGAACGAGGCAGAGGTCCTGGAGATGGCTGTCGCCGGGGTTCGGCGCGCCAAACGCTACTGTGAGGAGGTGGAGTTCTCGCCCGAGGACTCGTCCCGCACCGGGCTCGAATTTCTGCTGCGCATCGTCGAGGCGGCCATAGCCGCGGGGGCGACAGTGATCAACATCCCCGATACCGTCGGTTTTGCCATGCCCGAGCAGTTCGGAACGCTGATCCGCACCGTGCGCGAGCGCGTCCCGAACATCCACAAGGCCGTGCTCAGTGTCCACTGCCACAACGACCTCGGCATGGCGGTCGCCAATACCCTGGCAGCGGTGCAAAATGGCGCCGGGCAGGTGGAGGTGACTGTCAATGGCGTCGGCGAACGCGCCGGCAACGCCTCACTCGAGGAGGTGGTGATGGCCCTGAAGACCCGGGCCGATTTTTACAGCAGGGGCACGGGTATCGAAACCCGTGAAATCCTGCGCACCAGCAAGATGGTCTCATCGCTGATGGGCATTCCGGTGCAGCCCAACAAGGCGATCGTCGGCGCCAACGCCTTCGCCCATGAATCGGGCATCCACCAGGATGCCGTGATCAAGGACGCCACCACCTATGAAATCATGACCCCGCAGGAGATCGGCCTCAGCTCGAACGCCATCGTCCTCGGGCGCCACTCCGGCCGCCACGGGCTAAAGACCCGGCTGGAGGAACTCGGCTATGTTCTGCAGCCGGCGGAGCTGGATCACCTCTATCAGCGTTTTCTCGAGATCGCCGACCGCAAGAAGGAGGTCTTTGACGACGACCTGCTCGCGTTGATGAGCGCCGAGATGGCCGAGACGCCCGAAACCTGGAAGCTCGATTATTTCCACATCCTCTCCGGAAACAAGACCGTGCCGACGGCCACGGTGGGACTCCGCCGCGGCGAGGCGTGCGTGCAGGAGGCCGCGGTCGGCGATGGCCCGGTCGATGCGGCCTACAACGCTCTCAACCGTATCGTCAACCTGCCGGTCACGCTGCAGGAGTACAGCCTGCGCGGCGTCACCGGCGGCAAGGAGGCGATCGGCGAAGTGGTCGTGCGCGTGCGCCATGCGGGCATCGCCTGGCTGGGACGCGGGGCTTCCACCGACATCATCGAGGCCTCGATCCGGGCCTATCTCCATGCGCTCAACCGCATCCAGGCCGCGGCTCCGGATGCCCGAAAAAACGACGATTAAACGAGGAGTCTCCCCATGTCCATACGCATCGCAGTCCTGCCCGGCGACGGCATCGGGCCGGAAGTAGTCCGGGAAGCCGTTGAACTGCTCAAGCTGGTCGGCGAAAAAAGCGGAACGATCTTTACTTTCACCGAGGCGCTCGTCGGCGGGGCCGCCCTCGAAGCGCAGGGCGAGCCCCTGCCCGCGGCCACCCTTGCCCTCTGCCGGGAGAGCGACGTCGTCCTGCTCGGGGCCATCGGCCATCCGCGCTGGGACACCCTGCCCGCGGACAAGCGTCCCGAGCGCGGCCTGCTCGGCTTGCGCGGCGGGCTTGGCCTTTACGCCAATTTGCGGCCGGCCCGCATCTTCCCCAGCCTCGCCGCCGCTTCAAGCCTGAAACCCGAGCTGGTCGAAAACATCGACATTCTCATCGTGCGCGAACTTACCGGCGGGCTCTATTTCGGTCAACCGCGGGGGATCGAAGCGGAGCGGGCTTTCAATACCATGATTTATCACCGCCATGAGGTGGAGCGCATCGCCCGCGTAGCGTTCGACGCCGCCCGCCGCCGCCGTGGTCGGGTCACTTCGGTGGACAAGGCCAACGTCCTCGAGGTCTCGCAGTTCTGGCGCAAGATCGTCCTCGAGGTGGCCGGCGAGTATCCCGACGTCACCCTCGACCACTTGTACGTCGACAACTGCGCCATGCAGCTGGTGCGCAATCCCGGTCAGTTCGATGTCATCCTCACCGAGAACATGTTCGGGGATATCCTCAGCGATGAAGCGGCAATGCTCACCGGCTCGCTCGGAATGCTGCCCTCCGCCAGCCTCGGCAGCGGCACGGCTCTCTACGAACCGGTGCACGGCTCCGCGCCCGATATCGCCGGCCAGGGGATCGCCAATCCCATTGCGACGATGGCCTCGGTGGGGATGATGCTGCGCCACAGCCTCAGCCTGCCGGAGGAGGCCGATGCCATCGACCGGGCGATCAGCCGGACGCTGGAGAGCGGGGCGCGCACCCGCGAAATCGCCCCGGCCGGGGCGGCCTGGATCGGCACCGTCGAAATGGGCCAACGCATCCGCGATGCCTATGCGCAGCCCTGACCCGTACGCCGCAAAAGGATGCCCCTCACCGCGACAGGACGAGAGGGCGAGCGGGCCGGCGGTGTCTGCGCCACGCCGCGCTCTGCAGGCCGTCGCCAGACCTGCTCAGAAAAGGAGTAATCCATGCCAGACCGGCTGATTGTGTATGATACCACCCTGCGCGACGGCGGCCAGAGCGAAGGCATTGCCTTCTCCGCCGACGATAAAGTAAAAATCGCACAGCGGCTGGACGCATTCGGTGCGGACTATATCGAGGGCGGCTGGCCGGGCTCCAATCCCAAGGACCTCGAGTTCTTCCGCCGCGCCGCGGCGCTGCCCTGGAAAAATGCCCGCATCGCCGCCTTCGGCAGCACCCGCCGGGTCCATACCCCGGCCGGGGAGGACCCCAACCTCCGCGCCCTGCTCGAGGCCGAAACCCCGGTGACCACCATCTTTGGCAAATCCTGGGATCTCCATGTCATCGAGGGACTGCGCACCACCCTGGAGGAGAACCTCAATCTGATCCGCAGCTCGGTGGCCTTTCTCCACGACCACGGCAAGGAGGTCATCTATGATGCCGAGCACTTTTTCGACGGCTATGTCGCCGATCCCGAATATGCCCTGACCACGCTGGCGGCCGCCCGTCAGGCCGGGGCCGCCTGTGTGGTCCTCTGTGACACCAATGGCGGCACCCTGACCCTGCAGATGGCCGAGGTCATCCGGACAGTGATGCAGCGTTTTCCCGGGGTGCCGCTCGGCTTGCACGCCCATAACGACAGCGACGCAGCCGTGGCCAGCAGCCTTGCCGCGCTGGCCCTCGGTGTCCAGCATATTCAGGGCACCATCAACGGCTATGGCGAACGCTGCGGCAACGCCAACCTCTGCTCCATCATCGCCGGGGCGGCCCTGAAAATGAACCTTCTGCTGGCCCCGGCGGTCTCGCTGCAAGAGCTCACCAGCCTTTCCCGCTACGTCAGCGAGATCGCCAATCTCCCCCACCGCGAAGAGAGCCCCTACGTCGGCAACAGCGCCTTTGCGCACAAGGCGGGGATCCATGTCAGCGCGATCCAGCGCAACCATCGCACCTACGAACATGTCGATCCGGAACGCGTCGGCAACCACCGCCGGGTGCTGGTCTCGGACCAGTCCGGCCAGAGCAATATTCTCTATAAAGCGGCCGAGATGGGGGTCGACATCGGCAGCAACCGCGCCGGCATCCGCGCCCTCGTCGAACAGCTCAAAGAGATGGAATATCTCGGCTATCAGTTCGAGGGGGCGGACGGTTCGCTCGAGGTGCTGATCAAAAAAACCTCCGGCCGCTACAGCCCCTATTTCTCCCTGGAGAGCGCCCGGGTGATCGTCGACAAGAGCGAGAACGGCTTTCTCTACGCCGAGGCGATTCTCAAGATCAAGGTCGGCGGAGAAATCGCGCATACCGCAGCGGAAGGGCACGGCCCGGTCGACGCCCTCGACCAGGCGCTACGCAAGGCCCTCCTGCCCTTCTATCCGGATCTGCAAAAGGTCAAGCTGGTGGACTATAAGGTGCGCGTCCTCGACAGCGGCCTCGCCACTGCGGCCAGAGTACGGGTTCTGATCGAGTCCAGCGATGGCGGTGTGAGCTGGGGCACGGTCGGGGTATCAGAGAATATCATCGAAGCAAGCTGGCAGGCCCTGGCCGATGGCATCGACTATTATCTCATGCGCACCATCGGCACGGCGTGACCCCTTAATGGTGCCGGGACACCGCTACCCCTTCAGCACAGCCGGCGGGGAACCCCGTCGAGCATACATTTCCGTAGTAATAAGGCGGAACAGATGAATCCAGGTTCGCTCTTTTTGCATCCCGACGGACTCTATGACCCGATCTTCGAGCATGATAGCTGTGGCACCGGTTTTATCGCCCGGCTTGATGGCGCGGCCCGGCACGATACAGTCTCTCTTGCCCTGCAGACCCTGATCCAGCTCGAGCATCGCGGCGCGGTCGGCGGCGACACCAGCACCGGCGACGGCGCCGGCATCATGCTGCAAATTCCCGACGCCCTCTTCCGTGGCGACGGGCTGGATTTCATCCTGCCCGAGCCCGGATTCTATGGCGCCGGGATGGCCTTTCTGCCCGCTGCACCGGCACTGGCCGGGCGCTGCGCAGCGGCGGTCGAAACGGTCATCGAAGAGGAAGGCTGCGAGATGCTGGGCTGGCGCGCCGTGCCGACCTCCGACTCCCAACTCGGCGAACTCGCCCGAGCCTCCCAGCCCGTGGTCCGCCAGTTCTTCGTCGCCCCCGGCCGGATCGCCCGCCACCATTTCGAGCGCAAGCTTTACATCATCCGCCGCATGATTGAAAAAGCCCTGGCCGGGATTGGCGCCTTTTATATCTGCTCGCTTTCGAGCCGGACCATCGTCTACAAGGGGCTGCTCACCGGAACCCAGCTCGCCCCCTGTTATCCGGATCTGGACCAGGAGCGCTGCGCCAGCTCGTTTGCCGTGATCCATCAGCGCTACAGCACCAACACCTTGCCCACCTGGAACCTGGCTCAGCCCTTCCGCTACGTAGCCCACAACGGCGAGATCAACACTCTGCGCAGCAACATCAGCCATATGCACATGCGCGAGCCCATGCTCGCTTCCCCCCTGCTCGGCAAGGAGATCGATAAAATCAAACCGGTGCTGGTCGAGGAGGGCAGCGATTCGTCCATCTTCGACAACGCCCTCGAACTACTCGTCGCCTCGGGCCGCTCGCTCCCCCATGCGGTGATGATGCTTCTCCCCGAGGCGAGCGGACCCAAGATCCAGATGAGCGAAGACAAGCGCTCCTTTTATGAATATCACGCCGCCCTGATGGAGCCGTGGGATGGCCCCGCGGCGATGATCTTTTGCGACGGCCGCTACCTCGGCGGCACCCTCGACCGCAACGGCCTGCGCCCCGCCCGGTATACCATCACCCGCGACGGCATGATCGTTCTCGCCTCCGAGACCGGGGTGATCGAGTGTCCCGACCAGCAGATCCTGCGCCGGGGCCGGCTGCAGCCGGGACGGATGTTTCTGGTCGACCTCGAACAGCACCGCCTTGTGCCCGATAATGAGGTCAAATCCAAAATCTCCCGGCGCAAACCCTATCGCCGCTGGGTCAAGGACAACCGTATCGAGCTGCGCGGGCTCTTCACACCGGGCGATGTGCCGTACGTCGAACCTGAGGTGCTGCTGCGGCAGCAGCACGCCTTCGGGTATACCGACGAGGAATTGCGCATGGTGATCGCCCCCATGGCCTCGCGCGGTCAGGAGGCGGTGGGCTCGATGGGCAATGATGCCCCGCTGGCGGTGCTCTCCAACCACCCCCAATCCCTCTTCGCCTATTTCAAGCAGCTCTTCGCCCAGGTCACCAATCCGCCCATCGATCCCCTGCGCGAGGAACTGGTGATGTCACTTGAGAGCTTTGTCGGGCGGCAGATCAACTCCCTCGATGAGCAGCCCAAAAGCAATTACGGCCTCAAGCTGCCCCATCCCATCCTGTCGATGGACGACATGGAGCGGCTCCGTGCCGCCCGGCATGAGGATATCAAAGCCGGCCAGATCGACATCCTCTTTCCCGTCGAGGGCGGCGGCGCACTCGCGGGCGCTCTGGAATCGGTCTTTGCGCAGGCCCTGGTCTGCATCGGGCAGGGCTGCAACCTGCTGATCCTCTCGGACAGCGGCATCAGTGCCTCCAGAGCCGCCATCCCCTCCCTGCTGGCCGTATCGGGGCTCCACCAGCACCTGATCGCGCACGGCCTGCGCAACCACGCCGGCATCATCATCGAGTCCGGCGAACCCCGTGAGGTGACCCATTTCGCACAGCTGTTGGGTTTTGGCGCCGACGCCATTTGCCCTTATCTCGCCTTCGAGACCGTGCGCGATCTGGCGGAGTCCGCTCTGCTGGAGAAGCCCGTGAAAGCGGTCGAGGCGATGGATGCCTATGTAACCGCGGTTAAAAAGGGATTATTAAAGACGTTCAGCCGCATGGGCATCTCGACGCTGCACAGCTTTTTCGCGTCCCAGCTTTTCGAGGCGGTCGGCATCGGTCCGGAGGTGATGACGCGCTATTTTTGCGGCACGCCCTCGCGCATCGGCGGACTCGGGCTGGAGGAGATCGCCCACGAGGCCCGGCTGCGCCACCAGCGCGGCTTCCCGGCGGAGCAAGCCCCGCAACCGCTGCTGGAAGCAGGCGGCCATTATCACCTGCGCCAGGGCGGTGAGAAGCACCTCTGGAGTTCGGAGGCGATATCCAGACTGCAGCAGGCGGTCTGGAATGATGAGTATGATGCCTTCAAGGAATACACCGCCCTGATCAACGACCAGTCGCGCGAGCGGGTTACCCTGCGCAGCCTGCTCCGATTCAAGCCGGCGCCTCCCATTCCGCTCGAGATGGTCGAGCCGGAGGCCGCGATCCTCCGGCGTTTCGTCGCCTCGGCCATGTCCCTCGGCTCGATCAGCCCCGAGGCCCACGAGACCATCGCCATGGCCATGAACCGGTTGGGGGCGCACAGCAATTCCGGCGAAGGCGGCGAGGACCCGGCCCGCAACCAGCCCCTGAGCAACGGGGAGAGCAGGCGTTCGTCCATCCGCCAGATCGCCTCCGGCCGGTTCGGCGTGACCACGGAGTATGTGGTCACCGCCGACGAGCTGCAGATCAAGGTGGCGCAGGGGGCCAAGCCCGGCGAAGGGGGACAACTTCCCGGTCACAAGGTCAGCGCGGAAATTGCCCGCGTACGCCACACCACCCCGGGGGTTACCCTGATCTCTCCGCCGCCGCATCACGATATCTATTCCATCGAGGATCTGGCGCAGTTGATCTACGACCTTCAGACCGTCAATCCGCGCGCGCGAATCTCGGTCAAGCTGGTCTCCGAGGTGGGCGTCGGCACCGTAGCGGCGGGTGTGGCCAAGGCCAGGGCGAATATGGTCCTCATCGCCGGCCATGACGGCGGCACCGGAGCCTCTCCCCTCACCTCGATCAAGCATACCGGTCTGCCGTGGGAGCTCGGCCTGGCCGAGACCCAGCAAACCCTGATTCGTAATCGCTTGCGCGACCGCATCCGCATCCAGGTCGACGGCCAGCTCAAGACCGGGCGGGATCTCGCCGTCGCCGCCCTGCTCGGTGCGGAGGAATTCGGCTTTGGCACCACCGTGCTGGTGGCGCTGGGATGCGTGATGATGCGCAAATGCCACCTCAACACCTGTCCCACCGGGGTGGCCACCCAGGACCCCGCCCTGCGCGCCCACTTCAAGGGCAAGCCCGAGCATGTCGAACGCCTGATGCGCTTCATGGCCCGGGAGCTGCGCGAGCTGATGGCGGAGCTTGGCTTCGTCACGGTGGAGGAGATGGTCGGCCGGGCCGACCGGCTCGAGAGGATACCGAAGATCGATCACTGGAAGGCCGCCACCCTCGATCTGCGTCCGCTGCTGGCGGTGGCGCCTGAGGATCAGCCGCGCCGCTGCCTGCGCCCGCGGGAGCAAGTCCCCGCCGCTGCGGCCGATCAAGTGCCGCTCCCAGCGAGGGGGACTGAGCCCGGCCTCCTCGATGATGAACTCATCCGGCTGGCGCGGCCAGCACTGGAGAACCAGCAGCAAGTGCGCATCGACAGGGCCATCCGCAATGTCCACCGCACGGTGGGGGCCCGCCTCAGCGGCGAGATCGTGCTGCGGCACGGCAGTCGGGGATTGGCGGAGGGCGCGATCCAGCTCTACTTCAAAGGCAGCGCAGGACAGAGCCTCGGCGCATTTCTGGCGCCTGGGATTTGCATCCGGCTGGAGGGCGATGCCAACGACTATCTCGGCAAGAGCATGTCGGGGGGACGAATCGTGCTGGTGCCGCCCATCGGCGCGACCTTTCAGCCTCACGAGAACATCATCGCCGGTAATGTGGTGCTCTACGGGGCAACCGGCGGCGAGGTGTTTATCAACGGCATGGCTGGCGAGCGCTTCGCCGTGCGCAACAGCGGCGCACGCGCCGTGGTCGAGGGAATCGGCGATCACGGCTGCGAATATATGACCGGAGGGATCGTGGTGGTGATCGGACCGACGGGCAACAATTTCGCCGCGGGTATGAGCGGGGGCATCGCGTACGTCCATGACGAGTCCCAGCTTTTCGACACCCGCTGTAATCTCGACATGGTCGACCTCGAACCGGTCTGGAAGCGGGAGGACCTCGCCCAGCTGCGCGGATTGCTCGAGGACCATTACCGGCTGACCAACAGTCCCCGGGCCAAAATGCTGCTTGAAAACTGGGAGGCCCACCTGGCCTATTTCGTCAAGGTGATGCCCATCGATTACCGCCAATCGCTGGCGCGGATGAAACTGCATGAAGAGCGGGACAAGGAGACGGTGGCGGTCACCGAGGAGGTGTTTCATGGCTAAGACGACCGGATTTATGGAATTCCCCCGCCAGGCCCCGTCCAGACGCACCAAATCGGAGCGCATCCGGGATTTTTGCGAGTTTGAAATCCCGCTCTCACCGGAAACACTCAACCAGCAGGCGGCTCGCTGCATGGACTGCGGGGTGCCCCACTGCCACGCCTATGGTTGTCCGGTGCAAAATCGGATCCCGGATTTCAACGAAATGGTCTGGCGCGGTCAATGGCGCCGTGCCCTGGCCTTGCTGGAAAGCACAATCAATTTCCCCGAATTCACAGGCCGGATATGCCCGGCCCCCTGTGAAGCGGCCTGTACCCTGATGCTCCTGGAGGAGCCGGTGACCATTCGTCATCTCGAGGCGCAGATCGTCGCAAAGGGCTGGCAGGAGGGCTGGATCCAGCCCCGGAAAGCAGCGGTGAAAACCGGCAAGCGGGTGGCGGTGGCAGGCTCCGGTCCGGCGGGACTGGCGGCCGCCCAGCAGCTGGCGCGGGCGGGGCATGAGGTGATCCTCTTCGAGCGTTCTCAACGCATCGGTGGGTTAATGCGCTATGGCATCCCCGATTTCAAACTGGAAAAATGGGTTCTGGACCGGCGGCTGGAACAGCTCAAGGCGGAAGGGGTCATCTTTGAGACCAATGTCAACGCCGGCATCGACCTGTCGGTCCGCTATATGCAGCGTTCCTTCGACGCTATAGTCCTGGCGATCGGGGCCGGGGAGCCGCGCGAACTCGATATCCCCGGCCGCCATCTGGCGGGGATCTACCGGGCCATGGAGTATCTGACGGGACAGAACAAAAAACAGGCGGGAATTGCGAAGCTGGAGATCGACGCCCGCGGCAAGCGGGTTGTAGTGATTGGCGGCGGGGATACCGGATCCGATTGCGTCGGCACCGCCGTTCGCCAGGGGGCCCGGGAGGTGACCCAGATCGAGCTGCTTCCCCAGCCGCCGGCGGTCCGCGCGCCGCACAATCCCTGGCCCGCCTGGCCGCAGATCCTGCGCACCTCAAGCTCGCAGGAAGAGGGCTGCACGCGACGGTGGAGCCTGGCGTCCAAAGAATTTGCCGGCGCTGACGGCCGGGTGTGCGGCGTGGAGGTGGCTCAGCTGGCGTGGAGCGAGGAGCAGTGCCAGGAGATCGCCGGCACCGGGGAAACGATTCCGGCGGATCTGGTGCTGCTCGCGCTGGGATTCCTCAGTGTCGAGCACTCTCCCCTGATCGCGGAGGCGCAGATTGGCCTGACAGCGCGCGGAACTATTGAGGTGGACGAGAACTCCATGACCTCTATGCCCGGCATTTTTGCGGCCGGCGATGCCGTCCGCGGCGCCACGCTGGTGGTGCGCGCCATCCAGCAGGGGCGCGCAGCAGCAGCAGGGGTACAACGCTATTTGGCGGGAGATTCCGGAATCGGGCTCTGATCCACATAGATCAGCTTTTCGGTCGGAAAGCCCAGATTTTTGGCTTTTTCGACCAGCGGCTGCAAAACCTCATCCGGGAGTTTAGGCTCGCGCGCCAGGATCCACAAATAGGAGGTCTTGTTGCTGCAGACCAGCACGCGCGAATAGCTCTCGTCGAGATCGAAAATCGTGTAGCCCCCATAAAAGGGGCCGAAAAAGGAGACTTTTAACCGGCCGACATCCCGGGGTCCGACGAATTTGGCTTTGCCTATGGCTTCTTTCCACTTTTTTTTATCGGACAGGTATCCCCGGTTGACCACGCGGACCGTGCCGTTTTCGTTCAGCGAGTAGACCGCCGTGGTGCGGCTCAGTCCTCTTTCGAAGGAATGGTCCAGCCGGGCGATCTCATACCAGGTGCCCAGGTAGCGCTGCAGGTCAAAATTCTCGACCGGAACCACCCCCCTGGGGATGCCGGGCGTGCAGCCCAAAATGGCGGCCAGCACGAGGAGGAGAGGAAGATATTTCATAGCTTGACTCCTTTCAGATGATGTAAAGGCGCCACCGGGCGTGCTCCATCAGGAAACGGTGGTACCGAAAAGAGCGCCGACCGCCCAGGTCAGGGCCATGGCCAGGGCGCCCCAGAAGGTGACGCGCAGCGCCCCGAGGCCGGCTTTGGCGCCGCCGGTTCTGGCGGCCAGCCCGCCGAGAAAGGCCAGACAGAGGAGCGAGGCGATCACCACCGCGATGGCCAGCACCGATACCGGGGCCAGAAGGGCGACCGCCAGGGGGAGGCCGGCACCGACGGCAAAGGTCCCGGCGGAGGCGAAGGCCGCCTGGACCGGGCGCGCATTGTGGATCTCGGAAAGGCCGAGCTCATCGCGCGCATGCGCGCCGAGGGCGTCATGCGTCATAAGCTGGTCGGCGACCTGCAGGGCCAGATCGGTATCCAGCCCGCGTGCCACATAGATCCGCTGCAGCTCCTCGCGCTCGCTCTCCCATTGCGTGGCCAGTTCCGCGCGCTCGCGCGCCAGATCGGCCTGCTCCGTGTCCGCTTGCGAACTCACCGAGACATACTCGCCTGCCGCCATGGATAGGGCGCCAGCGATGACGCCGGCAAGGCCGGAGGCCAAAAGGGCATGCCCGGTCAGAGCTGCACCGGAGACTCCCACCACGATGCCGGCGGTTGAAACGATGCCGTCATTAGCGCCCAATACTG
>DAOQAG010000010.1:0-8432 GCA_035353815.1 bacterium
TTTGAAGTCCGCGGGCGCCACCAGGCTACCGTGCATTCCCATGCGAAAAGATACGAAAACGGCGGCTGGAAGTCAAGCAAATTATTGAGTTAGACATTATAGTACCCACGATTTTGTGTAACTCTCTTTCTTCATACTAACCACTGAATGCGTGCAGCTTTCAGTGGTTCAGATGAAAAGCAGAATTATACAAATTTTGGACACTACTCTTAGAGACGTCGACCGAGGACCGCTAAGTCATTACAGTATTGAGGAGATATATGTCAGATTGCAATTCAAGTAGTGAATATTATTGACGATAATGAGGTTTTGGGGGAGATCGTATAGCTTCCCCTGAATAGACCATCTGGAAAAGTTCCGGTGAGAGTATAATCCTTGGTAGTTTATACATTATACTTTGCGATGTAGTAGGTTTGGCAAATTCCACATTTTCGAGGTGGTCGAGTTTACTGGCGATTGAATCTAAAGCGTGGCGTTCTCTATCTCGCATTGCCGCTTCGAGTTCAGAATCGATGATCTGGCCTATTTGAGGTCCGAGAGAGGAAAAATGAATTACGGACTCCACCTGTTTTATCCCTTCGAACTGGATACTTTTTTATTGTCGCAGGCAAAAGATAAAATCACTAAAACTACTGCATAACGGCCTAATTTAAACATGGCATCCCCTCCAAACGGTATTATTTCTCGTTATGATGCCAATCTATCACATTAAATTACATTATCTTATATGTATTTCCTGCTTCAAGAAGGCCATGATTTTGAGACGAGTACTTAGCTACTATTATGTTCAGTGCCTCAGCCAGATCGGCTATCATAGTATTTCACTGATCTTGAGCCTAACCAACTATCCCACTGTTTCTTGTGAGCGCCACACCAAAAATTCCTAATTCCAAAAAAATAGATTGTCTTTTACGTATAATATCATTATTTTTATACGTATTATAACGGAGGCATTATGGATACTAAACTAACTTTAAAGCTCGATAAGGCTCACATCGAGAGAGCTAAAAAATACGCTGCAAAAAAGAAAACGAGTCTTTCTTCTTTGGTCGAAAAATACTTCGCCTTCCTCGCAGATGTTGATACTGGAGCAGGATTGGAGATTACTCCCACAGTAAGAAAGCTATCCGGTGTTCTGAAACTTGAACCTGACTTTGACATCAAGGAAGAAAAAGGTCTACGCTTAATGGAGAAATATAAATGACATTCAAAATTTTCGTCGATTCGGATATTATACTTGATGTCCTCTCTTGCAGGGAACCCTTCTATGATTCAGCCGCAGTCCTTTTTTCCTTGATTGAAAAAGGCACACTTGAGGGATATACATCCCCCATAGTATTCTCAAATGTTCATTATGTCTTGCGAAAAAGAGTCTCTAAACAGATTACGATGGAAAGCCTGAAATACCTGAAAAGCTTGATTCAAATATTGCCAATTGACAAAAGGGCAATTGAGCTTGCGCTAGATTCAGAATTCGATGATTTTGAAGATGCCATTCAATATTTCTGCGCCGAGCAGAATAATATTAAGTATTTGATAACGCGAAACAAAATCGATTATGCAAAAGCAGAAATCAATATTTTAAATGCCATGGAATTTATCTCCATGCTGCGAACCCTCGAGACAAATTAACCACTACCATTCTCCCTTCTCGAGTAATTCTATTCCGAAAAAGCCCTAAAAGCCTGCGATCCTACTGTGGGCCGCTTTCGCATCTGAAAATCCCCCCTGCTTCAATATCAAGTATGCGAATTATCTTGTAGCCGCATTAAACTATCTGTATCTAATACACTTCACTCAATCCGGTCTCTTTTAGCCAAGTTATGCCGAGCGTAAAGCAATTGAACATTTGCAGCCGTCAACGACGTACCTCCCTTTGCAAAAGGGACGATATGATCAAAATGCAATTCATCCTCGGCGCCGCAGATTGAGCACTTGCCGCCATTCCTTTGCCAAACCTCTAGTTTGACATGTGGCGGAATTATGCGCCGTCGTTCCGCATTCAGATGTACCGGTAGCTCAAAGTCATCTTCACTGGTAACTTCAATAATTTTCGGACAATTAGCATTTCAATAAACATTCGGACAGCGTTTCAGTAAAGATCCGGACAGTGTTTCACTAAACTTTCGGACACTATTTTGTCAGCGGGCACTTTAAAAGCGGCCAGGGGTGGGCAGATCAAAAGCGGCCAATCAGCGGTCGCTTAAGTTTATTCTTTTTTTGATTCAGTATCAAGTTCTTTTTGTTCTTTCTCATCGGAGAGTTTCAAGCGATAGCTTCTGCCGGCTATTATGATGAGATGGACGGTATGCATCATCCGGTCCAGAATAGCCGATGTGGCGGCATTATCGCCCAAGAGCTTGCCCCAATCTTCCAGCGTTCGGTTGGTAGCGATCAGGGTTGATCCTCTGTGATAGTGGCGATGAATTATTTCCAGGAGATCTTCGGCAGAGGTTGGAGCGAGGTTGCGCATACCGAATTCATCAATCACGAGCAAATCGGGCTTGACCAAATTATGGATCAACTGTTTCCATTGGCCCAGAGCAGAAGCTTCAGCCAGTTCTTCAGTCAAGTCGAAAATTGAGCGGTAGATAACCGTAAAACCTTTTTCGACCGCAGCGATGGCCAGTCCGATGGCGCCATCGCAAAGACCGCTTTGCCAACCTCGGCAAACAATTGATAAAAATCTAATATTCTGTTTGTTGTTCGAACAATTTTTAATACATTCAGGCTAGGTGGAAATGGCGTTCGGGGAGTGCCCGAACATTTTTTTTATCTGCCTGTTCTTAATCAGCAATAGTTGACAGCATCCATATTTTCTGGTCGACGGTCCGGTCGTGTACCTGGATAGATGAAAGGTTCGGTCATGAAAAAAGTATCGGGCGTGCTCGTAAGCAGGAGTATCATTGGCCTGGCGTTGGGCGGCTTCTTTATTATCGCCTATGCAGCAAAGGCTCCCGGAAACGATGGTGTTTCGCAAGGAGCGGATGACAAAGCAATCGCCCCGCTGGTGCTACAAGCGCTCGACTATACCGAGAATCCTGTCGATATTCCGAATCCGGACCGGGGCTTCTATCGCGGCCGGTGGCAGTCCGCGCCGACCCCGTTTGGCCGCACCCCTGAAGTGGATCACCGGGTTCCCGTGGACGCCAGTTCGCCCCTCTACCAGGGAAGGCAGATGCCGCCGGTGGAAGGCGATGACATCGAGATGACGGAGGCGTTCAATCGGGTCACGGTCGATCCCTACGTCGGCGGCACCGGGGTCTCGGCCCTACCCTCCATCTCTTTTATGGGCTTCGACTTGTGCAACTTTTCGTCGAATGCCTTCCTCAGCCGGGAAAGCGGCAAGGATTACGACGCTGATCCCCATAAAGGCAGCCCGGAAAGTTTTGCCGGACGAACAGGTAAAACGCAGGCGCTGTCTCCCTATGCACTTGACTATATTCGAGGCCTGCTGCAGAAAGTGAGAGAGGGGAACGGGGTCGCCTTTGTCAAGTTTTCGTATGACGGCAATGGATTTAATTATGTTGAAGGAAGAGATAACGAACACCTCATACTGGGTCCTGAGCCAACTTATGTAACCGCCAATAATCCCTCGGCCCTGTGTACGGTCCCCGGCTATACGGATAAAAACTGGACCGAATATCATATCCTGCAGCTGAAACCGATTCTCCACGACTATGAAGACGTCATCATGTGCGTCAAGACGGGCATGTTCGGTCCGTGGGGCGAGATGCATACCTCCCCGGTCGCCCGGGATCCGCGGCAGTACAAGAAGCTCTTCGATGCCTATCTGGATGCGGTGCCCGCTTCACGGCCGCTCCTGACCCATGTGGGCGGATTCCTGGCCTGGTATAACCTGACCTATGGTACCCATTACGACTTTTCCAATATCGACCGCATGCCGGCCCCTCCGGAGGGTTCACCGGAGGCGCGGTTTGGCTTTTTCAATGACAGTTATGCTGCCGGTACCTGGGATGACAACGGCTCGCTATCCGAAGGCTGCAGGATGCTGCTTCCCGGCTGGAATCCGGACTCGGCCACGGACGAAGCGTGGTGGGGCCTGGATGACTCTAGCTATGATCGTTACAAGATTGTCAGCTGGATCAACAAGCAAAACCAGATCCTCCAGGGGGAAGGGGGCATCGGCGATAATGTCTTTGGCACGATGCCGGGCGCCATTCTTGAGGCTCAGCAACTCCGGACCAGCGCTCTGAACATGAGACACGGCAGCTATAACCGCTGGCGCAGTTTTATTTACAATGAAACCAACATCACGGCTCCGGTTACCTTTCCGGCCAATGGCGCAGAAAAATCTCCGCCTTACCATGGAAAAACCCAAGCAGCCATCTTTGATCCGGTCTATGACGGCAAAACCGGCCTGGAGTATTTCCGGGACAGAATGGGCTACCGCCTGGTGTTGCGTGAGGCGAAAGCCAGCGCATGGGTGGAGCAGCACGGTACCCTGGTGTTCGCGGGGAAGATCCAGAACGTCGGCTTTGGCAATGTGGTAAACCAGAAAAGGGTGTCGATTCTGCTGCACGCAAAAAATGGCACCGGCACTTTTACGGCCCTGACGAACCTGGACGCAAGAGATTGGCGGTCTGATCTAAACAGCAGGGCCGACAATCTTTCTGCGTGGCGCGATCTGAGCTTCTCGATTCCTCTGGACGCCTTTGGTGATTTTCCCGCCGGGGCGTATGATATCTATCTCAAGATCAATGATCCCAAAGAACAGAGCGCCAACAAGCGCTGCATCCGGTTCGCCAACAAGGGGAACAGCTGGAATGCGGAGCTTGGCGCCAATTTGATCGGCTCGACTCACATAAAGGAAAAGTGATGAAGAGAAGAGAGTTTTTCAGAACCGGGATGCTCGCGGCGGCTGCCATGGGAGCCGCTCCCTCCCTCCTGGCCCGGATTCCCGGCCGTCGCGCCGCCGCAGGTGAGCCCGGACAGAATTCCGTCTGGCAGCCCCGAGGTCGCCAGACCATTGCCGAGCTGACGGCCAAGGTTGAAGCGTATTATGGCGATCCGGATGACGTCAGCGCCGTCGGGCGCGCCCGCAAGATGCAGGCCTTGATCATGGAGATCGCCATCAAGGCGAAGAGCCGGAATCCGGACTTTCAGATCGTTCCGCAGGACACGCTGGAATATGCCCATCTTGATGGCCATCCGGAAAATGGCTATGACTGGAATCTCCTCCACCTCCTCGATGGCTGGGGGATCGAAAATTTCAGCGCGACTACGGTGTCACGGCTGGCCAACCTCTCCAGGGTGGGCATCAAGGGTACGGCCAACACCAATGGCAGCACCGTCAAGGTGGTTGCCGAGAACCAGAGAATCGCCGCCGAGAACAACATCCTCTGGCACCCGCGTTTGAGCGCCGAGGTGTATCAGTCGCCGGGGAAAGGAAATCCCGGTTATATGCCGATCTATTCGCCTTCCTCCAACCGCTACGATATCATCCATCATCCCATACCGGCCGGCATCGCGCACACCCTCAACAGCAAGGATATTCATTGCATGATGGATGCGAAAAACCATCTCTACATGATCAGCACTGGCAAATACACGAACTGGCCGGACTGGGAGGCTAATCCCGCCAGCCGCCTCGATATCACCGCCACGGCCGGATATCTGGTTCCTTGCCCGGGCGGACGATTCAAGCCTGCCGGCAAGGCGGAGGTGGTCGCTCAGGCGATCGCGGACCACGGCACGGAATGGGATTTTTTCTGGGTGGCCAAAGGCTATACGCAGCACGAAGGCCGGAAGGCCTATATCGAGGAACTCGCGGCCTCGGAGTGGGATGCTTTTTATATCGACGCGCATTTCGACGGGGGCTCTCTGACCCGGGAAGAGGTGGAGCGCCTCAAATGGAAACCCCGGGGCGGCCGGCGGCAAGTGATTGCCTATCTCAGCATCGGCACAGCGGAACTGTACCGGTGGTTTGCCGATCCCGTCATGGTCAATACCGATCCCAGATCTTTCCTCCATGGCACGGTTGAGAATGGCGTTTTTATCCCCGCCCGTGAACGATTTTGGGACGTTGGCATCCCCAACTGGCTGCTCTGGCCGGCGTACGCCGGACAATATGCGGATGAAGCCACCCCGATCTGGTGGCATCCGGAGTGGCGGGACATTATTGTGCGCGGCGGTAGCCGATATAAAAATCCAGGCTACGATCACTCCCTTTTTCCAGAGGGCCGCTCCTCCATCGACAGGATCGTCGACATGGGATTCGACGGCGTCTATCTGGATAACGTGAGCAGAGCAACCTCCTCCGGCGCCAAGTGGACGGCGCTGCAGGCCTACAATACGGCGCATCCCCGCTGGTATCTGGAACCCTGAATCAGGTAATCTTAAAACAGAGGTCGGATTATGAAAAAAGTATGGCGAGTGAAGGCATTCGTGCTTCTCCCGGGCCTGGCGCTGACAGGCGTGCTGCTGGCGGCCAGCGCGGGAAACGCGCCCGGAAACGGCAACGTCGCAAAAGGGGCGGTGGATCGCGGCGCGGCTCCGCTGGTGCTGCAGTCGATGGACTATACAGAGAATCCGGTGGATATTCCGAATCCGGACCGGGGCTTTTACCGGCCCGAGGCCTATGTCATTCCGGTTGAAAGCGGCACTCCGGGTTTTCCGGAGCTGGCAACCACCATCACGGGCACCACGGTCCCTGTCGATGCCCGCATCGTCTATATGGAATTTGACCTGAAAAACTTTTCGTCGAATGCCCCTCTCGATGGAAGACCCATTGGTCCGTGGAGTGCGGAGGGCGCTCATCCGCCACAGTATGGAACGACCCAGCCGCTGACACCCGCTGCGTTGGATTACGTCAGGGCGGCGCTGCAAAGGGTGAGAGAGAGCGAGGCCGTCGCCATTGTGAAATTCAATTATGACGGACAGGGCCATACCTATGTGGATAATGAAAAATTCAACCAGCTCATTCATGACTGCGAACCCGGGGCGCCGAAAGGGCGGGTCTGGTATGAAACCGGCGTCGTGAATGCATCCGATCTCTGCGGCATCCCCGGTCATGAGGAGAAAAACTGGGTGCAATACCATCTCTGGCAGCTTGGGAATGTGTTCGGCGAATTCGAGGAGTGTATCATGGCGGTCAAAGGAGGCATCTTCGGCCCGTGGGGCGAAATGCACTCCTCCTCCTATGCCAGAACGCGGGAGGGGTACCACTGGCTATTGAACGCGCTGCTGGGCTACGTGCCCGCGTCGCGTTCCATTCTGGTGCATGCGGGCGGCGTCATGGCCTGGTATAACGTGGAGTATGGCACCGATTACAGCTTTACGCATTTAATGCCGGAGCCGGCACGCGGAACCCCGGCGCAGCGTTTTGGGATGTTCAACGATAGCTATTCGGCGGGCTCGCGCGGCGCCGTACCGGATGACAATGGCTCGCTCTCCGAAGGCTATGCATTGATCGGCACGGGTAATTATGCGGATTATGACCGTAACGCGGCCCTGACCTGGATAAGAAATCAGAATAACTTTTACGGCGGTGAAACGGTCGGGCCGGGCCCGGACACCAATATCTATCCCAGATGCCCGAACGTTCTTTATGAAGCCGCTTATGCGCAATCCACGCATTTGAATACGAATTATAACCGGCGCACCTACAAGCTTTGGGGTGATTTTGTCTACACCGAAGAAAATGTCACGGCGCCGTTTACCCCGCCGCACGACGGCGTCACGCGCAAGGCCATCTTTGATCCGGTCTACAATGGCCGGAACGCGATGGAGTATGTGCGCGACCGGCTGGGCTACCGCCTGGTACTGCGCGAGGCCAGGGCCAGCCAATGGGTGGCGCAGAAGGGTACCCTGCGGTTTGAGGGGAAGATCCAGAACGTCGGCTTTGGCCATATAGTGAACAAGAAGAATGTGGCGATCCTTTTGAAAGCCCGGAATGGCTCTCAGGTTTACGCGGCGCTTACTGATCTGGACGCCAGGGAGTGGCGGCCTGACCTGGACAGCAAGGCCGATCATGCCGCGGCGTGGCGTGATGTGAATTTTTCGCTTTCGCTGGACGCCTTCGGTAGCGTCCCTGCCGGAGAGTATGACATGTACTTAAAGATCAACGATCCCAAAGAGCAAAGCGCCAACCGGCGCTGCATCCGCTTTGCGAATAAGGGAAATGGTTGGAATGCGGAGCTTGGCGCCAACTGGATCGGCTCGACCAGGGTGCTCCCCTAGATCTGGAGATGGATCTGGATCGAGAGCGGGATCTGGAAACCCCGGCGGAGCTGAAGTAGGAGCGGGGTCCAGATCCGGATTCGCACCGGCGTGACCCAAAGAGCGTGGCCGGCAGCTATGCTCATCTATCAGGGCAGAGTACCCCCCGAAATAAAGCCGGGTGGGATCCAGATTTATACTCTCGCTCCCACCTGACACCTTGCGCCGTGTACCCCCCGAAAGAAAGCCGG